>CAVRYQ010000089.1:0-22188 GCA_963725375.1 uncultured Pseudomonadota bacterium | reverse complement strand
CGGGTTTTGCCTATGCGACCCGCGCCGGTATTTCCATTTGTGTGGATGACATGCTGGTGCCGCAACAGAAGAACGAGCTGATCGCCGCAGCAGAAAAAGAAGTGCATGAGATCCAGACCCAGTACACCTCAGGTCTGGTGACCCAGGGCGAGCGCTACAACAAGGTGGTGGACATCTGGGGCCGTACCGGCGACCAGGTCGCCAAGGCCATGATGGACCAGCTCGGTGTCGAGCCGGTGCGCGACCTGCTGACCGGCGAAGCACTGTTCGACAAGAAGGGCAAGGCCGTCACGCAGGAATCGTTCAACTCCATCTACATGATGGCCGACTCCGGCGCGCGCGGCTCTGCGGCGCAGATTCGCCAGTTGTCCGGTATGCGCGGCCTGATGGCCAAGCCGGATGGCTCCATCATCGAAACGCCGATTACCGCGAACTTCCGCGAAGGCCTGAACATGCTGCAATACTTCATCTCCACGCACGGTGCACGTAAGGGATTGGCCGATACGGCGTTGAAGACGGCGAACTCCGGCTACCTGACGCGTCGTCTGGTGGACGTGACGCAGGACTTGGTCATCACCGAAAACGATTGCGGTACGACGAATGGCCGCTCGATGAAGGCATTGGTTGAAGGCGGCGAAGTGATCGAAGCGCTGCGTGAGCGCATCCTCGGTCGCGTGGTTGCGGCAGATGTGGTCAATCCGGAAACCAGCGAGACCTTGTACGAGGCAGGCACATTGCTTGACGAAGACAAGGTGGAACACATCGAGTCTCTGGGCATCGACGAAGTGCGCGTACGCACCCCGCTGACCTGCGATACACGTTACGGTTTGTGCGCCAAGTGCTACGGTCGCGACCTCGGTCGCGGCGGTCTGGTGAATGTGGGCGAAGCGGTTGGCGTGATTGCTGCGCAGTCCATTGGCGAGCCGGGTACCCAGCTCACCATGCGTACTTTCCACATCGGCGGCGCGGCATCGCGTACCGTCGTGGCCAGCCAGGTCGAAAGCAAGTCGAACGGCCTAATCAAGTACAGCCCGAACATGCGTACCGTGACCACGGCACGCGGCGAGCTGGTGGTAGTGGCGCGTTCCGGCGAAGTGATGGTGACGGATGACCATGGTCGCGAGCGCGAGCGCCACAAGGTGCCTTACGGCGCCAACCTGACGGAGCGCGAAGGCAAAACCGTGCGCGCAGGTGAGATTCTGGCGACATGGGATCCGCATACGCGTCCCATCATCACCGAATACGCGGGACGGGTGCGTTTCGAGAACGTCGAAGAGGGCGCAACCGTAGCCAAGCAGATCGACGAAGTGACCGGTCTGTCCACGCTGGTGGTGATCGATCCGAAGCGCTCCACCACCGGCAAGGGCGTGCGTCCGCTGGTGCGTTTGCTGGATGAAACCGGTAACGAGATCAAGATCGCCGGTACCGATACGCCGATCTCGGTGACTTTCCAGGTCGGTTCCATTATTACGGTGGAAGACGGTCAGCATGTGGGCGTCGGCGACGTACTGGCGCGCATCCCGCAGGAAAGCTCGAAGACGCGCGACATTACCGGCGGTCTGCCGCGTGTGGCCGAGCTGTTCGAAGCACGCTCGCCGAAGGACGCGGGCATGCTGGCGGAAGTCACCGGCACGGCCTCGTTCGGCAAGGAAACCAAGGGCAAACAGCGCCTGGTGATCACAGATGTTTCAGGCGAGGCGCATGAATTCCTGATCACCAAGGACAAGCATGTGCTGGTGCACGACGGTCAGGTGGTGAACCAGGGTGAAATGATCGTGGATGGCCCGGCCGATCCGCACGATATCCTGCGTTTGCTGGGTATCGAAGCGCTGGCGCAGTACATCACCGACGAAGTGCAGGACGTGTACCGCTTGCAAGGCGTGAAGATCAACGACAAGCACATTGAAGTGATTGTGCGCCAGATGCTGCGCCGCATCGCGATCGTCGACGAGGGCGATACCACGTTCATTCCGAAGGAGCAGGTGGAGCGCGCCGAGTTGCTGCAGGAGAACGAGCGCGTGGTTGCACTGGGCAAAGAGCCGGCGACATTCCAGCACATGCTGCTGGGTATCACCAAGGCGTCCCTGTCCACCGATTCGTTCATCTCCGCGGCCTCCTTCCAGGAAACGACGCGCGTGCTGACCGAAGCGGCGATCATGGGCAAGAAGGACGATCTGCGCGGACTCAAGGAGAACGTCATCGTGGGCCGTCTCATCCCGGCCGGTACGGGCTTGGCGTATCACATGACACGCCGCAAGCAGCGTCTCGGGCTGGATATCGCCGAAGGTGCCGGCTTGGCCGAGTTTGCCGCGGCAACGGAGACTCAGGAGGGCGTCTAGTTGCTTGACAGGCAAGGGCTTCGTCAATAGAATGCGCGGTCTTTTTAGTCCGCGCATTTCTGTGTAAATAGGCTCAAATGCGGTATCGGAACGGGTTTTCAGGTCTAACTATTAGTTTTTAAACAGTTTTCAGGAAGCGGAATAAATAATGCCAACCATCAACCAGTTAGTGCGCACAGGCCGTACGGCCGAAGTGACCAAGAGCAAGGTGCCGGCCCTCGCGGGAAGTCCTCAAAAACGTGGCGTCTGCACTCGTGTTTACACCACGACGCCAAAAAAGCCGAACTCGGCGTTGCGCAAGGTCGCCAAGGTGCGTTTGACCAATGGCTTCGAGGTCATCTCCTATATCGGCGGTGAGGGTCATAATCTGCAAGAGCACAGCGTGGTGTTGATTCGCGGTGGTCGTGTGAAGGACTTGCCCGGTGTGCGTTACCACATGGTGCGCGGCAGCCTGGATACGGCAGGTGTGAAGGATCGCAAACAGTCTCGTTCCAAGTACGGCGCGAAGCGCCCGAAAAAAGCGTAATTCGGAAATTAGTCAGATATAACTGAGGTATTGATATGCCAAGACGTAGAGAAGTCCCCAAGCGCGAAGTCCTGCCTGACCCAAAGTACGGCAATCAGGATCTTTCCAAGTTCGTCAACGTGTTGATGACTGCCGGCAAGAAGTCGGTTGCCGAGCGCATCCTGTACGGTGCGCTGGAGCAGGTCGCGAAGAAGAGCGGCAAGGATCCGATCGAGGTGTTCAATCAGGCAATTTCCAACGCCAAGCCCCAGGTCGAAGTGAAGAGCCGTCGCGTCGGCGGTGCCAATTACCAGGTTCCGGTTGAAGTGCGTCCGTCGCGCCGCATGGCCTTGGCGATGCGCTGGCTGAAGGAGTTTGCGCGCAAGCGCGGCGAGAAGTCCATGGGCATGCGCTTGGCGGGCGAGCTGATCGATGCTGCGGAAGGACGCGGCGGCGCAGTCAAGAAGCGCGAAGAAGTCCATCGTATGGCTGATGCCAACAAGGCGTTCTCGCATTTCCGTTTCTAATAAGCATATTAAGTTAGGTAATTTATCGTGGCACGCAAAACACCCATCGAACACTATCGCAATATCGGCATCAGTGCGCACATTGATGCAGGTAAGACTACGACCACCGAGCGCATCCTGTTCTATACGGGGGTAAGCCACAAGATCGGTGAGGTGCACGATGGTGCGGCCACGATGGACTGGATGGAGCAGGAGCAGGAGCGCGGTATCACCATTACTTCTGCGGCGACGACCTGTTTCTGGAAAGGGATGGACAATTCCTATCCGCAGCATCGTTTCAACATCATTGACACGCCGGGGCACGTGGACTTCACCATCGAGGTGGAGCGCTCCATGCGCGTGCTGGACGGTGCGTGCATGGTGTACTGCGCCGTGGGTGGCGTGCAGCCCCAATCAGAGACGGTTTGGCGCCAGGCGAACAAGTACAAGGTGCCGCGTCTGGCCTTTGTCAACAAAATGGACCGTACCGGGGCAAACTTCTTCAAGGTGGTTACGCAAATGGAAACCCGCCTGAAGGCAACTCCAGTGCCGCTCGTGATTCCTATTGGTGCGGAAGAAGGATTCACCGGTGTTGTTGATCTGATCAAGATGAGGGCGATCATTTGGGATGAAGCCTCCCAGGGCATGAAGTTCGAGTATCAGGAGATTCCGGCTGATCTGGTGGCGACTGCCAATGAGTGGCGCTCCAAAATGGTCGAGACGGCCGCCGAAGCGTCCGAGGAGCTGATGAATCAGTATCTCGAAAATGGCGACCTGAGCGAAGAGCAGATCATCCTTGGCATTCGCACTCGTACCATCGCCTGTGAAATCCAGCCGATGTTGTGTGGCTCTGCGTTCAAGAACAAGGGCGTGCAGCGCATGCTGGATGCGGTGATCATGTTCCTGCCGTCGCCAGTCGATATCCCGGATGTTACCGGTGAGACCGAGGAAGGTACGCCCACATCCCGCAAGGCCGATGACAGCGAGAACTTCTCCGCGCTGGCATTCAAACTGATGACCGATCCGTTTGTTGGTCAGCTGACTTTCGTGCGCGTCTATTCCGGCGTGCTGAAAAAAGGTGACACCGTTTACAACCCGATCCGCGGTAAGAAGGAGCGTATTGGTCGTATCGTGCAAATGCATGCAAACGAGCGTCAAGAGGTTGACGAAATTCTCGCGGGCGATATCGCTGCGTGTATCGGATTGAAAGATGTGACCACCGGCGAATCGCTGTGTGATCCGAATAAGCCGATCATCCTTGAGCGCATGATATTCCCGGAGCCGGTGATTCACGTTGCTGTGGAGCCGAAGACCAAGGTCGACCAGGAGAAGATGGGCATCGCGCTGGGCCGTTTGGCGGCAGAAGATCCTTCGTTCCGTGTACGTACAGACGAAGAATCCGGTCAGACCATCATGTCCGGCATGGGCGAGTTGCACCTGGAAATTCTGGTTGATCGCATGAAGCGCGAATTTGGCGTGGAGGCCAACGTGGGGGCGCCGCAAGTGGCTTACCGCGAAGCAATTCGCAAGTCGGTCGAAGTCGAGGGCAAGTACGCCAAGCAGACCGGCGGACGTGGCCAGTACGGTCACGTGTGGATCAAGATGGAGCCGAACGAGACAGGCAAGGGTTTTGAGTTCGTTGACGCGATCAAGGGCGGTACCGTTCCTCGCGAGTTCATCCCGGCGGTGGAAAAGGGTTTGCGCGAATCGCTGCCGAACGGTGTTTTGGCCGGTTTCCCGGTTGTGGATGTCAAGGTTACGTTGTTCGACGGCTCCTACCACGATGTGGACTCCAATGAAAACGCCTTTAAGATGGCTGCATCCATGGCGTTCAAGGACGGCATGCGCAAGGCTAGCCCGGTGCTGCTGGAGCCGATGATGTCGGTGGAAGTGGAAACGCCGGAAGACTACACCGGTACGGTGATGGGTGACTTGTCCTCCCGTCGCGGCATGGTGCAGGGCATGGACGATATGGCCGGCGGCAGCAAGAGCGTCAAGGCTGAGGTGCCGTTGTCCGAGATGTTCGGCTACTCGACCGCGCTACGTTCCGCAACCCAGGGTCGTGCGACTTACACCATGGAATTCAAGCACTATACTGAAGCACCCAAGAGCGTCGCCGAAGCGGTAATGAACACCAAGAAATAATACAGACTAGTCGGAGAGATAAATCATGGCAAAGAGCAAATTTGAACGTACGAAGCCGCACGTGAACGTAGGGACGATCGGACACGTAGACCACGGCAAGACCACGCTGACGGCGGCGATCACGACTGTATTGTCGAAGAAGTTTGGCGGCGAAGCCAAGGCCTACGACCAGATTGATGCGGCGCCGGAAGAAAAGGCGCGCGGCATTACTATTAATACGGCCCACGTTGAATACGAAACGGCCAACCGCCACTACGCGCACGTTGACTGCCCGGGCCACGCCGACTACGTCAAGAATATGATCACCGGTGCAGCGCAGATGGACGGCGCGATCCTGGTAGTGTCTGCGGCCGACGGTCCGATGCCCCAGACCCGCGAGCACATCCTGCTGGCGCGTCAGGTGGGCGTACCCTACATCATTGTGTTCATGAACAAATGCGACATGGTGGACGATGCCGAACTGCTGGAACTGGTCGAAATGGAAGTGCGCGAACTGCTCTCCAAATACGACTTCCCCGGCGACGACATCCCCATCATCAAGGGCTCCGCCCTGAAGGCAGTTGAAGGCGACCAGGGCGAACTGGGCGAACCGTCCATCATGCGCCTGGCCGAAGCACTGGACACCTACATCCCGACACCGGAGCGTGCCATTGACGGCGCCTTCCTGATGCCCGTGGAAGACGTATTCTCCATCTCCGGCCGCGGCACCGTGGTAACGGGCCGTATTGAGCGCGGCATCGTCAAGGTTGGCGATGAACTGGAAATCGTGGGCATCAAGCCGACCCTGAAGACCACCTGCACTGGCGTGGAAATGTTCCGCAAACTGCTCGATCAAGGTCAGGCGGGCGACAACGTGGGCGTACTGCTGCGCGGCACCAAGCGCGAAGAAGTCGAGCGCGGCCAGGTTCTGGCCAAGCCCGGTTCCATCACCCCGCACACCAAGTTCACGGCGGAGATCTACGTTCTGGGCAAGGATGAGGGCGGTCGTCATACGCCGTTCTTCCAGGGCTACCGTCCGCAGTTCTACTTCCGTACGACGGACGTGACGGGTGCGGTCGAACTGCCTGCGGGAACCGAGATGGTGATGCCTGGCGACAACGTCAGCATCACGGTGAACCTGATCAACCCGATCGCGATGGAAGAAGGGCTGCGCTTCGCGATTCGCGAAGGCGGTCGTACCGTCGGCGCAGGTGTGGTTGCCAAGATCATCGAATAAGCATACAATGCGCGCCCTCGCGTGGCTGCGGCCACGCGTTTTCGTTCTTTAAACCAGCGGCAATGCCGCGTAGATGCAAGAGAAGAATATGCAAAGTCAAAAAATTCGCATCCGCCTGAAGGCGTTCGATTATCGTTTGATCGACCAATCCGCGCTGCAAATCGTGGATACGGCCAAACGCACTGGTGCCGTGGTCAAAGGCCCGGTTCCATTGCCTACCAAGATCGAGCGTTTTGACGTGTTGCGTTCTCCGCATGTGAACAAGACTTCGCGCGATCAGTTCGAGATTCGCACTCACCTGCGTTTGATGGATATTGTGGATCCGACGGACAAGACCGTGGATGCATTGATGAAGCTGGATCTCCCGGCTGGCGTTGATGTGGAAATCAAGTTGCAGTAACGAGTTTTTTAGCAGTTTGCAGTACGGATCGGCTGACCAATTGAAGTCAGCCCCTTAATAAAAGGAAAATATAATGAGCTTAGGACTTGTCGGTCGCAAGATTGGCATGACTCGCATCTTTACCGACGACGGCACATCGTTGCCGGTGACGGTGCTGGACGTGTCCAACAATCGTGTCACTCAAATCAAAACCGCTTCGTCTGATGGTTACAGCGCAGTGCAGGTCGCGTACGGTACGCGCCGCGCTAGCCGTGTGACCAAGGCTGCGGCGGGGCATTTCGCGAAAGCCGGGGTCGAGGCTGGTAGCGTATTGAAAGAATTCACCGCTTCGCCGGAACAGCTTGCCAGCCTGACTCCCGGCGGCAAAGTCGGCGTGGACCTGTTCCAGGTCGGCCAGAAGGTCGATGTGACGGGCGTGACGATCGGTAAGGGCTACGCCGGTACCATCAAGCGTCACCACTTCAAATCGGGTCGTGCCACTCACGGCAACTCTAAGTCGCATAACGTTCCGGGGTCTATCGGTATGGCCCAGGATCCGGGTCGCGTGTTCCCGGGAAAGCGCATGACCGGTCACCTCGGTGACGTTCAGCGCACTGTGCAAAATCTCAAAATCGTACGTATCGATGCGGATCGCCAGTTGATTCTGGTGATGGGCGCTGTTCCGGGTGCTCCCGGTGGCGACGTGATCGTGCGTCCGGCAGTGAAGGCGGGTGCATAATGGAAATCAAGGTCATCAACGAAAACGGCAAGGCGGGTGCGAGCATCAACGCTTCCGACGACTTGTTCGGTCGTGAATACAACGAGACGCTGGTGCATCAGCTGGTGACGGCTTATCAAGCCAATGCCCGTTCTGCCAACAGCAAGCAAAAAGGTCGCAGCGAGATCGCAAAGTCGACGCGCAAGCCGTTTGCCCAGAAGGGTACCGGCCGCGCACGTGCCGGTATGGCGTCCAGCCCGTTGTGGCGCGGGGGCGGCAAGATTTTCCCGAACAGCCCGGATCAGAACTACACGCAAAAGATCAACCGCAAGATGCATCGTGCCGGTATGGCGTCCATATTTTCGCAACTGGTGCGCGATGGTCGTCTGAGCGTGGTGGATGTCTTGTCGGTCGAGGCTCCCAAGACAAAACTGTTGGCGCAAAAGATCAAGGCGATGGGCCTGGATCGCGTGCTGATCATCACGGACAGCATGGATGAAAATCTGTACCTGTCTTCGCGCAACCTGCCCAATGTGCTGGTGGTTGAAGCTCATCAGGCTGATCCGGTCAGCCTGGTCAGGTTTCCCCATGTTCTGGTCACGCGTGGCGCGATTGCAAAAATCGAGGAGATGCTGGCATGAGCGTGCAAAAATTCAATGAAGAGCGTTTGCTGAATATCCTGCTGGCGCCGCAAATCTCGGAAAAGGCGACCTTTGTCGCCGAGAAGAACGAACAGGTGATCTTCCGCGTGGCATCCGACGCCACCAAGCCGGAAGTCAAGGCGGCGGTCGAAAAGCTGTTCAACGTCACCGTTGACAGCGTGCAGATCAGCAACGTCAAGGGCAAGCAAAAGCGTTTTGGCCGCTATATGGGCAGCCGCAAGGACTGGAAGAAGGCCTATGTATGCCTAGCTCCAGGTCAGGAAATCAACTTTGCCGCAAGCGAGCAGGGGTAAAACATGGCACTGATCAAACTCAAACCGACATCCCCGGGAACGCGCGCCGTCGTGCGCGTTGTGACTCCGGAGTTGCACAAGGGCAAGCCCGAAGCATCGTTGCTGGAAAAAAAGACCAGAACCGCGGGGCGCAACCATAACGGCCACATCACCACGCGCCACATGGGTGGCGGGCACAAGAAACACTACCGTCTGGTGGATTTCAAGCGCGACAAGGATGGAGTTCCGGCTAAAGTCGAGCGCTTGGAATACGATCCGAACCGCAGTGCGCATTTGGCGTTGCTGGTATATGCGGACGGCGAGCGTCGCTACATTATCGCTCCGAAAGGAATTTTTGCAGGTGCGCAGTTGATGAGCGGCCCGGAAGCACCGATCAAGGCAGGTAACGCATTGCCGTTGCGCAATATCCCGGTGGGTTCAACCATCCACGCTATCGAAATGTTGCCCAGCAAGGGGGCACAGTTGGCGCGCTCTGCGGGGGCTTCCGTGCAGTTGCTGGCACGCGAAGGCAGCTACGCTCAGTTACGTCTGCGCTCCGGTGAAATTCGCAAAGTGCACGTTGATTGCCGCGCGACCATCGGTGAAGTGGGTAACGGCGAGCATTCCCTGCGTTCCATCGGCAAGGCCGGTGCAAATCGTTGGCGTGGTATCCGCCCGACAGTGCGCGGTGTGGCCATGAACCCGGTCGATCACCCGCACGGTGGTGGCGAAGGAAAAACAGCGGCAGGCCGTCATCCGGTCAGCCCATGGGGTGTGCCGGCCAAGGGCTTCCGCACGCGTCGCAACAAGCGTACCAGCGGCATGATCGTGCGCCGCCGCTTTCAGGTTTAAGGGGTAACAAGATATGGCACGTTCAGTTAAAAAAGGCCCATTCGTCGATCTGCATCTGCTGAAGAAGGTGGAAACAGTGCGCGCAACCAGCGACAAGCGTCCGGTGAAAACATGGTCGCGTCGTTCTACGGTGTTGCCCGAGTTCGTCGGCCTGACGATCGCGGTTCACAACGGCAAGCAGCATGTTCCGGTGTACGTTTCCGAGAATATGGTGGGACACAAGCTTGGCGAATTTTCATTGACCCGCACGTTCAAAGGTCACGCTGCTGATAAAAAAGCAGTCGCCAAGAAATAAGGAGACATGATGAGTACAACAGCAGTCATCCGTGGTGTTCGCCTGTCGGCGCAGAAAGCTCGCTTGGTCGCTGACCAGATTCGCGGCCTGCCCGTCGCACAGGCGCTGAACATTCTCGCTTTCAGCCCCAAAAAGGGCGGCGGCATCATCAAGAAGGCACTGGATTCCGCGATCGCCAACGCCGAGCATAACGATGGCGCCGACATCGATGAATTGAAAGTGTCAACCATCTATGTGGACAAGGGTACCTCCCTGAAGCGCATGATTCCACGTGCCAAGGGTCGTGGTACGGGCATCGAGAAGCAAACCTGTCACATTACGATCACCGTCGGGAGCTAAAGCATGGGTCAGAAAATTCATCCAATTGGGTTCCGTCTGAGTGTTCAGAAGAATTGGACATCGAAGTGGTATTCAAACAGCAAGCACTTCTCCGAGTTGCTGCTGAAAGATATCGAAGTGCGTGACTATCTGAAAAAGAAGCTGGCTGGTGCCGGCGTTTCCAAGATTGTTATCGAGCGCCCTGCCAAAAACGCCAAGATCACTATTTATACAGCTCGTCCGGGCGTGGTGATCGGAAAAAAAGGCGAGGATATCGAGTCGCTGCGTAACGAGCTCAAAAAGCGCATGGGACTGCCCGATGTGGGGCTGAACATCGAAGAAGTGCGCAAGCCTGAGGTTGACGCGCAACTGATCGCTGATTCCATCACTCAGCAGCTTGAGAAACGCATCATGTTCCGCCGTGCCATGAAGCGCGCAATGCAGAACGCCATGCGCCTAGGCGCGCAAGGCATCAAGATCATGAGTTCCGGGCGTTTGAATGGTATCGAGATTGCACGTACCGAATGGTATCGCGAAGGCCGTGTGCCATTGCATACGCTGCGTGCCGAAATTGACTACGGCACCTCCGAAGCCTTGACCACCTATGGTCTGATCGGCGTGAAGGTGTGGGTTTACAAGGGCGATCATGTGGCCGGACAACAGGAAGCGGCTGCACCAGTCGTTGCCGAGCCGGAAAAGAAAGTAAGAAAGTCGTCGGGAGCAAAGCATGCTACAGCCAGCTAGAAGAAAGTACCGCAAGGAACAGAAGGGTCGTAACACCGGTGTCGCGACGCGCGGCAACAAGGTCAGTTTCGGCGAGTTCGGCCTCAAGGCCGTGGGTCGGGGTCGCCTGACCGCACGTCAGATTGAGGCGGCACGCCGCGCGATGACGCGCCACATCAAACGCGGTGGCCGCATATGGATACGCATTTTCCCGGATAAGCCCATTTCCAAAAAACCGGCTGAAGTTCGTATGGGTAACGGCAAGGGCAGTCCGGAGTACTACGTTGCCGAGATTCAGCCGGGCAAGATGCTGTACGAGATGGACGGTGTTGATGAGGTGCTGGCGCGTGAAGCGTTCCAGTTGGCGTCGGCCAAGCTGCCCATCGCCACGACATTTGTTGTTAGACAGGTAGGGGCATGATCATGAAGGCAAGCGAACTGAAGAACAAATCGGTGGCCGATCTGCAGCAAGAGCTATTGTCCCTTAACAAGGAGCAATTCGGCTTGCGCATGCAAGTGGCAACCCAGCAATTGAGCAACACCAGCCAATTGACCAAGGTGCGCCGCAACATCGCACGAGTGAAAACGGTATTGACCGAGAAGGGTGTGCAGCAATGAGTGCAACGAATCTGAAGCGTGCGTTGACCGGGACCGTGGTCAGCAACAAGATGGACAAAACCGTCACAGTGCTGGTCGAGCGCAAAGTCAAGCACCCGGTGCTGGGCAAGGTGGTGCGCGTCTCCAAGAAATATCATGCGCACGACGAAAATAATGAGTTCAATCAGGGTGACGTGGTTACCATCGAAGAGACTCGCCCTTTGTCCAAGACCAAGACCTGGCGCGTGTCAAAGTTACTGGAAAAGGCTGGCGAAGCATAATTTATCAATTAAAGCTTGCGCATTTAGGCAGGTTTGAATAGAATGCGCGGCTTCGTTTCACCGTCGCTTGCGGCGGCCTAACCCGAACGGGTTCCAAAACTAGCCGCCGCAGGCGGACAAAGTTGGAGATTGAAAAATGATACAAATGCAGTCTGTTTTGAATGTTGCCGACAATACCGGCGCACGTTCGGTTATGTGCATCAAGGTGCTGGGCGGTTCCAAGCGTCGCTATGCCGGCGTTGGCGATGTAATCAAGGTCAGCATCCGTGATGCGGCTCCACGTTCCCGCGTAAAAAAAGGCGAGGTTTACAGTGCGGTGGTGGTGCGTACTGCAAAGGGAGTGCGCCGTTCAGATGGTTCCTTGATTAAATTTGATGGCAATGCGGCTGTGTTGCTGAATAACAAGCTGGAGCCGATCGGTACCCGCATCTTTGGACCGGTGACTCGTGAACTGCGCAATGAGCGCTTCATGAAGATCGTCTCTCTGGCACCGGAAGTGCTGTAAGCGGCAGTCGAGGATAAATCATGAACAAGATTAAAAAGAACGACGATGTGATCGTCATCACCGGCAAGGACAAGGGCAATCGTGGCAGCGTGTTGAGCGTGCTGGATAACGACCGTGTGCTGGTGGCTGGCATCAATAAGGTCAAGAAGCACCAGAAGCCGAATCCGGTGAAAGGTACAACTGGCGGCATCGTGGAAATCGAAAAACCGATACATATTTCCAATATCGCCATCTATAACGCGACTACCAAGAAGGCGGATCGCGTTGGCGTCAAGCAGTTGGAGGACGGTCGCAAAGTGCGCGTGTTCAAATCCAGCGGCGAAGTGATTGCGTAAGGGGTAAGAGCATGGCTCGTTTATACGACTACTACAAAAAGAACGTAACTGAACAGCTGATGAAGCAGTTCGGATACAAATCCGTCATGGAAGTGCCGCGCATCGAGAAGATCACCCTGAATATGGGGGTGGGCGAAGCGGTGGCGGACAAGAAGGTGATGGATCATGCGGTTAGTGACATGCAGAAGATCGCGGGCCAGAAGCCGGTGGTGACGAAATCAAAGAAATCCATCGCGGGTTTCAAGATTCGCGAAAACTACCCGGTTGGTTGCAAGGTCACCTTGCGCCGTGAGCGCATGTACGAATTCCTGGATCGCCTGGTGACGGTCGCCATTCCTCGCATACGTGACTTTCGCGGTATTTCTGGAAAGTCGTTCGATGGTCGTGGCAACTACAACATGGGCGTCAAGGAGCAGATCATTTTCCCGGAAATCGAGTACGACAAGATTGACGCGCTGCGTGGTATGAATATCACGATCACGACGACGGCGAAGACCGACGAAGAGGCCAAGGCACTTTTGTTGGCATTCAAATTCCCATTGAAGAACTGAGGGCGATATGGCTAAGATTGCTGTGATTAACCGCGAGCAAAAGCGCCGCGATACAGTGAAGAAATTCGCTGCCAAGCGCGCCGCCTTGTTGGCAATCGTTACAAACGTGTCGTTGAGCGAAGAAGAGCGCTTTGCTGCACGTCAGAAATTGCAAGCACTGCCGCGTGATGCAAGCCCGGTGCGTTTGCGTAATCGCTGTGCGTTGACCGGTCGTCCGCGTGGAGTGTTCAGTAAGTTCGGTTTGGGGCGTACCAAATTGCGTGAGTACGCGATGCGCGGTGAAATCCCAGGTGTAGTCAAGGCAAGCTGGTAAGGGTGAATCTATGAGTATGAGTGATCCTATCTCCGACATGTTGACGCGTATTCGTAACGCGCAAATGGCGGAAAAATTAACGGTATCGATGCCTTCTTCCAAGATCAAGGCGGCAATCGCCAAGGTGCTGCTGGACGAAGGTTATGTGGAAGGCTTCAAGGTTGTCGACAATGACGGCAAGCCCACGCTGGAAATCGGCCTCAAATATTACGCAGATCGTCCTGTGATCGAAAAGATCCAGCGTGTCAGCCGTCCTGGCCTGCGTGTATACAAGGGCAGCGAAGACATTCCGCGCGTGATGAATAATCTGGGTATCGCGATTGTGTCCACCTCCAAGGGCTTGATGACGGATCGCAAGGCGCGCGCCAACGGTATCGGCGGCGAAGTGCTCTGCATCGTGGCGTAAGGGGGGGGAACATGTCTAGAGTTGCTAAAAATCCTGTCGTGGTTCCTTCTGGTGTCGAAGTGACATTGGCTGCCGATAAAATTTCCGTCAAGGGCCCGCTGGGCACCCTGACGCAGGCGCTGAAGGGTGATGTGGCTGTCGTGCGCGAGGGCGATGCCCTGCTGTGCAAGGCTACGGATGAATCCGCCCGCGCGGATGCGCAGTCCGGCACTATTCGTGCCTTGCTGGCGAACATGGTGGTCGGCGTGAGCAAAGGCTTTGAGCGCAAATTGACGCTGGTTGGCGTGGGCTACCGTGCTCAGGCTGCAGGTGATGCGTTGAACCTGACGTTGGGTTACTCGCATCCAGTGGTGCACCAAATGCCCAAGGGTGTAAAGGTTGCAACGCCCACCCAGACCGAGATCGTGTTGACCGGGTCGGATAAGCAGCAAGTCGGTCAAGTCGCCGCGGAGATTCGTGCATACCGTTCACCCGAGCCCTACAAGGGCAAGGGCGTGCGCTATTCCGATGAAGTGGTGATCCTGAAAGAAACCAAGAAGAAATAATCGAGGTTGATATGTTGAATAAGAATGAAGCGCGTCTGCGCAGATCACGCAAAACCCGTGCAAGAATTGCTGAACAAAAAACGGTGCGTCTGGCGATACATCGCACCAACCTGCATATCTATGCGCAAGTGATTTCTGCCGACGGCGGCAAGGTGCTGGTCAGTGCCTCCACGCTTGAAGCTGAAGTGCGCAAGGCTGTTGGCAACGGCGGCAATGCGGCAGCCGCGGCGGCTGTGGGCAAGCGTATTGCCGAAAAGGCCAAGATTGCCGGTGTGACGGCAGTTGCATTCGACCGTTCCGGCAACAAGTACCATGGTCGCATCAAGGCGCTGGCAGATGCCGCGCGTGAGCATGGCTTGCAGTTCTAATCTGGGGTGAATCATGGCACAAGCTAAACAGGGCAAGAATCAGCAACAAGAAGACAAGGGTGACGGCCTCATCGAGAAGATGATCCACGTCAACCGCGTGACCAAGGTGGTGAAAGGCGGCCGTATCATGGGTTTTGCCGCACTGACCGTGGTTGGCGATGGCGACGGACGTATCGGCATGGGCAAGGGCAAATCCAAGGAAGTGCCGGTGGCTGTGCAGAAGGCAATGGAAGAATCCCGTCGCAAGCTGGTTAAGGTGAACCTGAAGGAGGGCACCCTGCACCATGCGGTTATTGGCCGTCACGGCGCAGCGAAGGTTTACATGCAGCCGGCGTCCGAAGGTACCGGGATTATCGCCGGCGGCGCCATGCGCGCGGTATTCGAGGCTGCTGGCGTGCGTAACGTATTGGCCAAATGTATCGGTTCCAGCAATCCTTACAACGTCGTGCGTGCCACGCTCAACGGTTTGAAGGCGCTGAATTCGCCTGCCGAGATCGCTGCAAAGCGCGGCAAGAGCGTAGAAGAAATCACGGGGTAAGTCATGGCAAAAGCTAAAACGGCGCAAGCCAAAACATTGAAGGTGACGCTGGTAAGAAGCATTATCGGCACCAAGGAATCTCATCGCGCTACCGTGCGCGGTTTGGGGCTGCGTCGTATGCATCATACCGTGGAAGTGGAAGACACTCCGTCAGTGCGCGGCATGATTAACAAAGTGTATTACCTGGTCAAGTGCGAGGCGTAAATGCAACTCAATCAAATTAAACCTGCGGAAGGTTCAAAGCATACCAAGCGTCGCGTTGGTCGCGGCATTGGTTCCGGTCTGGGCAAGACAGCGGGTCGCGGTCACAAGGGGCAGAAATCGCGTTCAGGCGGTTTCCACAAGGTCGGTTTCGAAGGCGGGCAGATGCCGTTGCAACGCCGCCTGCCCAAGCGCGGCTTCGTTTCGCTGACGCGCAATGACACAGCGCAGGTGCGCCTGTCTGACCTGGATAAGCTGCCGGTTGACGCGATTGACCTGTTGGCCCTGAAGCAGGCGGGTGTAGTGCCTGCCACCGCTTTGAGCGCCAAGGTCGTATTGGCAGGGGAAATCAAGCGCGCCGTCAAGTTGCAGGGCCTGTTGCTGACCAAAGGTGCACGCGCCGCAGTGGAAGCTGCAGGCGGTAGCATCGCGGAATAAGGGCAATCTGTGAACAAGGCGGTGAGCAAAGGCAAGTACGGTGATCTGGGGCAGCGCCTCTGGTTCCTGTTGCTTGCATTGATCGTCTACCGGATCGGGGCGCATATTCCCGTTCCGGGGATCGACCCGAATGTGCTGGCGGACCTGTTCAAGTCGCAGAAAGGTGGCATCCTAGGAATGTTCAACATGTTCTCGGGTGGTGCGTTGTCGCGATTCACCATATTTGCGCTGGGCATCATGCCGTACATTTCTGCATCCATCATCATGCAGTTGGCGGCGATTGCAGTACCGCACTTGGAGCAACTGAAGAAAGAAGGCGAGGCAGGACGCCGCAAGATTACGCAGTACACGCGCTATGGCACTTTGGTATTGGCGTTGTTCCAAGCGTTCGGCATTTCGGTAGCATTGCAGTCCCAGGCTGGCTTGGTCTTGCACCCGGGTTCGATGTTCCAGATGACAACCGTGATTACGCTGGTTACCGGCACGATGTTCCTGATGTGGCTGGGAGAACAGATCACCGAGCGCGGATTGGGTAATGGCATCTCGCTGATCATCTTTGCGGGTATTGCGGCCGGCCTGCCGCATGCATTGGGCAATACGCTGGAGATGGCACGCACGGGTGCTTTTTCCATACCGCTGGTGTTGGCGCTGCTTATTGGCGCAGTGCTGGTGACGGGTTTGGTTGTGTTTGTTGAGCGCGGACAACGCAAGATTCTGGTGAACTATGCCAAGCGGCAAGTCGGCAACAAGATATATGGCGGGCAAAGCTCCCATTTGCCGCTGAAGTTGAACATGGCTGGCGTGATTCCTCCGATCTTTGCGTCCAGCATCATCCTGTTCCCGGCGACGGTGGCGGGCTGGTTCGGATCCGGTCAGAACATGACGTGGCTGAAGGATGTAAGCGAGAAATTGTCGCCGGGGCAGCCGATTTATGTGTTGTTTTACGCGTCTGCGATCGTGTTTTTCTGTTTCTTCTATACGGCGCTGGTATTTAGCCCGAAAGAGACGGCTGACAATTTGAAAAAAAGCGGCGCGTTCCTGCCGGGGATACGTCCTGGTGAGCAGACCGCAAAATATGTCGAGAAGATCATGTTGCGTCTGACATTGGTCGGTGCGGTGTATATCACTCTGGTGTGCTTGTTGCCGGAGTTCCTGGTGGTGAAGTGGAACGTACCGTTCTATTTCGGCGGGACATCGCTGCTGATTCTGGTGGTGGTGACGATGGACTTTATGGCGCAGGTGCAGTCTTACATGATGACGCACCAGTATGAGAATCTTTTGAAGAAGGCCAATTTTAAGGCCGGGATAACGCGATAGATGGCAAAGGAAGACGTCATCCAGATGCAGGGTGAGGTTGAGGAGTCCCTGCCCAATGCGACTTTCCGGGTGAAGTTGGAAAATGGTTTTGTCGTTCTTGGTCACATTTCCGGAAAAATGCGCATGCATTACATACGCATACTTCCGGGAGACAAGGTGACGGTGGAAGTTTCACCTTACGATTTAAGCAAGGCGCGCATCGTATTCCGTGCCAAGTAAGTTGAGAGAAGCAAGGAGAAGCAAATGAAAGTGCAAGCGTCCGTGAAAAAAGTGTGCCGTAACTGCAAGATCGTACGGCGCAAACGCGTGGTTCGTGTGATCTGCAGTAGCGATCCGCGCCACAAACAGCGCCAGGGCTGATTGAGTTAAATCGCCTCTGGATGATACAATTTACGACTTTTGAATAAATAGGGTAGCTGCATGGCTCGTATTGCCGGTGTAAACATTCCAAACCATCAACACGCCGAGATTGCGTTGACCGCGATCTATGGCATCGGTCGCACTCGCGCGCAGCAAATTTGTGCTGCCGCCGGAGTCGTCACCTCCACCAAGGTCAAGGACATCAGCGACTCCGATATGGAAAAGCTGCGCGACGAAGTCGCCAAGTTCACGGTGGAAGGCGACCTGCGTCGCGAGATATCCATGAACATCAAGCGTCTGATGGACTTGGGCTGCTATCGCGGCCTGCGCCATCGTCGCGGATTGCCGTGCCGTGGTCAGCGTACACGCACCAATGCCCGTACCCGCAAAGGACCGCGCAAGTCCATCGCCGGCGCGAAGAAGTAATTTAGTAGAGGATCGAAGACATGGCAAAGCCCAGCACGAGAGTGCGCAAGAAAGTTAAGAAGAACGTTGCCGAAGGTATTGCACACGTTCACGCCTCCTTTAACAATACCATCGTGACCATCACGGACCGTCAGGGCAATACCTTGGCTTGGTCTACCAGTGGTGCGCAGGGTTTCAAGGGTTCGCGCAAAAGTACGCCTTTCGCAGCGCAGATTGCCGCCGAAACGGTGGGAAAGTCTGCCGTTGAATGCGGCGTCAAGAATCTGGAAGTTCGCATCAAGGGCCCGGGCCCGGGGCGCGAGTCTGCCGTGCGCGCGTTGAACGCCGCAGGTTTCAAAATAACAAGCATTTCGGATATTACGCCGGTACCGCACAACGGTTGCCGTCCTCCGAAAAAGCGTCGTATCTAAGGAGCATAGATCTTGGCTAGAAATCTTGATGCAAAGTGCCGTCAGTGCCGCCGTGAAGGCGAGAAGCTGTTCCTCAAGGCAGAGAAGTGCTTTACCGACAAGTGTTCGGTAGAGCGTCGCGCCTATCCGCCCGGACAGCATGGCCAGAAAAAGAATCAGCGCCAGTCCGAGTACGGCGGCCAGTTGCGCGAAAAGCAGAAACTGCGTCGCATCTACGGCATGATGGAAGGTCAATTCCGCCTGACTTACAAACGTGCAGAACAATCACGCGGCATCACCGGCGAAAGCCTGCTGCAGATGCTGGAATCGCGTCTGGACAACGTTTCCTACCGCATGGGCTTCGGCGCATCGCGTTCGGAAGCGCGTCAAGTGGTGCGTCACAACTCCATTCTGGTGAACGGCAAACGCGTCAACATTCCGTCCTACCAGGTGCGCCCTGGCGATGTGGTCGAGGTTGCGGAAAAATCCAAGAACCAGTTGCGCGTGAAGGCTGCGTTGCTGGCGGCTGAACAGCGCGGCTTCCCGGAATGGCTCGAAGTCGATGCCAAGGCGTTCAAAGGAACCTTCAAGGCGGTTCCACAGCGTTCTGAATTGCCTGCGACGATCAACGAGCATCTCGTGGTCGAGTTGTATTCCAAGTAATCCACGCGGAGTAGGATATGTCTAACAATAATTTGTTGAAACCTCGCATCATTGATGTGCAGCGCACTTCGCCCACGCAGGCACGGGTGGTGATGGAGCCATTCGAACGCGGCTACGGGCACACGCTGGGCAATGCCTTGCGTCGCGTACTATTGTCCTCCATGCCCGGCTACGCGGTGACCGAAGTCAAGATCGCGGGCGTGCTGCATGAATACTCGTCCATCGACGGCGTGCAGGAAGATGTGGTCGAAATACTGCTGAATCTGAAGGGTCTGGTACTGAAACTGCATAATTCCCGCGAGGCGACCTTGCATCTGCGCAAGTCCGGCGCTGGCGTCGTGACGGCCGCCGACATCGAAGTCGGGGCAGACACAGAAGTCATTAATCCTGATCATGTCATCGCTCATCTCGCCGCTGGCGGCAAGCTGGACATGGAAATCAAGGTTGAGCAGGGGCGTGGATACGTTTCCGCCATCTCGCGCTTGCAGCCCGGTGCAACTCGCCCGGTGGGTCATATTGCCCTGGACGCATCATTCAGCCCGGTTTCCCGCGTGAGCTACGCAGTCGAGAGTGCGCGCGTTGAGCAGCGCACAGACCTTGACAAGCTGCTCATGGACATCGAGACCAACAGCGCGATTGATCCGGAAGAGGCCATTCGTTATGCAGCGCGCATTTTGATGGATCAACTCTCCGTGTTTGCTGCTTTGGAAGGCACACCCGCACCGATTGAGAAGCCTCAGACTCCCAAGGTCGATCCTATGCTGTTGCGTCCGGTCGATGACCTGGAGCTGACACCGCGCTCTTCCAACTGTCTCAAGGCTCAGAGCATTCATTACATCGGCGACCTTATCCAGAATACCGAAGCGGATCTGTTGCGCACCCCTAACCTGGGGCGCAAGTCGCTCAACGAGATCAAGCAAGTGCTGGCCGAGCATGGCCTGTCGCTGGGCATGAAGCTGGAAAACTGGACGGCAATGTCCGAGAAATAAGCTGATCCAGCCGTCAGGCTGGGCTGCAAGAGAGGAAAATCATGCGTCACCGTTTAGGACTTAGAAAACTTAACCGCACCAGCAGCCACCGTCTGGCGATGTTGCGCAACATGACCGTTTCGCTGCTGCGTCACGAAGTCATCAAGACAACCCTGCCGAAGGCCAAGGAACTGCGCCGCGTCGCCGAACCTATCCTGACGCTGGGCAAGAACCCAAGCCTGGCCAATCGCCGTTTAGCATTCGCCCGTTTGCGTGACCGCGACATCGTCACCAAGCTGTTCGACGAATTGGGCCCGCGTTACGCAGCTCGTAACGGCGGCTACTCGCGCATCCTCAAGTTCGGTTTCCGTAAGGGCGACAATGCGCCGATGGCACTGGTCGAATTGCTGGATCGCCCGGCAGATGCCCAGCCGGTAGACGCAGGCGAATAAGCTTCAAACGCCGCGATAGTATAAAAAAGGCCGGATTCGATCCTAGCCGTTCAGTTAAAGTGTAGGGAAAGTGATCAGAAGTAAATAAGGGAGCTTTTAGGCTCCCTTTTTTTTCGTCCTCATATTCATGCGTTGCAATAGATACAATAATAGTTACAATAGTAACGAATGGAGGCGATATGACTAATGTACAAACAGTAGCAACACAAGGCACCACTGATCGAGGCGCAGTCTCAAAAATGCTGATGCAGTTGTTCGAGCATTGGGCGATCAGCACTGAAGATCAACTCGATATGTTGGGCTTGGCCAGAGAAAACCGGGCAGCGCTTTCTCGGTATCGCAAGGGTGTTCCAATGTCTGCAAGCCGTGATGCAAATGAACGCGCAGGACATCTCCTGGCAATTCACAAAAACCTGCGCTTACTATTTCCTCATAACCGCGATCTTGCATACAAGTGGATGAGCACGCGGAATAGAGCATTTGAGGGGCGCACGCCGGTTGATGTAGTCAGGGATTATGGCTTCGCTGGACTTCTGATGGTACGCAGCTATCTGGATAGAATGCGCGGACAATAATGGACGCTATCTTTGCAGGGCTCAGGCTTGCAGATACGCATGGTGACCTGTATCGGAATATCGTATCTCTCCGAGTGACAGAAAATCTGTTCGATGATCTGAGCGAAGACCCGAGTGAATGGCAACAAGCGATAGAGCTGGAACTCCAAACTGAACCCGCAACCTATATTTCGAAAACACCAATTATTCATCGACCTTTTGAAGAGGCAGCTTGGGAAGAGGCGATTGGATTTACGTTTAGAGAGTGGTCACGTAGTCGATATTCGGATGGTTCATTTGGCGTCTGGTACGGCTCCGATACATTGGAGACGACCATCTATGAGACAGTCCATCACTGGCGCAATAGTTTATTGGCCGATGCCGGGTTTACCGCTCCAGGAATAATAATTGAACGCCGCGTTCATCTTGTGCGATGCGATGCTGCGCTCATTGATCTGCGCGACATGGTTACAAAACATCCGATGTTGGTTAGCCCAAATGACTACACGGTCACGCAGCAAGTGGGTGGAAGATTACATAGGGAGGGTCATCCAGGATTGGTAACGGCGTCAGCTCGCTATGCAGGGGACGTGTACGCCGTATTTAATACTGCCGTGCTGTCCAATCCGAGATCGAATTGTTATCTCACATACACCACAACGGAAGACGGCGTAAATGTCGAACGTACGCCAGGTGAATCATTATAATTAGTTCATTGAAAACGTCAGTTGATTGTACGACAGCTTCTAATTTGCCAACACTTTAACTGAACGGCTAGGATTCGATTCGGCCTTTTTTTACGCGCCATGCTTCAGGAGAACCAGCGCAGAAAGGCAGCGCCGGAAATCGCCGTGATTGCCAGCGCAGATGAGGAAATCCAGGCTCTGCTCTTAACCTGCACGGTCCATTGACCATCCTGCCACAGGTATGCGGCAAGCAGCAGAATCCCAAGCGATGCGCAAACCATCTTGATGCCCAATGCATCAACGGCGATGCCGGATATGTCCGGCAGCTGATGGTAAAAATAGTAAGTGACCATGCCGAATGTCGC
>CAVRYQ010000088.1:0-6202 GCA_963725375.1 uncultured Pseudomonadota bacterium | reverse complement strand
GTTTATGTTTCTTGCCACCCGTTCAGTTACGTATTGCTACACGTATTTGATCGAGATGATCAGCATCATCGCCCAGAACAGCGCGGACAATGTTGCCAGCACGTTCGGCTCGGTGGGGGGCAGCCCGTGCGGCCCGACGAATGCTTCCTTGAATGCATACAGGGGACTGGTGCCGATGTCGCCATACACAACGCCGAGCGCGGCCAATGCCAATGCTCCGGTCGAGGATTTCTTGCTTGCGTGCGTCACATCCATCCTGTATTCCCTCTCCCGGCTTTTCTTTGTCCGCGCAAGAATGGGGCGGCACTCTACGCCGGATCGTGCCCAAAAACAAACCCGACTTCGGGTGCAATTTCCGGCTTTGCGGCCGAGCCTCGAGTCCTTGGCGCGCATCGGCAGGGCCGATCGGCTGGCCGCGTGGGGTCGGATTGCGCTTTTTGCCAAAGGCAAATCATTTTTGTTCCTGCTTCGGTCCTGGCGTGAAGCTAAAGCCAAGACCAAGACGGGTGGAAACACATCCATTGTTCAGGGATGGTCCGATCGGAGCTTGTTCTCCGGTGTTGAGACGCATGTTCGCAGCACGCTGACCGGCACGTTCCCATCGCGCCGTGAGCCCGGCGGGGCGATGCTACAATTGCGCCCACTCTTAATTCTTCCGGGCATGCCAATTGTCATACAGGAATGATCGCACTCCAGACCTTGCCGGACGCGCCCCTCAATGCGTGACCGGTAATATATCCTGAACGCCCGATGAACTTGCTCAAAGCCCTTGCCGCAGTCAGCAGCCTGACCCTGGTGTCACGCATTCTGGCCTTCGTGCGCGATATGCTGATCGCGCGCATCTTTGGCGCGGGCATGGTCAACGACGCGTACATCATCGCAACCAGGCTTCCCAACCTGTTGCGGCGCCTGTTTGCGGAGGGCGCATTTTCGCAGGCCTTTGTGCCGATCTTCGGAGAATACAGCAAGCGGCGCGGGCACGATGAGACCAAATTGCTGGTGGACCATGTAACGACCATGCTCGCACTCATCCTGTTTGTGGTCACGTTGACGGGCGTTGTCGCTGCGCCGCTGATCATCTATTTGACCGCACCGGGATTCTCCAGGGACGCCGAGAAGTTCACCCTGACTGTCCAGATGCTGCGGATCACTTCGCCCTACCTCTTTTTCATTTCGCTGGTGTCGGTGGCGGCGGGAATACTCAACACCTATAACAAGTTCTGGGTGCCGGCGTTCGCACCCATTCTGTTGAATATCTGCCTGATCGGCGGTGCCTTGTGGCTGGCTCCGCATTTCGATCAGCCCATCATGGGATTGGCCTGGGCCTGGTTCATCGCGGGTTTCGTACAACTGGCCTTTCAAGTGCCGTTCCTGAAAAAAATCGGCATGTTGCCCAGCATACGCTTCAGCCTGAAGGATGAAGGAATGCGGCGCGTTATCAGGCAGATGGGGCCCGCAGTCTTCGGCGTTTCCATCGGGCAGGTCAGTCTGATCATCAACACCATCTTTGCATCGCTGCTGGCGGTGGGCAGCGTGTCCTGGCTTTATTATGCGGATCGCCTGATGGAATTTCCCTCGGGCTTGCTGGGGGCGGCGCTCAGCTCCATCCTGCTGCCTTCGCTGTCCAAACACCATGCCGACAACAGTGCCGCAGAATATTCCAGGCTGATGGACTGGGGCCTGCGCCTGGTCTTCATGCTCACGCTGCCGGCCGCACTGGCACTGGGCTTGATTGCCGTGCCCTTGCTGGCGACTCTTTTTCAGCATGGCGCGTTCGCGGCACATGATGTGTTGATGACGCGAAACGCACTGGTGGGCTACAGCATCGGACTCATCGGACTCATCGCGGTGAAAGTGCTTGCCCCAGGCTTCTACGCCCGGCAGGACATTAGGACGCCGGTCAAGACAGGCATCGCGACACTGCTCGCCACGCAACTGATGAATGTGCTGTTTGTGTTCGGGATGCACCTGCAACATGCGGGCTTGGCACTTGCCATCGGCCTAGGGGCCTGCTTCAATTCCATTACCCTGTTCTACTTTTTGCGCAAACGCGGCATTTACCAGCCCGAGCCGGGCTGGGGCAAATTCTTTTCCAAGCTGTGCATGGCCTTGTTGGCCCTGGGCCTGACGCTCTGGTTCGGCATGGGCAGTGAACAGGACTGGCTTTCCAGCCACGGATGGACCCGTATCATCCATCTGTCATGGCTGGTAGTGCTGGGCGTAGTGGTGTATTTTGCGGTGCTGTTTGCGCTCGGATTCCGGCTCAGGGATTTTCACAAACGCGGCGCCGGCTAGTTATTCTGACGCGTCAATGCGGGCGTGTCTTTCCACCGAGAGGATAGGGAGTGAATATGGCTGTACAAAGTACCGATGGATATCCGGTCCTGATCATTGGCGCCGGTCGTGGCGGTTCCGCCCTGCTTGAAATGTTCCTGGAGGACAGCCTGGTCAGGGTCGTGGCCATCGTGGATACGAATCCTGATGCCCCGGGAATCGCTCTCGCGAAAAAACACGGGATTCCGACTTATGCGGTCGCAGCAGAGGCGCTGCAATTCTGCAGGGTCTATCCGGACTGCATCGTGTACAACCTGTCGCATGACGATACGATCGCCGATGAGGCGTACAGGGTTTTTGGCGACAGGAGAGTGGCCAGTGGGCCGGAGGTAAAGCTGTTCTGGCAGATGGTCACCAACCTGAAGCGGACAAAAGGCGATCTCGAAAAGAGCCAGAACCAGTTGCGTTCCATCATACACAACGCCATGGACGGCATCATCACGATCAACGATTCCGGGGAAATCCAGGCGTTCAACCCGGCGGCAGAGGATATCTTCGGCTATTCGCAGCAGGAGGCGATCGGGATGAATCTGCAAATGCTGATGCCGGAACCTGACCGGAGCGCGCATGGCTCCCATTTAAACCGCTATCTGCAAACGAGTAAGGCACGGATCCTCGGCGTGCGCGGGCGCGAATTGATGGCCGCCCGGAAGAACGGCGAGGAGTTTCCCATGGAGCTGTCTGTTTCCGAAATGGTATTGGGAGGACAGCGCTATTTCATCGGCATCCTCAGGGATATCACCGAGCGCAAGCGCACCGAGAACAAAATTGCGCACCTGGCGCACTACGATTACCTGACTGATCTGCCGAATCGGGCAATGCTGCTTGATGTCCTCAATCATTCCGTTGCTTTGGCGAAACGGAACAGGAATAAAGTCGCAGTCCTGTTTCTCGATCTGGACGGATTCAAGGATATCAATGACACGCTGGGGCATGATGCGGGAGACTTGCTGTTGAAGGGTGTTTCCGCACGGCTGAAGCAGACCATCAGGGATGCCGATACGGTGGCGCGGGTGGGCGGGGATGAATTCATCGTTGTGCTCGACAGTATCGGTACGGAGGTCAATGCCGAGCAGGTGGCCGGGAAAATCATCACTGCGCTGTCCAAGGGCTTTGATCTCAAGGGGGAGGCATGTCACGTGGGCGCAAGCATCGGCATTTCGCTGTTTCCGGAGGATGCCGATGATCCCGTGAAACTGCTCAAGCGGGCGGACGAGGCCATGTACCTGGCGAAGCAAAGCGGCAAGAACACCTGCCGGTTCTATCGGGATGTCTTGCGGCATCGACGCGGTGACTGAGCGTTTCAGCCTGACGTGATCAATCCTTCGGCGATTCTTTCGGGGGCGTCAGGTGCAATGCCGTCGACACCACTTCGCGCGTGAGGTGCGGCGCGAACAGTTCGATGAAGTGATAGCCGAAGCCCCGCAGATATTGATTCTTGCGAATCGCGATGCGCGTGGTGCTGGGCTGGAACAGATGCCCGGCGTCTATCATGCGCAGCAGCTTGTCCCGGTCCGGAATGAAGGCCATCTGCGCCACGATGCCAATGCCCAGCCCGAGTTCCACATAGGTCTTGATCACATCGGCGTCGATGGCGGTCAGCGCAATGTTGGGCTCGATACCGGCTTCCCTGAATGCCTGGTTGATCTTGTTGCGTCCCGTGAAGGCGAAGTCATACGTGATGATGGGATATTGCGCCAGTTTTTTCAGCGTCAGGCGTTTTTCCAGCAACAGCGGGTGTTTGGCTGGTACGACCACGCAGTGGTGCCATTCGTAGCAGGGCAGGGTGATGAGTTCGTCGTATAGGGCCAGGCTTTCGGTGGCGATGCCGATGTCCACTTCACCGCTTAAGACCTGCTCGGCGATCTGGGTCGGGCTGCCCTGGTGCAAGCTGAGCTTTACGCCGGGATAGTGTTTTGTGAATTCCTTCACCACATGGGGCAGGGCATAACGTGCCTGGGTATGGG
The DNA here is from genome assembly GCA_963725375.1 of uncultured Pseudomonadota bacterium. Taxonomy (GTDB): domain Bacteria; phylum Pseudomonadota; class Gammaproteobacteria; order Burkholderiales; family Gallionellaceae; genus Sideroxyarcus. Next base: position 1,901 of record CAVRYQ010000088.1, on the reverse strand, counting down.
TGGTGGCCACGGTCAGGCTGCCGCTGTCCTGGGTGCGGAATTCCTGCCCGACCTGTTTCAGGTTCTCCGTCTCGTGCAACACGCGCTGTGCGATCTCCAGTACCGCCTTGCCCGGTTCGGTGATGGCCACGATGCGCTTGCCGTTGCGCACGAAGATGTCGATTCCAAGTTCCTCTTCCAGCAGCTTGATCTGTTTGCTTACCCCCGGTTGCGATGTGTACAGCGCGTTGGCCGCGTCCGAGATATTCAGGTCGCGACGCACGATCTCGTTCATGTAGCGCAGTTGTTGCAGGTTCATGGGGGGACTCCGCATATGTCAATTGGTTATAAGATACTAACATAAGATTATTTAGAAATATAAGGGGGGCAACCTAAAATGCGCTCCACGGTAATGAATATAAGGGCTGTGCGGATCAAATGGATTGGCTGTTCACAATTTCGGGCTTTCTGGTCGGACTGATCGTCGGGGTGACCGGGGTCGGCGGCGGGTCGTTGATGACCCCGCTGCTGGTGCTGTTCTTCGGCGTCTCGCCCGCAACGGCGGTGGGCACCGATCTGCTGTATGCCTCGCTGACCAAAACGCTGGGCGGCTGGGTGCATAGCCACAACGGTACGGTGGACTGGAAAGTCCTGGGGCTGCTGTCCCTGGGCAGCCTGCCGGCGGCGCTGTTCACCATCGGGCTGCTGAAATACCTTGCGCTCGACGAGAAGACCTTGCGCAGTCTGGTGACCGGCGTACTGAGCATCGCTTTATTGCTGACGGCCTCCGCGCTGTTGCTGAAAAACACGATCATTAAGATCGCGCAGCGCAACGACGGCACGACTCGCGAACTGCGCCATCAGCATCTGACCGCGGCGACCGTCGCCACCGGATTTGTCGTCGGTGCATTGGTCGCCATCTCTTCCATCGGCGCTGGCGTGCTCGGTACGGTGGCGCTGCTGTTCCTGTATCCGCGCATGGCCGCAGCCAGGGTGGTGGGAACGGATATTGCCCATGCCGTGCCGCTCACGGCAGTTGCGGGTCTGGGCCATATGGCGCTGGGTACGGTCAATTTCACGCTGCTGGGCAGCTTGTTGCTGGGCTCCCTGCCAGGCATTTACATCGGCAGCCATTTGAGCGCCAAGGTCCCGGAAAAGTTTTTACGCCCAATCCTCGCAACGATGCTGCTGATTATCGGTACCCGACTGGTTTTGAATTGAAAGGAGCAAAAATGAGCTTTGATACCCGCAATTTGTCCGATCTGGAAGAACTCCAGCGCTTCGAGGAAGCGATTGATGTCTTCAACGCGGGCGGCATCGATCCCGACCGCTTCACCGCGATACGGTTGCAACAGGGCGTATATGGTCAGCGCCAGCAGGGCGTGAACATGCTGCGCATCAAGGTGCCGGGCGGACGTCTGAATGCAGTGCAACTGGATGCGCTGGCCGATATCGCGGAAGAATTTTCGCAGCATGGGATCGCCCATGTGACCACGCGCCAAAGCATCCAGATCCATTATGTTCCGCTGATCAAGACCCCGTCGGCGATGCGCCACCTGGCCAGCGTCGGCATGACCTCGCGCGAGGCGTGCGGCAACACCATCCGCAACATGACCGCATGCCCGCTGGCGGGCGTGTGCCCGAAAGAGCATGTGGACGTGAGCAGGCATCTGGACGGTGCGACCATGCATTTCCTGCGCAATCCGCTCAACCAGCAGTTGCCGCGCAAGTTCAAAATTTCGTTCTCCGGCTGCGAGGCGGATTGCGCGCAATCGTTGCTGCACGATTGCGGCGTAATCGCTGTCAGGAAGGATGGCCGGCCCGGATTCAGGATCAGGGCAGGCGGCGGGCTCGGGCACAAGCCGCGCGAGGCCATCGTGGTCGAGGAGTTCATCCCTGAAAGCGAGTTGCTGTTTGCCCTG
>CAVRYQ010000087.1:0-14991 GCA_963725375.1 uncultured Pseudomonadota bacterium | reverse complement strand
GCCAGCGGTGCGGAGATCGTGACGGTGGCAATCCGCCGCACCAACCTCGGCCAGAATGCCAACGAGCCGAACCTGCTTGACTCGGTCCCGTCATCCAAATTCACCTACCTGCCGAATACCGCGGGCTGCTACACCGCCGACGACGCCGTGCGCACGCTGCGCCTGGCGCGCGAACTGCTGGACGGACACAGCCTGGTCAAGCTGGAAGTGCTGGGCGACCCTCAGTCGCTGTATCCCAATGTGATCGAGACCATCGCCGCGGCGAAGACGCTGGTGGCGGAAGGCTTCCAGGTGATGGTGTACACCTCCGACGATCCCATCGTCGCCAAGCAACTGGAAGACATCGGCTGCGTCGCCATCATGCCACTGGCCTCGCTGATCGGCTCAGGCATGGGCATCCTCAATCCGTGGAACCTGCAACTCATCATGGGGCGCGTGCAGGTACCCGTGATCGTGGATGCGGGCGTGGGCACCGCATCCGACGCCGCGATTGCGATGGAACTGGGCTGCGATGGGGTGCTGATGAACACCGCCATTGCCGCAGCAAAGGATCCTGTGCTGATGGCCTCGGCCATGAAGAAGGGCGTGGAAGCCGGGCGCGCAGCCTACCTCTCCGGACGCATGCCAAAGAAACTTTACAGCGCCAGCCCGAGCTCGCCGACGGCAGGCATCATCTCCTCGACGCGTTCCTGAAGCCGCCCTCTCCCTCTACTGCAAGCGGAGGAGAGTTCCCGGCGGGGCAGGAGACGGAAATTGAACAACGATCCCATGACCAACGACACCACCGACCTCAGCAAAAGACACATCCGCAGTTATGTCCTCAGACAGGGCCGCGTTTCCGTTGCGCAGCAGCGCGCCATCGACAATTTGCAACCACGTTTTGGCATACCCTACTCGGCACAGCCGTTGAACTTCAGGCATGTATTCGGGCGCGCCGCACCGGTCATTCTGGAAATCGGCTTCGGCATGGGCGACAGCACGGCGACCATTGCGCAGGCGCATCCCGAGAATGACTACCTAGCGCTGGAAGTGCACACGCCCGGCGTGGGCAACCTGCTCAAGGTCATCGAGGCGGAACAGATCAGGAATATCCGCATCATGCAGCACGACGCGGTGGAAGTGCTGCGCGACATGATCGACGACAACGCGCTGGACGGCGTGCACATCTTCTTCCCCGACCCCTGGCACAAGGCGCGCCACAACAAGCGCCGCCTGATCCAGTCGCCGTTCGTTGCGCAACTGGTAAGGAAGCTCAAGCCCGGCGGCTATATTCACGTCGCCACCGACTGGCAGGACTACGCCGAACAGGTGCTGGCCGTATTGAGCGCAGAACCGGCGCTGGAAAACACCGCCGCGGACTACGCCCCGCGCCCGTCATATCGCCCGCTGACCAAGTTCGAATTGCGCGGGCTCAAGCTGGGGCACGGGGTTTGGGATCTCGTTTTCCGCAGAAAAAGCGCACTACCTAGTTAGACTTCGACTTATCCGCGCAGGAATATCTGCAGCAAATCGTTCAAGAACCGTCGCCCCGATGCTGTCGGGGCGATTCTTTTGTGATCCTGTAATAACAATCCCCGCTGTTCCGCCTCGGCCAGTTCATGGTGTATAGCAAGCAACGGCAGGCTGGTGCGTTCCGTGAACAAAGTGCTGTCGAACCCGTCATTCAGGCGTAGCGCGTTCATCATGAATTCGAACGCAAGGTCGTTGTGGGAAACTTCGTGTTCTTCATGCACTCCCGCAGCCGAAAACGCCGCCCCAGCGCCTTGCTCCGACACCGGTTCGGCGCGTGCCACTGCTGCCATATAGGCCTGCGGTTGTTTGTAACGGGCCTGCCGCAGCACCTTGTCGTGAGAACTCAGCTTGCCGTGCGCGCCCGCGCCTATGCCAAGATAGTCGCCGAACTGCCAGTAATTCAGATTGTGCCTGGAGCGACGCCCTGGCTGTGCAAATGCGGAGGTTTCGTAGTGTTCGTAGCCATGCGCGCCCAGCAGCGCTTCAATGGACTGCTGCATGTCGCTGCTCGCATCGTCGTCCGGCAACGGTGGCGGCCGGTGCGCGAACAAGGTATTCGGCTCCAGCGTCAGGTGGTAGCAGGACAAATGCTGCGGCGCAAATGACAGCGCAGCTTGCACATCCTGCAAGGCCTGTTCCTGCGTCTGGCTCGGCAGCGCATACATCAGGTCGAGGTTGATGTTGTCAAAATGCAGTTGCGCGATGCCGATGGCCCGCTTCGCCTCGTCTGCTGAATGAATGCGCCCCAGCGCCTGCAGATGGGCGTCGCTGAAACTCTGGATGCCGAGCGACAGCCGGTTCACGCCCGCGTCCCTGAACTGCGCGAACTTGTCCGCCTCCACCGTGCCGGGATTGGCCTCCAGCGTGATCTCGGCGTTGAGTTCCAGCGGCAGCAGCATGCGCACCTGGCGCATGATCTCCTCTACGCTCTCGCCGCTCAGCAGGCTGGGCGTGCCGCCGCCGAAAAATACGGTATAGACCTTGCGCCCCCAGATCAGCGGCAGCGCCATTTCCAGGTCGCGCACCAGTGCGGCGACGTACTCCTTTCTCCGGAATGCCCCCGCGCGCCTCATGCGAATTGAAATCGCAGTACGGACATTTGCGCACGCACCACGGAATGTGGATGTACAACGACAGGGGCGGCAGGGCCTTGAAATTCACCGCCTGCGCTTTGATGCCGACGGGTTGCAGTGGATGGGTAGACATGTCCGGTTGTGGCACGTCCTACTGTTTCAGCTTCAGCTTTTCCAGCAGGACCTTGAGCGCCTTGGCGCGGTGGCTGATCCGAGCCTTCTCGTCGTGCGTCAGTTGCGCCGCCGTCCTGCCGAACTGCGGCAGCCAGAACATGCGGATCGTAGCCGAAGCCACCGTCGCCGCGCTCTTCGTAAACTATCTCGCCGTGCCATTCGCCCTCGGCGATCAGCGGCTGGGGATCGTCGGCATGGCGCACCAGCACCAGCACGCAGTAATAATGCGCGCGGCGGTCGGCAACGCCCTGCATCTCGCGCAGCAGTTTCTCGTTGTTGCGGCATCCGATTTCGGTCTCTCCGGCATAGCGCGCGGAATAGCACGCCGGGCGCGCCGCCCAGCGCGCTGACGCAGATCCCCGAATCGTCGGCCAGCGCGGGCAGCCCGCTCAGGCGGCTGACATGCCGCGCCTTGGCAAGCGCATTCTCGATGAAGGTGCATGCGGCTCCTCCGCCTCGGCGATGCCAAGTTCGGCCTGGGTCAGCACTTCGATCCCGAGCGGCTGCAGCAGGAACCGGAATTCGCGCAGCTTGCCGGGGTTGTTGGAGGCGATGACGAGCTTTTCCATGGCTGACACCTTCTATGATATTCCCTCACCGAGGGGAGAGGGAAGCCATCCCCCGGCGAGAAACAGCCAGCCATTCGACCAGGCTGAAAACGCCGACCAAGTCGCTGGTGATCACGCTTGCGGGCAGAGAAGGGCACTTGTCGGCAAGGCCTGCAGGGCATCAACCTTGCAGCACCTTCTTCTGCATTTCGACCAATTGCCCGATGCCGGCTTTGCCAGTTCCAGCAAGGCATCCATTTCCGTGCGCGAGAACGGATGGCCTTCCGCCGTACCCTGCACTTCGACGAAATGACCGCTGCCCAGCATGACCACATTCATGTCGGTGTCGCAATCCGAGTCTTCGAGATAATCCAGGTCCAGCACCGGCGTGCCCTGGTAGATGCCGACCGATATGGCGGCGATGAAATCCTTGAGCGGGGATTCTCTCACCAGCCCCTTGCGCATCAGACCGCTCACCGCATCGTGCAGCGCGACGATATGCTGCCGGTGATGCTGGCGGTGCGCGTGCCGCCGTCGGCCTGGATCACGTCGCAGTCCAGCGGATGGTGCGCTCGCCCAGTTTGTCCAGGTCGACCACCGCGCGCAGGCTGCGGCCGATCAGGCGCTGTATCTCCTGCGTGCGTCCCGACTGCTTGCCCTTGGCCGCTTCGCGCCGCATGCGCTCGCCGGTGGAGCGCGGCAGCATGCCGTATTCCGCCGTCACCCAGCCCTCGCCGCTGCCCTTCTTGTGCGGTGGCACGCGCTCTTCCACGCTGGCGGTACAGAGGACCCTGGTGTCGCCGCACTCGATGAGCACGGCGCCTTCGGCATGTCTAGTGTAATGGCGGGTGATGCGGATGGCACGAAGCTGGTTTGGCTTACGCTGACTGGGACGCATGACGGGAACCTCGGAAGTTTTGAGAAACGGTGCGGATTATAGCGGACTTGGGAAGTTCCCCGGCACGTCCTGCTCGTTGAAGGCCACGCACACGGGCACCTCCGTGGCATGCTCTTCCTCGCCTTCGCCCAGGCGCGCCACCACCGCGCTGGCGTTGTCGGCACGCATTCCTTCGCGGTATACCGCCGCGACGACCAGTTCGTCCAGTCGTTCCGGAATCGCCTGTACAGACGAGAGTTGCGCCATTTCCTCGTCAGTCAGCGGACTCCAGAAACCGTCGCTGCATAGCAGCAGGGTATCGCCGGATTTCACGTCCGCCGTCTTCGCCACGTCTACATAGAACATGTCTTCCACGCCGCCCAGGCAGTTGGTGATCTTGTTGCGATCCGGGTGCGTCTTCATCTCGTCCGGGCTGATGATGCCCCAGTCCGCCCACTGTTGCACTACGGAATGGTCGTGCGTGACGCTCATCACTGCGTTATCGCGAAAAAGATAGAAACGCGAATCACCGGCATGCGCCCACCATATCTGCCCGTCCTGCACCAGCGCAGCGACACAGGTGGTACCGGGATCGCCCTCAAGCTTTTCGGCGCGGGCGTAATCAAAAATGGCGTTGTGCCCGACCCGCATGGTGGCGCGCAGGAATGCCTCCGGCTCCTTGACGCGCGGTTGCTCGAGATCTGCGAATGCGTGCATGAAGGACTGAACTGCGATCTGCGCTGCGATTTCGCCATGCAGATGCCCGCCCATGCCGTCTGCCAGCACCAGCAACAGCGACTCATTGGTATAAGCGTATCCCACCCGGTCCTGGTTGTACCTGCGACCGCCGATGTGGTTGGCCTGGTGAACAGCGAACTTCATCTTCTCCCTGTATTTTTATGCGCCGAAGTCTTCTGGGAGTCTGTGGTCAGGTGCAATCGTAATATAATGCGCCGCGTTCAGCCCATGTTTTTTCCACTTCGCCGGAGACTCGAATGATATACAGCATGACCGGTTTTGCCTCCGCCGCCGCCGAACTGGATTCCGGCTCACTTACCCTCGAATTGCGTTCGGTCAATCACCGTTATCTCGACCTGCAATTGCGCATGCCAGACGAATTGCGCACGCAGGAGCCCGCCTTGCGCGAAGCCATCGCGGCGCAAATGAGCCGCGGCAAGGTGGAATGCCGCATCAACCTCGCCGCGCGCCAGTCCGCTCAGAGCCGGCCCGGCTGAATCAGGTCATGGTGCAGCAACTATCCATGTGGAGCAGCAATATCCGCGAGGTACTGCCCGATGCACGCGAACTGTCTGTCAACGACGTGCTGCGCTGGAATGGCGTGCTGGAAAGCCCCGCCCTGTCGGCAGAGCCCCTGCACGTGACGCTGCAGACACTGCTGCAACGTGCACTGGGGGATTTTTCCGCCGCACGGCATCGCGAAGGGGAGAAGCTCAAGACCTTTCTGCTGGAACGTGTATCAGGGATCGAGACGCTGCGCGCCGCAGTTGCCCCACGCGTTCCTGCCGCCATCGCGGCTTATGAATCCAGGCTGCGTGCGCGCCTGCTGGAAGCGCTGGGCAGCGACGATGACGAGCGCGTGCGGCAGGAAATCACGCTCTACGCGAGCAAGATCGATGTCGACGAAGAGCTTTCACGCTTGCACACACACCTGACCGAGGTGCAGCGCGTCCTGGAGAAAGGCGGCGCCGTCGGCAAGCGTCTGGATTTCCTGATGCAGGAACTGCACCGGGAAGCCAATACGCTCGGCTCGAAATCCGTCGACGCGGAAGTATCCCGCAGCGCGATGGAGATCAAGATACTCATCGAGCAGATGCGCGAGCAGGTACAGAACATCGAGTGATCAGGAGAACAGCATGTCCGGCAATCTTTTCATCGTCAGCGCGCCTTCGGGAGCAGGCAAGACCAGCCTGGTCAACGCCTTGCTCAAGAGCAACACCCATATCGCGCTGTCCGTCTCCTACACTACGCGCGCGCCGCGTGTCGGCGAGATCAACGGCACGGACTATCACTTCGTCAGCCGCGAGCAGTTCCTGGAAATGGCGCAGAAAGGCGATTTCCTGGAAAGCGCGGAGGTGTATGGCAATCTCTACGGCACTTCCCAGTCGTGGATAGAACAGGAGCTGGCCTCCGGGCGCGACATCCTGCTGGAGATCGACTGGCAGGGTGCGGAGCAGGTGCGCAGGCTGATGCCGCACGCGATTTCCATCTTCATCTTGCCGCCCTCGCTGTCCGTCCTCGAGACCCGCCTGCAGGGCCGCGGCCAGGACAGTCCCGAAGTGATCGCGCGACGCATGCAAGCGGCGCAAGATGACATCTCGCATGTCGCCGAGTTCGACTATGTTATCATCAACGACAAGCTGGACGAGGCCCTGAAGCAGCTCGATGCAGTGGTCATCGCTTCCGGGCTGCACCGCGACAGTCAACTCACTCGTCACGCAACACTCATCAATCAATTGCACAAATAGGAGCACGCCATGGCACGCATCACCGTCGAAGACTGCATGAAGCACATCCCCAACCGTTTCGAACTGACCCTGGCCGCCGCCTATCGCGCGCGCCAGTTGGCCAACGGCGCCGGCTACCTGGTGGAAAACAGCAAGGACAAGGCCACCGTTGTTGCGCTGCGCGAGATCAGCGAAGGCAAGGTCGGCATCGAAATACTGAATCGCGGCATGGCGTGATCGCATGCCGCCGGGATATTCCCGGCGGCGGCGCTGTCGCATGGCCTATGCCACATACAGATGCTGAAATTCTTCTCCAGGAGGTCTCCGCCTACCTGAAGCCCAAGGATGTGGCGCAGATCGAATCTGCGCTCGCCTTCAGCCGCACCGCACACCAAGGCCAGTTGCGCCAGTCGGGCGACCCTTACGTTACCCACCCCATCGCAGTCGCCCGCATCCTGACGCCGCTGCACCTCGACTCGCAGGCGATCAGCGCTGCGCTGCTGCACGATGTGGCGGAAGACACCAATATCAGCATTGAACAGATCGCCGAGCAATTCGGCAAGCCGGTGGCCGAACTGGTCGACGGCCTGAGCAAGCTGGACAAGCTCAAATTCGACACCGTCGCGGACGCGCAGGCGGAAAACTTCCGCAAGATGCTGATGGCCATGGCGCACGATGTGCGCGTCATCCTGATCAAGCTCGCCGATCGCCTGCACAATATGCGCACCCTCGATTCCGTCTCCAAGGAAAAAAGTCGTCGCATCGCGCGCGAAACGATGGATATCTATGCGCCCATCGCCAATCGCCTGGGCCTGAATAATTTGTACCAGGAGCTCGAAGACCTCAGTTTCAAATACCTGTATCCGAAACGCTATGCCGTACTGTCCAAAGCGCTCAAAGTGGCGCGCGGCAACCGGCGCGAGGTGGTCAGCAAGATACTGGAAGCGATCCGCCAACGTCTGGGCGAAAACCATATCCGGGCCGAAGTGCGCGGACGCGAGAAGCATCTGTACGGCATCTACCAGAAGATGCAGTCCAAATCGCTGGCCTTCGCACAGGTGCTGGACATCTATGGATTCCGCGTCCTGGTCGAGGACATTCCTTCGTGCTACCTCGCGCTCGGCGTGCTGCACGGGCTTTACAAGCCATTTCCGGGCAGATTCAAGGACTACATCGCCATTCCCAAGGGGAACGGATATCAGTCGCTGCACACTGCCCTGTTCGGCCCGTTCGGCACGCCAATTGAAGTCCAGATACGCACGCACGAGATGAACAAGCTGGCCGAAAGCGGTGTGGCATCGCATTGGCTGTACAAGTCCTCGGAAGCGCAGATCAACGACCTGCACCAGAAGACCCACCAGTGGTTGCAGAGCCTGCTGGAAAGTCTGGCGCAGAGCGGCGATTCGGTCGAGTTCCTGGAACACCTGAAGATCGACCTGTTCCCCGACGAAGTGTATGTATTCTCTCCCAAAGGCAAGATATATGCGCTGCCGCGGGGGGCAACAGCGGTGGATTTCGCCTACAGCGTACACACCGACATCGGTAACCGGTGCGTCGCCGCCAAGGTGAATTCCGAACTCGTTCCGCTACGCACCGAGTTGCGCAACGGCGACCGCGTAGAGATCGTCACCGCAACGCTTGCGCATCCCAATCCCGCCTGGCTGAGTTACGTCGTCACCAGCAAGGCGCGCGGCGAGATACGCCACTCACTGAAGACCATGCACCTCGGCGAATCGGCCAAGCTCGGCGAACGCCTGCTCGGCCAGGCGCTCAGTTCGCTCGGCTTCAAGCTGCAGGACATTCCCGATGTGTGCTGGGAGCGCGTGCTGAAGGAGAGCAATGCCAAATCCAGGCAGGAAATATTCGCCGACATCGGGCTGGGGCGCCGCCTCAACATGGTCATCGCGCGTCAACTGGCAAAATTGAACGAAGGCGAGGGAAGCCGGGCGGAGGCGGGTTCCGGCAGCGGCATCATCACCCTGCTGGGCAACGAAGGCATGGCGGTCCAATATGCCAAGTGCTGCCGCCCCATTCCGGGCGACCCCATCATCGGCGTCATCAAGAGCGGACAGGGACTCATCGTGCACACGCACGACTGCCCCACCCTGCGCAAGGGACGCAGCGGCGGCGAAGAGTGGATGGATGTCGTATGGGACAAGAGCATCAACAAACTGTTCGAGGTCAGCATCAAGCTCATCGTCGCCAACCAGCGCGGCGTGCTGGCCAAAGTAGCCGCCGCCATTTCCGATGCCGAATCCAACATCGAGAACGTTCATTTCACCAACGAGGGCGAGTACACTGCGCTCTACTTCACTCTGCAGGTGAATAGCCGCCTGCACCTGGCCCGCGTCATGCGCGGCCTGCGCCGGATACAGGAAGTGATACGCATTACCCGGGAAAAGAACATTCCGACATAATGGCTGCCAGGAGAACCGTATGAAAGACACGCTGAAACCCGGTCTCAAATACGAGCACAGATTCCTCGTGCCAAACTCGAAAACGGTTCCCGCGCTCTATCCGGAAGCGGAAGAGTTCCGCGTCATGCCGGAAGTGTTCGCCACCGGATTCATGGTCGGTTTGCTGGAGTGGGCCTGCATCAAATGCGTCAATCCCCACATCGACTGGCCGGTTGAACAGACTGTCGGCACGCACATCAATGTCAGCCATCAGGCAGCCACCCCGCCTGGCATGGAAGTCACGGCATCGGTCGAATTGATCGAAGTGGACGGCAAACGACTCGTGTTCCGGGTCGAGGCACATGACGGCGTTGATGCGATCTCCCAAGGCCAACACGAGCGCTTCATCATCAACAGGGAGAAATTCGATGCCAGAGTCGGGACAAAGCAAAAGCCCAGAGGCGTGTGACATCCCGGACCAGATCTACCTTAAGGATAATGCATCGTGAAACGTATTCTGGTCGTTGATGATTCACCCAGCATTCGGCACATTATCAAGGCCGTGATCTTCGAACTCGGTGCCTATGAGGTCACCGACGCCCCGAACGGAGAAACTGCGCTCGAAAAATTGCGGCTGCTACCCTACGACCTGATTATTTCCGACTGGAATATGCCGCGCATGTCTGGCATACAGCTTCTGGAAGAAGTCCGCAAGGATGATGCTCTCAAACACATCCCCGTCATCATGGTGACGGCGGAAGCCACCCGGGGCAACATCGAAGCCGCCGCCGCGCTGGGCATCAACGGATATGTTACCAAGCCCTTTACGCCAGCCAAGCTGGACTCATTGTTGAAATCCCTGCTCTGACGTGCTGCGGGTTCACACCCGCCATCGGTGTGTGCGTCCTCATTCCGGCGTCCCGCCGAATCGCCGCAGCAATTCCAGCATCGCAGCCGCTTTATCCAGCGTCTCCTGATACTCCGCCTCGCATTCCGAGTCGGCCACGAGGCCGCCTCCTGCCCAGCAGCGAATTTCGTTGCCCGAATACACCAGGGTTCGAATGGCGATGTTGGTGTCGAGGTTGCCGTCGTATCCCGCATAGCCGATCATCCCGCAATACACGCCGCGCCTGTGCGGTTCGAGCTGCTCGATGATCTCCATCGCTCTTTGCTTGGGCGCCCCCGTTATGGAGCCGCCCGGAAAGCAGCCGCGCAGCAAATCCAGTGCGTCGCACCCTGCCCGCAGGGTGCCCTGCACCGTGCTGACCAGGTGATGCACATGAGCAAAACTTTCCACCTCGAACAACCTCGGTGCCCGTATCGAGCCCGGTTCGCAGCTTTTGCCAAGGTCGTTGCGCAGCAGGTCGACGATCATCAGGTTCTCGGCGCGATCCTTGGGGGAATGGCCCAGTTCTTCCGCCAGTTGCGCATCTTCCCGCGGATCGGTACTGCGCGGCCTCGTACCCTTGATCGGCCTGGTCTCCACCCTGCCCTGCTGCACCTGCAGGAAGCGCTCCGGCGATGCGCACAGAATCCGGGCGTGCGGCCAATCCAGAAACGCGGAATAAGGCGCGGGACTTGATTGCCGCAATTCGAGATAAGCGGCATAGGCGTCTCCGGAAGCCTGCGCCGCATAGCGTTGCGCAAGGTTGACCTGGTAGCAGTCGCCATCGCGCAGGTAATTCTGCACCGCATTGAATGCGCTCCGATAGGCCGCGGGCGTGAAATTGGACGTGATGCTTCCCTGCACCCTGAAGGTTCCCGGTGTGACGGATGACGTCTTTTCTATCCGATCCAGAATCTGCGGCAATACCTTCGCGGTCTCCGCACTACGCTGACGCGATACCAGGCGCGCACATCTTTCCCGATGATCAAGAACGATGGCCCAGTCGTATATGCCCACCGCCATCTCCGGCAGTTGTTCGGCGTCCTGCGCGATCTTCGGCATGGGGTGATAGCGGCGCGCGAGGTCGTAGCCCCAGTAACCGAGTGCACCGCCGGCGAAGGGAATCTCCGGTATCGGCGCCAACGATTCTCCCAACTGTTCGCGTATGAGCTGGAAAATGTCCTCTTCCGAGCGGCGTACGCCGGAGGCATCGCGTATATCCGTCTGCCGGTCCTGCGTGACCAGCGTGGCGACAGGTTGTGCGACCAGGATATCGAAACGTCCGTGTCCGCCGCTATCCAGCCATGCCGCCCGCGGCAGATCGTGGATTGCCGCAAAGTAGGCGCTCGCATCGGCGCAGTAAGGGAGGAAAGAGCTATATGTCATCAATGATAAAATCGCGTACGTACCAATAAGGAAAACTTCAAATGACCACCATCGTCGCTGTCAAAAAGAACGGATATGTCGCCATCGCGGCAGATACCCTGACCACCTTCGGCAACACCCGTCTGCATGCTTCGCAAGATGCGTCGCACGACAAGATACTGCGTATCGGCGACAGCCATGTCGGCGTATGCGGCAGCGCCGCGCACCACCTGGTGCTTGCCAGTCTGCTCACCAAGGCACCGGATGCGGCCATGACGCGGCACCGCGGAGCGCAAGGGGCGGGAATGGCCGCCGAGCACATCCTCCCGCAAACGGCCGGCTTCGCCGGTAACGTGTCGGATGTGCAGCTTAACAGCAAGGCGGCGATTTTCGAAACGTTCCGCAGGCTGCATCCCATCCTGAAGGAGGAGTGTTTCCTGAATCCCAAGGAAGACGAGGAGGATCCCTATGAATCGAGTCAGATCACCGCGCTGATTGCCAACTCCAGCGGCATTTTTGCCATCTACTCAATGCGCGAAGTGTTCGAGTACACCCAGTATTGGGCCATCGGCTCCGGCAACGAGTTTGCGCTGGGCGCCATGCACCTGGCCTGGTCACGTTGCGACGATGCAGCGGAAATCGCCCTGGCAGGCGTGGAAGCCGGAATCGCTTTCGACAAGAACAGTGCTGCCCCGGTCACCTTGTACAAGGTTAAGCTGGACTGAGCTCTGCCCACGCTAAAAGCAGGATATATATGCAGAACGCGAATATTTTTTTATCCGCAACAGTTCGGATTCGATCTGGCAATCGGCACCTGAGCCAATTTGCAAACCGGACAGGCAAGATATGCGCATGATTGCTTTGTGGCCGCCGGTGACACAAAAATGTGCAAGGCTGCCCTTGTCGGCCAGCCAGGTCATTCAGGAATGTCCTGGTATCACCTCGGCCGATGTGGACGCTTGTGTCTGCGCTGCTGTGAGTACAAAGCAAATTCTCTATTCGCATCCTGGTGTATTTGAATGGATGCCCTGATCGTAAAGCGCTATCTTCCGTGGGTGGTGGCGACCGCACTGTTCATGGAGCAGCTTGATTCGACCATCGTCAATACGGCGGTGCCATCCATAGCCGCGAGCCTCCAGGTGGCACCGTTGAGTCTAAAGGCAGTCGTCAGCAGTTACATCCTGAGTCTGGCCGTGTGCATTCCCATCAGTGGCTGGATGGCCGATCGTTTTGGTACCAGACGCGTGTTTGGCATCGCGGTGGCGGGTTTTACATTTTCTTCTGTTCTCTGTGGCCTGTCCCTGAACGTGCCGATGCTGGTTGCGACTCGTATTTTGCAAGGAATGGGCGCGGCAATGATGATGCCGGTTGGGCGGCTGTCCATAATCCGCACTTTTCCAAAATCGGAATTATTGAAGGCAATGAATTTCGTGATCATTCCTGCACTTATTGGGCCACTGCTTGGTCCGACCATTGGTGGTTTAATCGTGCATTGGCTGCCCTGGCGTGTCATTTTCTTCATCAACGTGCCGGTCGGTCTTGCAGCGCTGCTGCTCATCCATCGCCATATGCCGGACTATCACGGGGACGATCCCCGTCCGCTTGACGTGATCGGCCTGGTGTTATTCGGGTCTGGCACAGCACTACTCTCGTGGCTACTGGAAATATTTGGTGAACACCATATCGATATGACCTCCGCGGCGATCCTGTTGCTCGTGTCGCTGAGTTTGCTTGGCACTTACGGTTGGCATGCACGACAGGCGACTTATCCCCTGCTTCGTCTTGACCTGTTTCGCATACGTACGTTCCGCGTCTCCGTCGTCGGTGGTTTCATCACACGTCTAGGTGTGGGAGGTCTTCCATTTTTATTGCCATTGCTATATCAACTCGGATTCGGATTCCCGGCCTGGCAGTCCGGACTGATGATGATGCCGGCGGTGGTGGCAGCCATGGGCATGAAAGTGATTTCAAGCCCCATCCTTCAACGTTTTGGATACCGGAACGTCTTGATCGTCAATACATTGTTGATGGGAATCACAATCAGCGTCTTTGCCGGACTCACTTCCACGACGCCGATCATACTGATCGTCTTCCTCGGATTGGCTCAAGGATTTTTCAATTCCCTGCAATTCTCCAGCATGAATTCCATGGCTTATGCAGATATCAGAACGGCGGACTCAAGCATGGCCAGCACGATCGCCAGCTCAATGCAGCAGATGTCGATGAGCTTTGGCTTGGCCTGCGGCTCGTTGGTGACGGCCTGGTATCTTCGCGATCTGCCGCAATCAAACCAGATGGCCGTAACGAGGGCGTTGCATTATGCGTTCCTGACACTAGGCGGATTGACCATGCTTTCATCCTTGACCTTCTGGACATTAGACATCAACGATGGCGAAAGTGTCAGCATGGGCGGCAGGATAGTAGACGTACAATAGGACCGCCGGGGCGTGATCCAGGTCGCATGGGGATCAAGCGCAAGACTTCCGGTAAAAAAATGAAAGATTCTGTCCAATCTGGCCAAGCCGCTCCTGTTGCTGGATTCGCTCCGCCATTATCGTGACAGGACACAATCACCAATGCCAACCTGAAACAGGAAATATTTCATGCAAGCCAGACCGAACGAAAAATCCCTTTCTCCTTTTACCGGAGTGATGATTTTTGTCCTCGTAGCCATTATCGGATTCGCCTATGTCAAATGGGCACCTTATTATGCCAAGGCACTGCTTGCGCAAAGCCAGCACACCATAGGCGATTCAATTCTTTCCGGAAAATCCGCCTCGGCGCCGCCCGCATCATGGAACGCTGCAGCGGATTACGCGCTGGCCTATGGCAAGGCAATCTGGAAAGCACTGGTCCTTGGCCTCGTACTGGGCTCCGGCATCAAAGTGCTGCTGCCCAGTCATTGGGTGAACGCGATGCTTGGCCGCATGGGTTTCAGGAGTGCGGCCCTGGGCGGCCTCTTCGCCATTCCCTGCATGATGTGTACCTGTTGTGCCGCACCTGTCGCCGTTGGCATGCGGCAGAGCCGTGCATCCATCGGTAGTGTGGTGTCCTGGTGGATTTCGAATCCGGTGCTGAATCCGGCGACCCTGGTATTCATGGGGTTCGTACTGGGATGGGGATGGGCCATCTTCAGAATTGTGTTGGGCATTGCGATGGTGCTCGGTGTCGCTTACCTAGCGGAACGTTATGCCGGACCGCATGAGGCAGATACCCTTGAGCAAGTTTTGCCCCCTGATGCTGCGTCTTCAAATGACGGCTTCATGGCTCGATGGTTGCAGGAATTACTCGCCATGACCATCAGGCTTGTGCCGGAGTATTTCGTGCTCGTACTTCTGCTTGGTGCTGCCAGGACTTGGCTTTTTCCGGTACTTGACGCGCACGATGGCATTATCTGGATCGTTGCGATGGCAGTCGCCGGCACGCTCTTTGTCATCCCCACTGCGGGGGAAGTGCCCATTGTGCAAGCGATGTTTGCATTAGGCATGGGTGCAGGCCCTGCAGGAGCCCTGATCATGACGCTGCCTGTGATCAGCCTGCCTTCGCTAGCAATGCTAGGCCGCGTCCTGAGCCTGCGAACCCGTCTTGTGATTACCTGCGGAGTTGTGATTTCAGGCATTGTTGCCGGCCTTATCGCGATGATCATATTTTGATGTCGGAATGAATGAGTATTGAACGAAAATCATTATTCGCGA
>CAVRYQ010000086.1:0-16543 GCA_963725375.1 uncultured Pseudomonadota bacterium | reverse complement strand
GCTACTGGAAAAAATCCAGCCGCCGCTGGCGGAGCTGGTGAATTTCGGATGGACCGGGATCATCGCGAAGCCGCTGCTGTGGATTTTACAGACGCTGCACACCAAAGTGTCCAACTGGGGCTGGTGCATCGTGCTGATGACGCTGGTGATCAACATCGCGATGTTTCCGCTGAAGATGAAGAGCTGGCGTTCGATGCAAAAAATGCAGAAAGTGGGCCCGGAAATCCGCCAGATTCAGGATCGCTACAAGAAATATTCGATGAGCGATCCGCGCAAGAAAAAAATGAATGAAGAAGTGATGGCCGTGTACAGCCGCGAAGGCATCAACCCGCTCGGCAGCTGCCTGCCGATGGTTTTTCAGATGCCAATCTGGTGGGCGCTGTGGCGCGTGTTGAACGGCGCGATCGAATTGCGCCACGCGCCATGGTTGGGCTGGATTCATGACCTTTCGGCGATGGACCCGTATTATATTCTGCCGATCAGCATGACCATCATGATGTACCTGATGACGAAAATGACGCCGCAGACGACGACGGATCCGTCGCAGCAGAAAATGATGGCGTTGATGCCGCTTTTCATGGGATTGATTTTCTTCCGGCTGTCCAGCGGATTGAATTTGTATATGTTCACGAGCAATCTGGTGGGAATCGGCCAGCAGTATTATCTGAATAAATCGGAACCGCTTCCCGCGAAGGGCAAATTCAAAAAGAAAATAATCGATGCCTGACGAACGAACAGGGGCCGGCAAGCGGCCTCATACGAGAGACCACGCGCTGGTAGAAGCCCGGCTGGATCGAGAACGCGCGATTGCGGAATTGCGTTCTTCGACTCGATGAAGCGCTAAAGCCCTGCAAAAAAGGGTTTTGACGGTTGGGCAGGTTTATGTATAATGCGCGGCTCTGAAAATCCACAATTTCAGTGGAGGCTAACCTTCAGGTTATGCCGTAACTAAAAACCGCATCAAGCGAGGTCGTTATGTACGCAGTAATCAAAACCGGTGGCAAGCAATATCGCGTTGTCGAAGGTGAAACCCTGAAGATCGAATCCCTGGACGGCGACGTCGGTGGTGCGGTCGTATTGGACAAAGTGCTGATGGTCGGCAATGGGGACAAGGTTTCCGTTGGCAAACCTCTGCTGAGCGGTGCCACCGTCAAGGCGACTATCATCGCCAACGGCCGCCACGACAAAGTGACCATCTTCAAGATGCGTCGCCGCAAACACTACCAGAAGCATCAAGGTCATCGTCAAAACTACACCGAGATCCGCATCGACGGCATTTCGGCTTAATTCTGAAGGAGCTGCAACATGGCATCGAAAAAAGGCGGAGGCAGTACCAGTAACGGCCGCGACTCGCACTCGAAACGACTGGGCGTGAAGAGCTACGGCGGCGAACTGATCAGCGCGGGCAGCATCATCGTGCGCCAGCGCGGCACACAGGTGCACGCGGGCGACAACGTCGGCATGGGCAAGGATCACACGCTGTTCGCCAAGATCACCGGCAAGGTGGTGTTTGCGATCAAGGGCGCTGCTAAACGCAAGACAGTCAGCATCGTCGCTGCCTGAGTATCCAGGCAGTTGGAATGAGCCCTATCGCGAGGTAGGGCTTTTTTATTTTCCGGTCACCCATCATGAAATTCATCGATGAATCAAAAATAGAAGTTATTGCAGGCAACGGTGGCAACGGCGCGGCCAGCTTTCGTCATGAAAAATACATTGAAAAGGGCGGCCCGGACGGCGGCGACGGCGGGCGCGGCGGCAGCGTGATCGCCATTGCCGACCGCAACATCAACACACTGGTGGATTATCGTTTTGCGCGCATGCACCGGGCCAGGAATGGCGAATCCGGGCGCGGCGCGGATTGCTACGGCAAGGGCGCAGACGACGTCATTCTGCGCATGCCGGTGGGTACGGTCATTACCGACATCAACAGCGGTCAAGTCATCGCCGACCTTACCCATGATGGAGAAAAAGTCCTGCTCGCCAAAGGTGGCACCGGCGGGCTGGGCAACCTGCATTTCAAATCCAGTACCAACCGCACCCCGCGCCAATGTACGCCGGGCGAAGAAGGCGAGCGCCGCGAACTGCAACTGGAATTGAAAGTGCTGGCCGATGTCGGACTGCTGGGCATGCCCAACGCGGGCAAATCGACGTTCATCCGCGCAGTATCGGCGGCACGCCCCAAGGTCGCCGACTACCCGTTCACCACCCTGCATCCCAACCTGGGCGTAGTACGCGTGCGGAGGAAAAGAGTTTCGTCATCGCCGACATCCCCGGCCTGATCGAAGGCGCAGCGGAAGGCGCCGGACTGGGTCACCAGTTCCTGCGCCACCTGGCGCGCACCCGCCTGCTGTTGCACCTAGTGGATATTGCCCCGATGTACGAGGGTGTCGACCCGGTGCATGAAGCGCATGCCATCCTGAACGAACTGAAAAAATACGATGCCGCCTTGTTCAACAAACCGCGCTGGCTGGTATTGAACAAGCTGGACCTGCTGCCGGAAGAAGACCGCGCCGAAAAGGTCGCCGCCTTCCTCAAGGCCTTCGGCCCGGACGCGCGTTACTTCGCCATCTCTGCCATCAACGGCGAAGGCTGCAGGGAATTGACTTATGCGATCATGGAGCACATCAACCAGGTAACCGCGCAGGAGCAGGATGCCATCAGCGAAAGTGCGCAAGAGACCGAGATCAACATTCACGACCCGTTGGTATGAAAACCGTTCTGACCCATTCCCGCCGCATCGTCGTCAAAGTCGGCAGCAGCCTTGTCACCAACCAGGGCACCGGTCTGGACATGAACGCGCTCGGCAATTGGGCGCAACAGATATCCGCGCTGCGCGCGCAAGGCTGCGAAGTCGTGCTGGTTTCTTCCGGTGCCATTGCGGAGGGCATGCAGCGCCTGGGCTGGAAACAGCGTCCCAGCGCCGTGCATGAATTGCAGGCCGCTGCGGCAGTCGGGCAGATGGGGCTGGTACAAGCGTATGAAAGCTGCTTCCGCCGACATCAGTTGAACGCCGCCCAGGTGCTGCTGACCCACGCCGACCTCGCCGACCGCGAACGTTATCTGAACGCGCGTTCCACCCTGCGCACCCTGCTCAATCTTGGCGTCATCCCCATCATCAACGAGAACGACACGGTGGTGACGGATGAAATCAAATTCGGCGACAACGACACGCTGGGCGCGCTGGTCGCCAACCTGATCGAAGCCGACGCGCTCATCATCCTCACCGACCAGGACGGCCTCTACACTGCCGATCCGCGCAAGGACGCCAACGCCACACTCATCAGCGAAGCCCCGGCAGGCGATGCCACGCTCGAAGCAATGGCAGGCGGCGCAGGCAGCCATATCGGCCGCGGCGGCATGATCACCAAGGTGCTCGCCGCCAAGCGCGCTGCCCGCAGCGGGGCGCACACCGTCATCGCCTCGGGGCACGAACGCGATGTACTGCCACGACTGCTGCAGGGCGAATCCATCGGCACGCAGTTGACTGCCTCTGCGCTTTCACTGGATGCGCGCAAGCAATGGCTGGCCGACCACCTTCAGGTAAGCGGAAAGATCACGCTGGATGCCGGTGCGGTAAAGGCCCTGCGTATTGACGGCAAGAGCCTGCTGTCGATCGGCGTCAAACTGGTCAGCGGCGACTTCCAGCGCGGTGCGGTTGTTGCGATTCTTGACGAGAGCGGCAACGACATCGCGCGCGGCCTGACCAACTACAGCGCGGACGAAGCGCGCAGCATCGCGGGCAAGGCCAGCGGAGAGATCGAGAACATACTGGGCTATGTCGATGAACCCGAACTGATACACAGGGATAACCTGGTTCTGCTGTAAAACAACAGGGCCAGGATGCATTAAGGACCGGTCTTCAGCTCACGCAAAACCGCAAGCCGGTATCGCGCTCACTCCAGCAACCGCGAAACCGCCGCCGCATCGAACGGCCATCCCAGCTCGGCCCCCGTATCCACGCGCCTCAGCACCGGAATACGGATACCGTATTCTTCCAGCAGTTCGTCATCATCGGCAATATCGATGTGCACGGCTGCAATGCCCATCTCATGCAAGACAATCCCTGCCTCTTCACACAAATGACAGAATGCGGTGCCGTAAAGTTCGAGGTTCATGATTCATTCTAATTCAGATCGCCCGCTGCCCGCCCGTTTAGCAGATCATCAATCGAAGCTGCGCAGCAGCGCCGCCAGTATGCCCAGTCGGCTGTCGGCCTGAGCCGCTGGCGTGGCTGAAATTGAGGCGCAATCCCGACAAAAATGAACTGCCAACACCGTTAACGACAGGGTAATTTCAATGGTCGTCATTGACATCATTTGCCGCAGGTCGCCACCGCCAATGAGTACTCCTAGGCCATTGCTGACGCTGGAGGTTTACTGAAAATGATGTTGTATTAGTCTGCGAGCGTCTGCTTCAGTTTGCTGAGTTCACGCTTTTAGCCCTAACCGGCCCCCGGACTTCCCATAAACGGTCATTCGCCACAACCTGATGACAATTCGATATTCACCTGCTCCTCAGCCTTTGCAGCAATGCCGCATAAAGATCATTGGGCAGCACGGGTTCCGGTAAAGTTAATTCCACGGCTGTAGGTTTCTGTAGGAATCTTGCTCAAAAAGTAGATTTAATAGTGGAAATAGGTGAAACATCACAATATTAAATCTCATTCGCTAATTTTGACTGAATGAATATACGCTGCACTACTGGGCATGACGGCACCTTGGCCGTTGTAATGCACGAGCGGCAATTGAGAAGCATTTCTATTGACCTTTATCCCGCAGTGTGACCCCATGAAAATATTGATTGAGCGCGACAAAAAGCCGGCTGGCCTAGGCAGCCTGCTACAACATATGGATGCGGATCCAAATGTGATGTCCATCATGGTGCTGGCGGCCGATGGCAATGGCTGGATACCCACACATCTGGACGGCATCCTGAAATCGACCGCAAAACCCGTATTCGGTGGGATATTTCCCCAGATCCTGTATGGTAACGAGCACCTGGAACAGGGCGTGGTCGTAATTGGGTTGCCGTACGATGCACATGTGGCGGTGATTGAGGGGCTATCCGATAAAGAACGGAATTTCGAAGCCGAAGTGAATGCTTCATTTTCTGACGCCCTGAACGGCGGCACCATGTTTACGCTTGTAGACGGCTTTTCCCGCCGGATCAGTTCCCTTATTGACGCGTTGTATAATACCTTTGGCCTTGCAATAAATTATTTGGGAGGCGGCGGAGGTTCATTAAGTCTGAAGCAGACACCTTGCGTCATCACTCCGAATGGTTTGCGTCAGGATGTCGCCGTGCTCGCCTATGTGAGGGCACAAAGCGGTGTTGGCGTTGCCCACGGATGGGAGCCTATCTCCAATACTTACCGAGTGACCGAATCTGCCGGTAATGAAGTCATCAGTCTGGATTGGCGCCCTGCTTTTGAAGTCTACCGAGAAATTGTCGAGACTCATGCCGACGAGCGATTTACGAATGATAATTTTTTCTCTATCGCAAAGGCTTATCCGTTGGGCATCGCCAAGCTGGGTGCGGAACTGATTGTACGTGACCCGATCGTGGTTGACGGAAATAAACTGGTCTGTGTCGGCGAGGTGCCTACCGGTGGATTTGTGCAGATACTTCATGGCAATCAGGAAACTTTGCTGGCCGCAGCGAGGCAGGCGCTTAATCTTGCCGGGTCTTCCCAAAAAGACCACGAGCCGTGCATGGAACTGTTTATCGACTGCATTTCTCGCGTGTTGTACTTGGAGAATAAGTTCGGACTAGAAATCGTCGCGGCTCATAAACCGGGCCTGCCGCTAGTTGGAATGCTCAGTATCGGTGAAATTGCCAACAGCGGACGAGATTACCTCGAGTTCTATAACAAGACCTCAGTCGTGGCATTGATCTGAAGTTATGGCGCAAGCGCATATTGGGTTGCAATGGGAAGTACTCTACGAGATCGCTATGTCGATTGGGGGCGATCTGGACGAAACCCGCATGTTGGATACCTTCCTGCCTGTCTTCGTGCGACGTTTGGGGGGTATATCAGCCTGTGTTCTGGAGGCGCTGCCAGTTGGAGAATCAGGGCACTACCGCCCGGTGCGCCTCTTGCCGCGCAGGGTGGATTGTTCCCGGTTGATTCAGGAATTACCTTATCCAGTGGCTAGCTGCCCAATTCCAAATCCCCTGATCAGGGCAGAAGGTTTTCAGCACTACGCCTGGTGGTTGCCCCATCAGGGAGTTTTAACATTGGCCCACCGTCACTTGCCAGACCAATTGATAATGGAGGTTGATCAATTGGCCCGCAAGCTGGACAGCGCCATGATTGCCTGTCGCCATCACTCCCAGTTGAAACTGACCCAGACAAATCTGGAGCACCATCGCCAACAACTATTGCAGCGAATGGCCGAACTTCAACAGGCCAAGGAACGAGCCGAGACATCTAACCAAACCAAATCCACATTTCTGGCTAACATGAGCCACGAGATCCGCACACCGATGAACGGCGTCATCGGCATGCTGGAGGTTCTGTCCCACAGTCCGCTGCCAAAGGACGAGCAGAAAATGGTTAGAACCATACGCCGGTCCGCTAACTCTCTGTTGGGGATTATCGACGACATCCTAGACTTTTCGAAAATCGAGGCAGGCAAACTGATTATTACGAATCAGGAAATGTCGCTTGAAGCCGAGTTCGAAAGCGTCTGCAACTTGATGGACAGAATTGCCCTCGATAAACAAATCGACCTGTCCTTGTTCTTTGATCCAGTCTTACCGCAGCTTGTCCTCGGCGACGGGCTCCGATTTCGCCAGATCCTCATCAATTTGACCAGCAACGCCGTGAAATTTTCTGCCGGCATGGAGCGAATCGGTCGTGTCCATCTCAAAGCCGAACTTGAAAAATGCAGTGGTGGAACGACGTGGGTGGCACTAAATATTACTGACAACGGTATTGGCATGGACAAGGAGACCATCAACCGGTTATTCCAGTCTTTCGAACAAGCCGATAGCGGCACAACGCGCAAATTTGGTGGGACCGGCCTCGGCTTGTCAATTTCGCAAAGCCTGGTGCATATGATGGGCGGGGACATCGAAGTGAAGAGTGAACTCGGGCAAGGAGCCACATTTACGGTGAGACTTCCATTCCCTCTGGTCAGCGAATGCCCAAACCGTACTGCACCCCAGAATTTGACCGGGCTGGATTGTATTGTTATAGCCGATGATGCCCGATACGTTGAAGACTACACGCGTTATCTGATTCAGGCCGGAGCCCGAACCCATTCCTTCAATGAACTGGATATGGCATGGCATTTTGTTGGCGAAAGAGACTCCGGCGACCCTATCTGTATCATTGTCATGCAGGATCCTGGAGTCAGGTCGGCACAAGAGGTTGTGGACCGCATCCTTGTACGGCAACCAGTTGACCACGTGCGATTCGTAAATGTGACCTATCTGAGCATGGAACGTGGACGCCGCCGCAAAGTACGACGAATTGGCGATAACGTAGTGCAAATTGACCGCGAGGCAATGACACGCAGACGCTTCCTTGAGGCCATCGCGGTTGCCACGGGACGGCTCGCTATTTCACCTGAAACAAGCGAGGAACAACCTTTTCAGCGAGTTTTGGACGTACAGCACAAAATCCTGGTCGCGGAGGACAATGAAATCAATCGAGAAGTTATTGCTCGCCAGCTTGACCTGCTGGGATATGTCGCCGACATAGCAGAAGATGGCGCTCAAGCCTTTCTGACCTGGGCCTCTGGCGGCTATGACCTATTGCTGACTGACCTGCACATGCCGAACAAGGACGGTTATGAACTGACGACCTCAATTCGGGACGCCGAGCGCGAGCAGCGTCTTTGCCACATGCCGATCATAGCCCTGACAGCAAATGCCATCAAAGGCGAGGAGGATCGTTGCTTGAAATACGGCATGGACGCTTACCTTTCCAAGCCAATCGAGTTGACGAAACTGAAGTCGACACTTGATAAGTGGCTTCTAACAGTTAAATCAAATGCCGCTTGCGCAGAGAAGGAAACATTAATTCAGGCGAGCATTGCGAAGATCGACGAGTTGCCGATATTTGACCACGGAATGCTGACGAAGATGGTCGGAAGCAACCCAGCCACCCATCAGCGCCTGCTGGAGAAATTTCTCTGCGATGCAGAGGAAAAATCAGCCGCTCTTAATCGGGCACACGTCGCACAGGATGCGGACAGCATCAGCAAGGTCGCGCATTCCCTCAAGTCAGCGGCCCGCACGGTAGGTGCGATGCGTCTAGGTGAAATGTGCGAAATACTCGAACGCACGGGGAAAGCGGGAGACTTACAGATTTTGCAGGTATTGATGCCTGTGTACTTTAGGGCTTACGAAGCAGCCATAGTTGCCCTTAATGCATATGGTAAACCCACATCTCAAGCGAATCTTGAAGCGTGACTAGCGGCAGTCACCATGCATCCAAATCAATGACTGCTATGCAGCCAAGCAGTCCTCCACAAACGTTCAATCAGTACGCGGCACATTCATGGCATTTTCGATGGCGGGTTTGATATCTTTGTGGGTGGGGTAACGTGGAATTGAATCCGGCGCAAGGCGGATTTAAATTCGCGCTTGCGTTGCAACAGTTATTGAACGGCAGATGGTGTGAATCGGATAAAACGTCACGCCCGCGCACCGGCGCGGGCGAGGATTGAAATTTCTTCAGGTGAAATTTCCTTTGCGAGTTAACGTTGCACACCCGCCTGATACCAGCCGGCACTACGCTTCACCAGATACACCACACTCAACATCACCGGTACTTCGATCAGTACGCCCACCACTGTTGCAAGCGCCGCACCAGACTCGAAACCGAACAGGCTGATCGCCGCAGCCACAGCCAGTTCGAAAAAGTTGGAAGCGCCGATCAGGGCGGAAGGGCCTGCAACGCAATGCGCCTCACCGAAGCGGCGATTGAGCCAGTAGGCAAAGCCGGACGTGAAATACACCTGGATGGTGATGGGCACAGCGAGCATCAGGATGATGAGCGGCTGTTCGACGATGGCCTTGCCCTGGAAGGCGAACAGCAGAACCAGCGTCAGCAGCAGCGCGGAAATAGAGATCGGGCCCAGCGCGGCCAGGGTACGCTGCAGCGCTTCCTCTCCGCGCGCCAGCAGCAGCTTGCGCCACACCTGCGCCAGCAGGACCGGCAGCACAATGTAGAGCACGACCGACACCAGCAGCGTATCCCACGGCACCACAATGGCGGAAAGACCGAGCAGCAAGGCCACGAGCGGTGCAAACGCGAAGATCATGATGGTGTCGTTGAGCGCGACCTGGCTCAGGGTGAACAGGGGCTCACCGTTCACGAGGCGGCTCCACACGAACACCATCGCCGTGCAGGGAGCGGCGGCAAGCAGCACCAGTCCGGCGATGTAGCTGTCGAGTTGCTCCGCAGGCAGATAGGGCGCGAACAGATGGCGGATGAACAGCCAGCCCAGTAATGCCATGGAGAACGGCTTGATCGCCCAGTTGATGAACAGCGTGACGCCGATGCCGCGCCAGTGCTTGCGCACCTCATGCAATGCGCCGAAGTCGATGCGCAGCAGCATGGGAATGATCATCACCCAGATCAGCAGGCCGACAGGCAGGTTGACCCGGGCGACTTCAAGGCCGCCCAGCCAGTGGAACGGTGCGGGGAGAACCTGCCCCAACACCACGCCGACGACGATGCACAGGAAGACCCAAACGGTCAGGTAGCGTTCGAAGATGTTCATGGTGTCAATCCTTGATGCGCCCGATCTCGCTGAGTTTTTCTTTCAGCGCCAGTTTGTCCAGCTTGTCGATCGGTAAATTCATGAACAGTTGGATGCGGCGTGCCAGTTGATCAAACGCCTTCCTGAATGCAGCGCGCCTGGCTTCATCGCCCTCGACGTGCGCCGGGTCGGGAATGCCCCAGTGTGCCGTCGCCGGGTGCCCCAGCCATATCGGGCAGGCTTCACCGGCTGCGTTGTCGCACACCGTAAAGATGAAATCGAACTCCGGCGCACCGGGTGCCGCGAACTCGTCCCAGCTTTTGCTGCGCAGGCCTTCGATGCTGTAGCCCTGCTGCTGCAGCAGTTCCAGCGCGCCCGGGTTGACGTGCCCGGCCGGCTTGCTCCCCGCGCTCCAGGCTTTGAACCTGCCCATGCCCAGGTTGTTGAACAGCACTTCGCCGAGGATGCTGCGTGCCGAATTGCCGGTGCATAGCACCAGCACGTTGTATTGCTTTTCACTCATGTCTTCTTCCTTCTTCAAATATCAACATTTATTGATCGGGGCGCATTGTGTCGCGTCGCCTGCGCAGCAATGCTCGGTCAGGTAGGCGATGAGTTTGTCCATCTCCGCGAAGCTGGCGCTGTAGATCACGAAACGCCCCTCGGTGCGCGGCTTGATCAATCTGGCATGCGTCAGGGTCTTCAAGTGAAACGAGAGCGTTGCCGGCGCTATGCCCAGTCTTTCGCCCAGGACACCCGCCGCCACGCCCTGTTTGCCCGCCTGCACCAGCAATCGGAATATCGATAGGCGCGATTCCTGTGCCAATGCAGCCAATGCCTCTACCGCCAGTTCAATCTTCATCTTCAGCCTGCCTGTTAATTCTATATTTCTAATATTATAGAATTAATAAACCGGCCGCAACCGTTTTACATGATCAAGCCGGGTTGCCATTCGTGCTAGCATATTCCCGAGACAGAATTGTTCACGCTGACGTCGCCGGATATTGACATGTTTCTGGAATTGATCCTTCTCGCCGCGCTGGTCGCAGTCGTCGTCATCGCGCTGCGCCCGCCACGCCGTTGAATGAAATGCTTGCAAATAATGCGGAGGAAAATCATGAAAGGCACTTTTTACATACTGTTGGCGGCCTTCGCTTTCAGCGTGATGCCGGGCATGGCAAACGCCAATACCGTGCTGGGGGTGATTTCGTGCAAACAGTGGCAGGACCGGCAAGGCAAACCTGCCGATGCCGAGGCTTACACGATCTGGCTCAATGGCTATATGTCGGGCGCAAACGAAATGTATGGCGATTTGCTCGGCAGGGATTTCCTGAAGAATTCGGACAAGATATCGATCGTGGATTGGTCGGATGTATTTTGCAAAAAACATCCAGAATCGCATCTGGATGACAGCGCCGACGCGCTGATCAAACGCCTGATAAAAGACCTTCAGTTCTAGGCTATCCGCTTTCTGCATTGCTGCCAGGCCCGGATACCGCTGCATCCGTGGTTGCCGATGTCCGGCCTGATGGATTGAGCAGCAGAACAGCGGACACCAAGTTGAAACAGAGGTGCGGCACATCATGAATCCTGTCCTCGGCAACCGCGGCGCAGTCGTCGCCCCCCATTCCCTGGCATCCGAAGCCGGCCTGGACATCCTGCGCGAAGGCGGTAACGCCATCGAAGCGACGATCGCAGTGGCTTCCACTCTTGCAGTCGTCTATCCGCACATGACCGGTATTGGCGGTGACGGCTTCTGGCTGGTGCATGCGCCCGGACAGGCCATGGACAGCATCGACGCCTGCGGTGCGGCTGGTACAAAAGCCACGCTGGAGCTGTACAGCGGCCTGGACTGCATTCCATGGCGCGGTCCGCTGGCGGCCAATACGGTCGCCGGTACCGTTTCGGGCTGGGGGGCAGCTCATGACTACAGCCGCACGCGCTGGGGCGGTCGCCTGCCGTTCGCGCGCTTGCTGGAAAGCGCGATCCGCTACGCCAGGGAAGGCTTTCCCGTTACCCGTGGCCAGGAGGCGGGCACCCGTGCAAAATTGCCCGACCTGATCGCACAGCCCGGCTTCGCCAAGGCTTTCCTCAATCAGGGGCAAGTCCCCACCTATGGTCAGTGCCACCGATTCCCGGCGCTGGCGAACACGCTGGAACAGTTGGCGCGCGCGGGCGCCGAAGATTTTTATCGCGGGGAACTGGCAATCCGAATCGGCGACGAACTGGCCGCCATCGGCAGCCCCGTCACCTCCGCCGACCTGGCCAACCACCAGGCCAGGATCAAACCGCCGCTGCGACTGCGGCTGAGCAACGCCACCCTGTACAACATGGCACCGCCGACCCAGGGGCTGGCCTCGCTGCTGCTTCTCGGCATTTACGACCGCATCCGCCAACGCGGCTGGAGCCCGGACAACGCGGAAGGCATCCATGCTCTGGTGGAAGCCACCAAACAGGCATTCCTGCTGCGCGACAAACATGTGACCGACCCGGCACACATGAAAATCGATCCTTCCAAATTATTAGCCGACAGAACGCTGGACACCCTGGCTACGCTCATCCCTCTGCAACACGCCAGCCCGTGGCCGGCACCCGTCTCCGACGGCGACACCACCTGGATGGGCGTGGTGGACGCCAGCGGGCGCGCGGTAAGCATGATACAAAGCATCTATTTCGAATTCGGCAGCGGTGTGGTGCTACCGGACAGCGGCATCTGGTGGCAGAACCGCGGCTGCTCCTTCGACCTGGAACCCGGACGCCTGCGCAGCCTGGCACCAGGGCGCAAACCTTTCCACACTCTCAATCCCGCCATGGCCACGCTGGACGACGGGCGCCTGCTGGTCTACGGCACCATGGGCGGCGAGGGGCAGCCGCAGACCCAGGCGGCAGTGTTCTCGCGCTACGTGTGGGGCGGCCACAACGTGCGTTCCGCAGTGGCGGCGCCGCGCTGGCTGCTGGGACGCACCTGGGCGGAACAGAGCACATCGTTGAGGCTGGAATCCCGTTACCCGCAAACCGTCACTGATGCCTTGCGCAAACTGGGACATCCCGTGGAAGTGGTCGCGGACTTCGATGAACGCATGGGCCATGCGGGCGCACTGGTGCTGCATCCGCAAGGCTGGATCGAGGGCGGCGAAGACCCGCGCAGCGACGGCAGCGTAGCGGCGTGGTGAGGCCCGGTATCTCTTCCTGAAAATGACATCCGGCATGCAATGCAGCATCAACCGGTTCATGAAGGGCTTGCGGGTGGATGACGTCGGCGCGCGCCAGCGGGCTCTTCGCGAAGACACAGGCAGATCAAATTGAACTTTCTCGCTCACGCCTTTCTTGCAGGCAACACACCCGCCCTAGTCGTGGGCGGCGTCATCGGGGACTGGATCAAAGGGCCCTTGCCCGGCGCGTTGCCGGATGATCTGGCAAAGGGAGTTGCGCTGCATCGCGCCATCGACAGTTTTGCCGAATCGAACCCCGCCTTTTGCCGCAGTCGTTCACGCGTCTCCACGGCGCGCAGGCGCTATGCGGGAGTGCTCGTTGATGTGTTCTACGACCATCTGCTCGCGCGCAACTGGGCTGCGATAAATGACCGGCCGCTGGACGGTTATTGCGCGGAAGTCTATCGAATGATCGAGGACAGGCTGCATGATCTTCCCGTTTCCTCCCATCGCACTTTGCTGTTGATGGCGGAGGAAGATTGGCTGGCAAGCTACGAGCGCATCGAAGGCATCGCCGATGTGCTTGCGCACATGTCGCACCGGGCCCGGCAACCCAATCCGCTGGAGCATGGCGAACAGGAATTTCTCGCGAACGCTGAAGGATTTGCCGACGACTTCCATGCATGGCTCGGCGACGCGAGAGCGTTCTGTCAGCAGCGGTTGGCCGGGTGACCGCTCAGGCGCAGATCGTTATCGCGAAACAATGCGGCTCTTTGTGCCGAATCGCGGCCTCCGCCAACGAAAAACGAAATCATCCACGCTTCATTCAGCGATTTTCCAGAGCCTCCGCATGAGCCGTGCTGGTCTGAACGCATTGCCGCAACGAGGCGCCGGAGGAACTGTCGGGGTCCTGCTGCAGCGAGCATTCGCACATACAGGCTGAAGCACGGTAACATCCAGCCATATTCTTCCCATTGCACGTAGCCTGCAGTGCTGCGCAGTGTGCGTTGCAGACGTGGGCGATCTTCTGAATCTTCCGGTCCTCCTGCAGCAGTTTTTCCTTGTCCTTGATTTTTTGCGAGGCGGATTCCGCGCCCCAACCCATCAGGGTGCATCCCAGCAGGAACAGCGCGCCCACCATCCATTTGGAGCCTGCAAAGGATTTGCCGGGCGTCTTGCCCGGGGCAATGCCGGCTCCGCTTTCCCCTGTCTTGATTTCACTGACCTTGAAACTCAGCAGCCCCTGCATCCCGGATTTTGCATGCAAACGGTCGCACGCGTCGATGCATTCACCGCAATCAACGCAGGTATCGGTGATGGTGATATGCGTCGGCTGGATTGCGGTGATGCAGCTTGTCGCGCAGTAATTGCATTTTTCGCAGGCCGACGAGCGTGAAGCATCATAGGAAATATGCAGTGCGTCCGGATTCCTGAAGAACCTGAGCCACACGCGATACAGGCAGGGATAGTCGCAATACAGATAACGCACGGTCGCGATATCGATGAAGATGAAGAAGGTCGTCATCCAGTACATGACCGTCATGCCCGCCCGCCGCCCTGATGCGCCGGTAAGGAAATCCCACATATCGCTGCGCGTATAGAAAAACATCAGGGAGAAATAGGCCAAGATCGCGGAGGCGACTAGGAAAACCGAGCCCAGGATCAGCCAGTTGATGGCCTTGTTCTTGGATGCCGCCACGACCATTCCCGGGCCGTCGATGCTGACATCTGCGCGCTTGCCAAGCAGCTTGCGAGTCAGGCCGTCCGCCATTTCCGAAATCAGGTTTTGCGGACAGGCCCACCCGCAGAAGGTCGAGCCTGCGGTCAGGTAAGTGAGGATGATGGCAGTGCTAACTGCAATGACCAGCCCGATCAGGAACGGATAATTCGTCCAATCCACCTGAAGATCGCGAATAAAGAAACTCGCGGTCGCAAGGTCGATCCGGAACAATCCGAAAATAGGGATCAGGATGATCAGCAGCAACATGCCGAACTGCATTCCCCTTCTTTTCCAATGGTATTTCGGCTGGAATTGCTGTGTTGCCATCTGTTTTCCCATCTGTTGTCGCTCCTGAACGGAAACGTTTGAAATACATTTTCAATGATACCGCTGTTTACATTACAGAACACTTGCAATACAGTACATATACAGTTATCAACCTGCATAACAGCCCTGTACTGGCACACGAACCATGCCAATCGTAAGTCTGGATACGAACGACTCGCTGCCGCTGATCGACCAGATTGCCAACGCGGTGAAAAAGATGATCGATGACAGGGCCCTCCGGGCCGGTACGCGTATGCCTTCGATCAGGAACTTCGCGCATGACCATGGTATCAGCCGGTTTACGGTCGTACAGGCCTACGACAGGCTGGTGGCCATGGGCTATCTGCATTCCAGGCAAGGTTCGGGATTCTACGTATCGCAACGACTCAATCCGTATGTTGCGATGAAGAATACCTACGAACCGGACAGCGTGATGGACATCGTGTGGCTGCTGAGGAATTCGCTTGAGAGCCGTTCCAGCAGCACGATGCCCGGAGCCTGGTGGCTGCCTGCCGCATGGATGGAAGAGACCGGAATCAAAAAGAGCCTGCGTACGCTATCACTGAAAGACGGCGAATTCATGACAGCCTACGGCACGCCCGGCGGCTACTTGCCACTGCGGGAACTGCTCAGCAACAAATTGTCCGGCATCGGAATCACCGCCACTGTTTCCCAGATCATCCTGACTTCCGGCGTCACGCATGCGATGGATCTGATCGCCCGATATTTCATCCGGGCCGGCGACGCTGTACTGGTTGACGATCCCGGTTACTTCATCCTTTTTGGCGGCCTGAAATCGTTCGGCGCCCGAATCGTGGGCGTGCCGTGGAATACCGACGGCCCCGACACCCATGCAATGGAGGAATTGATCAAAGAGTATCATCCGAAGGTATTCTTCACCAACACCATCCTGCACAACCCGACCGGCGCGAGCGTCAGCCAGTCCGTCGCCTATCGCATGCTTCAACTTGCCGAAAAATACGACATGATGCTCGTGGAGGATGATATATACGGCGACTTCCACCAGACACCGCTGACGCGTCTGGCGACACTCGATCAGCTCAAACGCGTGATTTACGTCAGCAGCTTCTCGAAAACGGTTTCCGCCAGCCTGCGGGTCGGCTATTTTGCGTGCAGCCCCGAACTCGCCGCGAGCCTGTGCGACATCAAGCTATTGACCGGCCTCACCACCTCCGAAATCAGCGAACGCCTGATGTATCAGCTTCTGACCGAAGGTCACTACAGGAAACACCTCGATAAGCTCCGCGCGAAATTATCACGAGCGAGGCAAACCACCATGGTCAGGCTGGAGGGGCTCGGATTCACGCTGCATTGCGAGCCCGATGCCGGCATGTTCATCTGGGCAAGGATGGATGAGCAGTGCAATTCCGCCGAAGTCGCCGGTCGCGCGGCCCAAAAAGGGATCATGCTTGCTCCCGGGCATATGTTCAGGCCACATCAGGAACCGTCTCCCTGGTTCCGGTTCAACGTTGCGCATTGCAATGACGAAGCCACTTTCGAATTCCTCTCCGGCTGCCTGAGAAAATAACTTCAAGCACAGCATCTTCAGCGGCGCGGATCGCAGGTATGAAAACACCTGCCGCAAAGCGCACAAAATAATTTCAATA
>CAVRYQ010000085.1:0-5672 GCA_963725375.1 uncultured Pseudomonadota bacterium | reverse complement strand
GATCGCTTATCCATCATATCGCCGGTGTTGCCGCGTGCTTCGTGTTTGCGCGTTACGCGCAACGAACATCCGCTGCAGCGTGATCCAATTCACTGCCTGTTTTATCTCCGCGGGCGTTCGTTTTAATGTGTTACTTTAAAATTCCGTTTTGTACATATAGGAGCGGCATGGCTTTCATGAAGTTCATCGGTATATTGCTTTCGATGGCCATCGCGGACGAATGTTCTGGGGCCGATTTTGGGGGCGGTGCGGGAGCGAATATCCCGCAAGTTGCCTTGGCCACGGACGAAAAGCCATCATCTCAACCCGACACGCCCAATACACTGCCGAGCGTGACGGGCCACGGGGCATTACGACAACGCGGTGGGCACCCCCGCATGCCGGCTTCCCAGGGGGGCGTCAACGGCAAATCGTTGCAGGACGTTCCGCTCCTAAGGCCTGGTGAGGCGCTGGAGCTACGGTGCCGGGCATGGTGGTCACCCAGCACTCCGGGCGACGGCAAGGCCAATCAGATTTTTTGCGCGGTTATAACTTGGACCATGACCCCATTTTACCAGTGTGATGGCGTTCCGGCGAACATGCCCACGATCGTCGATGGCCAGGGCTATTCCGATGTAAATTTCCTGATGCCGGAACTGGTGACCGCATCGATTACCGCAAAGGCCCGTATTTCGCGGACAACGGCGATTTCTCGTCGCAGGTTCCGGCAGACATCAAGTACCGGAGCAGCCTTGAGCACCACGTCGCGGACCTGACCTTTGGCGCCTATGGCTACCGCAGGACGCCGGTAGGATCGATGGTACTGGCGCCACAGGGCGGGCATTTCCCAGGCAAGTCAACACCTGACAAGTCCGGTCCCTGATGCACGTCTTGGCGCAGTGGAGCCCACGGAGCGTCATGGTCCGTGGGCGATCGGCGAGGATATGCGCAAGACCAACATGCTGTTGCGTCTCGGCGACGGCAGCAGCGGCCGAACGGGTGGTCGCTGGATGCGATCCATTACGATGCGAGCTGGAATTCGACCGACCAGGTGCCGCTGGAGCTGATCGTCTCGGGGCAGCTTGGACGCTTTTCGGCACCGGGATCCCACCCACGGTGGAAATTCGGGCCCGGGATATCCTCGCCGGGGGAAGGCGCAGCAGCGATGCCGCGGGATATGCGAAGTTGGCCGCCTACGTCGAGCATTACCGTCTGCAGCTTTGGTCGGACTTCACACATTTTTATTGGCCCGCCGGCGACCGGCTACGAATGCGAGCAGGCGGAGGACCTGAGTATTCGTCGGCGGCCAGGCCGTCACTTACGGACCCATGGTTTGCTGCAACGCGGTTCCTTTACCGAGATGCGCTTGCAGTTGCGCCACGACAACATAAACGTCAGCCTGCAGAACACGCAGGCACGCATCCCCCTTGCAGCGGTGAGTAACAACCAGGTTGGGGAATCACTGACCGGCCTGTATCTGCAGAACACGACCTATTGGGGCCAGCTGGGCGCGCACCTTGGTCGGATTTCGCGAAGACGCCGTTTCCATGGACACGACTTCGTATATACAGCCGGACAATTCCGGCACCCGAGGCGCTCGCCCTTCGCCGAAATTCTCGGTCATCTTCGGCCCCTGGCAGCAAACCGAGTTGTTCATCAACACCGGAAGGGTTTCCACAGCACATGCGCGCGGCGCGATCGACAAGGTCGACCCGACGACTGGTGCGCCCGCGACTGCGGTGCCGGCCCGAGTGGGAAGTATGGCAAGGGAAATCGGCGCGCGCACGGAGATAATCGACAACTTGCAAAGCTCTATTGCGTTCTGGAGCCTGGATAGCGATTCGGAAATCGTCGATTCGGCCGACTCTGCAATTGGCAGTACCACTCCGAACGGCGCAAGCAAGCGCACCGGGGTGGAGTGGGACAATCATGGAACGCCAATCGCTGGCTGCTGGTCGATGCCGACCTGGCCTGGACCCATCGCGTTACGCAAACATGAACGAGAATGGTGCCAGCGGCGACATGATCCCCAATGCCGTGGTCAAGGTGCGCTGCTCAGGGCCGCGATTCGCCATGCGGGCCCCGGCTGGTGGGGATAGAGACCCGCTACATCGGTCAATATCCGCTTTCCCAGGACGGAGCCCGACCGCCCCTTCGGCCATCGTGACCAATATGAGGGTGCGCCGCGAGATTTCGCCGCGCATGGCTGTCTCGCTGATACGCTTAACGTGTTCAACCGCGAGTACTACGATATTGCCTACCAGCAGGCTTACCGGGGGTCACCCATAGTTCTGGTGGTGCGCAGCGGGCTGACGGTGCATCCGGGTGAGCTGCGTCAGTTGCGTGTTACCTTCAGCTCATTTTCTGACGATGAGCGTCCACCGGATATTCCGGTGGGGGGCGCAATCCGGGAATTGGCTTGCGGGCAGGACGTGTCGCGCACGCCCTATTCGAGTGTCAGCAGGAAGATGTTTTCATGCATGCGGCTCAGGCCGCGTTCCCGGAAGCGGGGTGTTTGTGCCAGAGCGTCGTGACGCGCCAGCAGGCGTATGTCTTCGCACGTTGGCCCAAGAGCCATTCAACTTCTTCCATTGATACGGCGAACGGCGGGCCCTGCCTCCGGAGATGCGCGAACGTTACGCGCGCCACCTGGTGGACATCCTGCCCTCCGGGACGCAAATCCTGCTTGTCGCCTTTGATTACGAGCAGACCCGGATGCAGGGCCCGCCGTTCGCCGTATCAATGGAAGAAGTTGAATCGCTCTACGGCCAACATGCCGACATACGCCTGCTGGCGCGTCACGACGCTCTGGCACAAACACCCCGCTTCCGGGAACGCGGCCTGAGCCGCATGCATGAAAACATCTTCCTGCTGACACTCAAATAGGGCGTGCGCGACACGTCCTGCCCGCAAGCCGATTCCCGGATTTCGCCCCCCACCGGAATATCCGGTCGACAGCTCATCGTCAGAAAATGAGCTGCAAGGTCACGCGCAACTGACGCGGCTCACCCGGATGCACCGTCACCCCGCTCGGCACCACCGGACTTGTGGGTGACACCCGGTAATCCTGCTGGTAGGCAATATCGTAGTACTCGCGGTTGAACACGTTGAGCGTATCCAGCGAGACAGCCATGCGCGGCGAAATCTCGCGGCGCACCCTCATATTGGTCACGATGGCCGAAGGGGCAGTCAGGCTGCCGTCCTGGGAAAGCGGATATTGACCGATGTAGCGGGTCTCTATCCCCACCAGCCAGGGCCCCACATCGCGAATCGCGGCCCTGAGCAGCGCAACCTTGCCCACGGCATTGGGGATCATGTCGCCGCTGGCACCATTGTCGTTCATGTTTGCATAACGCGCATGGGTCCAGGCCAGGTCGGCATCGACCAGCAGCCAGCGATTGGCGTTCCAGTGATTGTTCCACTCCACCCCGGTGCGCTTGCTTGCGCCGTTCGGAGTGGTACTGCCAATTGCAGAGTCGGCCGAATAGACAATTTCCGAATCGCTATCCAGGCTCCAGAACGCAATCGAGCTTTGCAAGTTGTCGATTATCTCCGTGCGCGCGCCGATTTCCTTGCCCGTACTTCCCACTAGGGCCGGCACCGCAGTCGCGGGCGCGCCGGTCGTCGGGTCAACCTTGTCGATCACGCCGCGCGCATCGTTGCTGTGGAAACCCTTTCCGGTGTTGATGAACAACTCGGTTTGCTGCCAGGGGCCGAAGATCGCCGAGAATTTGGGCGAAGGGCGAGCGCCTCCGGCTGTGCCGGAATTCTGCGGCTGTATATACGAAGTCATGTCCATGGAAACGGCGTCTTCGCGAAATCCGACCAAGGTGCGCACCCAGCTGGCCCAATAGGTCGTGTTCTGCAGATACAGGCCGGTCAGTGTTTCCCCAACCTGGTTGTTACTCACCACTGCAAGGGGGATGCGTGCCTGCGTGTTCTGCAGGCTGACGTTTATGTTGTCGTGGCGCAACTGCAAGCCCATCTCGGTAAAGGAATCGCGTTCCAGCAAACCATGGTTCCATCCCCTGACGGCCTGGCCACCAACGATGTTCCGGTCCTCCGCCTGCTCGAATTGGTCGCCGGTCGCCGGCCGCAATTCAAAATATGTGAAGTCCGACCAAAGCTGCAGACGGTAATGCTCGACGTAGGCGGCCAACTTCGCATATCCCGCGGCATCGCTGCTGCGCCATTCCCCGGCGAGGATATCCCGGCCCGAATTTCCACCGTCGGTGGGATCCAGTGCCGAAAAGCGTCCAAGCTGCCCCGAGACGATCAGCTCCAGCGGCACCTGGTCGGTCGAATTCCAGCTCGCATCGTAATGGATCGCATCCAGCGACCACCCGTTCGCAGTACTGCCGTCGCCGAGACGCAACAGCATGTTGGTCTTGCGCATATCCTCGCCGATCGCCCACGGACCATCGTTATTCATGAGCTCCACTGCGCCAAGCATGGTCGGACCGGACTTGTCAGGTGTTGACTTGCCTGGGGAATCCCCGCCCTGTGGCGCCAGTACCATCGATCCTGCCACCAGCATCCTGCGGTAGCCATAGGCGCCAAAGGTCAGGTCCGCGACATCATGCTCAAGGCTGTTCCGGTACTTGATGTCTGCGGAACCTGCCGACGAGAAATCGCCGTTGTCCGCGAAATACGGGCCTTTGCGGTAATCGATGCGGTCCACCAGTTCCGGCATCAGGAAATTTACATCGGAATAGCCCTGGCCATGGGCATTGGTGGGCATGTTCGCCGGAACGCCATCCACACTGGTGGCGAAATCCGTGCCATGGTCCAAGTTATAACCGCGCAAAAAATACTGATTGGCCTTGCCGTCGCCGGAGTGCTGGGTGACCACCATGCCCGGCACCGTCTCCAGCGCCTCACCAGGCCTTAGGAGCGGAACGTCCTGCAACAATTTGCCGTTGACGCCCCCCTGGGAAGCCGCATCGGATGTGCCCACCGCGTTGTCGTAATGCCCCGTGACCGTCACGCTCGGCAGTGTATTGGGCGTGTCGGGTTGAGATGATGGCTTTTCGTCCGTGGCCAAGGCATTTCCCGGGATATTCGCTCCCGCACCGCCCCCAAGATCAGCCCCCAGAACATTCGTCGCGATGGCCATCGAAAGCAATATACCGATGAACTTCATGAAAGCCATGCCCAGCTGCCTATATGTACAAAACGGAATTTTTCATAACGCGTGCCGACGAACGCCCGCGGAGACTCAACGGCAGTGAATTGGATCACGCTGCAGCGGATGTTCGTTGCGCGTAACGCGCAAACACGAAGCACGCAGCGACCACCGCGATGATGGATGCGCCGATGAGCAGCTCGCGCCCGTCCTGCCAGGCCGATGCTTCAGGAAAAAACCTGCGCGACAGGCCCAGGCCCGCCACCGCCAGACTGAGCAGGGCCACGGCAAGCCCCATCATGCGCGAAGCGGCACGCGCGGTCGCATCGGCACGCTGCAACAGGTGGGATATCCACAGGCCATTCGCGGCGTCGGTCAGCATCATGCCGAACATGAAACAGACCGCAAGCAGCAGGGCCTGGAGCTCGCCGCCGTAATGCGAGGCCAAGGCCGAGAACAAGGCAGCCTGCGACAGCGTGTCAAACGAGAATGCAAACAGCACCCCGACCAGCGCGATCATTAACGGATGGCCCGCATGCCTGAGCCGGCCCAGCCAGCGTCCCTTGAA
>CAVRYQ010000084.1:0-10374 GCA_963725375.1 uncultured Pseudomonadota bacterium | reverse complement strand
GTCTACCCTCGATTACCCATACCCCGCAGACTGCATTTTCGATCTACATTGCTATACAGAGGATGCAAACGCCTCGCGCAGCAACGTCACGACTGCATGAATGCCCTTGGCCGCATGCAGGTCATTGAAATCAGTTTTCTTGCCTTCGGCCAAGGCTGGCGGCATCGTCCACTGCAAGCCAGTGCGGATCGCCGCCTGTTCACCGACCTTTGACGGTTTGTTGTCGGCCGCCACCACGGCC
The DNA here is from genome assembly GCA_963725375.1 of uncultured Pseudomonadota bacterium. GTDB lineage: Bacteria > Pseudomonadota > Gammaproteobacteria > Burkholderiales > Gallionellaceae > Sideroxyarcus. The sequence continues at coordinate 10,133 of CAVRYQ010000084.1, read as the reverse complement.
CCAGGGAAGCGGCTGGCGACGCGCTCCATGTTGTAGGCGCTCAAGCAGCACACCACCGTCGCAAGTCCGCGCAGGCGGCTTAAGGCGCTGTGCAGCGACAGCCCGGTGGCGTACCCCTCGCACAGCACGATCCTGTCCGCATTGTCCGGGCGAGCGCCAATATGTGAACCGCGTTCATGGTGCGGCCGCCAGTCAGAAAGCGTTTCTCGCCATCCTCCGCGATCAGCTGGGCGGATATCAATGCGCCTGTTCCGACATCGCGCAGCGGCACGAACAGATTGCGCTCCAGCACCAATCCCCTGTCTTCAGGGAATCCCTTGCGAACGAGGTATGCGTGGCTTTGAACCTTGCACGCCACCAGCATGCTCTTTGCCTTGTGCGCGACTTCTGCGTGTTTCGCGGCCAGCTCGCGCGCATTGCGCCGATCGCGCTCCAGGGCCTCGCGTAGCAGTCGCTGTGCTTCTGCAGAATCAATATGGTCGTCGCTGTGCCAGACCTCGGACAAGCCAGTTGACCAATCACTGCACGGCGAGTGTCGGCATGATCAGCCGGCACCATCCGGCCTTGTTGCTGCCGCCCTTGCCGGATCCAGGGAAACGCACGAACTTCCCAAGCGGGATATGTCTGGGCGGCACCATGCCCAAGGCGGCGAGCGTCTGTTCAAGCGTCACGGGAGCATGCGCCTCTCCGCGGCGTCCGCCTTGGGCAATGCGCCTGCAGGCGCATTGCCATTGTCCGGGCCTATAAAACGCGGCATTTTTGAAACGTCATCGAGAGAATTCATTCCCGTAAATCGGCCTTCTGGCGGCCCTTTATGTAGGCGATCCGAAGCGACTTGATCTTGTTTACCGTCCCGCGATGAATCGGAGCATTCTCCGTGCTATCGAAATTCCAGTTGCGCGGCGGTGGCGCACCGATGATGTCCTTGAACAGATGATACGCCCGACCTTTCTGCGTGTCAGGATTTCCAACGCCGCGCACATACGCGCACAACTGGCGCCACAAGTCATGCTGGTCTGCGGCAATTACGCTCTTGCCAATTCGTATCTCGCGCATTTCCCCAGACTTGGAATCCTCCATCACCGTCGTGGGCTTCTCGAAGCCGCACGCCATGCAGCGGCGCAGGAACGGCTTGTGGCCGCATGCTGGGCATCCGCCGGATTCAAATTCCTCTTCATCCTTGCGCACCGTTGCGTCAAGTTTCTCCGCCATGTCGAGCGAATGGAATCCGTTGAAGTACACGTCAACGAAGTCGTTGTAAAATCGCTGGATGTTGCCGCTGTGATCAAGTAGGAGGCAATCGACCTTGCCAGTATCCGGCGAAGATCGCAGCCCACGCCCCCACATTTGAATGGCGGTGGAAAGCGACTTGCGCAGCGGCCTGGCATCTATCACACACCCGATGTCCTGTACGTCGAAACCCTTCGCCAATGCCTCCACGCTTATCAGGACGCGGATGCTGGAGTCCTCTTTCGTGAACTCGCTCAGCAACGCCTCACGCTGACCTGGCTTTGTCTCGCTTGTAAACGTGTCCGCGTTAACGCCGGCCTCGTTGAACCGCTGGGCCAGCTGCGTGCAGTAGGCAATGTCAGCACCGAAAGCGATCGTCTTGCGATTCTCGCCATGCTTGATCCACTCCGCGACCACATCGCCAATGATTTGCGCCTCGCGCTGTGAGGCTGCCTTTTCCGTCCACTCTCCTGTGCTGGTGGTCTCCGCGCCAGACATGTCCGGCTTCGTGCACGTCAGGATGCGCATGGGAACCAGCACGCCGGACTGCGTCAGCTCGTTCATGGTCGCCGCGTTCACCATGTTGGTGTACAGCAACCCAAGGCCGCGCGAACATGGCGTGGCGGTCAACCCAATCACCGCCACGTCGCGGGTCGTCAGGTAGTCGCGAACCGCCTGATACTGCGTATGGCAGTTATGAACTAGAACGCCATTCGCAAAATAGCTTGGATGACCTTTGACCCGTAGGTTATATACAGGGACGCCGCGTCGGAGTTTTTCAACCTCAATACTTTCCACCCGCAGGTCCGCAGAAACGCATCCTTCCTGACATCCTGTTCCCGCCTCGCCAGAGCGCAATGACTCGCGCCGTCCAACTCCAACGCGATCGATTCCAGCTGACCAGCGCGCGCCAAGTCTATTTTGTAATGAGTCGGATATCCGTTCCCGCGCCCCATGCCCACTGTCACCACGTATTCCGCTTTCCATTCCGGACCGAGCGCCTTCAGGAACTTCGCCTGGATATCCGGCATGGGTCGGCCGTTCCCGCCACGAATTCTCGGCCCGTGGCCTATGGCGCGAAGTGATGCTGACACTTTCTTGCGCACCGCCTGCAAGTGCATCGGGTTCTTTAATTTCTTCGCACAGGATTGCGAGCAACTCACCCGAAGTGCAAAGGCCATTTCTGTTTCCAGATATCCGTTCTTCAGCAAATATGGAGTAAGTCTTTCCCCACAGACTGGGCATATCTTGTATGCCAAACAGTCTCGTCCCGACCGCCAAGCGGCGGGCAGGCTTCCAGCCGTAGGCGGTAAATATTGGATGATCCCCGGTACAGGCAAAACTTGATCCATCGCTTAGCCTCACTTTCACCAAAGTGTCCGCCGACTGGCAAAAAACGCTCTCAACAACATCCTCGCCAATAGCGGAACAGATTTTATCACCGGCTTTGATCGTGGCGATGTACCTCGCACCATCTGGCGTGGCAATGATCGTCTCGCCGGTAAAGCATTCATCAATAATCGTGACATCTGCGTCTGGCCAAAAGCCTCGCGCCTGAATAGTCTGAATGCTGGCAATCTGAAACGGCTGTGACTTGTCCCGTCGCCAGTGCTTCGCCTGGACAATGCCGTGAGCCGTGAGCCCGTACTCATCCGCACGCTTGCTGGTCTGATCAATGAGCGCAGTACGGTCGCACACGAATACCGCTCTCTTCCCCTTCACCAATGATTCATGCGCAATGCGCAATGCGCAAAACGTTTTTCCGGATCCGGTTGGGGCGACCAGCAGCTGTTTCTTGTGGCCGCCACGGAATCCATCGCGCAACTTTTCGTGCGCCGTGACCTGAAAGTCGCGCGGCGTCGGGAAATTGGTGCTGGAGTAGTTTGCGGTCGGCCGCGTAAACAAGAACTGCTGGTCTTCGTCACTCATGCTTTGTCCGCCTTCCGTCGCAGAACTTCGACCTCACGCAACAATTTCTTGTAGCGCCGGATCACTTCGACCCGTTCATTTTGGTATCCATCGCGGGAAATTTTCAAGGCCGCTATTTCGGCGGCCTGGCGCTTGATTTCCGCGTGGGCTGCTTCCAGCTTGTCATCCGATTTCATGACTTTGTCAATAGAAGCGTCGATTTCCTTTTCGAGTTTCTTCAGGTAGGCCTCTTCGTCTGGTTCGGGCTTCCATTTCTCGTCAAGGTTCAAGTCGGGGTCGGCTTTCGCAGGCTTCGGTTTCTTCGCCGGCTTCGTGGCCGCTGGCAGCTGTTCGGGCTTCGGCTTGTCCAACACGGCTTCGGCCTTCGCCATCGAAACATCGCCAGCACTCACGGCCTCATTGAGCGCCTTACTACCTTGTTCCAGAATCTTTTTCCGGCGCTGAACTGAGCGACGACTGACGCCAACTTGCTCCGCGGCAGCAGCCTGAGAGGGTGCGCCTGTAGGCGCACCCTCAGTTTTGTGCTGGTTATCCCCTACTTTTAGCACAGCGACCTTCAAAGCGACCTCTGCGAGCTGGGCATCATTCAGGTGGCGCCGTTTCAGGTTCAACGACAGCACGAATCCGATTGGATCGTCTCCGCGGTACGTTGAATAAAACGGCTTTACCTTTGCGATCGTGCAGGCCTTGAACCTATTTCTTCCGTCGAGAATTTTCCCCTCGTATAGCCAGATCGGATTGTGCTGTTTGGTGGCCTTGATATCGGCCGCCAGCTCGTTCAACGCAACATCGTCCATCAGCGGGAAGATGTCGGCATATTTATGGAATTGCATTTCCCTACCCCTGATTCCGTCAGAACGTCAAGCCGCGACTGCTTTGACCTTCTTCGGCTTCGGGGGCGCCGCCTCCATTTCGCTGTACAGCAAATCCAGCGCCGTGTAGCAATCCACCTGTACGCGGGCCGGAATGCCGTTGCGCTTCCACATGCTGACTCGCGCCACCAGGCGGCTCTTTTTCGGCAGGCCGATCCTGCTGGCGAACTTCGTCGGGCCGCCGGCGAATTCGATGATTTTCTTTGCTTTTGGCTTCGTGATGTATTTCATGGTGTTTCCAGTTGTTTGGTTCTTGACATCAAAGGACGAGCAATACTAAGCTACGCCGCCACCACTAGCAAGACGGAGCATGCAATGGGACGGACGAATACATTTGCAGAAATGCTTGACAGGCTGAAAAACGGCGACGTTCCCAGCACGGAGGAATTCGCAAAGAGTCTGGACGAGGTTCAGGCCGAAATCCGCAGCGGCGGCGCAAAGATCGACGTGGAGATAGCATCCGGACCAGAGGCGCGGCTCCTTCTCTTGCAATTGCTGAAGCAGCTGGAGGGCAATGAACTGCCGGCGCTCATCACCGCGATCGAGGCGATGCGCCGGAGCCTTGGATTGCCGACGATGCTGTACAAGCAGATGGGGGATTACCTGTGATCGCCTGGACGTTCCTCGCCTTGGCGCTGTTGTGCTTCGGCGCATCCGGAATCGTAGTCGTCTGCTACGCCTGGACTTGCCGGACAGACGCCAAGTACCCGCCGATCGTGACTGTGCTCGCGGTGCTTCTGTTCCCACTCACGTTCGTCGTGCTGCTGTTTGCGGCGCTGCGGGGGAGGCTCGCCAGATGACATCAAGGGCGGAATTTTCCGTGTATCAGTTTTTCCCAGACGAGACCAGCGAGCGCGTGCGCTCGTTCGTCACGGCGGAAGAGGCTGTCAAGGCGGCGCACCACTACTGCACCAGCGTAGGAGCGCGGCTTGGCACTACGGTCCGCGTCATCATCACTGATGGCGGCGACTTTACGTGCTTTGAATGGCTGCACGGCAAGGGCGTCGTATTTCCGCCGCCGCCGCCGCCATGACCCTGCTACGCATCAACCGATTCTGGCACCGTGACAACCGTCGCGACCTCGCCGCGGCCCAGCACATTGCTGACGCGCTGCTAGAGATTGAATGGCGCCGCCGCGTCACGGCGAACATCGCCAGGCGCGCCCCGTCGACAGTCGTCGAATTCAAAGCCATTCCCGATTTTCTCCGCATCAACGAAAAGGATATCCATGAACGCACAAACGGAATCTCACGCCGCCGTTGACCTCTCCGACTGGCGCAGCAATCAGGCGGAAGCCATTCAGGTCCTGCGCGACAGCTTCTACCCTGGAGCCAGCGACGCATCGATCGTCATGGTGCTGCGCTACTGCGAAGCGGCCAAGCTGGATCCGATGCTGAAGCCGGTCCACCTTGTCCCCATGTCGATCAAGACGGGGGCGAAGAAAAACGACAGGGATGTCTACGAAACCCGCGATGTCGTCATGCCTGGAGTCGGCCTGTACCGCACCAATGCGGCGCGCACGAACGCCTACGCGGGAATGAGCGAGCCGGAGTTCGGGCCTATCCAAACGCTCAAGTACACGCGGCAAGTCTGGTACAACAAGGATGGCGGCGGCCGGGCATGCCGCGATGTCGTCGGTGAAATGCAGTACCCGCTATGGTGCAAGATCGTCGCCAAGCGCATCGTGCAGGGCGTCGTGTGCGAATTTCCCGCGGTCGAGTACTGGACAGAGAACTACGCCACCGCGGGGCGCGACTCGGACGCTCCCAATGCAATGTGGCTTCGCAGGCCGTATGGCCAGATTGCGAAGTGTTTCGATTCGGAAACAGAAGTGCTGACTAGCCATGGTTTCCAGCGGTTCTCTGAAGTCACAGGAGCCGTCATGCAAGTGTTGGACGGCGGCATGTCCGCATCAACCTCGGTTCCCTTTTGCCAGGATTACGATGGCGAAATGATCGTTGCGGACGGAACCAGGCTGAATTTCAGCGTGACACCGAATCATGACATGGTGACAACCTCTGGCAAGATCGAGGCCGGCGCGCTATATGACGCGGCGACCATGGCCGGTAACAAATTTCTGATCCCACGGGCACCGATGCCGCGCGCAGAGGAAGCGTCAGTTTCGGATGCAATCCTTTCGCTAGTAGGGTTTTTTCTTGCGGACGGCTCTCATACTGGATACCGGCAATTTCGGATTGCGGTATCCAGGCCATACAAAATTGAATCATTGCGTTCTCTTGGCCTTCATCAATCGGAAGTTGCAAAACTTGACGCCGGGCGAATTGCTCATACCGCAGGACGCGACATCGTTACGATTCATGACAAATCACAATTCGTCTATGATTTTTCCTTGATAGAGGAATTCGTTGATGCCGAAAAATCACTCAATATCGACTGGCTGCTTACGTTGTCATCACGGCAGGCGCGAATTTTGGTGGATGCGCTTTTAGAATTCGATGGCTCAGAAAATGGCAACGGAGTACGGCGCTTTCACCAGAAAAACGAAGCGGTCATTCGCGGCTTTGAGATTGCCGCTGTGCAAGCCGGGTATTCTGTCGGTCCAAGAGTCGCGCGCAAAACTGACATTGGATCAGCTTTTTGCATAACTGTTAGCGAGGCCGCCGCATTTTCTGTAGTCCGCGGCGTCAAGAACAATAGCGCATCGCTGGTAAAACGTAAAAATTCCTCCGGAACAGTCTGGTGTGTAGCCGTGCCAAGTGGCGTCATAGTAGTCCGCAGGCATGGGTTTTCGATGCTTTGTGGAAATTGCGCCGAGGCGCAGGCCTTGCGCAAGGGGTTCCCGGAGGCCGTTGGATCGCAGCCGACTGCCGAGGAAATGGAAGGCCGCACGATCATCCTTGATCCGGAGGAAGTGCAGACCGTTTCCGCGAACCTGATGCCGCAAAGCAAGGAAATGGCGGCGCCGAAATCGGATCCGGTGCTTGAGACCGTGATTGAGACGAAGGTGGCGACTCCTGAAACGGTCGCGGCGAAAGCCGAGACGGTAGCGGCAAAACCCGAAACGAAATCGGCCGAGCCTGAGACGGCAAAACCCGAGAAGACCGGCGGCGTCCCCATTTCCGAAAGCATGCTGCGCGTGATTCGGAAGAAAGCGTCCGTCAACAATGTTGACGAGGCGGCACTGTGCGGACACTTCGGCATTGCGAAGCTGGAGGATCTTGCCGGGTCGGACGCGATCAACAAGGCCATGAAGATCGCCGGGGGCCAGGCATGAGCGCGCGCTACCCACGGCCCGGCGACATCTTCAAGATACGGCCGACCCCCTCCATGCCCTGCGAGTATGAGTCGTGCAAGAAATCGGCGGTCGTCGTCCGTTGGATTCAATTTGGCCCAATGCGCGGCACCGATGACAGTTGCGTTTGCTGCTGCGAAGACCACAAGCGGATCCCGAACGGAGACATATCTGCGTGGTGCAACAATTTTCCGAAAGAGGCATGGAAGCCATGAGCCTGCACCTTTATCCGCAGGTCCAATTCGACGCAGCCACGCACACCTACAAGGTGAACGGCATCGTCTGGCCGAGCGTCACCCAGATCCTGCATGCCTTCGACAACGGCCTGGACGGCATCGATCAGGACGTGCTCGATCGAAAGTCGATGCTTGGCAGAGCGGTTCACCGGGCGTGCGAACTGGACGACAAGGGCGACCTTGACGGCGACACACTTCACCCGGTCGTTGCGCCGTATCTTGAGCAGTGGCGCAAGTTCCGCCGCGACATGCGCGTCCAAGTGATCGGCAACGAACACATTGTCGTGAACACGCTGCACAAGTACGTCGGCACCAATGACCGGCTTGTGGCATTCGGCCGGTTTGAATTGGCCGTGCTGGACATCAAGAGCGGCATGAAGCGCCGTACCCACGAGTGGCAGACCGGCGGATACAAGGCGGCGTGTGACCGCGGAGCCGGCCCGGCGGTTGACGGCCGGTGCTGCCTATACCTCACTCCGGAGCGCTACAGCCTGGAGATTCACGAGGATCCATCTGACCCGGCCGTGTTCTTGAACATGTCGGCCGTTTACCACGCCATGCGTAAAAAGGGAATCATCAAATCATGAACGCTATCGTTGTCCCCACCAATGTCGCCATTCCGCAGGTCGATGCCACGCTGGTCGGTGGCGTTGCCGGAGTGCTGGAAGTCGCGCGGGAATTCAAGATCGACTCGCGCGACATGTACGACATGGCGACCGTTGAGCTGCGCGAAATCATCGGTCGCAAGAATCGACTGGAAGAGGCGCGCGTGAGCATGAAGGCGCCGGTACTCGCCGCCGGCCGGGCAATCGACGGGTTTTTCAATCCGCTGATTACAACGCTGCAGCAGGCCGAGAGCACGTACAAGTCAGGGATGCTGGCATTCGATCGTGCGGAGCGGATCCGCCGCGAGGAAGAGGAACGCCAGGCGCGCGAAGCGGCAGAGCGGGAGCGGCGGCGCATTGAAGCGGAGGCGCAGCGCGTGGCGGATGAAATCGCCGCGCGGGAACGGCAGGAGGCGGAAGCCTTGGCCGCACAGCTTCGGGCAGAAGGCCAGGAAGAGGCCGCGCAAGAGGCGATTGCGGATGGCGAAGCAGCTGCCGCCTACAAGGCCGAGGAAATCATTCAGACCGCCGCCGTCGAGGCGCAGACGGTGACGGCAATGGCTGCGCCGGTCGAGGCGCCGCGACGCACTGGAGCGGCCCCACGGCAGAACTGGGTCGCGGAAGTGATCGACATGGACGCGCTTATCAAAGCTGCTGCCGAAGGCAACACGCTGGCAAAGTCGATGCTGACGGTGAACACGACGGTTCTGGGCCAGCAAGCCCGGTCGCTGAAAAGGAATTGAACGGTGCCGTCCCCGGAATCCGCTGCTGGAACGACGAGCGGATTGCCGTTCGCGGTGCACGGTAGTGCCGCGCGGGACGTTCGTGACCACGACGGAGGCGAAGCGGATAACGGAACTGCGCGACCGGGGCATGTCTGCCCGCGGCATCGCGCGGATCCTGAAGCGGCCACATAGCACGATTTTGTATGTAGAAAGACAGCGCTTCAAAGCAGTAATCAATGGTTCCATCAGGCCCAATAGCTTTACAGACAATCAAGGAGTCAACTCTGATGGGCCGTGAAGTCCGCAAGGTTCCCAAAGATTGGTTCACCCGAAGGTCCGGCGGTATGGCGGAATGCGCTATCAGCCGATGTATAACGAGCCGTTTGCACCAGCAATGGAAGAGTGGTACGCGGGCTGGAAAGCGCACAAGCCTGAAGACCATGACGGATGCCGTATTGGGAGTCTGGAGCGGTGGGCCGCCTTACCCCGCCTATCACCGTCCAGATTGGCCAGAAGAAGATCACGGACGCACCTGATGATGTACCAGAATACGAGCGATGGGACGCCCTGTCGCCCGCGTTCGAGACTCCCGAGGAGCTGGCACGCTGGCTGGCCGATAACGGCGCCAGCGCCTTCGGGAACAGTTCGCGACCTATGAGCAGTGGCTATCGACCTGCCGAGGCGCTTCGGCACCGTCGCTGGTAATTACAGAACGGCGTATTTCAAAACGGTGTTGAGTTCGCTCACAGCGCAGACGGTAATCGGCGATAACCGGATGAGCATTTTGAAGGTCAGTTCATGGACTATAAAGCCTATTTCAACGCTTAATTTTACATAACCCTCGGCGTCCGCTGGTTCCCCAGACAGGCGATCTCATGCGCCGTGAAGCCTCATTTCGCCGTGCGAGCAGTATCGCTGCTGGCTGTTGCGAGGTGGGATCCGGCCTGCCAGATGGTCCTATGGGTCATGCTGAACACCGAGCACGGCGGACGGCACCAAGGACGATGCCGCCGTTCGGCGCTGCATCGAGTTCAGCCGACGCTGGGGCTACGGATCGCTGATGGTGGTTGACCTGTTCGCCTACCGCGCTACGGACCCCGAAGGAGGTGTGCAGCGTCGGGCTGGTCCGATCAGTGGGGCCTGACGAACTGGACATACTGACCAGTCGCGGGCGTACAGCTCGGCATCGTGGCATGGGGGAACGGCGGCTACTACCGCGCCCAGATTTGCCGCGCGCTCCGGCGGCTGGTGGCACTTGGGCATGACCAAGAATAGTGAGCCGC
>CAVRYQ010000083.1:0-11796 GCA_963725375.1 uncultured Pseudomonadota bacterium | reverse complement strand
GGTTGTTCAGGTTGAACAATCCCTGCTGGTCGGTGATGGCGCCCTGCACCTCACCTCGTTCCACCGGGATGGCGGGCAATTGCATTGCCCACATCTCGCGCGCGCTGTCGTATTGGCTCACCGATGCGTCATCTGCCAGTATCGCACGTGCCCAGTCTATCCCGGCTTCGGCGATGCGCCGCGTCTGTGCGCGGTCGCGGCCATTTTCCACCTCGCGCTGCCAGAAACCCTGCTGTTGCGCCATGAACGTCGCAATCACGGTGGCCATGGCAACGATCAACAGTACCAGTACCAGTGCTACGCCCGTTTGAGTTGTTCTTTTCATCGCAAGGCAAAGAACCGCGTAAGTTTGTTGCCGTCCTTGAGTATCAGTTGCACTTCGACCCCTTTCGGCAGAAGGGTATCGAGTGCCACGGGTGGCCATTGTGTTTCCCAGGTCAGATTGCTGCTCAGGTAACGGAGGTTGAATTCGCTGACGTCTTCCAGCACGGTATCCACTCTCGGCACATTGTACGGGGCGCTGTCCAGCGCAGTCCAGCGCAACATCTCCAGCTTGCCCTGGCGCAGGCGATAGCCGACGCGTTGCGGCGGCAGCGGCGTACCGTCGGCACCAATTCCGCCACTGTGCGTAAACGCCAGTTGCACATCCTCCAGGCTCTCCGCGCTGGATGGTGTGCCGGACCAGGCAGGCGCTTCCGCACCGTTTGCCGTGCGCACCGGGCGCGGCAAGGCCTGCGCCGTCTCGTCGTCCAGGCGTGCGAAGAAACGCTCCAGTGCCTGCCACTTGCGCGTTTCCCGGTCGACTTGGGCGCGCGTCTGTGTCACCGCGTTGAGACCGCGATAGGCGGTGATCGCCAGAATGGCGAATACGAACAGCGCAACAAGCAGTTCGATCAGGGTATAGCCCTTTGCGGCCCTGTTCCTCATCGCGGATACTGCACCAGATATCCGGTCAATTCGCGCAGCTTGAACGTGGTGTCGTCCGGCGCGAACACGCTGACGACGATGCGGCGCATGGTAGGGTTCGGGGTTGAGATGACTTCTTCCTGCCACGGATAGGTCTGTCCGGCCTGGTCTTCACTGCCCGTCCGGATGCCGGGCGCGGGCCAGTCACTTAGCGCCTGGTGATTGGCCAGGCGGTTTTGCGCGATCCAGTCGGCGATGACGCGAGTGCGCAAGGCCTCGACGTGATGGATGCCGGAACTCGCAGTGCGCGATACTGCGGCCATGGCGATGGCAAGGATGGCGAGGGCGACCAGCACTTCAAGGAGGGTGAACCCCCGGGGGCAGCGAGACAGGGTCATGGCGTCGTCCCTGCGACGACATCGACCTTGCCGAGTCCGTTGCCGACGATGTCGGAAACCAGGCCGCCGCTGAGCAGGCTTATCCGGAAATCCTTGGCTGACAGCTCGGGGCTGAGCATGATCAGCGCACCCGGTTCGATGCTGAGTCCGTCGAAGCTGATGGTGCCGATGCGGACCGCATCAGGCAGAATGCGGGGGTGCAACAGATTGTCGTGTTCGATACGTTCCCACACACCGTCCTTAGTCCGCCTCCAGAAGCGGTAGCTGTTGCCCGTACCTGACCATGCCAGCGGCTGGCCGCCGCGCGCGCGCTCATCGCGCCGTCCTCCATCAGCAGGGCTAGGCGCTGCGATTCGTCGCGCAGCACCGCCTGGGTGCTCGGCATCAGATTCAGTGTCGCCACGGCGAGCATGATGCTGGCGACGACCAAGGCCACCAGCATTTCCAGTAGCGTGAAGCCGCGCATCTTACGCTTGAATTTCAGTCCTGCCACGACCCGATGTCTGCGTCGTTGCCTTCACCGCCGGCGGCACGGTCGGCGCCGTAGCTGAACACGTCGATCGCGCCATGCACACCCGGTTGCAGGTATTGGTAGGGCGTTCCCCACGGGTCTTTCGGTACGCGGTCGAGGTAGCCTTCGCTCTTCCAGTTGAGTGGGATCGGGTCGATCGTGGGCTTCTTCACCAGCGCCATCAATCCCTGTTCGGTGGTGGGATAGCGCTGGTTGTCCAGCTTGTAGAGATTGAGTGCCTGGGTGATGGTGGCGATGTCCTGCTTGGCGGCGGTGATGCGGGCTTCATCCGGACGGCTCATCACCTTGGGCACGATCAGCGCGGCCAGCACCCCGATGATGAGGATGACCACCATCAATTCGATCAGGGTGAAGCCCCGGTTGCCGCGAAATAAGTCCTGAATTTTCATTGTCAGTCTTCCTTTGCAAAAATCACATTGAACTGCCTGGCGAACCTGTTTATGTCACTTTACCATCTGGTTCATCTGGATGATGGGCAGCAGGATCGCCAGCACGATCAGCAACACCACCGCGCCCATGAACAAGATCAGCAACGGTTCCAATATTGAGGTCAGCGCGGTAGTAAAGCCGGCGACCTCCTGCGTCTGCTGTTTGGCGACGCGATCCAGCATGGTATCGAGTCGGCCGCTCTGTTCACCGCTGGCAATGAGATGGATGAGCACGGGCGGAAACAGGCCCGAGGCAGCAAGGGCCCGGTTCAGAGTCACGCCTTCGCGCACCTTGAGCGCAGCAGCTTCCAGCGCGCGCCGCATCGGCAGGTTGCTGATCACGCCGCAGGCGGCGTTGAGCGCGGTCAGCAGCGAGACGCCGCTGCCCGCGAGGATCGCCAGGGTGCTGGCCATGCGTGCGGTGTTGCTGCCGCGTATCAGTTTGCCGACGACGGGAAGGTCCAGCAGCCTGAGGTGCAACTGGAAGCGCAGGGCTTCCTGCTGCAGGGCGCGCTGGGCGATGATCCCGCCGACCGCCAGTATCGCGATCAGGTACGGCCAGGTCGCGGTCAGAAAATCGCTGAGCCCGATCAAGGCGCGCGTGAGGAAGGGTAGCGTCTGGCGCGTCTGCTGGAACACCTCCACCACGGGAGGCACGACAAACAGAAGCAAGCCTCCGACCACGAGGATGGCGACGGCAATCACGATGGCGGGATAGACCATTGCCAGGCCGATCTTCTGATGCAGGGCTTGTTGCGCTTCCGAGTAGCTGGCGAGCTTGTCCATCACCGTGGCGAGTTCGCCGGATTCTTCACCGGCGCGTATCAGTGCGCGGTGGATGTCGGGAAAAGTGCCGCGATGCTTTTCCATGGCGCGCGCCAGCGTACTTCCCGCCAGCACCTCGGAACGCAACGCCGCGATTAACTGGCGCATGGAGGGATTGTCGCCCTGCTCGATCAGCACCGCCAAAGCCTGTTCCAGAGGCAGCCCCGCTTCGAGCAGGGTGGCAAGCTGGCGCAGCATGAGGCTGACTTCGGAAAGCGGGATGCGCTTGCGCAAGGGCAGATTCCAGGCGCGAGCGCCGCCTTGCCCGGGCGTATCGGACAGCAAATTCAGATCGACGACAAACAAGCCGCTTTCGCGCAGTTGCGCGCGGGCGAGGCGGGCCGAGTCGGCTTCGATCATGCCGTTGGTGGCCTTGCCTGCTGCGTCGAGCGCGTTGTAGTGGAATGCGGCCATGGTTTAAGAGTCGAAAAAACTAAAAGATAAAACAATCAGCCACAGAGATCACAGAGTACACAGAGAGGAAGCGACCGCTCCTGACTTGGAGGACTTTCCTGAAAAGTGGCAGCCTCATTGTTTTACATATCCGGCATTCTCTGTGATCTCTGCTTCCTCTGTGGCAAAGAGTTTCTGAAGTTGCATCAGTCCCGCGTCACGCGTATCACTTCTTCCAGTGACGTATCGCCCGATACGACCCAGCGCAGGCCGTCGTCGCGCAGGTTCAGCATACCCTGTTTCATGGCGTAGTCACGCAGGTGCTGTTCGCTTTCGCGCGAGTGGATCATGCTGCGCAGGGTTTCGTCCACTTCCAGCAATTCGTAGATGCCGGTGCGCCCGCGATAACCGGTTTGGTTGCAGCTTGGGCAGCCGACCGGGCGGTAGATCAGATCCGGCTTGCCGAAGCGTGCGAGCAGCGCCAGCTCGGTTTCGTCCGGTGCGCCGGCTTCGCGGCAATCCGGGCACAAGCGGCGTACCAGGCGCTGTGCCAGCACACCGACCACGCTGGATGAAAGCAGGAACGGCTCGACACCCATGTCGGTGAGGCGGGTGACGGCGCTCACGGTGTCGTTGGTGTGCAATGTTGCCAATACCAGATGTCCCGTCAGGCTGGACTGAACGGCAATCTGCGCGGTTTCGAGATCGCGGATCTCACCGATCATGATCACGTCCGGATCCTGGCGCAGGATGGCACGCAATGCCCGCGCGAAGCTCATGTCGATGCGCGGGTTGATCTGGGTCTGACTGATGCCGTCGAGATCGTATTCCACCGGGTCTTCCACCGTCATCACATTGGTGACGGTCGCGTCGATGCAGGACAGCGCTGCATATAAAGTGGTGGTTTTGCCGGAACCGGTGGGGCCGGTGACCAGTACGATGCCGTGCGGTTGTGCAGTGAGGCGCATCATGGCTTCCAGCGATTTAGCGCTCATGCCGAGTCTGGTCAGGTCGAGGCGTCCCGCCTCCTTGTCCAGCAGACGCATTACCACGCGCTCGCCGTGCCCGGTGGGCAGCGTGGATACGCGCACATCGACGGGGCGGCCCGCCAAACGCAACGCGATGCGCCCGTCCTGTGGCAGACGTTTTTCGGCAATGTCGAGATCGGCCATCACCTTGATGCGCGACACCATCGCGGCATGCAGTGCGCGGTGCGGTTCGGCGATGTCCTTCAGGGTGCCGTCGAGGCGGAAGCGCACGACAGAGCGGGTCTCGAACGGTTCGATGTGGATGTCCGAGGCGTTGTCGCGCACGGCCTGTGCCAGCAGCGCGTTGATCATGCGTATGACCGGGGCGTCATTCTCCGATTCTAGCAGGTCTGCCGATTTGGGCAGGTCGTGCAGCAGCATGGACAAGTCCATGTCCTGCTCCGCGTCGTCGAGCAGCATGGCAGTGGACTCATCAGCCTGCGAATAGGCGTTGCTCAGGATGCGTTCGAACGCTTCCGCATCGAGCAGTGTGGCGTCGACCGGCAGTGCGAGCTGGCGCATGACTTCGGCAATGGCCTCCGGTCTGGCATCGTGGCGCACGGCCAGTGCCGCGCGCTGCTCGCAATCGGTGAGCACGACACCTTGCGCCTTGGCAAACGAGTAGGGCAGGCGCCGCGCAGCACGACGATTGATGGCCTGGGTCACGGTTGCGTCTTGATGGAATCGGAATGGTTAGCCGCAGCCGGGGCGCTGGCTGCTTCTGTCGCAGGCATCGCAGCAGCAGGCGTACTGGTGGCATCCAGGTGCAGTCTTGCCACAGGTGGAGGTGCTGCGGGCGCATTATAATATTCGGGCGGCAGCGGAGGCAGCGCCTTGTCCTTGTCGTCGTTTTGAATGACTGCGCTGTCCGGCATGCGCAACGATGCGCGAGCCTTGCTGGACTGCTCGTAGCGTTCTGCCGTCAACTTTTTGTAGCTGTCGCTCTGGTACATGATGTAAGGACGGATGAAGACCATCATGTTGGTTTTGACTTGTTCCCGGGTGTCGTAACGGAACAGTGCGCCGAGGTAAGGAATGTCACCGAGAACCGGTACCTTGCTTGCGGTCTCGTTCACCGAGTCCTGAATCAATCCGCCCAGCACAACGATCTGGTTTTCATCCACGATGACGGTGGTGTCGATGGAGCGTTTGTTGGTGGTGGGCCCCGAGACCGCCGAGCTGGTCGTGGCGACCACGCTCGAATCTTCCACCGAGACCAACAATTTTACCGAACCGCCCTGCATGATCTGAGGCTTGATCCTGAGTGTCAGGCCGACATCCTGGCGATCGATAGTCTGGAACGGGGTGGCGGTGGCAGTGGCGCCGGTTTGCGCATAGGACCCGGTGATGAAAGGCACGTTCTGGCCGACCACGATCTTGGCTTCTTCGTTGTCCAGCGTCATTAGGTTGGGGGCGGACAGAATATTGGCGTTGGTATTACTCGCCAGTGCATGTGCCAGCACGCCGAGGTTGAGCACGGTGCCGATGCCGGGCAGCGTCGTCGTTCCGTTCACGATGCCCACATTCAGGCCATTCCCGACAGTGCCGATGTTGGATGATGTTGTAATGATATTAGCGGACGTGCCGAAGTTGGTGCCGCCGATGACGTTGCTACCGCTGCTGTTTGCTCCCGCCAGCGTTTGCCATTGAATGCCAAACTCGGAAGCCTTGTCCGCAGTCACCTCGACGATCAGCGCTTCGATGAATACTTGCGGGCGGCGCACGTCCAGTTTCTGAATGACTTCGCGAAGGTTGTTGTAGACCGGTTCGGAGGCGGTGATGATGAGCGAATTGGACGCGGAATCTGCCTGGATGATACCGCCGCCCGAGGGAGCATTGCTGCCACCAGACTGTGTGCTGCCTTGCGTTGTGCCGGAGTGGGAGTTGCTGCCGGCAGGCTGTGTGCTGCCTTGCGCAGAGCCGAAGAGGGAGTTGCTGCCACCAGATTGTATGCCGCCTTGCGTTGTGCCGGAGCCCGATGACGAGCTATCTCCGCTCAATATCGAATGCAGCGTCTGCGCAAGTTTGGCGGCTTCGGTATTGTGCAGCTCCACTACGTGGATATTGCCTTGCGCGCTGGCTGCACTGTCCAGCTTTTCCACAAGTTCCTTGACGCGGGTGATGCGCCCGGGATTGTCGGAGCGCAACAGCAGCGAGTTGGTGCGGCTGTCTGCCAGCAGGACGAAGCGCTGATTATCATCGCCGCCGGCTTGCGCCGCCGAGGCTTCCGGCATCAGGCGGTTGATGATGCCAGCAAGGTCGAGCGCAGACGCGTGCAGTACCGGGATGATGATGGGTTCATCGGAACCGGGCTGGTCGATGGAGTCGAGGAGCTTTTCGATGCGCCGGACGCTGCCCGCGTAATCGGTGACCACCAGCGCGTTGCTGGCTGGATACGCCACCACCACACTGTTGGGCGAGATCATGGGCCGCACGATGTTGACCAGCTGCGACGCCGATTCGTTTTTCAGTACGAACACGCGGGTGACCAGTTCGTCACCCCTGCCTCCAGCCAGCGAGTCGATGTGCAGCTTTGCGTCGGCTTCGGGAATGATCTTGGTTACGCCGCCGGTTTCCACCGCAGCGTAACCCTGCAGGCGCAACGCGGAGAGCAGGATGTCGTAACCCAGTGCAGGCGAAACCGGCGTGGCCGATACGATGTTGATGGTGCCTTTCACGCGCGGATCGACAAGGAAATTCTTTTTCGATATCTGGGAGATGGCGCGGATGACTTCCTGGATGTCGGCGTTGACGAAGTTCAACGAGACCTGCTCATCTTCTTTTTTTGTTTTGCTTTCCGCGAGGCAGGGAGTCGCGATAAAGATTGCTAGGCACAATGCCAGCAGGGTTCTTCGCACGATGCAGTTAATCAATGTGTTCCCCTTATCAATTCCTGTTGTTGCTGCTGCAATATCTTTCGCTGTTCCGGCGGCAATTTGTCGAGCGCCTGCGCCTGCAAACCGGTGGCCGGATCGCTGCGAACCGGGCTGGCGACCCTGGCCGGAGCGGCACCGTCGGCGGCAGGTGCTTTGCCGAGATCAACGCGTTGCCGGACACCGTCACGCTCAAGTACGACGTAGTCGCTATGTGTCTCGACCAGGCGCACCCCCGGTACGACCTGCCCGCCCAGCCCAACGCCGACCTGCCCGCTCTCGGTTTGCATGATGGCAAAGCCTTTGCTGCGGCTCGCAAAGATGCCGATGGGCCGGATGCCGGCGAGCGACGCCGTCGACGCCCCGACATCGACGGAACCGAACAGTTGCCCGGTTTGTGCCGATTGAGCAGCGGTTGTTGTGCCGGGTACCGCGTGTTCGGAAGGTGCGAACACGACCCATGCATGTTTTGCCAATAGCAACATCGCCAGCATTCCGCCCCAGAGCGGCCAGTTAAACCAGAGCCGGGCGGGTGCTGCCAAGACCTTTCTAGCCAACGACATGCGACATCCCTTCATATGCGGAGGGCGAATATAACACACCTCCGCGCGCCGGAAGCAGGCGGGGCGGGCGCCCGGGGGAAGGTTCGGTGCGGTTTGGGCGTGACAGCGCGAGTCTGTTGTCCGGCATCATCGCCAGCTCAAACATGACGCCCTTGGGCAGGGTCCGGACAGGCTATCGTGGGGATTGTGTCAGCGGCCTGTCTGGTCTGCGCCAGCGCTACTCCGCGCCCTGCAGCGTGTCGTTGCTGGTGAAGGTCCAGGTGCGCGTGATGCTGAGGATGTCGGTTTCCTTGGCGATGTCCGGCGGAAAAGGCGGGAAGGGGGCGGAGAGTTTGACGATGCGGATGGCGGAGGCGTCGAGAATGCGCTGGCCGGAGGAACGGTTGATTTCGACATCCTCCACGCTGCCGTCGGAACGGATGGAGACGGTGAGGGTGAGGCTGCCATAAATCTTCTGCGCGCGCGCGAGCTCGGGATAATTCAGATTGCCGATGCGCTCGACCTTGGCGCGCCAGTCTTCGACATATTGTGCGTAGCGGTATTCCTGCGTTCGTGCGCCGATGAATTTCCGCTTGGGCATTTTTTCGTACATGCTCAGGTTCTTGCTGATCTGTGCTTCCAGGCGCACGATCTCCAGCGAGCGTTGCGCCAGGTCATGGCCTTCGGCATCGGCACTGTCCTGGTTCTGTTGCTGAGTCTTGTTCTGCGCGACGTCGAAATTGCTCTTGTTGCGCGTCAGCAGCCGCTGGCTTTCCCGTTGCGTCTGGCGCAAGCGCTGTGCTGTTTGTTCCGGGGTGAAATGCTGAGCATCGCCGAGTACGGGGAACGGGGTCCTGGCGTGACGTTCATCCTCGACGTTTCCTCCGCCGTCAAGGTTGTTCTGGGCATAGGCGGTGGCGTTGTTCGGGCGGTGGACGGACTTGCTGTTGACCAGCACGACTTCCAGCGGCTGGCTGAGGGCGGGAAGGTTTTCCGACTTGGGCACGACAAAAACAATGCCGAACAGGAAAAAGGCATGCAGGGAAAGCGAAAACGTTGCGGCGAAGGTCAGGCGCTGCCCGGATTGTTGCAGCGCGTTGACGAGCTGTCGTTTCATGCAGCTGCTTCCGCGCTGGCTAGATAGCGCGCATCGAAATCGAGGTCGAGCAAGTCTATTCGGCCAATCTCCAGCGTCACTGCGGTACTGGGTGGAGTTTCCGGTAGCGACGGCACGCGCGCGACCAGCGGAATATCGACAAGTCTGACCAGGTTTTCGCGCAGGACGGTTGCAGGAACAAGCAGCTCGCGCGGCGATTCGGCTGCCGTCTCGCCTGCGAGGACTCCCGGTTTCTCTTTCTCCTGCAACAGCCAGCGTAAACACCAGTAGCGTTCCATATTGCGCTGGAACTCGTTGTAGGTGGTATAAGCGGCGTCGAAATCGCTCAGGATGGAAAACAGTGCGGTGTCGTTGCGCGCATAGGCTGGCGGTTCCCCGCGTAGCACACTCATGATCTGGCGCTGGTTGACGAGGTCGACATAGCGGCGCAGCGGCGAGCTGGACCAGGCGTAATGCGCTACGCCTAGCCCCTGGTGCGGTGCGGCGATAGTGCTCATTTTGACCTTGCTGTTGTTCTGCGTACGGTAGATGCCCGCCACCTCATGGTCGTCCAGCAGTTTGCCCCACATGCTGTTGGCGAGGATCATCAGCTCCGACACGACCTTGTCGATGGGCGAACCACGCAAGCGGTGGCCGATGGTGATGCGGTCGTTCTCCACATGGAACGTGTAGTCGATCTGCTGCGTGCTGTTGTCGGCGGACTTGCCGCGCGCCGCTTCCAGCTTCTGCACGAAGTCCCACAGCAGTTTCAGTTCCGGGGCATGGTCGTAATCGAGTTTGCCTGCGGCCAGTGTCGTTTCGTTGAACAGGGGCTCCAGCGTGTTGTGGCGCAGGTTGGCGGCGATGTGCAGGCGCTCGATGCGGCTTTCGCTGTGCATGATCGCCAGTGTTCCGGCATCCGCCTCGACATAAAGCGACAGCGCCGGGCAGACCTTGTCGGCGCACAGGGTGTAGGCCTGCACCACGTTCTCGGGCAGCATGGTGATCTTGTCGCCGGGCATGTACACAGTGGACATGCGTTGTGCCGCGATGGCGTCGATGGGGGAGTTCGGGGTAATGCCCAGTGCGGGCGCGGCGATGTGGATGCCGATGCGCCAGTTGCCGTCCGGCAGCTTTTCGACGGAGAACGCGTCGTCGATCTCGGTCGTGCTCGCATCGTCGATGCTGAAGGCGGTGACGGCAGCCAGCGGCAGTTCCGGATGCTCCTCAACCGCGACTGCGGGAAAGCCGGTGCCGCGCGGGAAATTCTCGAACAGGAATTTGTTCAGGTGATAATCGTGCGTGGAAGGCAGCGCGCCGCAACGATGCAGCAGGTGCGCTGCGGAAAGATGCGTTGTGGTGCAGGCGGCCTCGAGTGCCTTCACCTCGATGGTATTGCGGTCCGGCTTGTACAGGATCGCGGCCAGATGATCGGCGAATTCCGGAGGCAGCCGGAAGTTGCTGAGCTCTTCGGTATAGCGGGCCTGCAGCTCGGCCTGCAGGCGTTTTTTTTCCACGCTGGCGAGCGCCGACTTCAGCGCATCGGGTGGCGCCGCCTTGTAGCGGCCCTTGCCCTTCTTGTAGAAGTGCATGGGTGAGCCGTGCAGGCGGATCAGCGCACCTGCGGCTTCGACGGGGCTGGGGGCGTGGCCGAAATATTCCTGTGCCAGGGTGTCGAAATTGAACTCATCCTGCGGGGATGCTTCCCACAGGAAGTCCACGTCGATGTCGGTGGCAACTTGTTCGGCCTGTGTCATGAACTCGGACAGGCCGGGTTGCGCGAAACGCAACATGACGTTGGCCGATTTGATCTTGCTGCGCTTGCCGTGGGTGTTCTCGACCTGCAGGGAGGTGGTGTTGTCGGCAAGGATGTTGCCTACCTTGAAACCGCCGTCTTCTTCGTAAAATATGTTCATTGGCAGGTGCTGAAAAAATTCCTGCGGATTATAACCTGCCGCCCGGCCGCTGAACTTCCTTCCTGTCAATCCGTCGCGACGGGGCTGCCCGCCTGTCGGCCGGGACGGTCTGCGTTTATATTGAGACTGAGGATGTAGGCGATAGAAGCCTTGAGATCGGCATCACTGACCGTGGCGGGTGCGGAGGGCATCGCCACCGTGCCCCAGTTGCCGGAGCCGCCGGCGCGAACCTTTTTCGCCAGCGTGGTAACGGCACCCGGGACGCCCTTATATTTGGCGGCGATGACCTTCAGCGCGGGGCCGACAAGTTTTTTGTCCGTCGTATGGCACGCGAGGCAGCCGCTTTTCCTGAGCAGCGCCTCGTCGGCGAGCGCGTGACCGGTCAGAAGCAGGCCAACGGACAGGATGAGGAAATGGCGAAACATCATGGGGCTCCTTTGGTTGAATTGGCGGCACGGCGGAATTATAGCTACGGATTTGCTCGATCAGATGCATGAAGCGAGCTGGCTGCCTGTCCGAACGGCGCATTTTGGTCTATCTGGCGCGAAATGTTACCATTCCGTTTATTCGGCTCAGCAAGGAAGAACCATGGCAGGACACAGTAAATGGGCAAATATCCAGCATCGCAAAGGCCGTCAGGACGCCACTCTGGGCCGGATTAGGCTCATTCAGCAACAATCCCATGGGAATCAACTGGGTCGGCATCGTGTTCGGACTGGGAGCAGTGATCTCGATGGGTTACTGGACCACGGATTTTTTGGTGGTTCAGCGCATCCTGGCCGCGAAAGATATTCGCAGCGCGGAAATGGCACCCATCATCGGCGCCGGATTCAAGATGTTCGTACCGATCATTGTCATC
>CAVRYQ010000082.1:0-6659 GCA_963725375.1 uncultured Pseudomonadota bacterium | reverse complement strand
CGCCAGCGGCGGCACTACTCCTTACTCGTACGCGGCGACCGGCCTGCCTACCGGACTGAGCATCAACCTTGGGACGGGATTGATGTCAGGAACACCGACCTCGATAGTCGGTTCTCCGTACACGATCACCGTCACAGTAACTGACTCCGCATCCAACACCATCCACCAGAGTTACACGCTGGCTGTCGCGCCTGCGGCGTCTTCGATCTCAGTGAGCCCCAGCGTCAATCCGGTTTTCGTTCTGGACGCAGTGACCTATACGGCTGCGGTGGGGTTTGCAACTGCTCCGTCCTTGACAACGGTTCCGGGACCAACCGGCACGGTGACTTTCTCTGACGGCGGCACAGCGATTGCGGCTTGCACGGGCGTGGCGCTGGGCGCGTACAACTCCTCCACGGGCGCGGCCTTGGCCACCTGCGCCGTCAGCTATACGAGCGTAACTCCGGCCACGCACTCGATCACCGCGGTCTACGATGGCAACACGAACTTCATCGGGTCCACCAGCGGCGCGCTTACCGAAACGGTGGCCGACTTCACCATCACCGCGCAGAACGCGACGCTGACGGTCGAGCCCGGCTCGCCGGCCGTTTACACCTTCACCGTATCGCCCCAGAGCCCGGCCACCACCATCCCGGCGGCCATCAGCTTCACTTACACCAGCGTGCCCGCCCTGCCTGCCGGCTGGACGGTCAACTTCTCGCCCAATCCCATTCCGGCTCTTTCGGGGTCCACCACGGTTACGATGACGGTCGATACAACGTTGACTGCCTCGGCCACGCAGGCCGGCGCAATCGGAACGCTGGCCTCGCGTCTGGCGCCCTTCTCGCTGGCGCTGTTGTTGCTGCCCTTTGCCGGCAAGCTGCGCAAGTCGGGCAAGCGCTTCAGCCGCATGATCTCGGTGCTGCTGCTGCTGGGAGCGAGCCTTGCGACGGTGGCTGGCGTGAGCGGCTGCGGCTCCAACACCGGCTTCTTCAGCCAGACGCAAAAAAATTACACCGTGACTGTGACCGCAACTTCGGGCACACTGTCGCGCACATCCAACGTCACTTTAACCGTTGAGTAATGAGGAGAATTGAAATGCGTAGATTGATTCGCGGGAAGGTGCTCCTTGCGGGCGTATGCATGATTGGCTGGCGTCTGCAGGCTTGGGCCCAGCAAACCCATAAGCCGGCTGGTCCAGCCGGCAACAGTTTCCGCCGACCTGGCCTTAACCTTTGCCGCCGAGCAGTTCACAGGTAGTCGCCCGGACAGGACAGCTTCTGGTTCAAGGGCGGCGGAGCGGACGCGGCAGTGACTTTCTGGAAGGGCTTGGCGTGGCCGCCAGCCTCACCGGAGACACGGCCTCGAACCTTACGCCGGGAGTGAGTGCAAACAAGCTCTCCTTTCTGGCCGGGCCGCGCTACACGCACACTGTTTGGCAGGGCCAGGCCGGCGCGGCCGACCAGCGGCGGATGCAGCTCTTCGCGCAGGGCCTGTTCGGCGAGGCGCACGGCTTTGATGGTTTCTATCCGGCAAGCCGACTGCGCCACCACCAGCGCCAACTCGTTTGCTGTTCAAGCTGGCGGCGGCGTGAACCTTTACCTCACCAGGAGCTTCGGCATTCGCCTGCTGCAGGCCGACTACGTGCGCACCACACTGCCCAACGCCGCCGCCAACACGCAGAACGATCTGCGCCTGGCCTTCGGCATCACCTACCATTGCAGTTTGCCGCGCCACAGCCGCTAACCCTGACTTGTCCAGCCAGACCGGCTTCGCGTTTTGCCGGCGATCCGGTCATTGTATGTTCGCCGTTAATCGCGCTCGATGTCTCCCTGGCTGCTTTCTGGAACTGCTTGGCGCTGGCTTTGTAGCACTTCGTGTTCTCGTACAGGATTTCGGCCTTCAACTCGTGCCCCAGCCTCGGCGCGCTGCTCGCTCCTGGCGCATTCTCGGTCGCCGCGCGGGCCGAAGACGGCCTCGGAGGTGCGCTCGGCGTAGTTGGTCCAATTGCGGTTCTCTGCCGTGCGCCCCTGGCTCGCGTTTTCCTTCAGAGCCTGCACGATGGCCTGCTGGTCATGGCCGGTGACGCGCATTCTTACGGCAATCATCCAATCAAGCTGCGACGGATTCCGCACTTCGATGCGATTGAGAATGTCGGTCTTGTGCATCCGATACGCGGCGCTCGGCGATAGCGCCGCCGCTGGCATTGTCGGCAATGGCAATGGCGGGCGCTCGCCGGGGCCGTGGACGGCCACCGGGCGCAACTCTGGATTACTGATCCTGATTCCATGCTGGGTGGCAAGCTGCGCGCAGAGTTGCTTGAACTCGGCAGGGCCAGTGATGGTCACTGTTCCCCACTTCTGCGCGCCCAACTGGAGCGCTGCCAGTACGGCGGCCTCATCCTGCTGTTGCCATACGTCGATGCGCTTGCCGCGATCCGTGAAGCTGACGCGGTTTGGATCGGTGCGCGATGAATAGTGAATTTCATTTGCCAGCGGGTGCGATGTCGGGCGCACCTGCGCGGTGAAATCGCGGATGTCGCGCTTGCGCGGCATCGCGTCGCCGTCTCCAAGGATCGCGGCGCTGGAAGTTTCCGCGCTTCGATACCGCCATTGTTCCGCAAGCTGCGGCGTTCCCTGCGCAACAAGAAACTGCTCAAAGGTCATACGCTGGCCGAAGTTCGCGCGGAGAGTGTCACGCTCACGCTTTTGCTGTTCCATCTGTTCAGCACGGCGCTTGGCATGGTCGGCGGCCAACAGACTCCTGGCAACATTCAGAGCATTACCGGACCATTTACCGCCCTGACAGAGCGCTGCCCGCTCCTTTCGGAACTCGGCAGTCTGTGCGCCACGGGCGGCGCGATGATCCGCGCGCTGCTGAACCTGGGCGCTGTTCTTTTCGTTACGGAACGTTTCAAGTACCTTGCGATACTTCGCCGAACCTGCGGGCATTTCTGGACGCAACGGTTCGGCCTGACACTGCCGCTGTGGAATTGCATCACTGCGGCCATCATGCTCGAATTCACCCAACCGCTCTTCCATCCGTGTCCGGCTGAATTCACGCCCGATGCAAGAGGCTTTGAGCGGCTGGCCTCCCACCCAAAGCAGCGCGCCGCTGCCCTTCCGCTCATAAAGCATATCGACCTGGGCCAGTGCCTCATGCACCTGCGCCGATGACTGCGCATTGCGCAGAATTGGCGCGGCTATTTCCATCGCAATCCGCTCGCTGGATTTCTCGCCGGTTGCATTTTCATAATCCTGCGCCTTCGAGCGTGGCTGCGGCTCGCGTTCTCTGTCGGCCCTCGTCACCTCGCCGTTATGGTCGGCGAGATAACGGGCGTTTTGCTCGGCCTCCCATCCCTGCGCATGGACAATCTCGGCAATGGCCTTGTGCGCTTTGTCGATACACCATCCCTTGTCAGTTACGCGCATCGTTACAGGATCGACGCGATTGAGCACGACATGAAGATGGTAGTTCTCCGTGTTGCGGTGGAGCGCATAGACGGCGAGATGGCTCTCATTCATACCGAGATTCCGTTTCAGGATTTCGACGGCTTCGCTGCATTGCGCGTGCGTGGGCTGCTCGCCTTCCTTCCAACTCAACAGCCAGTGATCGACCGGGTCTTTGCTGCGCTTGGCCTCCATTGCCAGAGCAACCATTTCGGCGCGCTGACCCTGTTGCGAGTCCGAATAGAAGTTGCCGCTCGCGCCGATGTATTCCGCCTTCTGTCCGTCCGCGTGGCCGTCGGCCTCGATATAGTCGAGCAAGTTGCCGATGCGCACTGCCTTGCTTGATTGCACCTTCGGATTGGAGATGCTTTTAACGATCATGATTGGCCACTCGTTCAATTGCCGCGCGCAATGCGCAGATCGCTGAAATACACTCGTCCGCAACTTCGCCATGCTGAACCAGTTTGTTCATCGCATATTTCTGAAGGCCGCCAAGTCTGCGCAATTCACGAATCATCATCAGGTCTGTGGCCGCGTGAATCGTCCTGCCCAGCGCGCGCCTGCGAACCAACTCGCTCACGCTCATCCCGGCAAGATCAGCGTCCTCGTGAAGCTGCTTACGTTCTGCCGCTGTCAGGCGCATTTCAAAGCGAGATGCAGAGCGGTCTTTGGTGCGAGGCGCCAAAGGCATTTGCTGTTCTCCTACGCGAAGCGTGCGCGGTTGTTTTCAGGATGAGCCTCGATGAGTCAAGCGAAGCGCGGAGCATAGAGGCGGTGGGTTGGACGAAACAGGGCGAAGACCTGTGTACGGACAACCCGCATCCTGTACTGCTCTTCCAACACATAGTGCGTAACAACTCACAACTTATCCGAGAAACATATTGAATGCAAGCCATCGCCATGCACGGAATATACCGCCAGAATTATTTTCATACGCTCAACTGCGCTTAACTATGCTCACATACTCGTAACTACGAATCACCCTATAAATACAGGCGTTTTAATATTTTTATTGGTGTGCCGCATCGTGCTACTGTGCATATATTCCTCGTTGCAGGAAACGCCCGGAGGAACTTGATGGCACAAAGAGAAGTAATCACTGAAGCAATAATCCAAGCTGCACTTGAAGCGTTGGATGGACGCATTGCAATTCCACCGCCGCCAGCAGAAAGAAAGTATTCGCGTAGAGAGGCGTTCGCAAAACTGCGCGCAAAGGCAAGAGAAGCACTCGCTGCCGGACACACTCTCGAAACGGTTCTCGACGATCTCAAGGGTGTTGGCCTGGGCATGACAATATCGACGGCACGGCAATACCTGAAACCAGGCAGGAAAACAAACAAGGTGCGCAGCACTGCTTGACCGGAACCGCCGGAGAAATCGGTTGCGATACTTGCTGCAACTGCACCGGCAAAAGTCAACGCTGCCCCCGGTAACACGGTCGCAGCAAAGAAGGGAACATTCACCGTAATCGAAGACGACAACGACATCTAAGGAGGATGTATGGGCAAGCCGGTTTACATGATTAGCGGTTCAAAGGGCGGCGTCGGAAAAAGCATCGTATCAATGTCACTGATTCACTACTTAACGAAACGCGACGAGAAACTTTTGCTCGTCGATGCCGACACTGCGAATCCCGATGTCGGCAAGGCATACGGAAAGACAATCGAGACCATCTACATTAACCTGGACGAAAAAGACGGCTGGATGGACTTGGCGAATCGCTTGGCAGAGCAGCCAGATGAAACCGTGGTCATCAATACGCCCGCCCGCAGTGGCGAAGGCGTAAGGCTCTACGGAATGCTGCTCACAGAGTCCATGCAAGAGTTGGGCCGCAAGCTGGTAACGCTCTGGGTAATCAATTCGCAGCGGGACAGCCTGCAACTGCTGAAGGAATATCTCGATACGGTTGGCAGCGGCACAACGCACGTCATGCGCAATCTGTATCACGGGCCGGAACGCAAATTTGAACTGTATAACGGCTCGAAGATCAGGGCAGCGGTAGAAGCTCAGGGAAAGACTTTCAACTTTCCCGAAGTGGCGGATCGCATCTCCGATCAGTTGCACAGCGAACGACTGACAATTCAAAAGGTAATTGAAATTGCTCCTATCGGGAATCGCGCCGAAGTAAACCGCTGGGTAAAGGAGTGCGCAACGGTCTTCGATGGAGTTGTGGCATGAACATCGATACAGCCTTCCGCTCCATCTATGGCCGCGAACCAAGTCCAGAGGAAACGAATCAATTCAATCGCATCGGCAAGGAACTCGATATTCGGGACAACGATGCGATATGGGCTGTAGCGTTTTTGCTCGGTCATCATCTCGACCTGGCGAAACAGATGCCGGAGCAAATCGACAAACTGATTTCGTTATCGCTTGCCGACTACGCTGCGTCAATTTCCAAAGCTCTCAATCTGGCTGAATCCGATCTGGCTGCAACCAAAGCAAGAATCGAAGAAACGGTGAGTCAGTCTGTCGTCGCGTCCGCGCAAAAGGAAATTGCGCGGGCGGCGCAGACCGTCGCGTACAGCACGGCGCGTAAATCGTGGCTCCAGTGGCTTGGCGGCGCTGCTGTCGCGGGAATGCTGTTGATGGGCGGGACGTTCTATTGGGGATACAAGGTCGGGAACGACAACGGATATGCCCGCGCGCTCGATGTGAAAACTGCATCCGGTTGGGCCGCATCGATTCTGGGACAAGCCGCGTACAAAATGGATCAAGATGGCGATTTGCGCGCTCTAATCCGCTGTGACCGCGACGGCTGGAGCGTGCAGCGTAGCGAAGATGGAAAGCACCGGCTGTGCGTCGTGCATCCTGAACGCGACGGGACCATCACCGGCTGGTACATTCCATAGGGCATGAAGTGCGTTTGCGGTAGACTTCCAACAAGAGGTTCTCATGAGCACTCAACCTGATGCAACAGGACCTATTCCAATCCCGTCAGACAGCGATCATCTGACCAAGCTCACTCTAGAGGAACTGGACCAACGCAGGCTACAGGTCGAAAACACTGTCGGAACCATGTGCATCGAAGACATGGAACCCGATGAAACTACCATGACATTTCTCAATAGTTACGCCCACGGCGAGATCGAATTCGAGGAAACGATTCGCCTCATGCGCGAATACAGCCGCACAGTCATGTAACAGACATAGCAAAAGACACTGCAATCGAGCGGAGAGGGGTCAAGGCTGGCCGCAGGCCACCGCGTGAGCGGCGCTCGCGGCCTTTGA
>CAVRYQ010000081.1:0-3562 GCA_963725375.1 uncultured Pseudomonadota bacterium | reverse complement strand
ATTCGTGCCGTCGGCATGCAACTCGATGACAAGGCGGGCACGGTCAAGCTGCTGTCGCGCGTCAGGGCCACCCATGAACCGACCCCGCACTAACGCCCTGCTGTTTAGCCTGCTGCTGGCCTGGAGCAATCTGCTGCACGCCGAAAATGCGGATCGCGACAAGCCCATCCACCTGGAATCGGATCGCGTCGTCGTCGATGACATCAAGCAGACCAGCGTCTTTGATGGCGAGGTGGAGCTCACACAGGGAACGATACGCATCCGGGCGGAGAAGGTCGTCGTCACCCAGGATAAGCTGGGCTTCAAGCATTGCACCGCAACCGGGAAACTTGCCAGCTTCCGCCAGAAGCAGGAAGGCACGGATCAGTACATGGAAGGCTACGGTGAGCGCATCGAGTACGATAACCGCGCCGAAGTCGTCGATTTCTACGTACAGGCCCGTGTCAAGCGCGACCAGGACGACGTGCAGGGAGACCACATCGAGTACAGCACCCGTACCGAGGTGTTCAAGGTGTTCGGCGATCCTGCGCACGCGAACGAACCCGGCAAGGGCCGCGTGCATGCGGTGATCCAGCCCAAGACCGAAGATGCACCCGACAAACCCGCGCCAAAAAACGCGCCGCTCACCATCCAGTCCAGCCCGACGTTGTCAAACGAAAAACCATGAGTGAACTCCGAACCGTGTCACTGAACAAGCGCTATCGCGCCCGCACCGTGGTGCATGATGTCTCGCTGTCCGTAAAGAGCGGTGAGGTGGTCGGACTGCTGGGCCCGAACGGGGCCGGCAAGACCACCAGCTTCTACATGATCGTCGGCCTGGTCGCGGCGGACGGCGGCGAGATATTCGTCGACGACCAGGAGATAACCCACCTCCCCATCCATCGCCGCGCGCGCCTCGGCTTGGCCTACCTGCCTCAGGAAGCCTCCATCTTCCGCCGCCTGACCGTGACCGAAAACATCCGCGCCGTACTCGAGTTGCAGGGCTATGCGCCTGCCGAAATGGACATGCGGCTGGAAGCGTTGCTAAACGACCTGCACATCACCCATATCCGCGACAACCCGGCCATCAGCCTGTCCGGCGGTGAGCGGCGGCGCGTCGAGATCGCCCGCTCCCTGGCGACCGACCCGCGTTTCATCCTGCTCGACGAACCCTTCGCGGGCGTCGATCCCATTGCCGTGATCGACATCCAGAAGATCATCCGTTTTCTCAAGGAACGCGGCATTGGCGTGCTCATCACCGACCATAACGTGCGCGAGACGCTGGGTATCTGCGACCGCGCCTACATCATCAACGCCGGCTCTGTGATGGCGGAGGGCAAGCCCGAGGAAATCATCTATAATGAGGGCGTGAGGAAGGTTTATTTGGGCGAACACTTCAAGCTGTAAGGATCAAGACAGAACCACCTCTCACCGAATAGCCACGATGAAACACTCTCTCCAACTCAGGCAGTCCCAACAACTGATGCTGACGCCCCAGTTGCAGCAGGCTATTAAGCTGCTGCAACTCTCGACGTTGGAGATCAACCAGGAGACCACGCGCCTGCTGGACGAGAACCCCTTCCTCGAACGCGAAGACGAAAACACCAATCAGACCTACAGCGGCAACAGCAGCACCGACATACCGGCGCCATCCAGCAGTACCGAGAGCGGCGCACCCGCCGAAACCGAATCGCGCAACGACAACAGTGGCGAATGGCCCGAACCCACCTTCTCTTCGTCGTCCTCGTCATCCAGCCCGGACGACGAGGACGACGGCTATTCGGAAGTCGCTGCCGAAAAGCCCAGCCTGCGTGAGCACTTGCTCTGGGAACTGAACATGAGCCAGATGGACGGGCGCGACAAAAAGATCATCGGCCTGCTGATTGACGCTCTGGACGAGAATGCCTACCTGTCGCAGCCGCTGGAAGAGATTGCCGAATTGCTGCCGCCGGAACTGGACATCTCGCTGGACGACCTTGAGACGGCATTGGTGCAATTGCAGTATCTGGATGCACCCGGCATCGGCGCGCGCAACCTGAGCGAATGCCTGGCACTACAACTGCGCGCGCTGCCGGAGGATATGCCGGGCCGCGAGTTGGCACTGGCTATCGTCTGCCACCATCTGGATCTGCTGGCTGCGCGCGATTTCAGCAAATTGAAGAAAACCCTGCACTGCGACGATGACGCACTGCGTTGTGCGCAAGACCTGATTGTGCACCTTCAACCCAAGCCGGGTTCCGCCTTCGAGATTCGCGCTGCCGACTATGTGGTGCCGGACGTGCTGGTGGAGCGCCACGGCAGTATCTGGCGCGCGCGCCTGAATCCGGAGGCAATGCCGCGCCTGCGCATCAACCAGGTGTATGCAAACATCCTGCAACAACGCAACGAAAAAAACGCGCAGGAAATGGCTGGCCAATTGCAGGAGGCGCGCTGGTTCATCAAGAACCTGCAACAGCGCTTCGAGACCATCCTGCGCGTGGCGCAGGCCATCGTCGAGCGCCAGCGCCAGTTTTTCGAGCACGGCGACATCGCCATGCGCCCGCTCGTGTTGCGCGAGATCGCCGAGCAGCTCGAACTGCATGAATCCACGATTTCGCGCGTGACCACGCAGAAATTCATGTTCACCCCGCGCGGCATCTACGAATTCAAATATTTTTTCGGCAGCGGGCTCGCCACCGAGGCAGGCGGCGCGTGTTCTTCCACGGCCATCCGCGCCCTCATCAAGCAATTGGTCAGCGAGGAGGATGGCAGACATCCGCTCACCGACAGTCGCATGTCCGAAATCCTGGCACGGCAGGGCATTTTGGTCGCCCGCCGTACCGTGGCAAAATACCGCGAGGGGATGAACATCCTTCCGGTAAATCTTCGTAAATCACTTTAACCATAAGGAGCAGGCCATGAACCTCAACCTCACAGGACGTCATCTCGAAATCACACCGGCCATCCGCGAACATGTGCTCAGCAAGCTGGACAAGGTTAAACGCCATTTCGACAGCGTGATCGACATCAACGTGATCCTGTCCGTGGACAAGCTGAAGCAAAAGGCCGAAGCCAGCGTCCATGTCTCCGGCAAGAATATCTTCGCCGAGACCGAGGATAGCAACCTGTACGTGGCCATCGATTCGCTGGTGGATTCCCTGGACCGCCAGGTACTGAAACACAAGGAGAAGCACACTGCGCGCCGCCATGACGAAACCGGCAAGCAGGTTGCGGCAGACTGAAGCGACGTGGGGCAGCCAGAAGTGGCTGCCTCGTTTTCTTGTTACGGTGAAATAATATACATGAGCCTGATCAGCAAGATACTAACTCCGGAGTGCGTGCTGCTCGATAGCGAATCGACGAGCAAGAAACGCGTTTTCGAACGCGTCGGTATATTGTTCGAGAATACGTTGCATATAGGCCGCAGCCAGATATTCGACAGCCTGTTCGCGCGCGAGAAGCTTGGCTCCACCGGACTGGGCCAGGGCGTTGCCATTCCGCATGGCAGGGTAAAAGGCCTGCGCGATGCCGCGGCCGCTTTCGTCAAGATGCAGAACCCCATTCCCTTCGACGCGCCGGACGGGCTGCCGGTAAATTTCATTTT
>CAVRYQ010000080.1:0-19970 GCA_963725375.1 uncultured Pseudomonadota bacterium | reverse complement strand
CCATCGCGGACGTTGCGCACATCGTGCACGGTCCCATCGCTTGTGCGGGCAGCTCCTGGGATAACCGCGGCACGCGATCTTCAGGTCCGACGCTGTATCGCATCGGCATGACCACCGACCTTACCGAACAGGATGTCATCATGGGGCGTGGCGAGAAGCGCCTGTTCCATGCCATCAGGCAGGCGGTGGACAGTTATTCACCCAAAGCGGTATTCGTATACAACACCTGCGTGCCCGCGCTGATCGGCGACGATATCGGCGCCGTATGCAAGGCTGCGGCGGAAAAATGCGGTGTGCCGGTGGTACCGGTGGACTGCGCCGGTTTTTACGGCACCAAGAACCTGGGCAACCGCATCGCGGGCGATTCCATGTTCAAGCATGTGGTGGGTACGGCCGAGCCGTTACCCGTACCTGCGGCAGCACAGCGTCCCGGCATCACCGTGCATGATGTGAACCTGATCGGCGAGTACAACATCGCGGGGGAATTCTGGAACGTGTTGCCGCTGTTCGACGAACTCGGCCTGCGCATCCTGTGCACCCTGTCCGGAGACGCGCGCTTCCACGATGTGCAGACCATGCATCGTGCCGAAACCAGCATGGTGGTGTGTGCCAAGGCGCTGCTCAACGTGGCACGCAAGCTGCAGACCGAATACGGGATCCCGTTCTTTGAAGGCAGCTTTTACGGTGTGACGGATACTTCGCAGGCCTTTCGAGATTTCGCAGGCCTGCTCGACGATCCCGCGCTGACCGCGCGTACCGAGGCGTTGATCGCGCGCGAGGAAGCGAAGATCAACGCCGCGCTCGATCCCTGGCGCGAGAAATTGCGCGGCAAACGTGTGCTCCTCTATACCGGCGGCGTGAAATCGTGGTCCATCGTCTCCGCGTTGCAGGACCTGGGCATGGAAGTGGTAGCCACCGGCACCAACAAATCCACCGAGGAAGACAAGGCGCGCATCCGCGAAATCATGGGTGAAAAGACCAGGATGATCAGCGACGGCAGCCCCAGGGCGCTGCTGGGTGCGGTCAAGGAATACCAGA
Source organism: uncultured Pseudomonadota bacterium (assembly GCA_963725375.1). Classification (GTDB taxonomy): domain Bacteria; phylum Pseudomonadota; class Gammaproteobacteria; order Burkholderiales; family Gallionellaceae; genus Sideroxyarcus. The sequence goes on along the minus strand of CAVRYQ010000080.1, from coordinate 18,932 downwards.
CGGACATCCTCATCGCAGGCGGGCGCAATATGTACACCGCTTTGAAGGCGCGCATTCCATTTCTCGACATCAACCAGGAACGCGAATTCGGTTACGAGGGCTACAGCGGCATGGTCGAACTTGCACGCCAGCTCGCATTGACGTTGCAGAGCCCGGTGTGGGAATCGGTACGCAAACCGGCACCCTGGGCGAAGTCTTGCGCGCCCGGCATTGAATTGGAAGCATGACATGGCCGAAATACTGAAACGCAACAAGGCGCTCGCGGTGAATCCGCTCAAGGCCAGCCAGCCGGTCGGTGCGTCGCTCGCCTTCCTCGGCATCAACAAGGCCATCCCGATGCTGCACGGTTCGCAAGGCTGCACTGCGTTCGGCAAGGTGTATTTCGTGCGCCATTTCCGCGAACCCGTGCCGTTGCAAACGACTGCGATGGACCAGGTGTCCACGGTGATGAACGCGGACGAGAACGTGATCCTCGGTTTGAAGGCGGTGTGCGAAAAGAGCAAGCCGGCGCTGATCGGTTTGCCAACCACCGGCTTGTCCGAAACCCAGGGCACGGACATCAAGCGTCTGGTGAAGGATTTCTACGCAGCATATCCTGAATTTGCACACATTCCCGTCGTGCCGGTGAATACGCCGGATTTCAGCGGCTGTCTGGAGAGCGGATATGCGCTGGCCGTGAAGGCGACGCTGGAAACCTTGATTCCCCAACGCGCGCCTCACCCCAACCCTCTCTCGCCCGCGGGCGAGGGGGCAAACGCGAAAAGCAATGTGGGTAGACGCAAGAAGCAGGTCAATGTGCTGGCCGGCTCGTTCCTGACACCGGGTGATGTCGAGCACATCAAGGAACTGATAGAGGCATTCGGGCTGCGTCCGCTGGTGCTGCCGGATATTGGCGATTCTCTCGACGGACATCTGACCGAAATGGAGAGCAGCCCGCTGACGGTCGGCGGCACGCCGGTATCGGACATTTCCCGCATGGGTGCATCCATTGCCACGCTGGTGCTGGGCAACTCGCTGTTCGAGGCTGCCGATTTCCTCAAGGAACAAACCGGCGTCCCGGACTACCGTTTCAACAGTCTGATGGGGCTGGATGCAGTAGACGGTTTCGTTGCGGCGCTGGCCGGGATCAGCGGCCAGCCGGTGCCGGAGAAGATCGAACGCCAGCGTGCGCAGTTGCAGGACGCGATGGTGGACAGTCACTTCATGCTGGGTTTCGCGCGCGTGGCCATCGCGGGCGATCCCGACCTGCTTTACGGATTCTCAAAACTGGTGGCCGGGATGGGTTGCGAAGTGGTCGCCGCTGTCGCACCGGCAAGGGCGAACATCCTGCAGGAAGTTGCGGCTGCGCAAGTCGCGATCGGTGATCTTGAAGATTTGGAGAACGCAGCCAGGAACAACGGCGCGCAACTCGTCATCGGCAATTCGCATGCTGTGGAAAGCGCGCGCCGCTTGGACTTGCCGCTGCTGCGCGCCGGTTTCCCGCAATACGACCTGATCGGCGGGTACCAGCGGCTGTGGGTCGGCTACCGCGGCACGCGCCAGGCCTTGTTCGATCTGGCCAATATAATGGTGGACCACGGGCACCATGAGCCGGAACCCTACATATCAGTCTATTTCCGGCGGACAGGAGATGCTGCGCATTTCCCCAACCCAAACCCTCCCCCGGTGGGAGAGGAGGTAAACGTGAAAGACAATTTTAGAGAGGTGTGTCGTGCGACACCTGCGACTGGTCACACCCATTGAGGAGGCTGAGATGACGGTAAAAATCGCATTCGCCAGCAGCGATCGCCGCGCGGTCAATCAGCACTTCGGGGCTGCCGAAGCGTTCGCGATCTATGAGCTCGATGCGGGGTCGGCACGCATGATAGAAGTGGCAGAGTTCATGGAAACCGCGATGGACGGGCACGAGGGCAAGCTCGCGGCCAAGGTCGAACTGCTGGGCGATTGCGCGGCGGTGTATTGCAATGCGGCGGGCGCTTCGGCCATCCAGCAACTGCTGGCCAGGGGCATACAGCCGATGCGGGTGGACGAGGGCACACTCATCGACGAGTTGCTGTGCGGACTGCAAAAGAACCTGGCCAACGACCCGCCCGTATGGATGGCGAAGCATCTCAAGAAACAGTCGGGTGCGGGGCGCTTCGCCGAAGACGAGGAATGGCAGGAATGATAGAGACGACTGCACGCGTGGTGTCTGCGGATAACGGAACGATACTGGTCGAGCCGGAAAACGAGTCCGGCTGCGGCGGCTGCAAGTCGCGCAGTGCGTGCGGCGTGTCCGGGTTGGGGAAATATTTTTCCGGCAACCGCAAGGCCATCGAAGTGCATTGCGATGCCGGTGTGCGCCCGGGCGATGAGCTGCAGTTGAGCATGAGCGAGGGCGACATGCTCAAGTCGGGATTGCTGGCATACCTGTTGCCCAGCGTGCTGGCGCTGATCGGCGCGGGCGTCGGAGCATCCCTAGATATCGGCGATGTCGGAGCAGTGCTGGGTGCGGCTCTGGGTGTCGCGGCGGGATTGTTGTTGGGGCGGCTGTCCGGCTGGGTGCCGCATATGTACGCGAATCGTAAAGAGTAATCATTCAACCGAAGGAGAATCACCATGAATCAGGCAGTAGAACAGGACCCGTTGTTGACCACTGATTTCATCAAGGAGATGGTCAAACAGATGCGCGCCATCGACAGTTACGGCACTTACGACGGCTGGCCTGCCGACCGCATCCTGGCGCCGTATGTGGTGACCAAGGAACAGCGCCGCGCCATTCCCGTGATCGGAGACCCGGACGAGATCATGCTGTCGCGCATCAAGGCGTTCTACAACGCGGTCTCATCCCTGATTGAAAAAGAATGCGGGCTGATGGCGGTACCGAGCATCAACATCACGCACGAAGGATTCGGCCGCGCGCTGATTACCGTGGGCAAACTGGTAGTAATGGACCGTACCCTGCGCGATGTGCATCGCTATGGCTACGAAAGCCTGTCCAGGATGAAGGACGAGGGCGACAAACTTTTGTCCGTCGCGCTGGAGATCATCGGCAAGTATCCGGAAGTGGCGGGACTTTGAAACAGGATTTTGGAATCGGAATCTGGGAGTTATGTAATGCAGGCCTATGGATTGCGACCAAATCCAAAATTCTCTCCGAAGGAGTGAACATGACCGATGACGAGCTGAAAGCACTCGACAAAGATGTAAGGAGGCTCAAGCGCATTTCAAGCGAATGGGCCTCTCAATTGCATGATCTGGTTGAGGATAAACTGCCTGCCGGATACGAGCAGATCCCGGGCATTGCGCAATCGACTTACGCCGCTTGCCAGGCGTGGGCTGTGGCCAACGAAAAACTGCTGGCAGCACAAAAGGCCATACAGGAATGATATTGAAAAGTGATTGTTCACGGAGAAAAAGCAATGTCTAACATCACTGGAATCACGCGCGGCGGCACGCCTTACGAACCCACTTTTGTCACTGCGCTGAATGCAGCCAACTGCATCGGCTGCGGTCGCTGCTACAAGGTCTGCCCGCGCAAAGTGTTCGAGCTGGTGGAGCGCAGCGAGGATGACGAGAACTACGATGAGGACGAAGACAACAGCATGGTGATGACGCTTGCCAATATGCTGGACTGCATCGGTTGCGGCTCCTGTTCGCGCGTCTGTCCCAAGCAGTGTCATACGCATTCGCCTTTGGCCGCAGGCGCGTAATCATCCCCAAACATTTGGCAAGTATTATGGTGACACAGCAACTTCCAGCCGAGCTTGAATCTTTGGCCGAACGTATCGTGGACGCGCTGCAAAAAGAGGCGGGAATTTATGCCGCGCCGGATGTTGTGCCCAAGATTGAGCTGCGTGCCGCGATATTCACGCGAGTCATCGACCCTGGCAATCAACTGCCCGGTTATGAAGGAGTATGGCGCAATGGACGCAGTGATCGCTGTGGCATCCTGACAATCAATAGCGACAGCAGCTTCTATGCCGAATACGACTTATTTTGCCCGCATCCGCGTGATGCGCGCTGGCTCGTCGAAATGGTCACGGCGCGGGGACGCGAAGAGATTTTGAGCTGCGAAGCGAAATTGATTCCGAGTCCATGAGGTGAGAATTGAGTAAATTTCAAATGGGTGACATGGTTTTTACAGCACAAGATCTGTTCAACGAGCCTATTGTAGGTACCGGCGAGAGTGGCATCCCGGGCCTTGCGCCGGATGTGTTGCTGGCACCAACAGGCACGCGTGGGGTGGTGGTCAATGTCGGCCATGCGCAAGAGATGCCCGATCAGGAAATCTATCTGGTGCGCTTTGAAATTGATGCCGCGGGCAGGCTGGCCGAACCCGTAGGATGTCTGGCTGACGAATTAACGTATTAAATCGGCAATCCGAACTCGGGCGCAATTTGTTTGAGCCACCTATTCAGCCGGTCGTCCGTGAGGGCTTTCTGATTTTCCTGATCCAGAACCAGGCCAACGAATTGTCCATCAACCAAAGCCTTTGAGGAAATGAAATCATACTCATCGGCCGGCCAGGAGCCCACCACTTTTACTCCCCGTTCAATAACGAATTGGTATATTTCACCCATCGCATCGACGAACTCTTCCGGATATTTTTCCTGATCACCCAAACCGAACAAGGCGACTGTCTTGCCGACAAAATCCATATCCTTCAATTTTGGCAGGAATTCCTCCCAGCCCCCACCCATGCAGTCGGTGGATAGACCGGGTAATTGCCCGGCACCCATAGTCGACGTCCCGAAGATCAGATGGGAATATTCCGCCACCAGGTCGGCACCAGCCTTGTTGACGTTGAGCGCATCAGCCATGGTGTCATCATCAAATCGCTTCTTGATGGCCTTGGCAATGCGCCGCGTGTTGCCGGTACTGCTGGCAAAGAAGATTCCTATTCTCGCCATAAATGCTCCAAGGTCGGATTTTGGAATGTCATGTTTGAGACAATCATCCGCAATGAATCACACCGGGCCTCGACCGGCCCGTGTCAGCTCCATGGTGCGGGTTAGTGCTTCTTCGAACGATACCTTGTCGCCCTTGGGCTGGTAGCCGGAGAGTGCCTTGTACACAGTGACAATCTTTTCGGCGGCAGACTGTCCTTTGAAATCACCCTTGTCCAGAGCTGCGATGTCGATTAGCTCGTTCCAGATCAACCCTTCCTGCATGCCGATAGCCGCGATGTTCAGGTCGCCAGCCTCAATCACCAGCGGTTTGTTAATGTTCACTACGAACACGATGATGCGCACATCCGGCGCGAAATCGGCCTGATAATAATCCAGCACTTTGGGCAATAACGAGAGCGTGTCCAGGCTGCCTGCGTACAGTTTGATTTTGTCGTTTTCTGCCAGCACAATGGTGTTCTTGATGGTCGCGGTAGGTGGCTTGCGATGGCCTAATGCATCACCGATTTCTCCAAGCTCCAGTACCAGGTCGCCCCGATAAGTCGCATAGCCACCGTTGGCTTCCTTGAAGTTCATGTTGAACAGCAGCCCTTTTTGTTCGTAAATATCGAATAGCATGTTTTGCCTTGTCGTCAATAAATGGTAGAACTTGCATAGCAGCAATATTTGTACCAATTATTCAAGGAAGCGCGGATTATGGATGTTTTCCTGAATCATGACGCGCGTCTCCCTCATCCCCCCTTTTTCCGGAGGGAGAAGAGCTTTGCAGACGGTGCAGGAATTTTCGTAAACGATTATTCGGCAGGAAACCGCTGCCTCTTTGAAAAGAGTGGCAAAGTTCAAGGCGGCAATTATCATGTCAGTGTCGCGCTGAATCGGATGCCGCCTGTAACTACGCAATGAACGGAGATCGAAAAGACCATGCCTGAAATAAAGCTCGCCCCCACAACCGCCCTGGTCGTGATCGACCTGCAAAAAGGGGTAGTCGGCAGGGAATTTGCTCCTTATACCGGAGAGCAGGTTGTTCATGTCGTAAGGGACGTGGCCAACCGGTTCCGCACAGCGGGCGCCCCTGTCGTCCTGGTGAATGTCGGTTTTTCCGGCGACCTGAAGGACGCCCTGCGGCAGGAAGCCGATATGCCCCCCGCCATGCCTGCTGGGGGTTATCTGGAAGATTTTTCGGAACTGATTGACGGCCTGGCGATGCCCGGCGACATACGGATCACCAAGCGCCAATGGGGTGCCTTTTTCGGTACCGAACTGGACTTGCAATTGCGCAGGCGCGGTATCAAGACGATCGTGCTGACTGGAATCGCCACAAACCAGGGAGTGGAATCCACGGCTCGCCAGGCATTTGAGCATGGCTATTCGCTGGTGATCGTCGAAGACGCCATCTCCGCGTTCACGACCGAGATGCAGGATTTTGCGGTGACCAGGATATTTCCAAGGATCAGCAGGGTCAGAAAGAGCGCGGACCTGTCATTCGGCCCTGACCAATAACGGGCATGACGCTGCAATGCTTCCCGCTGTCCGGGCTTCCTTCTTCGGCACGATGGGGAATACTGGCGCTTCTGTCGGCCTTTTTCGCATTCCTGCTGATCGAGGCACACCTGCCTGCAGCCATTCTGCTTGCAGCGATCATCGCGGGCATCGTTGTCGAGACCGCGCAGGGCGGAATCCATGTACCGAACTTGCCCTTCGGCATAGCGCAAAGCATCATAGGATGCCTGGTCGCCAGGTCCTTCACCACGGACATCCTTCACTTCTTCCTGCACAGATGGCCACTATTCCTGACCATTGTGCTGGTGATCATATTGTCTTGTTGCGTGATGGGATGGGTGATCAGCCGGATCGGCATCTTGCCGGGCACGACTGCAATCTGGGGGCTGCTGCCGGGGGCCGCAACCGCGATGATGGTCATGTCAGAATCCTTCGGGGCGGACAGTCGGCTCGTCGCCTTCATGCAATATCTGCGCGTGGTCCTGGTTGCCGTCATTGCTTCCCTCATAGCGCATTTTTGGGTGCACCTGTCGGCAAACGCTGCTCCAGTTGAATGGTTTCCCGACATTCATTGGCTGCCATTCCTGGAAACGCTGGCGATCATTCTGGCAGGTGCCGCGATCGGCCATATATCGAAACTACCTGCGGGAATGCTGCTGGTGCCGTTGTTTGTGAGCTGCACTTTGCAACTGAACGGCCTGGTCGAGATCGAACTGCCCAGATGGCTTCTGGCGGGCGGATACCTGTGCATAGGCTGGCAAATCGGTTTGCGCTTTACCCGGAAAGTCATCGTGAATGCCGCAAGAATGCTGCCGCGGATTCTTGCTTCAATCCTTGCGGTGCTACTGCTCTGTGGCGGAATTGCCTGGGTCCTGACCGAGCTTCTCGGCATTGATCCGTTATCTGCCTATCTTGCGACAAGTCCGGGTGGCATCGACGCAGTTGCGATCATTGCCGCGTCAGCCAATGTCAACGTCGGGTTTGTCATGACGTTGCAATTGTCCCGCGCCTTGCTGGTAATCTTCGTCGGCCCGGTCTTTTCCAGATTCTTTTCCGGAAGGATGATAAACAAGGCGAAAATCGAGAGGCAATCTTCTTGGAAATGAGTTCCTTGACGCAACAAGGCCAGCTGCGCGGAGGACAAATTTGAGTACATTCGTCGAACTTACCCACTATGCTGCTGTCCATGACCCGGTGAGATTTTCCCTTATTGGTAAAATCCAGACACAAGTTGCGTAAGTAATACTCGCTTAACTGTGTTCGTGTATATGAGTGGGTTGGAACTATTAGAACCCGAATTCAATGGAGATTTGAATGAAGAAAATTGTAACCCGCTGTTTCGCCATATTCTTTGCGCTGTGCTTTTCAACCGGATATGCACTCGCAGATAATTCCCCGAGCATAGATCAAGTTTATCAAGCTGCCAATTCCGGGCATTTGGGTGATGCGCAAAGCATGATGGAGAAAGTACTCAAGGATCATCCGAACAGTGCAAAAGCACATTTTGTAGAGGCCGAATTATTTGCAAGGCAAGGCCAGTTGGCGAACGCCCAGAATGAACTGAACATTGCCCAAAAGTTGCAACCCGACTTGTCATTTGCAAAACCGGCCGCCGTTCAGAATCTGAGGAACCAGATTTCCGCATCGCATGGTGCTGGTCAAGCGTCCTCCGGTAACTATCAAGCCCCGTCCGGAAATGGCTTCCCGTGGGGAATGCTGCTGCTTGGGCTGGGTTCCATTGCAGTCATCGTATTGATCATGCGTGCAATGAATTCTCGGAATCCTTCCACCTTCCCAAGCAACTACCAGCCAGGAATGTCGAATGGTGCGCCCATGCAGCCCTATGGTGGCGGGATGGCGCCCATGGGTTCCGCAGGCAGCGGCATGGGTAGCGGAATCATGGGCGGTCTCGCTACGGGTGCCGCAGTGGGCGTTGGCATGGTGGCGGGTGAAGCATTGGCTCATCACTTCATGGATGGTGGCCGAGCCGACCCCGGCAGTGCTTCTCAGGTTGCCGATACCTGGGGTGGCTCATCCAACAGCGACATGGGTGGCTCGGATTTCGGCTTGGCCGACAATTCGACCTGGAATGACAATTCCAATCTGGCCGATAGCGGCTCAGACATCGGTGGGGGAGACTGGACCTAGAATCCGTCATCCTCTTCGCAAGAGGCAGCAAATCAATCCCGCGGAGAGCTAATCGCAAAGGCGCAGCATTTTAAATGCTGCGCTAGCTCACGCGCACCGGAAGAATCTCGGCTGAAAGCTGTACATCAACTCCCAACCCGTAATAATAATAGGCCGGTTGCGATACGAGGCGTAACAGAAGGAACAACCGGAAGCGCGCTCGTTTGAGCAACTTCATGCCTCTTGAAGGCAGGAGATTTTCATTGGAGACATGCACGATCCATTGACGCCTGTTCGTGGGCAGATCGATTTCCTTGAGCTGCGCCATTTCTTCCAGTGCGTTCTCGACGTTCGGCTCTTCCATGAAACCAAAACTCAGATCCACGCTGATAATGCTGCCCCTGCGCCTGTCCTGCTCGAATATTGTTACCCGATACCGGCTATCGTGGATGTAAGGGACTTCCTTGTGGTTGACGTTGATGAAGATCAGATTTCTCGGCAGGACGCCATAGCGATCCCAGATCAATTGCAGCAGCGCAGGCGCGTGATCGGTTCCGGCATGGAGCGCCTTCGGTATCATCATGATCGCATTGCGCTCCAGGAACGTCTTGCTTGCTCGATGCAGGCTGATCAATTCGTCAATGCGCATCGTTGTTATTTTCGAATATGCCGCGAAAGTCGCTTTGCGTCCCCATTTCCATGTCGCCATGATCACGAAAACCGCGATCCCTATCGTTGCAGGAACATATCCGCCTTCCAGGAACTTGAGGGAGCTGGCTATCAGGAAAGAGCCGTTGACCAAAGTCAGGGCTCCCCACACAAATGCGGATTTCACTGCATTCCATTTCCAGAAATTTCTGGCAACGGGAAACATGGCCACCGATGTAATGACCATCACGCCGGAAACAGACAAGCCATAGGCTGCTGCCAGGGCCGAACTGGAGCCAAAAACAACCACCAGGGCAATGCAGCCTGCGAATAGTATCCAGTTGATAAAGGGAATATAGATTTGGCCGGTATGTTCATGGTGTGTATGCACAATCTTTATCCGCGGGAACAAACCGAGCCTGACAGATTGAGAGACCAGCGAATACGCTCCCGAAATCAGCGCCTGTGAAGCAATGACGGTTGCGAATGTGGCGAGGATGACCATGGGAAATAGCATCGCCGGCGGAACGACGCTGTAAAAAAGATTGCCGCCAGAGACATGCGCGCCGCGCAACAGATAGGCACCCTGCCCGAGATAATTCAGGAGCAGCGCCGGGTACACCAGGGAGAACCAGCCAATTCGAATTGGCAATGTCCCGAAATGTCCCAGGTCTGCGTACATTGCTTCGCCACCGGTAATGCACAGCATGATTGCACCGAGGATCAAGAGGGCGCTGTAAAAGCTGGTGTGCAGCAGGAATTTGAGACCGTAGAGAGGATTGAACGCGAGCAGGATCTCCGGGCTTTGCCTGATTTGCAACACCCCGAGCAACGCAATCACGACAAACCAGACTAGCAGGATGGGCCCGAAAATCCTTCCTATGCCCATGGTGCCGTTATGCTGGATGGCGAACAGTCCGGTCAATACAAGAATCGTGATGGGAATGACGGTTGCTCCAAGCGCAGGTGTTGCAACGCTAAGGCCCTCTACCGCGGAAAGCACGCTGATTGCCGGCGTAATGATTCCGTCCCCGAAGAGCAATCCGGCGCCTAGCAGGAGTGACCACAAAAGCGCCCTGGAAACGTTTTTCTTCGCGTCACCATGCAACAGGCCATATAGGGCAAAGATGCCGCCTTCACCATCGTTGTCGGCACGCAGGACAAAGATGGCATATTTGACCGCCACGATGATCGTGATCGCCCAAATTACAAGGGAGATGCCGCCAAAAATGTTTTCCGGTGTTAAGGCCACATTGTCGTGGCCAAAGTAAACCTGATTAAGAGCGTAAAGTGGTGACGTTCCGATATCGCCGAAGACAATGCCTACAGCTCCAAGCGTTACCGATGCGAGGCTTCTGCCGCGCGTGGCTATAAGGCGATGGCGTGTTTTGCTTGAGAAAGAAATTTCTGTCGGCTCATCGGTGCGGTCTTTCATGCTATTCACGCTGCATAGGATGGATGTAGGGTCTTTGCGATTATCTGTTAATCACTCCTGTTTGAACACAGGGGTGGAAAGAGTTATCCGCCCTCATTACCCGATGCCCGGCGAAATTGCGGCTTTCATGTCCGGGCGCCCTGTCGGGTGTCTCCACCCTCCTGAAATCCATTTGAATGCCATGGATCATTCATGGTTATTCCGTCGGCGTTGACCCGTTCCATACCATACGTTTTTAGTATAGATTGCATGGCAATACCGTCGGGTATTGTTGGAAGTGACCAGTAAGGCAATTTATCAGAGCAGTCAACGGGAGATCGTCAACGGTTCAGGGCAGTCAACAAATTTGGCGACAAATTGGAAGTTGAGATAACGATTCTTAAATATGGATGGGAACTGAAAATGGTAAACATGACTGAAAATCATCAGCAGCATCAGGAACTCGTTAGCAAACTGAACAGCTTGAACAGTGCCGTCAGCAAAATGGAATCCCGGGAAACTGTTTACAAGATCATTGATGACGTCATTGACTATACCCGCTTGCATTTTGCGCACGAAGAGCAACTGATGCTCCAGTCCGCATATCCTCTATCCGAGGCGCACAAGGAAAAACACAGGGAGCTGATTCAGGATGCGCTCAGCCTCAAAAAGAAATTGGCCTATGTCGGAGAAGAAATGTTCACCGATTGGTTTACCCATTGGCCGTTCGCACGGGTGCTCACCCATATCAAACATGCAGATAGCGAGATCGAGCGCCATATTCTTCAGAGTGGCGTCTAAAACGACGACCCGGGCGCAGATGAGACCTCTGGATCTCTCGGTGCGGGTCTTTTCCTGGCACCGGGAGGTACGGGGCCGGGCCGTGCCCGCGGGAACGGTTTGACATCAAAGGGGGCGGCGCGCAGACTCTATCGCGATCATCAAAAGTGCGGCGACCGAGGGGGATGAATGTCAAAAAAGCGTTTTCACTGCCAAGCGGCGAATCATGAGGGAAACAAATGCATCAGCATTATCGATGAAGGCCATGCTTTTCTGCTTTCAATTGAAGATGCCAATGGTAAATTCAATCATCTCAAGGAAATCATAACCACCGGAAAATTTCCCATCGCGATGGACCTGGTTAATTCCTGTCCGAAAATGATGGTGGGTGCAACGATCCATTACCAGCTCCAGCAGCATGATGCGGAAAAGCTGCTGCATTCGCTGGATAAGGCGCTCCATCATTGAAACTGCCCATGCAAGACATGTCTCGGTGCTTGCCCGATCACGCTTCGAGAACTTCACAAAAAAATGACCCAGGCGAAAAACCTGAGTCTTTTTTTATGGGCGGGCAAATCGTCAATGCCAAGCCTGGCGAATGCCCGCAAATTGAACGACGAAAAAAATCGTATATACCGTTTGGAGTTAGCGCTGCCGAAGCATACTTATCTAGGTAGTTATCCACAATAAATGTGAGTAACTGACACGCGCCCCGGCGACAACCAACACACCTCTCTTATTTCTTCGGGTCGTACTTGAAAGACAACGCCACTTTCGCACGGTACGAGGCCACCTTGCCGTCCTCGACGACCATGTCCAGCTTTATGATCTCTGCAACTCTCAAGTCGCGCAGGGTCTCCGAAGCGACCTTGACCGCATTGGCGGCAGCATCCTCCCAGGATTTTTTGCTGGTTCCAACGAGCTCTGTAATACGATAAACGCTGTCTTTAGCCATGATTTTCTCCATCGTTTTGATGTACGGCAGTGATTGAAAGGTGATGCAGGATTGCAAATTACGCCTAACTGGGAATTTCTGCGCTCTTTATTTTGAATCTAGGGCGTTATTCCGCATGTCCGAACTGAAAATTCCGATTGTTCGGCCCCGCCGCAATGGTTTATCGGCGGCGAGGAGGAGTGGCCGGATAAACCACTGCCGCGAACACGATCATTTATTGTCGTTCCGAAGCTCGTGCTTGTCTTCCCTCAGGCGTTTCATCGCACCACGGCAACCCGGGGAGAATTTGAAATCGCGATGGGCCTTTTTGTAGCTTCCCAGGCACTTCAGCAACCCTTTGCCCACCACTTCTCCACCGCAGCCCGCAACAGTAGCTTCTGGCTGGCAGGCGGAGTTGATCACCTGAGCGTCCTCCCTCAGTTGCCCCTGTTCCTCGGCATATGCCACAACAGAATATGAAAGAACAAGCGTGGCTGCGAACAATACCTTCGTTGCGATAGACATAACCTTCTCCCTGTGAATAATTGGTCAGGCTGAAATATATCCAGCCGCATGCATGTTAATCAAATATCCGCAAGGGACACAAGGCCGCGGCGAGTGATTGGGGCGGCGCAACAGCGTTCTAATAGTGAGGCGGCCTTTCGTTCGCCGCAGACTTTCCCTCAATCCCCGCTTCAGCCAGCGCCTGGACATGCCGTGCGAGCGCCCTGCAGATCTCCTCAAGCTGGTCCAGCCTTTGTTGCTGGTGATAGACGGTCTTGTTCAGCTCCTCGATCTGGTCTTCCTGATAGGAGATTTTTGTTTCGATGCTTTCCAAACGGTCTTCGATCATGACTGGGCCCTGGGAATTCGGCAGTTGGGGAACAGCGGGAATTTTAGCGCGTAGAATGGAACGCACGGAGAAAGTATGCACATTCATATTCTGAGCGATCTGCATATTGAAATGGCAGCCTACCGGCCGCCGCCCGTCGATTGCGACGTCGTGGCGCTGGCCGGCGACATCGGGAACCATGTGCAGGGGATTGAGTGGGGACGGAGCGTTTGGTCAGGCAGGGAAATCCTGTACGTGCCGGGCAACCACGAGTTTTACCGCCTGGGGCGGGTAGAGGCATTGCGGCAGATGCGTATTCGCGCACGAGAGTTGGGCGTGCACTTGCTGGACAACGATGAGGTGGTGATCGCGGGGGTGCGCTTCCTGGGCTGTACACTGTGGACTGACTTCAATTTGTTTGGCGAGGAATTGAAGCGGCGCGCGATGGCGGAAGGCAAGTCATACCTGAGCGACTTCCGCTTGATCCGCGAACGCTTCAGGACGTTCACCCCCTTCCGCTCCGCGCAGTTGCATAAAATCTCGCGCGCCTGGCTGGCTGCAAAACTGCAGGTTTCGTTTCCGGGCAAGACCGTGGTCGTCACGCACCACCTGCCCAGCGCACATTCCGTCGCGGAGAGATACCAGGGCAGTCTGACTTCCGCCTGCTTCGCATCCGATCTGGACGACTTGATGGGCGCCAGTGCTCTGTGGATACACGGGCACACGCACGACAGTTTCGACTACGTGCTGCATGGTACCCGGGTCATTTGCAATCCGCGCGGCTACAACCGCAATCCGGACAGGCCGGAGAACAGGGAATTCGATCCGGCGCTGGTGGTGGAGATTTGAAGGCTCTGCAATCGGATTGATTGCTTCCTGCATGGCCGACTGTTGCAGTCGGCCATGCAGGAAAGGTTGGCCGCAGCTCAGTCTATCAATGACAGTTCGAACAAGCTGTGGTTCTGCACAAGTTGGCCGGGCATTTTTTCGCCCATTTTGCTGAACCATTCCTTGTGCAGCGCCAGCTCCTGCTTCCAGGCATCCGCATCGACCCGGTTAAGTTTATCAAACCCGGACTTGCTGATTTCGATGCCCGTCCAGTCGATATCCTCGAAACGCGGCATCCAGCCCAGAGCGGTCTTGTCGGCCGGGACGCGGTTCTTGATGCGATCCACCATCCATTTCAGTACGCGCATGTTGTCGCTGAAGCCGGGCCACATGAATTTCCCCTGTTCGTCCAGGCGAAACCAGTTTACGCAAAATATTTTTGGCACGTGTTCGACTACATGACCCATCTTCAACCAGTGATTGAAGTAATCACCCATGTGATAGCCGCAGAACGGCAACATGGCGAACGGGTCACGGCGCACGATGCCCTGCTCTCCGACCGCCGCCGCGGTCGTCTCGGAGCCGAGTGTTGAGGCCATGTAAACGCCGAAATTCCAGTTGAACGCCTCGTACACCAGGGGAACCGTGGTGGCGCGGCGGCCGCCAAAAATGAAGGCGGAAATCGGCACGCCCTTCGGATCCTCCCAGTTTGGATCGATGGATGGACATTGGCTGGCCGGCGCGGTGAAGCGGGAATTGGCATGGGCCGCCTTGCGACCGTTCCTGCCGTCGGCGGGCGTCCAGTCTTTGCCTTGCCAGTCGATCAAGTGGGCCGGGGCCTCTTTGGTCATGCCTTCCCACCAGACGTCGCCGTCGTCAGTCAGAGCGACGTTGGTGAAAATGATATTTTCCTTGAGCGTTTCCAGGGCGTTGAAATTGGTTTTTACGGAAGTGCCCGGAGCCACGCCAAAGAAACCGGCTTCCGGATTGATGGCGTAAAAGCGACCGTCCTTGTCTGGCTTGATCCAGGCGATGTCGTCGCCCACGGTGGTAATTTTCCATCCGCCCAGGGTTTTGGGCGGGATCAGCATGGCCAGGTTGGTTTTGCCGCAGGCGGAGGGGAAGGCCGCGGCGACATAGCTTTTTTCACCCGAGGGGGATTCGATGCCGAGTATCAGCATGTGTTCAGCGAGCCAGCCTTCGTCACGCGCCATGGTCGAGGCGATGCGCAGAGCGAAGCATTTCTTGCCGAGCAGTGCGTTGCCACCGTAGCCCGAGCCGTAGGACCATATCTCGCGCGTCTCCGGGAAATGCACGATGTACTTGGTGGTCGGATTGCAAGGCCACTTGCCGTCCTGCTGTCCCGGTTGCAGCGGGGAGCCGACGCTGTGCAAGCAGGGCACGAATTCGCCATCCGTGCCGAGCACGTCGTACACATCCTTGCCCATGCGCGTCATGATGCGCATGTTGACGACCACGTAGGGCGAGTCGGAAATCTCAATGCCGACATGCGCGATGGGCGAGCCGAGCGGACCCATGCTGAACGGAACCACATAAAGCGTGCGGCCGCGCATGGCGCCCTTGAACAGGCCGGTGAGTCGCTCGCGCATCACCACGGGGTCTTCCCAATTATTGGTCGGGCCCGCGTCATCCTTGTGTGCGGAACAGATGAAAGTGCGGTCTTCCACGCGCGCCACATCGGAAGGGTCGGAACAGGCCAGAAAGGAATTGGGGCGTTTGGCCGGGTTGAGCCTGACGAAGGTACCCGCGGCAACCATCTCTGCGCACAGGCTGTCATATTCTTCCTGTGATCCGTCGCACCAGACAATGCGGCCGGGTTCGGTCAGCGCGGCCACCTCGGCAACCCAAGCCTTGAGTTTTGAATGTTTGATGTATGCGGGTGCTGCGCTGGCTGTACTCATCAATCTGACCTCCTGGGCTCATGACGGTTTGCAATCGTTGGTGCGATATCGGATGACAGCGCCCGGGACATGGAACCGGGCGCAATGCATGTTGACTATTGTAACGGGATTGTCTTTCGAAGTGATACCTGGGGTCATGCCAGCCGACATTATCCCGATCCACCTTGGTGGATCGGGTTTGCATGGCACTGCGCACGGGATGCTCTGAGTGTGATCACTTCGGCGTGTTCCCGCCGTGTGATCTGGTTGACCCGTGTTCAACTCTCGACAGGGATCAGATCCTGAACCGGCTCACCGTGGCCTGCATGTTGTCCGCCAGCGTGGCGAGCTGGCCAGCATCTCCGGCGGCCTTGTCGGCAGCGGAACTGTTCTGCGCGGTCAATTGCGACACTCTTTCGATACGCGACGCAATATCCTGGCTGGCGCGGCTCTGTTCTTCCAGTTCGGCGGAGATGTCGCTGACCGTGCGGATGACCTGGCTGGACCCGGTCTTGATCTGGTTGATGGCTTCACCGGCCTGCTGTGCGAGCGCCACCCCGCCATCGACCTGAACCACCGTCGCGTCCATGCCGGCTACGGCAGCGTTTGAAGCCTGCTGTATGGTGTCTATCATCTGAGTGACTTCCTGCGTGGACTGGGTAGTGCGCTCCGCCAGCTTGCGCACCTCGTCCGCCACCACCGCAAAACCGCGTCCTTGCTCGCCTGCGCGTGCTGCCTCGATGGCGGCGTTCAGCGCCAGCAGGTTAGTCTGGTCGGCGATCTCCTTGATGACCTTCACGATGGTGGAAATCCTGGTAGTCTGCTCGCCGAGGTTGCCGATGGAAACGGAGGTCTGGCGTACGGTGTCGGCGATTTTGCGCATTTCTTCGGCGGCGCTGTGGATGATGTCGCCGCCCTTGTCCGAAAGTTCACCCGAGCTCCGGGATATCTTCAGTGCTTCTCGCGCCCCCTCCGAAACATGGGAAATGCTCACGGTGACCTGTTCCACCGTCGATGCCATCGCAGACGCAGCCTCGCTCTGGCTGGTGGAACCGTTTGCGACCTGTTGCGAAGATTCAGAAAGGGAATGGGATGAAGCGGCAACCTTCTCGATGTCGGAGTGCACCTGGCGGAACGCGGCCTGCAGACTGCCCATCAGCTCATTGAACGAATTTGCCGTCTGCCCGATCTCGTCACTGCTGCTTACCTTGACACGCCGGGTGAAGTCGCCGGTACTGCTGATTTCCACGATGGCTGTCCGCAACTGGCCTGCCGGGACGGACACCAGTCTGTGCAGGATGTACCTGAACAATAGCCAGAGGACTACCTGAATCGCCAGGATGACGACAACCGACATCCACCCCAGCAATCTCAGTTCCGCATTATTGGCGGAGATATCTAGATCAATCACGGACGCCCCATTGTGGTAGCCCACCGGCACGGTGTGGCACATCAGGCAGTTGGTGCCCCTGAAATTTGTGCTTTCCGTGTACGGCACGATCCCGTGCAGTACGTCCCCGCGCCTTTCGAAGATTTCGTGGCCGTCGTCCAAGGCCTTGCGTTCCTGATCGCCCGTTGGTTGTTCCTCGGGCAGGCCCATGCCGAATTGTTCCTGTACCAGCTTGTTGCGGATGATCCGCAGCGACTTGACGTCTTCGCCGGAGCCCATCTTGGTGATGAACAGCTTGCGCTGCTCCACATCGCTGATGATGCCGTTCAGCATCAGCATGTTCGCACCGTTGATCACGCCGTCCGCCAGCGCCCGGATCTTGCTTTCGGCCCCGCGTTCCTGTGCCTTGCGTTCGATGTTGTAGAACGAGATCGCAGCCACGATGCTGACGATCAACAGAAGGAACTGGACGGACAGTTGCACCTTGACTGCAATGCTTTTCGCGATGAAATCGGGCATTCTCAACATCTCCAAAAATTATTTCGATTGGCCCGTCGTTTGACGGCGCTTGCGGCAAGTATCGTTAATACCGGCGAGCTATTTCGTACCCGCCTACTCTAACGGCCAGAATTCGTATTTACTTAGGGAAATAGCAATACAAAAATCCGCTAATTCTTTGTCTCCTCGGAGGAATCGTTAATTTGACGTGAAATATCGCTTGTTTTCGCACCTGCGCATGATCAATCACGCACAAAAGTTACGGACATTCTCCTTCCGGTCAAAATTGTAATCCGAGCGAATCGGTCACTCTTTACAATAGTGGCCCTCTCCCTGACGCTTGCCTGCAACGCCCTGCCCATAAGGTCTCGGCCCGTGAACCGAAGTGTGGCACGGAACTTGATAGATAACCCGCGTAAGGATGGTTTTCCGTCGGGGCGGACGGTTGATCGTGAATAGACAGCCTGAACTGATAGACAAGGGAGAGAGAAATGTCCATAGAAACATTTTATGAGGTGATGCGGAGGCAGGGGATCTCGCGCCGCAGTTTCCTGAAGTTCTGCAGCCTGACGGCGGCTTCGCTGGGGTTGGCGCCAACGATGGCGCCGAAGATCGCCGAGGCGATGGAAACCAAGCCGCGCACGCCGGTGATCTGGCTGCACGGCCTGGAATGCACCTGTTGTTCGGAATCCTTCATCCGCTCGGCGCACCCGCTGGCGAAGGACGTGGTGTTGTCCATGCTCTCGCTGGACTACGACGATACGCTGATGGTTGCTGCCGGTTATCAGGCAGAGGAGATCATTGCCACCATCCGCGAGAAATACAAAGGCAATTACATTCTCGCGGTGGAAGGCAACCCGCCGCTGAATGAAGACGGCATGTTCTGCATTCACGGGGGGCGCCCATTCGTCGAGGTACTGAAAGAGACCGCAGCCGATGCAAAGGCCATCATTTCCTGGGGCGCGTGCGCCTCCTGGGGGTGTGTGCAGGCGGCGAAGCCGAACCCGACGCGTGCGACTCCGGTGCACAAGGTCATCACCGACAAGCCCATCATCAAGGTGCCGGGCTGCCCGCCCATCGCCGAAGTGATGACCGCGGTGGTGACCTACATGCTGACCTTCGACCGCATTCCCGAACTGGATCGCCAGGGGCGCCCAAAGATGTTCTACGGCCAGCGCATTCACGACAAAT
>CAVRYQ010000079.1:0-13738 GCA_963725375.1 uncultured Pseudomonadota bacterium | reverse complement strand
CCAACTGGAAAACCTGTGCCACTGGCTCACCGTGATGACCCCCACGCGCATCGTGGAAATCGCCGATCTTCCGGCGGAATGGCGTGACACGCACGCGAGCACCGCCCTCAATCTGGACTGGCGCGCTGCGCTCGCGCAGCAGGTGGCGCTGGCACTGCAGCGCAACGAACCCAATATCCTCGATACCCTCACCCGGCAATTCGAGAGCACGCTCATTACCCAGGCCTTGCAGCATACGGGCGGACGCCGCATCGATGCTTCCACGTTGCTTGGCATGGGGCGCAATACCCTGACACGCAAGATTCAGGAACTGGGACTGGATGGGACGAACGAGTAGCGCGACAACTCAATCGCTACTGCCATACGCCCACAATTGGTTGCACATGGGCGCTTTCATTCAGCGAAGGCAGGCCGTACATCCCTGAAAGCGTGCGCAGAACGTTGTAGTGGTTGATGCGTTGCGCGTTGCTTCCGCGTTTGGCCATGGGACCGATCATGATGGTGACGATATGGTTATCGGACGTGCCATCGTCTT
Source organism: uncultured Pseudomonadota bacterium (assembly GCA_963725375.1). GTDB lineage: Bacteria > Pseudomonadota > Gammaproteobacteria > Burkholderiales > Gallionellaceae > Sideroxyarcus. The sequence goes on along the minus strand of CAVRYQ010000079.1, from coordinate 13,203 downwards.
CGTCCCATGTCAGGATCAACAGGCTGTTGTGCTTCGCCGCCCATTGCAGATACGCTTCGATATGCTGTTTCAGCCAGTCGTCCCCCTGGGCAATGCTGCCGTCGTGCATGTCGTCGCGCTGGTCCGGTATCACCAGCGCCACCGCGGGAAGATTCGCGAAATCTTGCGGGAACGCGCTATACGGCTGGTTGTATTGTTTCAATTCCTTCCAGTTGGCGAGCGGATTGTGCTTGCGCATGTATGCGCCGTACATGCAGCCTTCATAACCGGCTTCGGGCATGGTCTCTGCATAACTGACAAAACTGTATCCTTTTGCCTGCAACGCACTGGCCAGATTGTCGCCGCCGAGCTCCAGCGGGCATACATCGCTGGTAATGGCGTGAGTGGTTCCGGTGAACAGCGCCAGATAATTTGGCTGACTCGGATGTGCCACACCGTAGGACTGCGTAAACAACATCCCGCGCTGGGCCAGCGCATTGATGTAAGGCGCATCCCGGTTGCCGATGATTTGTGTAAATGATTTGTTTTCTTCGATCACGATAACGATGTGATCCGGACGCGGCAATTTGGCAGCCATTGCGGGCTGTACGCACAGCAATATCATCAGCAACCAGTAATTTTTCATGCGAATTCCGCTACCACCGGCGTGTGGTCTGACGGGCGCTCCAGCTTGCGCGGCGCCTTGTCGATATGGCATGACTTGCACTGCAGGGCAGAGCTGGCCAGGATGTGGTCGATGCGCAATCCCATGTTGCGGCGGAATGCCATCATGCGGTAATCCCACCATGAATAGCTTTTGTCTTCCTGCCCGAACAGCCGGAACGTGTCGATGAGGCCCAATTGCAACAAGCCCTGGAATGCCGCACGTTCCGGCTCGCTGACCAGCACGCTGCCTTTCCAGGCGACCGGATCGTGCACGTCGCGGTCTTCCGGCGCGATATTGTAGTCGCCCAGCACGGCGAGTTTCGGATACCGCGCCAACTCTCGCTGCAACCAGGCAGTCAGCGCAGCCAGCCACTTGAGCTTGTACTGGTATTTGTCCGAGTCCACGTCCTGGCCGTTGGGGATATATACGCACACCACCCGGATGCCGTCGATGGTGGCTGCAATAACGCGCTTTTGCTCGTCCTCGAAACCGGGAATGCCATGCTGCACATCGGTGATCGGTTCGCGGCTCAGGATCGCCACGCCGTTATAGGTTTTCTGTCCGCTGAAAACACTGTGATAGCCTGCCGATTGCAGCGCGGCTTCCGGGAAATCCGCATCCTGCTGTTTGGTCTCCTGCAGGCATACTACGTCGACCGGATTCGCAGCCAGCCATTCCAGCAGATGCGGCAGACGCACCTTGAGCGAGTTTACATTCCAGGTCGCCAGCTTCATTGCGCAGGTTGAACGGCCGACGCGGCAGGACGCGGACGATAAATGGGAGGTACGCTCTTGGGATAGCCCGCAAAATCCAGTTCGTTGTTCCACTGTTCTGCGAGGAAGCCTTTAAGCCAGGTCTTGCCTACGGTCGCCGCTGGCAGCGGGCTGTTCCCGGATGCGGCGTTGAAAGCGTCGATGCTTTCTTTATTCACCAGGCTCTTTTCGGCAAACGGGATACCGCGCTTGCTCAACAATTCGCGCGCATCGACGCAAGCTGCGCCGCAATCAGGAAAGGAATAGAACGTGACCGGAAAGTTTTGCATGGCCACTTTCGTTTCATAAGGCAGGTCCTCGTCCGGAACCGGCTCGCTATCCAGTTTCAGTTTTTCCACGTCCTCCGAGCCCGCCAACGGGCTATCGCTGTAATGCACGTTCCCGTCCTTGTCGATCGAACGGTAAAGCTCGGCAGCCTGCACGTTCGTCAACATTGCGAGACAAATCCACAGAAGTGCGCTTCTCATGATTTTCTCCTCGGCTTATGCGTTCACCAGCCCATTATGCCGCAGCAAAGCGTCTATCCGCGGCTCACGCCCGCGGAATGCGATGAATGATGCCATCGCCTCGCGGCTGCCGCCCACCGCCAGTATCTGTTCGCGGAAATGGCTGCCCGTCGCCGCATCCAGTACGCCGTTCTCCTCGAACAGGCTGTACGCATCCGCCGAAAGTACTTCCGCCCACTTGTAACTGTAGTAGCCTGCCGCATAGCCGCCGGAAAAAATATGCGCAAAACTGTTCTGAAAGCGGTTGAATGCGGGCGGTATGAGTACGGCGACCTCCTTGCGCACTTCATCCAGCAGTTGCTGTATGGTCCGGCCACCTTGGCAGTTGGCATCATAGTCGCTGTGCATGCGCAAGTCGAACAGCGAGAACTCTATCTGGCGCAGCATCTGCATGCCGCTCTGGAAATTTTTCGCAGCAATCATCTTGTCGAACAAAGTCCTCGGCAATTTCTCTCCTGTTTCGCCGTGCCGGGTCATACCCTGCAACACATCCCACTCCCAGCAGAAATTTTCCATGAACTGGCTGGGCAATTCGACCGCATCCCATTCCACGCCATTGATACCGGACACACCGAGTTCTTCGACTTGCGTAAGCAGGTGGTGCAGGCCGTGACCGAACTCATGGAACAGGGTGATGACTTCGTCATGCGTGAACAGCGCGGGTTTCCCCCCGAGCGGCGAAGCAAAATTGCAATTGAGATAGGCCACTGGAGTCTGGATGCCCTTGGCGGTGCGCCGCCTGGTGATGGCATCGTCCATCCATGCGCCGCCGCGTTTGCTCGCACGCGCGTACAGGTCGAGATAGAACTGGCCGACCAGCGCGCCCTGTTTGTCGCGGATATCGAAGAAACGCACGGTCTCGTGCCAAGTCGGCGCCGTGGAAGGTTTGATGCAGAGCCCGAACAAGGTCTCTACCAGGCCGAACAATCCGGATAGCACGGCATCCTCCGGGAAGTACTGTTTCACTTCCTGTTCTGAGAATGCATAGCGCTGTTGGCGCAACTTCTCGCTCGCGTAACCCACGTCCCAGGCCTGCAACTCATCCAGCCCCAGTTGGGCAGCGGCAAATTCGCGCAATTCCTTCAGGTCATCTTCCGCAAACGGCTTCGCGCGCTGCGCCAGTTCGAGCAGGAACGCCGCCACCTGCGCCGGCGTATCGGCCATCTTGCTCGCCAGCGAAAACTCGGCGTAGTTGTCGAAACCCAGCATCTGCGCCAGCTCTGCACGCAATTTCAATATCTGCGACATCAGCGGCGTGTTGTCCCAATCCACCTTGCTTCCTTCCGACAATTGCTCGCTGGCGCGCGTGGCGTACGCGCGGTACATGCGTTCGCGCAATGCGCGGCTGTCGGCGTACTGCATCACGGGACCGTAGGAAGGCGCTTTCAGCGTGAACAGCCAGCCACTCTTCCCGGCCTCCTGTGCGGCTTCGGCAGCGACCTGGCACTCGTCTGCCGGGATGCCCGAGATCTCCTGCTCTTCTGCAACCACCCAGGTATAGGCATTGGTTGCGTCCAGCAGGTTGTCGGAGAATTTCGACGTCAACTCGGAAAGCTCTTCCTGTATCGCCATGAAGCGCGCCTTCTTTTCTTCCGGCAACTCCGCACCGCCCAGGCGGAAATCGCGCAGTTCGTTCTCGATGACTTTCCGTTGCTCCGCATTCAATGCCGCGTAGGCATCCCCGTTGCGGATGGCTTTGTATTTTTGATAGAGGGCGAGATTCTGCGACAGCTCGGCATAATACTGCGTGACCTTGGGAAGGTTCGCGTTGTAGACCTCGCGCAGTTCCGGACCATTCATCACCATGTTCAGGTGCCCGACCTGCCCCCAGGCGCGCGACAGATGCTCGTTGGCATCCTCGAACGGCTGCACGAAATTCTCCCAGGTCGGCTGGGCGTCATCCGCCAGCAATTTCGCCGTCAGTGCGCGGTTGCTTGCCAGCAGTTCATCGACTGCGGGAGTGACGTGTTCGGGTTTGATCTCCGCGAAGCGCGGCAGACCTGAGATATCGAGCAATGGATTCATTAATGACGACCTAGATTGAAAATGCAAGGTGACCTTCGACGATACTGTGCTGCACCCGGCCCTGCATGGTGTAACCATTGAACGGCGTGTTCTTGCCCTGACTCTTCAGCGCGGCAGGTTCCACCTTCCACGTCGCCGCAGGGTCGAACATGCATACGTCCGCGTGCGCACCCACCGAAAGGTGGCCCATTTTCACACCTAGCAACTGCGCCGGATTGATGGTGACGCGCGCAAGTGCGTCCAGCAGCGAAATTTTCTCTTCTACTGCCCATTTCAGCACGAGCGGCAACAACAATTCCATGCCGGTTGCGCCGGCCTCGGCTTCGCCAAACGGCAATTGTTTCGCGTCCTCGTCTACCGGCGAGTGGTTCGAACAAATGGCATCGATCGTGCCATCGACCAAGCCTCCGCGCAATGCAGCCTTGTCTCGCAGGCTGCGCAGCGGCGGAATCAAATGGCAGTTGGCGTCGAAGAAGCCGATATCCATTTCGGTCAGGTGCACATGATTCATCGATACATCGCATGTCACGGACAAGCCCTGACGCTTGGCGATCCGGATCATTTCCACGCCTTCGGCACTGGAAATGCGGCAAACATGCAGCTTGACGCCCGTTTCCCGCGCCAATTGCAGCATGGTCGAAAGTGCAATGGTTTCCGCGACCACCGGGATCGGGGGCAGTCCGAAGCGGGTTGCCACTTCTCCATCGTGTGCCACGCCGTCCCTGGCGAGAAAAGCATCCTGCGGGCGCAGCCACACGCGATAGCCGAACGTCGCCGCGTATTGCATGGCGCGCATCAGCACTCGGGTATCGCTGAGCAACGCATCGGCTTGGCTGAACGCCTTGCACCCCGCTTCCGTCAGCTCGATCATTTCGGTCAGCTCTTCGCCCTTCAGACCATAGGTCAGCGCGCCGACCGGAAACACGCGCGCCTGGTTGAGCGAACGGGCGCGGTGCTTCAACATCTCCACCAGACCCGGCTCATCCAGCGGCGGATCCGTATCGGGCGGACAGGACAGCGATGTCACACCTCCCGCCATTGCGGCTTCCATCTCCGACTCCAGCGTGGCCTTGTATTCGTAGCCCGGTTCCCGCAAACGTGCCGCGACATCCACCAGTCCCGGCATCACGATCAGTCCACTGGCATCAATCACCTGTTCCGCCAAAAATCCCTGCGGAGCCGTGCCGATGCCTGTGACATGCTTGTCAGCAATGAATACGTCGAGTTGCGCATCGATCTTGTTTTTGGGGTCGATCAGGCGACCGTTCTTGATATGGATATTCATTTGGTCCCCGCCAGAGTACTCATTACCGCCATGCGTACCGCGATGCCGAAGGTCACTTGTGGCAGGATGACGGACTGCGCGCCGTCTGCCACGCTGGAGTCGATCTCCACGCCACGATTCATGGGTCCCGGATGCATCACGATGGCATCGCTTCTGGCCACCGCCAGCCGCTCCTGGGTCAGCCCGTAATACTTGAAATATTCCTGCGCCGAGGGCAGCAATGCGCCTTGCATGCGCTCGTTTTGCAGGCGCAGCATCATCACCACGTCGACATCTTTCAGGCCCTGCTTCATGTCGTGATAGACCTGCACGCCGAGCTTTTCGACGTGGCTGGGCAAAAGCGTCTTCGGTGCGACCACGCGCACTTCCGGCACGCCCAGGGTCGTCAGCGCGTGGATCTGCGATCTGGCCACGCGCGAATGCAGCACGTCGCCGACAATGGCGACACGCAGGTTGTGGAATTCCTTTTTGTAATGACGGATGGTGTACATGTCGAGCAGGGCCTGCGTAGGGTGCGCATGGCGCCCGTCACCGGCATTGATGACATGAATCTCAGGTGCGACATGCCGCGCGATCAGGTGCACCGCCCCGCTGGATGAGTGCCTCACCACGAACATATCGGCATGCATCGCACACAGATTGTCCACGGTATCCAGCAGGGTTTCCCCCTTGCTGGTGCTGGAGGATCCGATGTTGAGATTCACGACGTCGGCGGACAGGCGCTTGGCGGCGATCTCGAAGGTGGTACGCGTGCGCGTGCTGTTCTCGAAGAATATGTTGAATACCGACTTGCCGTGCAGCAGCGGAACTTTTTTGATTTCGCGGCCTTCGGCGACATTCACGAATTCGGCTGCCCGATCCAGAAGGTAGCGAAGGATACTCGCCGGCAGGCCGTCCGTGGTAAGCAGGTGCTGTAATTCGCCGTTCTTGTTCAGTTGTGGGTTTTTCATGCGTAGATTCCTGCGCCGGGTTCATCGAAATATGCCTGCAGTATCTGCTGTGCGGCGTACCGGTCAATGAGGGATTTCTGTTTTCGGCCGTGTATTCCAGCTTCGTCCAGCACCGAGCTCGCGGCCGCGGAAGTATAACGCTCATCAACCAGCAACGTGGGCAAATTGAAGCGTCCTTTCAGGCGGTTGGCAAAGCGGCGGCACAATGCGGTCATTTCGTGCGGCGTCCCGTCGTCGTTGCATGGCAGGCCGACGACCAGAGCGGCGGGTTCCCACTCCGCGATGAGCGACGCGATACCTGCAAATCGCACATCGTTCTTTTCATCATCGATGGTGGTTAGCGGCTGCGCTGTACGGGAGACGGTATTGCCGACCGCAATGCCGATGCGCTTGGTGCCGAAATCGAAGGCAAGCAGGGTGCCGGATGTAATTGAGGCTGCGGAAGGGTCGTTGCGAAGCAGCGGGGAACCCGCCGGCGTACCCCTTGCGGGTGATTGAGGATAGACGATTGAGGACGGGACGGTGGTACTTGGCATTCGGGTTATTGCCGGTTTCTCGATTTCTGCCGCTTTGTTCAATCCCGAATCCTCGATCCTCGATCCTGCCTTGTCAGGCATGCCCGGCCTCATCGGAAAGGGACGCGAAATCGATGCCTAACAGCGCCAGCGCCGCCGGCAGTCTCTCTTCAGCAGGCAATTCGAACAGGATATGTTCTGAGGCGAGGACGCTTAGCCACGCATTATCGGCAAGCTCCTGCTCCAGTTGGCCTTCAGACCAACCGGCATAACCCAGGGTCACCAACAGATGCTGCGGGCCCTGTCCTTCTCCCACTGCCTGCAGGATATCTCTGGACGTCGTCAGGCCAATCTTGTCGTTGACGCGCAGGGTCGATTGCCACGGACCGCCCGCATCGTGCAGGACGAACCCCCGATCGGTCTGCACCGGCCCGCCGAAATGCACCAGCACATCTTCCAGTTCGATCGGCTTGAGGGGCATGTTGATCTGGGCAAATAGTTCGCTCAGCGTCAGGCTGATCGGGCGGTTCACCACGATACCCATCGCGCCTTGCTCGTTGTGTTCGCACACATAGGTGAGGGACTTGGCAAAAAAGGGGTCCGTCATCGCCGGCATGGCGATCAGAAAATGATTTGTGAGATTCAGTCCGGACATGGGCGCATTGTAATCTGCCTGCGCCCTAATCTCAATTTGGCTCAGCTCTCGCAACAATGAAGCGAGAAATGTTTTCGAGCAGTTCTTCTTCCTGATAGGGTTTGCCCATATACTCGTTCACACCGAGTTCCATGGCGTAGCGGCGGTGCTTCTCGGCGGTACGCGACGTGATCATGATGATGGGCAAATCCCTGGTGCGGCTATCCTGGCGCAGGCGCTTGGTCAGCTCGAAACCGTCCATGCGCGGCATCTCCACATCCAGCAGCATCACATCCGGCAACACATCGACGAGTTGCTCCAGCGCGTCGACGCCATCTTTCGCCGTGATCACTTGGTAACCCGAACGCGCCAGCAGGCGGCTCGTGATTTTGCGCACCGTCAGCGAATCGTCCACGATCATGATCGTCGGCAAGCTGTGCACCGCAGGTTTGACCTCCCTGGCGATCTTGCGCGTCACGGCGATACGCTGGGTAAAGGCGATCGGGTTGATGATGAGAATGACCGTACCGCTGCCGGACACCGTTGCGCCCGCGATTCCGGGCAAGCGAGCCAGTTGCGGCCCGATGTTTTTCACCACGGCTTCCCGGTTGCCAAGCAGTTCGTCGACATGGACCGCGATGCGGCTCTCGCCGGAACGCAGCAACAGCACGGGATTGTGCGGTTGATTCACAATCTCCGCCTCGTCGTCACCCAGAAGGCGCGCCATGAAATACAGCGGATATCGCGCGCCCTGCCAGTCGATATACGCCTGTTTGTAGGAAGCCTCCAGCGCGGCCGCTTTGAGTTGCTGCACGTTCTCGATCATGGTAGACGGCAAGGCGTAAACCGACTGCCCGACGCGCACCATCAGGGTCTGGGTCACCGCCAGCGTCAGCGGCAGGTGGATGGTAAAGCGCACGCCATGTCCGGCAACGGAAGCGACGTCGACGCGCCCCCCCAGTGCTGTGATCTCGCTGCGCACCACGTCCAGCCCCACACCGCGGCCTGAGATTTCGGTCACCTCCTCGGCGGTGGAAAGTCCGGGCGTGAATATCAACTGCATCGCCTGCTCGTCGCTAATTTCTTCATTTTCCTGCAACACGCCAGCTTCCTGTGCTTTTTCGCGCAGACGTGCAATATCCAGGCCTGCACCATCATCGCTGAAATCGAACACGACCTCGTTGCTTTCCTGACGCAGGGACAGGCGAATTTCACCGATCGGATTCTTGTGTGCGCTTGCACGTTGCTCGGAAGTTTCCAGCCCGTGCGCAACGGCGTTGCGCAGCAAGTGCTCGAACGGCGCCGTCATTTTCTCCAGCACGCTGCGATCCAGCTCGACTTCGGTGCCGGATAGCTCGAGGTTGGCCCGCTTGCCGAGCTCCTTGCCCGTCTGGCGCACAATGCGATACAGACGCTCGCTGACGCTGGCGAACGGCACCATGCGTATGGCCATCAGGCCTTGTTGAAGATCGCGGTTGAGGTGCGACTGCGCACTGAGCGCGGCCTCGGTTTCGGCAAGGTTCTTCAGCAGGGCCTGTTGCACGGTTTGTACGTCGTGCACGCTTTCGTTCATGAACCGCGTCACTTCCTGGAATCGGGTGAAACGGTCGAACTCGAGCGGGTCGAATTTCTCCGCGCTTTCACCGCTGACCGATATGCGTGCCTGCATCTGTCCCTCGGCATGGATCTCGATCTCACGCAGTTGCCTGCGCAACCGGTTCACGCTGTCAGTCAGATCCAGCACGCTGTTCTTGAATTCGCGCAGCTCCAGCTCGGCGCGTGATCGCGCCACGCTGACTTCGCCAGCTTCGTTCACCAGCCGGTCGATAGTGTCCGAGCGTACGCGCAGCAAGGCTGCCTGCATGGCGCGTTCCGCACCGACCTCCAGAGCCTGTGGCGGGACGATCTGCGTAGTTTCGAATTGTTGCTGCGCTGCCCCGTCGACCGTGGCCGGTGTCACGCCCGCTTCTGCAGATTTTTGGGGGGTCTGCAATTGTTCGATGGCGCTACCGATGCGGTCCAGATAACCGTCCAGTTCGCCCCACAGGTCGGCATCGAACGCGCCTTCGGCCATCGTTCTTTCCACGCGGTCTTCTACACGGTGCGTCAGCTCACCCAGACGCATGGCGCCTGCCATGCGTGCGCTGCCTTTGAGCGTATGCAGCAAGCGCTGCAGGTTGCGGCCCAACTGCGTGTCAGTCGGGCGCTCGCGCCAAGCGCGCAGCGTACTGCCGATCTGCGGATACAACTCGTGGGCTTCTTCCAGGAAGATCGGCAACAGTTGCTCGTCCACCTCGTCGTGTACCCCGCGTTCCAGATGAGCGGATCGCTTCGCGGCGGGTTGCTCTGCATCCTTCGTGACGGCAGGGCCCGCATGGCCCGATTCCGGGACCGGCACGGTTTCGGTTGTATGTTCGGGCAGAACGGCCCCGGCGTCAGGTACGGACAACTCCGGCGCCTGCAATTCCTGCACATTTTTCGATGGAAGTTCCGCCGTGAACCCGAAGTCCGGCAGGGCCTCGGGGATCGAGGCAGGTTCCAGGAGATACTCAACGGGCGCTGACGAGCGCCCGATTCCCGGCTCGGCCGCATCGCTTTCTGCCATTTCCCGGTTCGCCTGCAATTTGACGATGAGTTCCGGCTCCGGCCCGGGCTCTTGACGGTACTCCCTCACCATGACGCACATTTCGTCCAGCTTCTGCACCACCTGGTCGATGAGCATCATTTGCTGCTCGTTCACGACGTTCGGCTTGTCGATGCGCTCTTCCAGCCACTGTTCCAGCGCGTATGCAAGTTCGGCGACCTGTACAAAGCCCATGGTTCGATTCACGCCGGCCAAAGTATGGGCCGCTCGCATGAAGTCGTAGGTGACGATATGCGATGCGGTTTCATGCAACAACGCCAGTTGCTCATACAGCGCATGCACGTGACCCGCCGCCTCTTCGGTCGCAATGTTGAACAATACCGGCGACAGGCTGACGGAACCGATCTCCACCGGACCTTCATCCTTGCGCGCGCTCGTTTCGGGTTGCACTTCCGGTGTCGGCTGTTCAGGCCTTGACTGCGGTATCGGTTTGCCGTTTTCGATGCAGTCGGCCACCGTGAGCAGATACGACGTGTCGATGACGGCGCTGGTGCTGCCGCTGCTCAGCATGTCCACCCAATGCTGGAACAGGACTTCGGCGTCGCCAATCATGTCGAGCAACGCGTGCGTGGCCGGTTTGTTTTCCTGCAACCACTTGTTCATAGCGCGTTCCACCGCCCAGGCGACTTCGCCCAGTTCGGTGAGTCCGACCATGCGGCCACTGCCCTTGAGCGTATGGAACCCGCGCCGCATGGTCACCAGCGGCTCCCGGCTGTCCATGTGCAAACGGCTGACCTCCAGATTGTTGCGCAGGGTCTCCATGACTTCGCGCGCTTCTTCGAGGAAGACTTCCAGCAACTCCTCGTCCTCGCCGCCCGTCCGTATCGAGACGCCGGCAGGCATGCTTTCTTCCTGTCGTACCGCCGCTTCCGGCTGTCCCGCCGCCGTGCGCATCTCGGCGATGTCATGCAAAACACCTCCCAGCGCCGAGGCGTCGGGTTTGTGGCCCAGCACAAGGCCATGCACGTATTCTTCCAGGGTGCTCACCGCGGCAGCCACATGGCGCATCTCGGATGCCGAAGGCGTCCCGCCCTGCACGTAGTTTTCGATCATCTGGCGCAACAGGCCGATCAGCTGCACCGCATCATCCAGCGAGAGAATATGCAGCCCTCCCCGCACCTGGCTCAGCATTCGGCCGATTTGCGACAGCTCGGCACGTTTTGCGGCATTGTTGAAAAATGCGTTCAGATTCTGCTCGACGTTTTGCAGGTTTCCCTGCATTTCGACCGCCAGCGGAACCATGACCTCCTGCTGCTCCATCTGGCAGTAGAGCGAGATCAGGCTGGATAACTTGTCCGTGTCTTCCGGCATGCGCATCATGCCGGCCTGCAAGCGCGAACTCAGGATGCGCGCCTGTTCCTGGAACCCGCTGCCCAGATGCTGGTAATGGTCGATCCCGCTTCCCAACAGCAGCAGCGCCATCGCCATATCCATGGAGATGCGTTGCGCCCGATCCGGCGCATCGGTTTGCAGCGCAATGGCATGAATCTGTTTGCTCAGGAATTGCAGGGTATTGCGATCAAGTTGCTCGGAGAGTCCGTGTACTCTTTCCATGTCGGAAGCAAATTTCGGGCAGGCGCCCGCGACTTCCGAAGTGCATTCTTCCCAGGATTGCTCGGCCACGCCAAGCGCCGCGCGCATCTCTTCGAGCAAGGAGGCCGTTTCGCTGGGCGGCATGGGCTGTTCTTCAGGCAGATAGACATCCAGCGCATAGGTATTCTTAATCTGCTCGACGGTATCGCTCACCGAATGGCTGCGCGCGATCAGGTATAAGGCTTCGCTGATGCAAATTTCTTCGTCGAAGGGGCTGCCGTCGATCAGCGATTTCATTCTGAGATCGATGCGGCTGAGGGATTTCTTGACGTTCAACTCCGGCGGAATGCCGTCGTGGAACAGGCAATCCAGCAGGCCGAACGATACCCACCAGTAGGCGCGTTGTGAATTCTGCGGCACGCACAGCATCACGTTGCGCACGGAAGCCATCATTGCGCGCAAAGCTTCCGCCGCCCCGTCCTGGCGCAGCCATTTCAACAACGCCTGTTGGTATTGCATGCGGGCGGACTTGATATGCGCCAGTGCATCCCCTGCTTGGGGCTGACGCAACAGGGTCTCGGGCAGTTCAACCTGCAGGAAGGGGAAAAACAGGTCCACCTCGAAGGCCATTTCCTGTCCGCGCGCCTGAAGCAGTTCCTGATATTCGTGAAACAGGCGCAGGGTGGCGTTGCTGGCGCCGTCCACCAGGGCATCTAGGTAATGGGTCAATCCAAACAAGGCACGGCGGATGGCCTCGCGCCGCAAGGCGTCCACGCCCGCTCCCTGCACAAGTTCGTGCAGAAGCTTTTCCAGCTCTGTGCAGAATACCGAAAGGCCGGTCAACGTCAGCATGCGCAGCACACCTCCAATGCGGTGTTCGCTGACCCCTTCCTCTGCCCTACGCCATCGCGCGGATTACCGCGCGCGCAAAGCGCGGCTTGCGGAGCATTCCCATCGTTATCGTCTGAAAGAACGAACCGATTCGGTTGATGGAAATTTCGGCCCGCGGCGGGGCTCGTCTCCATCCTTTGCTCGAGCGCCTCGGCTTCGCGCTCGATCGCCGCGCAGAGGATCGCTTCCTTGCTGCGGAAGCGCTTGTAGAGCGTACCGAGCGCGACCCCCGCGTTTGCAGCGACGTCTCGCTGGCGGACGTTGTCGAATCCCCCCTCCTCTGCGAGGGCCATGGCCACGTCGAGGATCCTGTCTCTTCGATCCTTCATCACCGAAAGTGGAACATGTTTCTTCGCGAGGGCGACATCCACATCGAGGATCGTCTCTTCGAGACTTCATCACGGAAAGTGGAACATGTTTCTTTCTTCTATCAAAGGGAGGCTGTCGGGTTTGCTCGCGGAGACGTTCAAAGCGGGCTAGTGCTGGTTCGGTCGTGACCGAGGCCTCGTTCTTCCAATGGCTTCTTCGCGCGTGGGTCGCCCTCGCAGCGATCACAGCCCTCTCGCTTCTCTTCCTAGCGCCGGGGCCGGGCAATGGCCGGCATCAGCGCGCCGGCCCGGCTGGTGGGGCCGCGCCGCGGATTCGGGTGGGTCGCGATGGAGACCCCCGCGGTCTGCGTCATCGCGCTTGGCGCTTTGCGCCTCGGCTCCGACGAGGATTGCCCCGTGGCTCTGCGCTCGGGCTATGGGAGCTGCACTACGTCAATCGCGCGTGGACAAGTCACCAGAATTCTAACCAGTT
>CAVRYQ010000078.1:0-44573 GCA_963725375.1 uncultured Pseudomonadota bacterium | reverse complement strand
CTATCTGATCGACAAGGACATCGCCCGCCCCAACAATCTGGCTATCCTGTGCCTTCCGCAGAACATAGGCATGAGTGCACTGGATTTTGCGGCAAACATCCAGGAGCTGCGCGGAGAACGGCAGTTGTCTTCAATACTGCTCAATCCCGATTTGCACAACCACAGCGAAGAGGAATACCTGGATGCAGGGTATTCCTGCCTGCTGCGGATGCCGCTGGACAAAACGCTGCTATTCAATGCGCTGCACGGGATCATGTCACCGCGCCCCTCGGAAGGCGTAATCTCGTTCAAGGAACATTACGAACGCAGTACCGCCAACAAGCGCGGCGTTCGCATTCTCGTCGCGGAAGACAACGGTACCAGCCAGCAGATCATCGAGAAAATACTGCTGCATGGCAACCACAAGGTCGATCTGGTCGAGAACGGCGAACAGGCGCTGGACAAGCTCGAAGAAAATTCCTACGACTTGATGATACTGGACATGAACATGCCGCAAATGGGCGGACTGGAGGTGGCCAAGGTTTACCGCGCCCTGTCCAGGCAGCCGATTGATACGCCGGTAATCATCCTGACCGCAAATGCGACCCTTGAGGCCAAGCTGGAATGCGAGCGCGCCCATATCGATGCCTACCTGACCAAGCCGGTTGACGCGCTTACGTTGCTTGATACGGTCGCGCGTCTCACGCTGACCCCGTCCAGGGCTGACGCTCCCGAGCTGCCTCACTACATTGAACCGATCGCAACAGGATTCATCAATGAAGATACGCTGCACCATCTGGCGCTGCTGGGCGGCGATCAGGAAGACTTCTTGCGGACTGTGATCTACGGCTTCCTTTCCGAAACGGAAAAATTGCTTGAAGCCATGCGCATCGCACTATCCAGGCAGGAGTACGACACCTTCAGGGAACTAGCGCATATCCTGAAGGGGAGTTCGGGTAACGTTGGAGCCGAAGCATTGTTTACGGTATGCAGCCGGATACTGGCGCTCGGCGACGCCGAGCTGGCAATCTCGACGCCATCTTTGCTGGAAGAGGCACTGGGCAGTTATCCGGCCACCCGTGCGACGCTGCTCCGCTACCTGAATGGTGCCAACCAGGCAGCAGTGTGAGGATCAGGCTACAGTAGAGATGAGAGGGGTGGTCTTCGGTTGCAGGAACAATCTCTCCTGCGAACGGACGAATCGATCCATCACTTTCAGGTCTTTCTCATTCAGCTTGAGCGCCGCATCCACCCACACCGTGGTGATATCCATCAGTTCCTGCTGCGTGACTGGATTGAAGCGGTGGCGCGCTTTCTGAACCGCAAGGAAACCGTTCGACCTGCGTTCCTGCTTTTTGATATAGTCCTTAACGGCTTCGACTCCCTTGCCGTCTTCCGCAAGAATATCGACGAGACCAGCATCATGCAGCTCTTCAGCACTGTACATCTTGCCGCTCAGGATCATCTTCTCGGCGAATTTCGGGCTCACCTTCCTGGCGACCATGCTGTATGCCCCCATCCCCGGGAACAGGTTGAACAGTATTTCAGGGAAACCCATCTGGCTGCGCCGTTCTGCAACAATGATATCGCTGGTTAGTGCAGCTTCCAGACCACCACCCAGTGCGTCGCCCTGCAAAAGCGTGATCGTTGCCAAGGGGGAACCGAAGTGATGAACGCGCTGATAGATGACATCTATGCATTTGGTAGCGTAGTGCAACAAGGAGTCCCTGTTGCCGCTGCGGATCAACTCCCTGAACAAGGCGAGCTGCCCACCCAGATTAAAGATTCCCGGCGTCAGCGAAGCCAGCACCGAATATCGCATGTCATATCCCTGACCGATATCCAGGACCCGATTGCCGTAACTCTCGATATCGTCGTGATGGGCGCGGAGTTGCCCTAGCAACTCAAGACTGAAGCACGGGACGTTTTGAGGATCCAGAAGTGTCCACAAGACGCTTCGCTCAGCGTCAAAGCGCACGGACAGGTGTGAATAGTCTTTTTCCAACGGATGTTGCATGCGAGATACTTGTTGCATTTTTCTCTCCCCATACTCAGATCGCGATGCTGTGCATCATAATCCCTCAAATCCGATTCGAGAAGTCCGAGTTTGCGCCGTCCTTACAGAAAAGGACTTGCTATGCCAAAGGAAGCTCGCCTTCGCGCATTCCGATGCCTGCCACTTCGTGCAGGGCTTTGACGAATTCCGCTTCCTCATGCAGTTGCATCAAAGTCTTCGGATGAGGGCGTCCGTGCATTTGGGCCAGGCGCGAACGACTTGGCGCAGGCATGGTCCATTCCAGGCCGGCCAGCAGTTCGTCGGCAGATTCCGGTTTGTTGCATACCAGCACCATGTCGCATCCTGCGTTCAATGCGGCTTGCGCACGCTGTACGATGCCGCCTGCCACCGTCGCTCCTTCCATGCTCAAATCGTCGCTGAAGATGCAGCCCTCGAAACCCAGTTCACCGCGCAGGATGTCTTTCAGCCAGACTTTCGAGAATCCCGCAGGTCGGGGGTCGACCCTGGGATAGATGACGTGCGCCGGCATCACGGCGGTCAGGCCATAGTTCACCATCTGCTGGAAAGGAATGAGGTCGCTCAATTCGATATCGGTAAAGTTGCGCTCGTCCACGGGGATTTCCAGATGCGAGTCGGCGCGGACAAAACCGTGGCCGGGAAAATGCTTGCCCACGGCTGGCATCCCTCCCTGCCTCAGGCCCATGAGCAGGCTATGGGCAAGTTCGGCAATGGCCTGCGGATCGGAATGGAAAGCACGGTCGCCGATGACGGTACTTTCTCCGTAGTCGACATCCAGCACGGGGGTGAAACTGAAGTCCACGCCGCAGGCACGCAGCTCCGATGCCAGCACAAATCCAGTCTGTTGGGCCAGGTGTCTGGCACGTTTGGGGTGCTCGTCCCACACTCTGCCCAGTTCGCGCATCGGCGGGATCCGGGTGAATCCATTGCGAAAGCGCTGTACCCTCCCGCCCTCATGATCCACCGCAATCAGCAATGGCGGCGAACGCAATGCGCGGATACCGGAGGTCAACTCGACGAGCTGGCTGGGCGAGTCGTAATTGCGCGCAAACAGGATCACGCCCCCTACAAGCGGGTGACGCAGCCGCAACTCGTCCTCCGGAGTGAGTTTCTTTCCCGCAACATCCAGCATCACCGGGCCATTCCCCATCAGTCCATTCCTTCCAGGATCACGAACGCCACCGCCGTATCGCGCTCGTCGCTGATACTCAGGTGATGGCGTGTTATGCCGAGCCGCTGCAAATAGGCAGCCAACTCGGCGTCGAACAGAAAAACCGGCTTGCCCAGTTCATCATGGCCGATGCTGATGCGATGCAAGCTCACCGGATGTCTCAATCCGTGACCAGTCGCCTTGGCGAAAGCCTCCTTGGCCGCGAAGCGTTTGCTCAGGAAGCGCGCAGGATGGGCCTGGGAAGCGTATTCGCCGAATTCCCGCTCACTCAGGATGCGCCGGGCGAACGCCGTTCCGTGGCGTGTGCTGGCCGCCTCGATTCGCGCCACGGTAACAATGTCGGTGCCGATGCCGTAGATCATCCGTCATTCCCGGGATGGCACCGACCCGGAATTCAACAGATTCTTCATCTTCCCCACCGCCTGTTCCAGCCCGATGAACAGCGCCTCGGAAATGATGGCGTGCCCGATATTGAGCTCAGCAATGCGCGGAATCGCCACGATGGATTGCACGTTATGGTAATTCAGGCCGTGTCCGGCATTCACCTGCAACCCCAGCGCATGAGCGTAAAGAACGGCATTCCGGATACGCAGCAACTCCTGCTCTGTTGCCGGAACGCTGTCGGCATCGGCATATTTCCCCGTATGTATCTCGACCACGGGCGCACCTGCCTGCTTTGCCGCATCAAGCTGTTTTTCGTCCGCATCAATAAACAGCGAAACGCGAATCCCCGCATCCATGCAACGTTGCGTGGCACGCCTTACCGCGTCGAAGTGCCCAATCACATCCAGCCCGCCTTCGGTAGTCAGTTCTTCGCGTTTCTCGGGCACGAGGCAGATATCGTGCGGTTTCACGCGCAGGGCATTGCTGATCATTTCGTCGGTAACGGCACATTCCAGGTTCATGCGCGTCTGCAGCATGCCGCGCAGGATGTCCACATCCGCATCCTGTATGTGGCGGCGGTCTTCCCGCAGATGGATGGTGATGGCATCCGCTCCCGCCTCTTCGCAGATCAACGCGGCGCGGACAAGGTTGGGGTAGCGCGCACCGCGTGCCTGGCGGAGCGTGGCAACATGGTCGATGTTCAATCCGAGTTTGATCATAGCTTCTGCAAATCCCTCATCAGTTCTCGTGTATGCAATGTCTTTCCGGCAAGGTGATGATCGAGCAGGATGCGCATCAGTTGTTTGCTCTGGCGCGCGCTGTTCGCATCGCGATAATCATCAGCAGCCATGTCCAGCAAGGTCTTGCCCAGCACGGGCACGCCCTGGGCCGAGTCCGCGGCTTCCTCTATCGCACCGCGTTCAAGTATATAACGGTACGTCCGGGTTGGTACGATGGGCCGATCGCTGCCTGCCTCGGTTTCCAGCAGCAGTGCGTAGCCCAGCTCCTGCAACATGTGCTTTTCGAAACAGCGCAACGTGAAGGCATGATCGCTTTCCTGAGCCAGCCGCTGCAACGTCTGCTGATAATAATCGAAGAGGGTCTGATGCGGGTCGTCGCGCGCCATCAGGTTGAGCAACAGTTCGTTCAGATAGAAGCCACATAGCAGCGCCGTCCCTTGCAGTTGCGGCTGCCCTCCCTGCCATTCTGCACCATGCAGCGTGCGCAATTCATGCTTGCCGAACCAGCTTAATGACAGCGGCTGGAATCCCATCAACAGACCTCGCAGCGCCGATCTCGGTCTACGCGCGCCGCGCGCTATCAGCGCCACGCGCCCATACTGACGGCTGAACACCTCGAGCACCAGGCTGGTCTCGCGGAACGGGTAACTGTGCAGTACGAAGGAAGGCTCGTCCTGGATACGTTGTTTGGATGCGAGGTTACTCATACCCCAGCGATTTCAGCATTTGTGCGCTATCCGCCCAGCCGCTGCGGACCTTGACGAACACTTCGAGAAACACTTTGCCGTCGAACAGCTTTTCCATGTCGAGTCGGGCCTGGGTGGCAATCTCCTTTAGTTTTTCGCCCTTGCTGCCGATGAGCATCGCCTTGTGCGCCTCCTTGTCCACCAGTATGGCGGCATGAATCCGGCGCAGCTTGCCTTCCAGCTTGAATTGCTCGATCACGACGCTGACCGAGTACGGCAGCTCCTCTCCGGTATAGCGGAATATCTTTTCACGCAGCAATTCGGCCGCAAGAAAGCGCTCGTTGCGATCGGTGATCTCGTCTTCACCAAACAATTGCTCTCCTTCCGGAATGAAAGGACGGATGGCATCCAGCAGGGTATCGAGCTGTTTTCCCTGGCGCGCACTGACGAGAACGATCGCCGCAAAATGGCGCAGCGCCGACAACTTCTCGATGAAAGGCAACAATTCGGCTTTGTCCGCCAGCAAGTCCGATTTATTGATGACCAGGATCACCGGACGATCCTGCGGCAAAAGATCGAGCACTTGCTGGTCGCGTTCATCAAAATGGCGCGCTTCCAGCACGAACAATACGACATTCACTTCGCGCAAGCTGCTGGTCACGACGCGGTTCATGCCGCGATTCAGGGCGTTGGTATGCTGCGTCTGGAAGCCGGGGGTATCCACAAAGACGAACTGCATCCGGTCTTCGGTGAGGATACCGGTGATGCGGTGGCGCGTCGTCTGAGCCTTGCGCGAAGTGATGCTGATTTTTTGCCCGATCAGATGATTGAGCAAGGTCGATTTCCCTACATTGGGGCGACCCACGATGGCGATGAAACCGCTGTGAAAGTTTTGAGATTCGGTCATGAGTTTTCTTTGATTTGTCGATAAGCGCGTTCGGCGGCGATTTGTTCGGCGATGCGGCGGCTTGCTCCTTCGCCCCGCGTGATCAGTCCAAGCTGGGCAATATCGCAGGAAACGACGAAAGTCTGCGCATGTGCTTCGCCTTTTATCTCGATCACTTGGTATTGCGGCAATGGCAACTTGCGCGCCTGCAGATGCTCCTGCAGCAAAGTCTTGGCATCCTTGCCCAAGGACTGCAAGTCGGCTTGCGCGATGAACGGCACATACAAGCCCAGCACCACTTTTTCCGCAGCGGGAAAGCCGGCCTCCATGAACACCGCCCCAAACAGGGCCTCCAGCCCATCCGCCAGGATGGACGGGCGGCGGAATCCGGCACTCTTGCGCTCGCCTTCCCCCAACAGCAACTGCTCGCCCAGATTCAACTGCTGCGCCAATATCGCCAGCGTCTGCTGATTGACCAGATTGGACCGCAGGCGGGACAGGTCACCCTCCGGCACGTCGGGATAGGCCTCGTAAAGGTATTTGGCGATGGCACAGTTCAGCACACTATCGCCAAGAAACTCAAGTCGTTCGTTGTGCGCGGCACTATAACTGCGATGAGTCAGCGCGCGCTGCAGCAATTGCGGCTGCAGAAAATTATATCCAAGTCGCTTGCATAATGCGGCGTACTTCATCAGTAACGCTTATGAACTGCTCGGATTGAATTCGATCAGCAGGACGATATTACCCGCCACCGGAATCTTGACGGAATAACTGGCGCTCAGGCTCAACCGGCCATCGTCCTTGTGGATGTCGATATCTTCCGCCGTAATATCGGTGATGTAATTGATGTTGGCACGCTTGCTGTACGAGTCCTTGATTTCGGTGGCCGTTGCCCCCTGCATCGCCGGGTCATTCGCAATTGCCTTGAATATATGCGCAATCTGCGCATTGTGGATATAGGCTGGAACCACCTTGATGCCCAGTATCACAACGAAAATCACCCCGGCCGCAATCATGATCATCCCGACGAAGCCAATACCGCGCTGCCTGCATGCCGATGTTTTCATCATCATCCCTTTCACAAATGCGCTACCTATTCAATCTTCAGGCCGATGCGTTTTAGTTCGCCGAAATTCATCCAGATGAAAAACGCCTTGCCGACAATCATGTCGTCCGGCACAAACCCCCAATAGCGACTGTCGCGGCTGTTATCGCGATTATCGCCCATCATGAAGTATTGGCCGGCCGGAACAACACAGCTCACTTCATCTTCACTATAACTGCACTGCTCATGCAGCGGAAAGTTCGCCACATTGCCCAGATGCACCAGCGGCATCTCCGGATTCAACAGTATGGGATGCCTGTGGCCATCAAGATTTTCCAGATAACGTTCGGTATGCACAAAACGCAGCTCGCTCTCGACGTAATTATAGTCTCCATCGCGCTGCAGTTCCTGCGCCACGCCATTGATCCACAGCCGCTTGTCGCGATAGACCACCTTGTCCCCGGGCACGCCGACCACGCGCTTGATGTAATCCACCGATGGATCCTCTGGATAGTGGAACACCATCACGTCTCCGCGCTGCGGCTGGTTGATCTCGATGAATTTCTTGTTCACGATAGGCAAGCGGAGGCCGTAGGTAAAGCGGTTGACCAGGATGAAGTCGCCGACATGCAAGGTGGGAATCATCGAGCCTGAGGGTATCTTGAACGGTTCGACCAGGAACGAGCGCAGCAAAAACACGGCCAGGATAACAGGGAAAAAACTTTTGGCGTATTCCACCCACCAGGGTTCGTTCACACCCGCCGGGCGCTTGGCACGCAGCATGAAGCGATCCAGCAACCAGATTACGCCGGTTAGCAACATCAACAGAAACAAGATCAGGGCAAAAGGCATTCTTCTTCCAATTCCGGTTATTTATCATCCACGCGCAGGATGGCAAGGAACGCCTCCTGCGGAATCTCCACACTTCCCACCTGCTTCATGCGTTTCTTGCCCGCTTTCTGCTTTTCCAGCAGCTTCTTCTTGCGCGAGATATCGCCGCCATAGCATTTTGCGAGAACGTTCTTGCGCAGCGCCTTCACGTTCTCGCGCGAAATGATATTCGCACCAATGGCAGCCTGGATTGCCACATCGAACATCTGGCGCGGAATCAGTTCGCGCATCTTGGCAGCCACTTCGCGCCCGCGATACTGGCTGTTGGCGCGATGCACGATGATGGACAGCGCATCAACTTTCTCGCCGTTGATCAGCATATCCACTTTTACCACATCCGCAGGCCGGTATTCCTTGAACTCGTAATCCATCGATGCGTAGCCGCGCGACACTGACTTCAATTTGTCGAAGAAATCCAGCACGATCTCGGCCATCGGCATCTCGTATTGCAGCAGAACCTGTTTACCGTGGTATGTCATATCGATCTGCATACCGCGTTTCTGCGTGCACAGTGTAATGACCGACCCCACATATTCCTGCGGCATGTACAGATTCACGTGCACGATCGGTTCGCGGATCTCTTCAATCTTGGACGCATCCGGCAACTTGGACGGATTGTCCACCATCAGCAGACTGCCGTCGCGCTGCACTACTTCGTAGACCACCGTGGGCGCCGTGGTGATCAGATCCATGTCGAACTCGCGCTCCAGCCGCTCCTGCACGATCTCCATGTGCAACAGGCCGAGAAAGCCGCACCGGAAACCGAATCCCAGCGCCTGGGAGACTTCCGGCTCATATTGCAGAGAAGCATCGTTGAGCTTGAGTTTTTCCAGCGAATCGCGCAGCGCTTCATACTGGTTGGATTCGACCGGAAACAATCCGGCAAACACCTGCGGCTGGACTTCCTTGAAGCCGGGCAACGGAATATCGGCCGGATTCGCCACCAGGGTCACCGTGTCACCCACCTTGGCATCCTTCAATTCCTTGATACCCGCAATCACGAATCCCACCTGACCCGCCGACAACGATTCGCGGTTCTGCGATTTCGGCGTAAACACCCCGACATGCTCGGTAAGATGCTGCGCGCCCGTTGCCATGAGCAATATCCTGTCCTTGGGCTTGAGCGTGCCATTCACGATACGCACCAACATCACCACGCCGACATAGTTATCGAACCAGGAATCGATGATCAGGGCCTGCAACGGCGCGGCAATGTCACCTTCGGGCGGCGGCACCTTGACAATCAATGCTTCCAGCACGTCTTCAACACCTACTCCGGTCTTGGCCGAACACCGTACCGCATCCTGGGCACCGATACCGATTACATCCTCGATCTCGGCAATCGCATTCTCCGGATTTGCGGATGGCAGGTCGATCTTGTTCAGTACCGGCACCACCTCGACACCCAGATCCAGCGCCGTATAACAGTTGGCCACGGTCTGCGCCTCCACTCCCTGGGACGCATCCACCACCAGTAACGCGCCCTCGCAAGCCGACAGCGAACGCGAAACTTCGTACGAAAAATCCACATGCCCCGGCGTATCGATGAGGTTGAGGTTGTACACCTGGCCGTCGCGGGCCTTGTAACTCAATGCTGCCGTCTGCGCCTTGATGGTGATGCCACGCTCCCGCTCAATATCCATTGAATCAAGAACTTGCTCTTCCATCTCGCGATCTGACAAGCCGCCGCACAAATGAATGATGCGGTCTGCCAGTGTGGATTTACCGTGATCGATATGGGCAATGATGGAGAAATTACGAATATGCTGCAGGCTCAAAATGATTAGTCCCGTCAAAAACGGCGGTTACGCAAAGCGCGGATTCTAGCCGATTTTGACGGGACACGCTGAGTCACAAAACGCTGCTTACTTCTCGTCCAGTTTGACCGGGACGTACACCGTGCCTTCGCTGCGGCGCACCAGCAAGGCTATATTGCGCCCTCGCGGAACCTTCTTGAGTACTTCGTTGAACTGCTCGGCGCTATTTATTTCGATATTGCCCACGGCAAGTATCACGTCTCCACGCTGCAACTGGCTGCGTGCTGCGGCGCCTTTCAGGTCCTCGACGAGCAAACCTCCGTCAACCTGCAACTCAGCCTTTTGCTGGTCGTTCAATTCGCTCACAACCAATCCAAGCCGACTTTCGCTTTCGGAGGAACCTTCCGCGCCGCCACGACTTCCGCGACCGCCACGCTGGGCAACCGCGCCCTCATCCTTGATCTCGCCCACCATCACTGAAACATCCAGGGTATTGCCCTTACGCCACAGTTGGACGCTGACCTTGCTCCCCGGTTTGGTCGCTGCGACGATACGCGGCAAATCAGCCGAAGATGCCACCGGCTTGCCGTCGAACTTGAGAATGACGTCACTGGGGCGCACACCTGCCTTGTCCGCCGGACCGCCCTTTTCCACGCTGGAAATCAACGCCCCCCCGGCTTTGGGCAAACCAAAGGATTCCGCCAATTCGCGTGTAACTTCCTGAATCGTGACGCCGATGCGGCCGCGCGTAACCTTGCCACTGGCCCGCAACTGGCTGACCACATCCATTGCCACATCGATGGGAATGGAAAACGACAGCCCCATATAACCACCGGAACGACTGTATATCTGGGAATTAATGCCCACCACTTCGCCCTTCATGTTGAACAGCGGCCCGCCCGAATTGCCCGGATTGATCGCCACATCTGTCTGGATGAAAGGGACAAAATTCTCCTGTGGCAGGGATCTCCCCTTGGCGCTGACAATGCCTGCCGTAACACTGTTTTCAAAACCGAATGGGGAGCCGATCGCCAGCACCCACTCGCCTACCTTGATTTGCTCCGGATTTCCCAGCGTGACCTTGGGCAGACCGGTTGCATCAATCTTGAGCAATGCCACATCAGTACGTTTGTCGGCGCCAATCACCTTGGCCTTGAACTCGCGTTTATCGGTCAAGCGCACGGTTATTTTATCTGCGTGATCAACAACATGCGCATTGGTCAGGATATAGCCATCCGAACTGATGATGAAGCCGGATCCCAGCGATTGGGACTCCTGCTCGCGCGGTGCTTGCGGTGCGAAACGATGGAAAAAATCGTAGAACGGGTCGTCTTCGGGAAGATTGGGCATCCCTTGAAGCATCTGGGGCGTGCGCACGAGTTGCGTAGTGCTGACGTTCACAACCGCCGCACCCTGCTTTTCCACCAGTTCGGTGAAATCAGGCAGATTGTTGGCCGCGACCGATTGCGTGAATAATCCAAACAATGCGAAAAAGAACAATTTGCTCAGCATGATTTGCTCATCCTCCTGATGAATCAAAGATTACGAAACCGATCTCGAAGTGACTATGGATGACGCGACAGCGAGATCCGTTTTAGGCGACAGCCTGGCCAGAACAAAACCCAGCAACAGTCCGATAACCGCTCCGGCTACCGCATAGGCATCACGCCCAGCCCCGTCACTCGCCATATCAACTCCTGCGATACCACCGACCAGAAGTAGTATTAACGGCAAGACATACATCTTTATCGCACCGCGCAACAGCACGCCATCGGGCAAGGATACCTGTATCTCGTCTCCCACCTTGGCGCTGACTTCATTGCGGACAGTGAACTGGCGGGGCTTGCTGCTGCAAAATACCTTCGTCAGGGTACTGCTCCCGCACCCGCCTTCGCTGTCGCAATGGCCGCATCCGCCCGTTCCCACGGGTTGCACAGAGGCGTCACGTCCATCCACTTGAATAACAATGGCTCGCATTTCAATCATGTCATTCTCCCGCGTAACGGACGGAATCGCCCACTTGAATAACGGTCCGGGCAGGGACTTCTCCGACCACTGTAATCAGGTAATCACCAACAATACGGTTGTAGACGTGCGCCACCCCCTGCCCGGAAAGGCCCGAATGACTGAATGCCGCATCCTGCGCCTTTTCAATAAATACGGAGATGCCCGCCAACCCATCGGAGAAAACCATATGAATGGCCGGCTCCTTGTTCCCCCTCAACGGGCGACGCATTTCCAGTATCTTCTTGAATCCGGCAGGCAATGCGTCAACCTGCCAGCCGCATGACCCCTCGAACAGTTCAATCTTGGGCAGCGGAGAAAGATGAAGTTCCTGCGCAATGGCGGTCGCGGACGACTTGTCCGGCGCAATCCATTTGCGATCGATTTTTCCGCCCAAGTCCAACTGCACAAATGCGTATTGCTCTATCACGTAGCCGTGATCATCCAGCACGACGGCCTTCAACAGCAGCCCGGAATCACTGTTGGCCCACATCTTGCGTGCATAACGCAGGTTGTCATGGGGTAAAAATACAACCGCATGCGCGTGGTAACCGGCAACCTCATCCTCTTCAGCCTGACTGATGGAGTAATTTTCCTTCAGCAAGGACAATTGTTCAGGCAACAAGGCCGGGAACGCGCGCCTGATCTGACGCTTCTCAACCTTGACCCGGTGTCCGTCCGTGTACAACCAAACCTGGTCGTTGTCTCGGATAAGCTCTCTCTTGCTGTCGCCAATGCCTTCCAGACGCTCATGTTCGCCGCCCGCATCCGAAATATGCGTAATGCGCGACATCTCGACGCGTCCGCCTGATTGATACACGAACACACCGCTATAGTCGGTCTGGTGCGCCGCCTGGGCCATGGCCGTCAGCCAATCCGTCTCATTCCCCCGCACCGGATCAGCAAAAGACGGAGCAACGCCCAGCTGCAGCAATAAGAAGGAAAGAAGATAGATGGACCGTTGCATCATTCTATGCACTATCGTCCCGCTACAGCATGAATGTACGAAGCGGCGCCATGTATATCGGCAGTCGGGGAAAATTCCTGGTGCGCCATCATGTAATCATCAGCCTGGGCAGAAGCGGGCCTGATGGCAGAAATATTGTCCGGTTGTATCGAGGCGATCTGAGGGGCGGGCTCATTTCCAACCTTGAGCGACAGCCATGCCACCAAAGCCATTGCGGTCACGGATGCAACTGCGGACAGGGCGAAATTTCGAATGCGTTGAGTGGTGCGCTTGTAGGGAGCAATAACGGTGGGTTCGGCTTGCAATCGTTCATGGAAGGATTGCTGGAAACCTTTGCAGATGTGATCGGGCTGTCGCAGCGCGTCACCGATCAGATGATAGTTTTCCCAATCCTGACGGGCCTCGGGATGTCGTTTGAGCTTATCCAGAAAAGCATCCGCCTGATCCTCGAACATCTCACCATCCATCAATGCCGAAATTTCCTGTTTCATGTTTACCACCTTGTGTTTTCACTTGTACCCAACAAAGGACGCAAATTGGCCGCTATCGCCTCGCGCGCCCTGAAAATCCTCGACCTGACCGTCCCGATCGGACAGTTCATCACCGCCGCGATCTCTTCGTAGCTCAGGCCCTCGATCTCGCGCAATGTCAGCGCCATGCGCAAGTCCTCAGGCAATTCCTGCAACGAAGAGTTCACTACTTCCACTACTTGTTTGCTCATGAGCTCATTTTCGGGCGTCGCCACTTCGTGCAACAACGCGGCATCCTCGAAATCCTCAGCCTCATCTGCGTCGAACGGAGTGCTGGTCGGCGCTCTGCGCCCTTGCGCCACCAGATGGTTCTTGGCGGTATTGATGCCGATCCGGTACAGCCACGTGTAAAACGCGCTGTCCCCCCGAAAAGAGGGCAACGCGCGGTACGCCTTGATGAACGCATCCTGGGTAACATCTTCTGCCTCACTGGCGTTGCGAACGAAACGCGAGATCAGCCGCCCCAGGCGACGCTGGTATTTGGCCACCAACAACTCGAACGCGTGCTTGTCGCCGCGCTGCGCTCGCTCTACCAGTTGCTGATCGACCTCCCTGTCACCCATTCCGTTTCCCGGTTTATTAATCTGAACCGCCTGCAACTACAAGCAGTTTGTCAGTATAACCGGATGGGTACACAAACGTCAGCTTTGCCAGTCGCAGAAATTGACCGCAAGTGAAGAAATAAGTTCACTCTTTGAATGATAGTCTGCCCGAGTTTGATATAGTTGCCAAATAGGTAACCGGATTTGGGCAAGGCAACGTGTTGCGTTTCGATACTCTCATCATAGGCAGCGGGCTGGCAGGCCTGTCTCTGGCGCTCAAGCTGGCCGACCGGCAAAAAGTTGCCGTGATCACCAAAAAATCGTTACTGGACGGCGCCAGCGCCTGGGCCCAGGGCGGGATTGCTGCGGTGCTTTCCTCCGAAGATTCGCTGGAAGAACACATTCAGGACACCCTGATCGCCGGGGCAGGATTGTGCGACCCTCACACCACGCGTTTCGTGGTCGAGCATGGCGCTGAGGCCATAGACTGGCTGTTACACCAGGGCGTCCCTTTCACCCGCGATCCCGACTCGGCCAGTGGCTACCATCTGACGCGCGAGGGCGGGCACAGTCACCGGCGCATCATTCATGCCGCCGATGCCACCGGACAGGCCGTGCAGGAAACGATCGCTGCCAGGGCGCGCGCCCATCCCAATATCACTTTGCTGGAACGTTATATTGCCGTCGACCTGATCACGAGCGGAAAATTGGGCCAGGCGGAAAATCGCGCCTACGGCGCCTACGCGCTCAACAGTCTGAGCGGCGAGGTAATCACGATCGAGGCCCGGAATACGGTTCTCGCCACCGGTGGCGCCGGCAAGGTCTATCTGTACACCACCAACCCCGACACCGCCACGGGAGACGGCATTGCAATGGGGTGGCGCGCCGGTTGCCGTGTCTCCAATATGGAGTTCATCCAGTTCCATCCTACCTGCCTCTACCACCCGCACGCGAAATCCTTCCTGATCAGCGAGGCTGTGCGCGGGGAGGGCGGAATGCTTAAACTGCCTGATGGCACACCATTCATGCCCTGGCACGACGAACGTGCCGAACTGGCGCCACGCGATATTGTGGCCCGCGCGATCGACTTCGAAATGAAAAAGCGCGGACTGGACTGCGTCTATCTGGACATCTCGCATCAGTCGGAGGCTTTCCTGCAAGAGCATTTTCCGACCATCCATGCGCGTTGCCTCGCGCTCGGGATAGACATTTCCAGACAACCGATCCCTGTCGTTCCGGCAGTGCACTTCACTTGCGGCGGGTTGGTAACCGACTTGCACGGGCGCACCGACGTCAACGGACTATATGCGATAGGCGAGACCGCATGCACCGGCTTGCACGGGGCCAATCGCCTGGCCAGCAATTCCCTGCTGGAATGCCTGGTGTTCGCCGAAGCTGCCGCGCAAGACATCCTGAGCAAGCCATTCGCATCCATCCCCACATTACCGCATTGGGATGAAAGCCAGGTAACGGATGCCGACGAGACCGTGGTGATCTCGCATAATTGGGACGAACTGCGCCGCTTCATGTGGGACTATGTCGGTATCGTTCGCACTACCAAGCGATTGCAGCGCGCACAACATCGCATCAAGCTGCTGCACGAGGAAATCAACGAGTATTACAGCAACTTCCACGTCAGTGCCGACCTGCTCGAATTGCGCAACCTTGTTTTAACCGCCGATCTCATCGTGCAAAGCGCATTGCTCCGGCATGAAAGCCGCGGTTTGCACTTCAGCAAGGATTATCCGCAGATGCTGCCGGAAGCCATACCCACCGTGCTGACACCAAGAAATTATGCCGCCGTCTGATTTGCTGCGTCACCCCATCTCAGCATGACGCGCAAACGGCGGAAGCTCTCCGCTCCGATCGCATCCGGCATGATCACCACACTGAGTCCTCCCTGCCGTTCATTCCCCGCAACATTCAGGATGACAACGAGCAACACCAGCACAAGGTAAAGAGAGCGAGCAGATGGATGTGAGCGCGGCCAGACACAGAATGATCAATAGCGCAGCCAGGGCGCGGGATGGGCGCAATTTGAAATGCCGCTGCATGCCATGCATTTTTGAAGTCCGCTAGAACAGCAGCGCGGAGATCAGCCCGATCAGGATCAGCGCAACGATCACCATCAAGAGGATACCTCCACCCTTTGCGGGTCGATCCTCTCCAGCCGGGCCTGGCGCATTGCCAGGCATACGTTTAACCGACGCAGCACCTCGCGGCGCGGCCTTATTGATCTCGTCGAGGCTGGGTCGAACCATCTTGAATGTCCTGGACAGTTCGTCCACATCTTCCTGGCTGGCGGTCATTGCCGCCAGGCGCATCGTTGCCGCCGCGGAATCAAATGAAGGTGACAGCCTCATCGTCACGCCAGGCTCGGATTCTTCGCCGACATCCGCTTCCCGTGCAACAGCCTCTGTCGCGGGTGCAGGCCTGGCGGGTTTCGATATGTTCGCCGAAAACACGCTGCCTGGCACGAAACCCCGGCAGGCGCGGAGATCGTTCGCCAGGTCCCGGGCGTTCTGGTAGCGGTTCTCCACGTCCTTCGCCAGCGCCTTGGCTACAATGAAATCAAGCATCTCCGGCACGGCCGGATTCAGGGATTTCGGGGGCTGCGGGATCGCATTCAACGTCTGGTACATGATTGCGTTCACGTTCTCGCCGGTAAATGCGGGCTGCCCGGTCAACATTTCATACAACATCACACCGAGAGAGAAAATATCCGAACGCTGATCGGTAAATTTTCCCATGACCTGTTCCGGAGACATGTATTTTGGCGACCCGAGAACCATGCCCGTCTGGGTACGCACGCCTGCCGAAGCCATGCGCGCAATGCCGAAATCGGTAATCTTGATCTGGCAATCCCGGCCCACCATGATGTTTGATGGCTTGATGTCGCGATGAACGATGCCATGCTCGTGCGCGTAAGCCAGCCCCATGGCCACTTGCATCACGATATCGATCACCTGGTCAACCGGCAGCAGCTTGTCGTCATTGAGTATGTCGCGCAACTCCCGCCCTTGCAGGAATTCCATCGCGATATAGGCGATATCACCGCTACGACCCACGTCGAAGATAGTAACAATATTGGGATGGCTCAACCGTCCGGCCGCCTTGGCTTCTTGATAGAATCGCGCTTCATACTCTTCGCGCTCGTCCTGCGCAAGACTCAGGGTGATGGTCTTGATCGCGACGATGCGATCAATCAGCGGGTCGGTCGCCTTGTAAACGACTCCCATCGCCCCCTGACCGAGTTCGCCGATAATCTCATAACGCCCCAGATGAGTGACCATTTTTCCTGTCAGGATAGTTTATTTCTTGAATTTTGCTTTGGCGCTGCGAAACACCGGCCCCCAAACCGGATGACCCGCCTCGGCAGGGGTCAACTCAAAATCGGGATTCAGAAGCAGCGCATTCCGGAATGCCTCATAACACATCTTTTCCCTGCCGGATACGCAGTCGATGAACGCGATATATTTATACGCGCTCACCTTGTCGTCCGAATCTGCCAGCTTCGTTTGCAGCACATTGTTCAATGCCTCCATCGAAGCGATATAGTTTCCGTCTTCGTAGTTCTCGACGCCCTTGCTCAATTTGTGGCTGGCAGTCCTGTTGTACCACCAGCATTCGTCGCATGAGTTCAGTGCCTGGCAGCCACTCAAGAGCCCGAAAATGATTACTCCCAGCAGCGCATTGCAACAACCTGACATCCAAACACCCCAGTTATTCACGAACAAAAAATCTAATTGGCAAATCGATGCCTGATTTTAATCTTCTCTCCCGACTTCACCGTAATTATTCGAGTCACCGTAGGAAAGCTTGTATTTCGAATCCTGATCTCGTGCTGCCCTTCTACAACCTGCAATTCCAACAAGGGAGGACTGACCCCCTGCATTCTACCATCCAGATAAATCTCGCCCCATGGCAGAATCCCAAGGCTGACCACCGCAGGCGCACCGGTTGTCTCAGCCAGCGTTCTGATGCGCTCATTTTTCTTGGCTTCCTTCGCATCCGGTGAGGCGCCGACGGCTTTCCTTGATTTCCGCGCTATTTTTTTCCTTGCATCCGC
Organism: uncultured Pseudomonadota bacterium; assembly: GCA_963725375.1. Lineage (GTDB taxonomy): Bacteria > Pseudomonadota > Gammaproteobacteria > Burkholderiales > Gallionellaceae > Sideroxyarcus. Next base: position 26,887 of record CAVRYQ010000078.1, on the reverse strand, counting down.
GTCAATTTCCCCCGGGGGGGCCTTGGCTTCCTTCGTCTCTCCCTTCGCTGCACTGGCCTGTCCGCCCACAGCGACCGAAGACGCAGCCATCTTCTCCATCTGGATCGGCGTTATGGAAGCAACTTGCAGGGGTTTGGGTTCGGTGCGCCCTGCAAACTTGACGGCCAGCGCCAGCGGCAGAATTATGGCAACCACTCCTGCCCCGATAAGCGCCGCACGCTGCCTGCCAGATGCATCGCGGAATTTCTCGACGGCAAAACGCTCCCATCTGGACAAGACCGCTACAGAGATATCCCGGTAGCCCTCCAGCCTGAACAGCACTGCATCCAAACCCTTCGCATCCGCATGTCTGGACTGTCTGGCCAGCGTCCGCTGGGTAGAAGTAAAATCGCCCGGATAACCGATCGCATATACCTCATGCTCGCGCACGTGCTTGTCGGTGCGGGAACCCTGGTAATGGAACATGCCTGCATATTCCTGCGACAGTCGGGAAACCGCATCATAGTACGAGCGCGACACCAATATCTGACCGGGATCCGCAAAGCTCATCACGCGTTGCGCGACGTTGATCCCATCGCCGACGATATTCGGTTGGCCGTTGATGTCCTTGACCAGACGTACCGGACCGAGGTTGACACCTATCCGCACCAGCAACGGCGGTTCCATGCGCACGCCCTCGTTCAGCAGGCTGCTGCGCATGCTCAGCGCGGCATGCAATGCATCGCTGATATCACCCAGAAAGCTGATGGCGGCGCCATCTCCGGTATCCAAGATAATGCGGTCGTTGAGTGGCACATCGCGAATCGCAATGGAAAGAAAAGCGTTGAACCGCTCCTTCAGGGATATCTGACCCGAAACGGATTTTTTTGAATATTCGACTATATCCAAAAACAAAACGCTGCAGATGATGGTCTTGTTGCCACGCGCTTCCATGTCTTCCTGCTCGCCGATTCACGTCTAGATTAGGGTTATCACATTAAGAATGTCACTTAACCCCTCGGATTTTAACGAGAGTCCGTCAATCTCGCCAGTTTTAATTTTTACGCGATCGCGCGCGTTGCAGCTTGTTCCCGCGCCCATCGTCGACCACTTGCCGGGCAACACCTGCGGGCAGGCCGACCCATTCGAGAACCGCCCTGACTTCGCCTTCCCCCAATTCGGCCATCATGCCGCGCTTGATGCGTGGCGGCAGATTGATCATGCCGAAACGTACCCGCATCAGTCGGCTCACCGGCAAACCCAACGCTTCAAAGGTGCGCCGCACCACGCGATTCCGCCCTTCCTTGAGTACCAGGCGATACCAGTGATTGTATCCTTCGCCGCCTTCATCGCTGAGTCGTTCAAAGCGCACCGGGCCATCCTCCAGCTCAATACCGTCCTTGGTCATCTGGTGCATCTGGTCCTGCGTCATTGCCCCCTGCACGCGCACTGCATACTCGCGCTCCACCTCGAACCTGGGATGCATCAGCCGGTTGGCAAGTTCCCCCGAGGTCGTAAAGATGAGAAGGCCGCTGGTGTTGAAATCCAGGCGTCCGATGGCAATCCATTTCTGCCCACGCATTTTCGGCAGCGCGTCAAACACGTTGGCGCGTTCCTTCGGGTCGTCACGGCTGACAATTTCGCCTTCCTGCTTGTGGTAAAGCAAAATACGCGGCAATGTATGTTCAGTCTGCGATTGAAGGCGTATCTGCCGACCATCCACCAGCACCTTGTCGCCCTCCGAAACGCGCGTCCCTAGGGTTGCAATCACACCGTTTACGCTCACCCGCCCCGCGTCGATCCACTCCTCCATTTCGCGGCGCGAGCCGATACCGGCGTGCGCCAGCACTTTCTGCAGGCGTTCGCCTTGCGGACTTTCTTCGGCTTTACTGTTCATTCCGTTACCGCCCGTCGTTCCAGAACCGCCTGTGCCAGCGTTCCACTATCAACATGCTCCAGTTCACCCCCGACCGGCAATCCGCGCGCAATGCGCGACACCTTAATCCCTTGGGCGCGCAACAAGGTCGCCAGGTAATGCGCGGTCGCCTCGCCTTCAACCGTGAAATTGGTCGCCAGGATCACCTCGCACGACAGCTCCCGGGCCCGCCCGAGCAGTCGCTCCAGCGGCAGGTCGCGCGCGCCCAGACCATCAAGCGGCGACAAACGCCCCATCAGCACGAAGTACATGCCTCGAAAACACTGGGCCTGCTCCATCATCAGCAAGTCTGCGGGCATCTCCACCACACACAACGTGTCCGTCTCGCGCCGCGATGAGCTGCACAAGGGACATATTTCGTCTTCAGAGAAATTGTTGCATTTGCTGCAGTGCTTGATGCTGGCCACCGCATGGTCGAGCGAACGCGCCAGATGCAGGGCGCCTTGCCGGTCACGCTGCAAAAGGTGGTAAGCCATGCGCTGCGCGGACTTCGGCCCTACGCCGGGCAGGCAACGCAAGGCCTTGACCAGCTCTTCCAGACTGGAAGGTGGATTCATCAGAACGGCAGACTCATGCCCGGCGGCAGATTCATCCCGGCCGTGAATCCGCTCATGCGCTTCTGCGAAGTCTCGGCAGCTTTCTTGTTGGCATCGCTCAACGCCGCCACGATCAGGTCTTCCAGCATTTCCTTGTCGTCCATCACGCTTTGATCGAGATTCACGCGGCGCACTTCATGAGCGCAGGTCATGGTCACCTTGACCATGCCGGAGCCGGATTGTCCTTCCACCTCGACAGTGGCCAGTTCGTCCTGTGCCTTCTTCATGTTCGCCTGCATCTGCTGCGCCTGCTTCATCAGCCCAGCCAATCCGCCCTTCATCATTTCCACTTCCTCCGGTTTAGTTATATCGGTCTGATCGCGTTCTCGACCACTTGCGCACCCAGGTGCGCTTGCGCTTCACGCACAAAGGCGTCGTGCCTGATGGCTTCTTCTGCCTGTTGCTGGCGCGTCTGCTTCTCATGCAACTCAACCGCAGCGGGGGTTGCGGCGTCTTTCGTCGCGCCCATCTCCACCACCAGCCTGACCGGCTTGGCGAAATACTCGCTGAGCACCGTCTGCAATTTTTCCTGTGCAATCTTGTTGTTTTGCAGGTGTTTGTGCTGCGGCGCCAGATTCAGGACGATGCGTCCTTCCGCGAAGCTCGCCAACACGCAATTTTTCGCCAATTCCCGCGCCATGCCCTGCAGGCTGAGTTGCGACAGCAAGGCATTCCAGTCCAGTCCGGCGCCGACCTCCGGACTCGGTTCCGCCGCAGGGGCGGGCTGTTCTGCCGGAACGGGCTCGGCGGCAACCGCCGGTCGCGACGGATGCCCTGTCACCGGCGCAGTCCGCGGCATTGGCCGCGTGGCCTGTGCGCCGACATTTTGCGGTGCAAATGCCAGCATGCGCAAAAGCGTCATGGTGAAGCCCGCATACTCGTCCGGCGCGAGATCGATTTCGTTGCGCCCATGGATGACGATCTGGTAGTTCAACTGGATTTCTTCCGGCGTAAACAGTTGCGCCAGTTCCAGCAAGCGCAAGCGCTCCGGCTCGTCATCCGGGATCGCCTGCGGGATGGTCTGTGCCAGTGCGATGCGATGCAACAATGCCGCGATATCCTGCAACGCCGCATCGAACGCCAGACTGCGCATCGCCATGTCGTCGGCAATGCGCAACAGGCCCCCACCATCGCCCGCGAGCAAGGTCTGCAGCAGGTCGAACAGATAACCCTGGTCGATCGCCCCCAGCATGGTGCGCACCAGTACTTCGTCGACTTTGCCGGAAGAATAGGCAATGGCCTGGTCCAGCAGGCTCAGCGCATCGCGCATGCTGCCCTGTGCGGCGCGTGCCACCAGATTCAGCGCACCATTCTCGAACGGGATGTTCTCCTGCCCCAACACATATTGCAGATGGCTCAGGATCAGCGCGGGCGGCAACTGCTTGAGATTGAACTGCAGGCAGCGCGAGAGGACGGTGACAGGGATTTTCTGCGGATCGGTAGTGGCGAGGATGAATTTCACGTGCGACGGCGGCTCTTCCAGCGTCTTCAGCATCGCATTGAATGCCGACTTCGACAGCATGTGCACTTCGTCGATGATGTACACCTTGAAACGCCCGCTGGTCGGCGCATACAACGCGCTTTCCAGCAGTTCGCGCATGTTGTCGACCTGGGTATTCGACGCCGCATCCAGCTCGATCAGGTCGACAAAACGCCCGCTGTCAATCTCGGTGCAGGCGCCGCACACACCGCATGGCGTGGCCGTGACGCCGGTCTCGCAATTCAGGGATTTAGCGAAAATGCGCGCGATCGTGGTTTTGCCCACGCCGCGCGTACCGGTGAAAAGATAGGCGTGGTGCAGTCGATTTTGTGTCAGCGCATTGGTCAAGGCCTGGACGACATGTTCCTGCCCCGCCAGTTGAGCGAAGTTCCGGGGACGCCACTTACGGGCCAGTACAGAAGTCGCTGACATATCGCCTGCCAATAAAATCGAGTGCAATTCCCTCGAACAATAAAACACCTTCAACGAAACAGGAGGCGAGCCTTACCCCCGGCACTTGCACCGATTGGCTGTGGCTGCTTCCTTCCGGACCTGACCAGGTTCACCATGGTGCAATGCGGGGAGACCCGCCAAACCAATTCCAACCTACTGCGCGCCACGATAGCTGCATTGCTCAAACGCTCGAAATCCTCATGTACATCCCGGCACACTCCGGCTTCTCGCGCTTTACTCTCCTGTCGCTCGTTACGGTTGGTAAAACACTTCAGTACTTTCGCAAGATACTCCCGCGAAAATACAAAACTAAACCTGCTGAACCGGGATCATCCCGATCCGTTTCTTCCATTCCGCCGGGCCGATCTCGTGTACCGAGCGCCCTTGCGCGTCGACGGCCACGGTCACCGGCATGTCCTGCACCTCAAACTCGTAGATGGCCTCCATGCCCAGATCGGCGAAGGCCACCACTCTTGAACTGCGTATCGCTTTGGACACCAGATAGGCGGCCCCGCCCACTGCCACCAGATACACCGCCCCGTGTTTTTTGATTGCCTCAAGACCGGCCTTGCCGCGCTCCGCTTTGCCGACCATGCCGATCAAACCGGTCTGCGCCAACATGGCCTCGGTGAACTTGTCCATGCGTGTCGCCGTCGTCGGTCCGGCGGGGCCGACAATCTCGTCGCGCACCGGATCGACCGGGCCGACATAGTAAATGAATCTGCCGTTAAAATCCACGCCGGCTGGCAGTTTCTCGCCTTTTGCCAGCATTTCCACAATGCGTTTGTGCGCGGCGTCGCGCCCGGTCAGGAGTTTGCCGGAAAGAAGCAAGGTCTCGCCCGGCTGCCATTGCGCAATATCGGCTCGCGTCACGGTATCCAGGTTCACGTGCCGTGCATCTGCCGCCGAGTGCCAGTGCACGTCCGGGTAGTCTTCGATCCTGGGCGGCGTGAATTCGGCCACACCGCTGCCGTCCAGTTCGAAATCAACATGCCGCGTCGCAGCACAGTTGGGGATGATGGCGACAGGCTTGGAAGCCGCATGCGTCGGGTAATCCAGTATCTTCACGTCCAGCACCGTGGTCAGCCCGCCCAGACCTTGCGCACCGATACCCAGCGCATTCACCCTGTCGCAGATTTCGATGCGCAACTCCTCGATACGATTCTTTGCGCCGCGCGCCTTGAGGGCGGTCATGTCGATGGGTTCCATCAATGCCTCCTTCGCCAGCAGCACCGCCTTCTCCGCCGTACCACCGATACCGATGCCCAGCATCCCCGGCGGACACCAGCCCGCGCCCATGCCCGGCAACTGGTTCACCACCCACTCCACCAGATCATCGCTGGGGTTGAGCATCGCCATCTTGGACTTGTTCTCCGAACCGCCCCCCTTGGCCGCCAGGCGCACATCCACCTTATCACCCGGAACCAGCTCAAAATGCACCACAGCTGGCGTATTGTCGCCGGTATTCTTGCGCCTGCCTGCCGGGTCGCTCACGATGGATGCGCGCAACACGTTATCCGGCAACAGATATCCTTTGCGCACGCCGGCATTCACCATATCGGTGATGCTCATCGTCGCGTCCGCCCAGCGCACATCCATCCCGACGCGCACGAAAGCCACCACAATGCCGGTATCCTGGCAGATCGGGCGCTTGCCCAGCGCACACATGCGGGAATTCGTGAGTATCTGCGCCATCGCATCCCTGGCCGCGGGCGATTCCTCGCGCTGGTAAGCATCAGCCAGCGCCCGGACATAGTCTGCCGGGTGGTAGTAGGAGATGAATTGCAAGGCGTCGGCGATGCTGTCGATGAAATCCTGCTGGCGGATGGCGATCATGAACACAACTCCAAATGAGGGATTGGGCGATTATGGGAGCGAGGACTGCATGCGTCAAATAACAGTTAGAATGCGCGCCTCTTTCAGATGGCCTGGCCCCAAAATGGCGATTCAATGGTTTCCCGGACACATGACCTCGGCGAAGAAAAAAGCCGCCGAGACCATGGCGCGCATCGATGTGGTCATCGAGGTGCTGGATGCGCGCGTGCCGGAAGCCGGCAGCAATCCGCTGATCCGGGAACTGCGCCTGCACCGCCAGCGTCCCTGCCTCAAGGTGCTGAACAAGACCGACCTGGCCGACCCGGTGACAACCCAGGCCTGGCTGGATTTCTACAACAGGCAGGAAGGCGTGCATGCCGTCGCGCTCTCGTGCAAGAAAGCGGGCGATGCTGCAAAGATCCCCAGACTGTGCCTGCCGCTCGCTCCGCACCGCGGCACGCCGCTCAAGCCGCTGCGCATCATGATCATGGGCATCCCCAACGTTGGCAAATCAACGCTGATGAACACGCTGCTCAAGCGGCGCGCGGTCGCGGTGGGCGACGAACCCGCCATCACCAAGAACCAGCAGAGTTTCGACCTGAATGACCACATCATCCTGATCGACACGCCGGGGCTGATGTGGCCGAAGATTCAATATGAGAGCGACGGACTGATGCTCGCGGCCAGCCACAGCATCGGTCGCAATGCCATCATCGACGAAGAGGTTGCCGCCTTCCTGGGCGACCTGCTGCTGGCGCGCTACCCGACCCTGCTGCAGGCGCGCTACAAATTCCCGCAGGAGAGTCTGGATGGCCACGCGCTGATCGAAGCCATTGCAAAACTGCGCGGCTATCGTATACGCGGCAAGGAGTTCGATCTGGAAAAAGCGGCAATGACGTTGCTGCAGGATTACCGTACCGGCACGCTCGGACGCATCAGCCTGGAAAGCCCGGCGACGCGTATGGAAATGCTGCGCACGACAACACCTGACGAAGAAGAACTCCCCGAAGATCAGCCCGGATCGGATTGATTGCGCATGTGATCTGCAACCTTGATGAAGGCGAGTTTGAGTTCATCGCGCAGCGCCTCTTCTTCCACCACGTCATCCAGCGCCTGTCCCATGCACAGCAGCCACTGATCGCGCTCGGACTTGCCGATCGAAAACGGAAAGTGACGCTGGCGCAGCAGCGGGTGCCCGAACTCCTGCACAAACAGTTGCGGCCCGCCCATCCATCCGGAAAGAAACTTGAACAGCTTGTCTTCCGACCCCTTCAGGCCGGGCGGGTGCATCTTGCGCACGCCGTACGCCTCCGGCAATTCATCCATCAGGTGATAAAAACGCTGCACCAGGGCGCGCACCTTTGCTTCGCCGCCGATGCGCTCATAGTGCGAGCGCATGTCCTTGCTGATCTCCATCTGATTGACCTCTGACTAGACAAAAAATCTTGCGTGCATCTCTTCCAGCCCCACGCCGGACAGCACGTCGTTCAGACGTTCCGCCGCGCGCTGGCGCGGCAGGTCTTTGTAATTCGCAATGATAAGCTCGTTTTTCATCGAATGCTCCCAGCCCACCAGTTCCGTCACCGTCACCTGGTAGCCGTGGGCCTCCAGTTGCAGGCAGCGCAACACATTGGTGAGATGGCTGCCGAATTCGCGCGTGTGGATCGGATGCCGCCACAATTCGGTGAGCGCATCCTTCGCCAGCTGCCTGCCCTTGTTCCTTCGCAGCACCGCTGCCACCTCGGCCTGGCAGCACGGCACCAGCACGATGTGTTTCGCCTGCTTCTTCAGCGCAAAATTGATCGCGTCGTCGGTCGCGGTATCGCAGGCATGCAGCGCCGTCACCACTTCGACTTTGGCGGGCAACTGGTCCGACACGATGGACTCCGCAACCGACAGGTTCAGGAACGACATACCGCCAAAACCCAGTCGCTGCGCCAGCTCGCATGAATGTGTCACCAATTCCTCGCGCGTCTCGATGCCGTAGATGTGCGACGCATCGTTCAGTGACTTGAAGAACAAGTCATACAGGATAAACCCGAGATACGACTTGCCCGCCCCGTGATCCACCAGCGCAAGCGCTTCGCGTTCCCGCTGCACCTCCAGCAACAGCGGTTCGATGAACTGGTACAAGTGGTAAACCTGCTTCAATTTCCGGCGCGAATCCTGATTTATCTTGCCGTCGCGGGTCAGGATATGCAGCGCTTTCAGCAGTTCAATGGACTGCCCGGGACGGATTTCGCTCAATTCCTGTTTTGTGGTGTTCTTGGCCATCCGGCATTATTCCTTATCGCGCACATTTCGTCGCAATCGTTGCGGCGAGAGCGCATCCAGCAGATTTTGCGGCAACGGCGCCAGTTGTCCGCACATCGCGGCAGCAATCACTTCACCGGCCATACCGGCAGTGATCAGTCCGCGCGTGCCGTGGGCGAGACTGCAATACAACCCCGACTCAACCTCGCCTGCCAGCGGCGTCGCACCCGGGACGGAACACCGCACTCCAGCGCGCCCGGTCAACCGAGCCACGTCCACGCCGCCCAGCGCCCGGTTCAGCGTCGGCATGTGCGCTGCGAGCTTTGCGATGTTGGTCTCATGATCAGCCGCCCGCACATCGATCGCCTCGTCGTCGAATGTCGCGGTCGCACCGGCCACATGTCGATCTGCCTCGGCGGGTGTGCAATAGCCCTCGGAACATACCACGGCACGCAACGTAGCGCTCGCGGCCGTCGCGGGCAGTTCGCTGATCTGGCCGCGCACGGCTTGCAGCGGGAAGCCGGAGAACTGGCGCAGCGCGCGCGCATGATGACCGCAACACACCACGACCTGCTCTACCTCGATAGCAAACTCCTTCCCGTCGGCATGCCAGCCGGATGCAGTGCGCGTCAGCGCAAGCACTTCACAAGCGAGACGTTGCGTGATTAGCGGATGTTGCGCCAGACGTAGGCAGGCCTGCGCCGGCACCACCCAGCCACCGCCGGGAAACCATATGCCGCCCTGCGCCATCGGCAAGCCGGCCAATTCCGATGCCTTGGCCGCGTCTATTGCCTGCAGCAGATGCGGCGGCCATTCCAGTGTCGCCAGTTTGGCGATGCGTCGCGCTTCGGCATCGGGTGTCGCAAGTTGCAGCAGGCCGCATTCGGCGCGCGCGACGCCGTCAACCGGCAGCACCTCATCCAGCAGCGCCAGCGCGTGGCCGTATGCCGCCAGCACGAGACGATGCAATGGAACCATGGCACCGCCGAAACGCGCGTGCAGGATACCGCGCGGGTTGCCGGAAGCCGCGCTGGCAAGGCCGGGTGCACGGTCAACCAGGATAACGGCGATGCCACGACGGGCAAGTGCATGCGCAGCAGCGCACCCGGCCAGCCCGGCGCCGATCACCAGCGCGGAAGTCGGCGCAATGGCGGCCGGCTTCGCTCCTTGCAAACCGCCACACAGCATCTCGCGCTTGCGCCCGAAGCCTTGCGTTCTTTCCACGACGAAGCCGACCTGCTGAAGGCCGCGCCGCACCCAGCCCGCGCTGGTATAGGTGGCGAACGTCGCACCGGCGCACGAGGCGCGGACGATATTCGAGAGTACGGCATCGCTCCACATCTCGGGATTCCTGGCGGGCGAGAAACCGTCCAGGAACCAGGCATCTACGGATCCCGCGGGCATTTGCGGCAATGCCTCATCGACATCCTCCACCGCGAGCGTCAGCCGCACTTGTCCATCGGCAAAGCTCCAGCGATTCCAGCCCGGCACGCGCCGGTGCCAGCGCGCCAGCAATGTTTCCGCTCGTGCATGCAACTCGGGCCATAACGCCAGAGCGGCGCGCAGCTCTTCATCGCTCAGCGGAAATTTCTCGATGCTGAAAAAATCCAGACTTGCGCCAGGCGGCGCGATCTGCCCGAACATCTGCCACGCGCAGAGGAAATTCAGCCCCGTGCCGAAGCCGGTCTCGCCAATGCATAAGTTTTCGCCTGCTTTCAGCGCGGCGATTCTGTCGGCCAGACGATTGCCCCGCAAAAACACGTGGCGCGTCTCCTCCAGTCCCGAATCGACCGAGAAGTACACATCGCCGTAGCGTTCTGAATAAGGCTGTCCGTCTTTCCAGTGGAGCATGGTCTCAAAACGACTCCGGCGGGATGAACCCGCCGGAATCCGTTGCATCAGGTTATTTCAGACTACTTCTTTGCATTCGCTTCGCACTTCTTGATGGAGGCTGCCTTGGCAGCGCCCGCCAGCGGCTTGCCATCCTTGCTCACAGCCCTGGCTTCGCAGGAAGAAGCCGCAGCCGGCGCAGCATTCTTCTCGCATTTCTTCATGAACGAGGACTTCGCAGCACCGGCCAGCGGCTTGCCGTTCTTGCCTACCGCTTTGGCTTCACAACTTTCGTCGGCCGCAAACGCGCTGGTGGCAATAAACAACGAGGCAATAGCAACAACGATCAAATTACGCATGTTTTCATCTCTCCAGAAAAATTAGTATGAATTCTCGATAGCGAACCGGCACACTACCGGGCAGGATTATAGCGCCCCCAAGCGATCAAGGAGACGAGGTCTATGCCGACAGCCATACCTTTTGACGAGCAAGCACTGTGCGCACTCAATAACCACTTTTTGATAAAGGATATTTTTTCAGAAAATCGCGGCGCTCCAATTTGGAACAGTCTGCATCAATTCCAAGATTGGCTTTGGCTGTTCATGGCCCGCCGGGGTATCATCAAAAGAAAACAAATCTGTAGAAATTTTATTCCATTCCTTGCAAACAAAATACTATGAACGATACACGGAATCAATCAAGTTTGACCGGTCTTTCCTTGGCGGCTCTGGGCGTAGTCTACGGGGATATCGGAACCAGTCCGCTATACACCTTGAACACGATTTTCACGGGAGGCGTCAGCCCTGTCCCCCAGAATACAGGGAGCGTTCTTGGCATACTGTCACTCATATTCTGGTCATTGATCATTGTCGTCTCCTTCAAGTATGTGGCATTCATCATGCGCGCGGACAACCAGGGGGAAGGCGGCATCATGGCGTTGATGGCCTTGGTGCTCAGAAAGCTGGAGGGCAAGGGAAATGCCCGCCGCACGATCATGCTGCTTGGCATATTTGGCGCAGCGCTTTTTTACGGAGACGGCGTGATTACACCTGCCATCTCGGTATTGTCTGCCGTGGAAGGCTTGCAGATCGCCAGCCCGGCTTTCAAGACTTATGTCATTCCGATCACGATCGCGATTCTATGGGGATTGTTTGCGTTTGAGCGCAAGGGAACGGCAAGTGTCGGTGGATTGTTCGGTCCGATCATGTGCGTGTGGTTTGCCGTGCTCGCCGTTCTTGGCGTACTGAATATTGTCAATGAGCCCAGCGTTCTGAAAGCCTTGAATCCCGCGTATGGTTTCTCTTTCCTAGCAGCATCTCCCTGGATAGGCTTCGTCGCCCTGGGCGGAGTGGTCCTGGCGTTGACGGGGGCCGAAGCCCTGTATGCCGACATGGGCCATTTCGGCAGGCACCCCATACAACTGGCCTGGTTCGGTTTTGTGCTGCCCTCTCTCGTACTAAATTATTTCGGTCAGGGCGCATTGCTGATACACGACCCGAAAGCCATAGAAAATGCCTTTTATCTGCTGGCGCCAAGCTGGGCGACGTACCCCCTGGTCATTTTGTCAACTGCAGCAACAGTCATCGCGTCGCAGGCAGTCATATCCGGGGCTTTTTCAATGACTCAACAAGCCACTCACCTTGGATATTCACCGCGCATGGAAACACAACATACATCGGAACAGGAGAAAGGGCAGATCTATCTGCCCGGTATCAATTGGGTACTCCTGCTTTCCGTTGTAGCGCTTGTCCTTGGCTTCCGCAGCTCGACCAACCTGGCTGCAGCCTACGGGATCGCAGTGACGGGCACGATGGCCATCACGACCGTACTGTCATATATCGTTGCCCGCAGAATATGGGGATGGGGCTGGTTCAAAAGCGGTCTGGTGATTGCCGTGCTTCTGGTAATCGACCTGACATTCTTCAGCGCCAATCTCCTGAAAATCGCGGAGGGTGGATGGTTTCCGCTGCTTTTTGGATTCGTGGTTTTTCTGCTGATGACAACATGGAAGCGTGGCAGGCTGTTGCTACAGAAAAAAATCGAGACCAAGGCCCTTGAATTGGTACCCTTCGCCGAATCAATGGGAAAAGATAGTGTTATCAGAGTACCGGGTTCCGCCATTTTCCTGCACGCAAATCCGAACAGCGTGCCTCATGCGTTGTTGCATAATTTGAAACACAACAAGATTCTGCATGAACAGGTTGTGATTCTTTTTGTGCGCATCCTCGACATACCGCATGCCCGCGAGGAGGACAAGTTTGCGTGTGAGGCGTTACCCAACGGCTTTTATCGCGTAACCGTCAAATTCGGCTTCAAGGATGAGCCCAACATCCCGCAGGCCCTCGAACTCGCCTCAAAACACGGATTGATGATGGAACCGATGTTGATGTCCTACTTCATCGGCCGACAAACGTTGATCCCGAGCGCTCCGTCGGAAATGCCGATGTGGAGGGAAAAACTTTTCATTGCCATGTACAGGAATGCCGGTAGCGTCGTGGGGTACTTCAATATCCCACCCGGCCAGGTAGTGGAGCTGGGCACCCAAGTGATCTTGTGATTCGCCGGGATATCAAACCGGAAAAAAGGGAACGAACGCAGCCTGGCTTGTGTCTTTTCCATACTGCCGGATGGTGCTTTCCGTTGGATGAAAAAATTGAGTTAGCCGGTTGTCGAATGTAAACGGGCACATTGCAAAAGCCAACGGGGAGGATTGATGATCAGCAGAAGGCCATCCGTTACCCAGAACCTGCGCACACTCATTTGCCTGCTTGCAGCCCTGCCCTCCTTCGCGATGGCGTGGGATATGCAGGGCACAAAGGCTATCACCGCCAACACGCGTGACCATCAGCACATTGCGCTGGGCTCGGTTCGTTTTGAGCAGCAAAGTGGCGGAACCGTCTCTTTTATCATCACCATGGATCGGACACATTTTTCGGACCATTTCCTGTCCATGAAGGAATTCAAGTGTATCGATGGGCCGCAGGAACTCGTCTGTCATGTACCGTATCCCTACCCGCAACCCGGCAACATCACCGCCGGGGACTTGACCTGGCTGGAACACAACTTGCTGTTTCTGTACAAACTGCCGAATGATTTTGGCGCAAAGCTCTGGAACGGGCTGTATTTCCATCTGCAGCGAACAGAACATGGCCTACTGGGAAAGCCGCAGGCGATAGACCTCAACCTCATCAGCGCACCTCCGGCCAATCCTGATGTGCCCCCATTCAGTCCGGAGTTTCGCGACGACATCCCGCCAGGCATGCACTGGATCGAGTCCCTGACGATCGAATAACGCGAAATCGGGCGGCAAGCTAACGCTCCAACCGAAAAACGATGGTCGCATGTGCAATCAACATGCGACGATAACTGTTGTAGAGAAGAGATATGGCTCCCGGGAACCTTCGTAAGCACGGGTTACCGCAAAGGGTCTGGCCACGCCTTGCTTTATCTTCGATGCCTGACCTACGTATTCCTACGTATTTGCCCGTATAGGCCCCTGACGTGATCATGCTATATGCTGATACTTGGCAGGATGCACTAACGAAGACTGCACATCGAATGTGCAGTCTTGCGAACACCCGTCCAGTGCGGCACGTTCATGAAGTAGGCAGGAACAGAGGCCTGGAAAACTTCGCCATTGCAGATTTCCCGCCCAGACATTTTGAAAATCGAACCGTCAAGAGGATATCCGATGGATAATGCAATGCAGCTACATAAGCTACGATATCAGGTCATACCGGGCATATATCCCATCGAAGGCCAGATAGTGGCGGGAGAGACGGTTCTACTGCATATCAAGGATATGTCCGGCTTTTACCGTGCGCTTGGATACACAGAAAATGTCCAGAGAAACGGCTTGACTGCGGAAGAATTTTTTTGGGAAGAGTACCGTAAGGACAACGGTAAATTCAGGCCCAATTGTCTGAGCGCCAGAATCATAAAATACCTGTTAACCTTTTCTCCGACATTCATGACTGATCACAGGGATTTTCTGAGCAGATGGGCTGGCAGTTGCTTGGAAATTCCCCTGCAAGAAAAGCTGCGATGTATCGATTGCCTGATGAATCCCGTTCAAGCTGGAATCAATAGGCTGCCTTGATTTTTTCGCCCTTCAGATTTCCATGCCGGAGCACCGCCAGTTATCTTGCGTGACCCATGATGAAATGGACGAACGGAAGAAAACAGACTGGACGGCAGGCATCTGATGGCCAACTACCAGCCAATCACGAAACTCAATTTTTTTCGGCATCAAGCCAAATCTCAAGGCCCTGTGTATTCAGTTCAATGTCACCCCCCAGTATTTCAATCAGTTTTTGCTCCGACAGCTTGCAGCCATGCGCACGCAATTCGGCAATCAGATATCTTCTCAGCGATGCTTTTATGAGTTCGTGGCGATCCGCTCCTGCATCGCGTTCAGCCAACGCCAGCGCGGTCATGTCATCAAGGCGACGTAGCAATTCCCGGCCATTTTTTTTCAAATCATTCAACCGGCCGAAATGCGTAAGGTACATTTCAGGTGGATGCAACCCCAGCAGCCGCGCGATCGACTCTTTCATGGACTGCGGGTCAAATTGGCTGGGCGAAGAAGTGGGAAAAAGGAACTGACGACCGGAGACATCCAGTTCCGTATATGCCAAACCGAATGTATCCCCCGTAAATATCGCCCCTGTCCTGTCATCGAGAATGCAGTTGTGATGTCGTGCATGGCCCGGCGTATCCAGGCAACGCAATATTCTCCGCGAAAGCGCAATTTCATGTCCGTCGGTGGCCGTGATGATGCGATTTTCATCAACCGGCAGAATTTGCCCGTAGTGCTGTTTCACGTAATCCGCTCCGTAGACTGCCTCGACGCCGGCGATCAACTTGCCAGGATCGATCATATGACGCACGCCACGCGGGTGCACGACGAGTTGCGCGCGCGGATACGCCTGCATCATCTTCCCGGCGCCTCCGGCGTGATCAAGATGAATATGGGTCAATATGACGAAATCGACGGCAGTTTCGTCGAGACCAAGACTCTCCAGGGCCCGCATGGAATTCCGGAACGAGTCGTTGGTACCGGTATCGACGAAAGCCACACGCTCGTTTTCGACGATCAAATGTATGGCGGCCAATTTGGGACGCATATAGCCGGAATCGATGGTGAATATCCCGTTGCCGTTATTTTGCATGTCAAACACCTGAATGCCTCCTTCATGAAATGGAAATTGCCAATGGCTCAATTATGACCGACACGATCAGTGGTTTTTCCGGTCATTCCGGGTGCGGCGCTTCGCCCGGCGCATCAATACGAAGTCTGCAGCCGGACATCGCAAACCGCACCCATGGAATGCGGAGTCCGGATTACGCGGGAGCGGATGCAACCCCGTCAACGTTGATCTGCAACCACCATTCCAGCAGCGCCAGGTGCCACAGCTTGCTGCCCTGGATGCGGGTCAGGTGGATTTCAGGGTCGGCCAGCAATTTCTCGACGTAGCTGCGCTGGTACAAACCTCGGCGCAGGCACGCCTCCGAATTCAGGATCGCACGCATCTTCTCCAGAAAATCGCCGCGCAGGTATTTCAGTGCCGGCACCGGAAAATAACCCTTGGGCCGGTCGATCACCGCATCCGGGATCACGCCGCGCGCGATGGCCTTGAGCGGAAACTTCCCTCCCTCCCTGAGCTTGAGCGATGGCGGCATGTGCGCGGCCAGTTCAACCAGTTCATGGTCGAGAAAAGGTACCCGCGCCTCCAGTCCCCACGCCATGGTCATGTTGTCCACGCGTTTGACCGGATCATCCACCATCAACGCCGTCACATCCAGGCGGAATACTTCGTCGAGGAACTCATCCGCCCGGGGCTGCGCCAACTCGCTTGCCACCCAGGCAGCCGTCACATCCTGCACATGATAGGCCGGTACGATCATCGCCAGATACTCGTCATGTTCGCGGTCGAAGTAATGTTGCGAAAAACGCTGCAGCGGCGTGCCGCTCGCCGCCTCCATGCGCGGATACCAGAAATAGCCGCCGAACACCTCGTCCGCGCCCTGCCCCGCCAGCACCACTTTCACATGCTCGGACACCTTCTCTCCGAGCAGATAGAACGCCGTCACATCGTAGCTCGGCATCGGTTCGCTCATCTGTGCAATGGCCTCCGGCAGGCGCGCCAGCACCTCCGAATTGGGAATGGAAAAACGCTGATGGCGCGTACCGAAATGTTCCGCCATCAAGTCCGAGTATTCGAACTCGTTGGCCGTTTCCCCCGCCACATCCTCGAAGCCGATGGAGAATGTGTTCAGGTCTTCCACATGATCGGCCAGCATGCCGACCAGCAGGCTCGAATCCAGCCCGCCCGACAGCAACACCCCCACCGGCACATCTGAGGCCAGGCGGTGCCGCTCCAGTGCGCGCGTCATCACCGTACGCGTTGCGTCTATCCATTCCTGTTCGGAAAGAACCATTGCCGGTCGTGTCGCGTCCAGCGACCAGTAACGATTCAGCGTCACCTCGCCGGATACGGTGAATTTCATCGCGTGCGCGGGCGGCAGCTTCTTGATGCCCGACAGCAGAGTGTGCGGCGCGGGCACCACGCTGTGCAAAGTAAAATGATGGTGCAAAGCCACCGGATTGATTCCGGTATCGACCCCGCCGCCTGCCAGCAGCGCTTGCACGGTGGACGCGAAGCGCAGCCGAGCCCCGTCCAGCGCATAATAAAGCGGCTTGATGCCGAAGCGGTCGCGCGCCAGAAACAGCGATTTGTCACGTATGTCCCACAGGGCAAAAGCGAACATGCCATAGAATTTCTGCACACAATGCTCACCCCAGGCATGGTATGCCTTGAGGATCACCTCGGTATCGCCGTCCGAGAAAAAGTCGTAACCCATTTCGGCGAGTTCGGTGCGCAGTTCCTTGTAGTTGTAGATCGTGCCGTTGAAGACCAGTGCCAGCTTCAAATCGTCATCCACCATAGGCTGGTCCGAATGAGCCGACAGATCGATGATGGACAGGCGCCGGTGGCCGAACACCAGCGCCCCTCCGTTGAAAAACCCTTCGTGATCGGGCCCGCGGCGCGCCAGCTTCGCTGTCATGCGCTTCAGCTCCTCCATGTCGGGTACGGATTGATCGAAACGCAATTCACCACATATGCCGCACATGCAAAGCTCCAGTCGATTCTGATGGCGGATTATCGCCCAGCCCCGATGAGTTTGGGCGAACCCTGTTAAAATCTGCCCGATGCATACCCACTTCACCCCGCAGCGCGAAAAGTATTTCCTGCTCACCCTCGCGGGCATCCAGTTCAGCCATATCCTCGACTTCATGATCATGATGCCGCTCGGCCCGATCCTGATGGCTGAATTCGGCATCGGCACGCATGAGTTCGGCCTGCTGGTTGCTTCCTACAGTTTCAGCGCTGCCATCTCCGGACTGCTCGCCGCCACGTTCGTGGACCGTTTCGAACGCAAACGCCTGCTGATCGCCATGTTTGCCCTTTTCGGATTGGCCACCCTGGCCTGCGGGCTTGCACCCGGCTATGCGACACTGCTCGTCGCGCGCGGGCTGGCGGGCGCTTTTGGCGGCGTACTCGGTGCGCTGGTGCAGACCATGGTGGGCGATGTCATCCCCTTTGCGCGCCGTGCCAAGGCCAGCGGCATCATATCGACCGCATTCTCGGTATCCACTGTTGCCGGGGTGCCACTTTCCCTGTGGCTGGCAAATCACCTGCAATGGCGCGCGCCGTTCATCTTCATCGCCGTGCTTACCTTCCTGTTCATTTTCGTCGGCGTGCGCATCCTGCCCGAATTGCGCCACCACCTGAGCGAGGAAAAGCGGGCGCATCCGTTCACCGCGATGTTCGCCGTGCTGCGCGACCCCAACCATCTGCGCGCGCTGCTGTTCGGCGGACTCATCATTTTTTCCGGGTTTACGGTGATTCCCTACATCACGGTATATGCGGTGTACAACGTAGGCATCTCGCAACATGATATTCCAATCGTCTATTTCGCCGGCGGCGCCGCAACATTGTTTACCGCACGCCTGATCGGACAGTGGGCCGACGCGCGGGGCAAGATCGAGGTCTATCGGATGATCGCTGTTGCCGCCATGCTTCCCATCCTCGTCATTACGCATCTGGGCAGCGCGCCGCTCTGGTTGTGGCTGATCTGCACCACCGCCTTTTTCGTGCTGGTGTCGGGTCGTTTCATCCCGGCAATGGCTGTCATCACTTCTGCGGCACAACCGAGACTGCGGGGCACTTTCATGTCGCTCAATTCCACGACGCAATCCCTGGCAATGGGGCTTGCCACGACGCTGGGCGGCTTCATCATCACGCAGGACAACGCGGGCAAGATCATTCACTACCCATCGGTCGGCTATATCGCGATCGCGGCAAACCTGCTGGCGATCTGGTTCGTTTCGCGCATCGTCATGCACGACCGGCATCCCGACCTCCCCGACGTCGCCCCCAGGTAAGGGTGCGCGTTTTTCGTTTAAACTATCCGCATCGTTTTCACTCAATCTTTCACAGGAGTTCGCCATGTCACACACACCGTTGCCCCCGGTCGCTTTCGACCAGCTTTTTCTCGAAGCCCATACACACAACGCCTGGCAGGACAAACCCGTTCCCGATGCGCTGTTGCAGAGCCTCTATGAGACTGTGCGCATGGCGCCCACCTCGATGAATTGCAGCCCGATGCGCATCGTGTTCGTCAAATCCGCAGTAGCAAAGGAAAAACTCGATTCCGCACTGATGGAAGGCAACCGCGCCAAGACCAAAGCCGCGCCGGTCACCGCCATCATCGGCTACGACACTCATTTTTACGAGCAACTGCCCAAGCTGTTCCCACCGAACCCCAACGCACGCGGCATGTTTGAACGCAACGCCGCGCTTGCAGATATCACCGCTTTCCGCAACGGCACGTTGCAGGGTGGCTACCTCATCCTCGCAGCACGCGCGCTGGGACTCGACTGTGGGCCGATGTCCGGCTTCGACAACGCGGCCGTGGATCAATTGTTCTTCGCAGGAACGAATGTGAAATCCAATTTTCTCTGCAACCTCGGCTATGGAGATGCCAAGGGCGTCTATCCGCGCAGCTCCCGATTCGAGTTTGCCGAAGCCTGCAGCATCGCGTGAACGTCCTGCCGGAATGAGCAAACTTCCACTTGACCGCATCCTGCAATCGCAGGGATTCGGCACACGCAAATGGTGCCGCGAACTGATTGAAGATGGCGACGTGAGCATCGCGGACGTGGCAGTCACCGACTGCAAGGCGCTCTTCGAAACGAACGGCCTCGCATTCAGCGTGTATGGCGAACCCTGGAAATATCGCATGCATGTGTATATCGCGCTGAACAAGCCCACCAACTACGAATGCTCGCGCAAACCCAGCCACCACCCCGGCGTGCTTTCCCTGCTGCCCGAACAATTCGCCTTGCGCGACGTGCAGCCCGTCGGCCGCCTCGACCACGACACCACCGGCTTGCTGCTGATGTCGGACGACGGCGCTTTCATCCATGCGCAGTCTTCGCCCAGGCGCCACATCCAGAAAGTCTATGTCGCCACGACGCATGACCCGGTGACGCCGCACTTGATCAAACAGCTATTGGAAGGCGTAAAGCTGAATGACGAGCCAGCTCCGCTGGCTGCGGTCGTCTGCAGGATGCTGGATACGCATAAACTGGAAATCGTGCTGGAACAGGGGAAATATCATCAGGTAAAACGCATGCTGGCGGCTGCCGACAATCACTGCACGGCATTGCACCGCTCAGAGATCGGCAAGCTCAAGCTCGACGCATTGGGATTGGCGGCGGGCGAATGGCGTTATCTGGAAGAAGCGGAGCGTGCATTACTCACCGGCGACCAGGTCGAATCCGGCTTGAGCAGCCTCCCGTATTGAATCAGGAAAAATAATGGCAATCAAAGCAACCATCTTCAAAACCAATCTGCAAATTGCGGATATGGAGCGTCACTATTATCAGGATCATGCGCTAACCCTGGCTAAACATCCTTCGGAAACTGATGAGAGACTTATGGTGCGTTTGCTGGCCTTTGCTCTGCACGCCCATGAATATCTGGAGTTTGGCCAAGGCATGACAGCCGATGATGAGGCAGACTTGTGGCTTAAAGATTTAACCGGTGCGATTGAATTGTGGATCGACGTGGGACTACCCGATGAGAAACTGATTCGCAAAGCCTGCGGGCGCTCCAATCAAGTAATTGTTTACACCTATGGAGGGCGTATCGCCGATATGTGGTTTGCGCAGAATAACAGCCTGTTTGAACGACTCAAGAATCTCATTGTAATTAACCTGCCATTAGAAACAACGCGCGCCATCGCCAAACTCGCCCAGCGCACAATGCAATTGCAATGCACGATTCAGGATGGCCAAGTCTGGCTGAGCGATGGAAATGAAAGCGTAGAGGTGGAGAGGGTAATTTTGAAATCACCTGCAACCGCATAACGAGTAGTAGTCGCGACTTCATCTGGCAGTTACCCGAAGGAGTCGTTCCACTGCACTCAGCTCTTGACCAGTCTAGCCATCTCAAATTCGCCATTATCGCTTATGCAATGACCTTGCGCACCGCTTGCTGCCAGATATTGAGCCGCTCGCGGCGCAGGCTGTCGCTGATTGACGGTTCGAATCGGCGGTCGAGTTGCCAGTTCGCCATAATTTCCTCCTGCGTTTGCCAGTAGCCTACCGCGAGTCCCGCAAGGTAGGCGGCGCCAAGCGCGGTGGTTTCGGTGACGCGCGGGCGCACCACGGGCACGCCGATCAGGTCGGCCTGGAGTTGCATGAGCAGGTTGTTGCGCGCCGCGCCCCCATCCACGCGCAACTCAGCGAGCGGGACAGGGAAATCGCGCTCCATGGCGGTGAGCAGGTCGGCGCTTTGCAGGGCGATGGATTCGAGCGCCGCGCGTGCAATGTGGGCGCGCGTGGTGCCGCGCGTGAGCCCCGTGATTGCTGCGCGCGCTCCTGGGCTCCACCAGGGCGCGCCCAACCCCGCGAAAGCAGGCACGAGTGTCACGCCGCCCGTATCGGGCACGCTAGCGGCGAGCGGCTCGACCTCATTGGATGAAGTGATGATGCCCAGTCCATCACGCAGCCACTGGATAGTTGCACCACCCATGAAAACGCTACCTTCGAGGGCATAGGTCGCGCGCCCGCCAAATTGCCACAGCACGGCGGTTAGTAGGCGGTGTGCGGAGGGTATTGCCTGCTGCCCCGTGTTCATTAGCATAAAGCAGCCCGTGCCATAGGTGTTCTTGGTCATGCCGGGGGCAAGACACGCCTGACCGAGGGTGGCGGCCTGCTGGTCGCCAGCGATGCCGGCAATCGGAATCGCAGAGCCCAGCCAGTGCGCCTTGGCCTCGCCGTAGACGGCGCTGCTGTCGCGAATCTGTGGGAGCACGCGGTGCGGAATGTCGAGCAGGGCGAGAATGTTGTCATCCCAGTCGCCACTGTGGATGTTGCAGAGCAGTGTGCGCGAAGCGTTGGAGGTATCTGTGATGTGCAGTTGGCCACCGGAGAGATTCCAGACTAGCCAAGTGTCTATGGTGCCGAAGGCCAGTTCGCCGCGCGCCGCGCGTTCGCGCGCGCCAGGGATATTGTCTAGCAGCCAGCGCAACTTGGTGCCGGAGAAATACGGATCCAGCATCAGGCCAGTGCGCGCCGCGAACATGTCCTCATGCCCAGCGGCGCGCAATTGCTCGCACAGCGGGGCCGTGCGTCTGTCTTGCCAGACGATGGCATGGTGAAGCGGCGCACCCGTGCTGCGGTCCCAGAGCACGGTGGTCTCGCGCTGGTTGGTTATGCCGATGGCCGCCACCTGCCGCGCGCTGATGTCGGCTTTCTGCAGGGCTTCCGCTGCGACGCCGATCTGGCTCTGCCATATTTCATTGGCGTCGTGCTCCACCCAGCCAGGCTGTGGAAAATGCTGGCCAAATTCGCGCTGCGCCATCGCGTGGATGTTGCCATCATGATCAAACAGGATCGCACGCGAACTGGTCGTGCCTTGGTCAAGCGCTAGAACGTATTGTTGCCCGGCAATCATATATGCAGCTCCTGTCGGTCGGCTAAGGTCTGCTTCGCATGGTGTAAGTAGTCAGGAAATTGTTACATCCGCTGTCTCGGCAGGTTATCTTAGACCTCAATGCATACGAATTGAAAAGTAATTCGACTGGCCGATTGCGGCCGATTGTGTTGAAAAACTCTCCGTTGGTCATGATTGTAGGTGCTAATATTCCATCTGTCGAATGAGTGGAGAGCCTTGATATGATGGGGTTTCAGACAGATAGCCAAGAACAACTTTTCTACTCTTTCAATCTTGAAGATCACGTCCCACGGAATCACCTCCTTCGCGGCATCAATCAGTACCTCGATTTAAACGAACTCCACCAGCACCTTGCTGAACACTACAGCAATACCGGCAGACCATTCATTGATCCGGAGTTGATGATTCGTATGCTGATCATCGGCTACAGCTTTGGCATTCGCTCCGAGCGCCGCCTGTGCGAAGAAGTACATCTGAATCTTGCCTATCGCTGGTTCTGCCGATTGGGACTGGAAGACAAGGTGCCGGACCATACCACCTTCTCCAAGAATCGCCACGGTCGCTTTCGCGACAGCGGAGTATTCCGTCACCTATTCGAAACCGTATTGCAACGCTGCATGAGCGAAGGGCTGGTTCGCGGTGAAGGATTTGCCACTGATGCCAGTGTCATCAAGGCTGATGCGCAACGCCAACGCGCAGTGCCTGGCGAGGAAGTGATTGATTGGGGTAATCCGGCGGAGGCGACTCGCCCCGTAAAAGAATATCTGGCTGCACTGGAAGAAGAAAACCCATCAGCCACACCACCGAAGTCAATTTCGTTGACCGATCCATCCTCGAGTTGGACGGCAGCGCATGGTCCGGCCTATTTTGCTTATTGCACCAATTACCCGATTGATCTGGACGCAGGCATCATTGTTGATGTCGAAGCATCGTCCGTCAGCAGATCTGCCGAGGTAGATGCCACCAAGAAGATGCTTGATCGAGTCGAGGAGAAGTTCGACTTGAAGCCGACACGGCTAGCTGGTGACACCAATTACGGCTCTGCAGCCATGCTGGGCTGGCTGGTTGAAGGGAAACAGATCGAGCCGCACGTTCCCGTATGGGATAAAACAGAACGCACAGACGATACGTTCTCACGCAGTGACTTCCAATGGGATGAACTGGCAGATGAGTACCGCTGCCAGGAAGGAAATGCGCTACGCAGTAATTGGCGTCCATTTAAGAATCCGCGCAGTCAAATTACCAAAGCTGATACGATCATCTACCGTTCTAGCAAATTGGGCTGCTCGGCATGCCCTCACAAAGAACGTTGCTGCCCGAACACCGAAATTCGCAAGATCGCCCGAAGTGTCCATGAAAATGCGCGAGATGTTGCCCGGCAAATTTACTTTACGCCGGAATATCAAGAATCGAGGCGGAAGAGGAAGAAGGTCGAGATGCTTTTTCGCTCACCTCAAGCGCATCTTGAAACTCGACAGGCTTCGACTCCGAGGTCTCAGCGGTGCGCAGGATGAGTTTCTATTGGCCGCGACCGCACAGAATTTGAGGCGAATGGCGAAATAGTTGATGCCGGTAACGCAGGAAGATGAACTAATGCCTGCATAAAGAGAGGATGTGGCACCGCAATCCCGCAAAAATACCGAGCTTTCCTGAAATATTTCCGAAGATGAGAATTCTGGCGGGGGAAGCTGCTAAACTTTCGGTGTGTTTTTCAACACAATCGGCCGGAACGTAACCTTCATTCACCTTACCAGTGACAGACCGTTGTTACACCCTTAAGAGTCTTAGCGGCCATTGACCGAAATTTACGAATCACGAATTCTTGAATCTGCGGTCAGGTAGAGTGCGAATGATCTTGTTCCAGTATTTCTCTATATTTGTCCATATGATTTTCATATTAAATCGGCATTTACGATTGCGGCATTTTCCAATTACGAATTACAACAGTTGCCGTTCCGTTTGTTATAACGCAATTAAAATAATCGCAAATGACGCCGCGGCAAAACCACAAAATAAACGGGTTTGTATATGGATATCGTGGCTACTCTGACCCCAAAATAATACTTGACTATATTTATCAGGTAAGCGCAATATAGTATTAAAGTTAGTAAACAGTTAATTTCTATGCGCCATACAAATGGATATTTGCCCCGATCAATTTGACATCACCTCATGAGTCACAATCCATTAATTTTCAGGAGGAATGAACTATGAGCAATAAAAAAATTTTGAAACAAGCAATAAATTCGCTCAATGGAATTATGGAGCTTGAATTGGCAGGTGTGGTTCGTTACACCCATTACTCGCTGATGGTATTTGGCTACAACCGCATACCTATATGAGAATCGAAACGGGCGGCAGAGTGCTGTCGAGAGGCGCGGGCTGCTCGATTTGCTTTCGGCGATAGCGCAGGAAACTTACCAAGCCGAGCGCGGAAAGAAAATAGAAAAACAAACTGCAGGCGGTTCCGATCCCAGCCACGAATTAGAATACCACTCTGATGGTCAGTGGCGGCATCAGCACATGTTACTCGTAGCGCAGCGACTCTATGGGATCAAGGTTCGCTGCCTTCCACGCCGGATAAATTCCGAAGACCAATCCAACCGTGGCGGAGGCGGCGAAGGCGAAGATCGACCAATCCACCGACATGGTGGCAGGAAGCGACGGAAACGCAACCGGAACGATCGCCGTAATCAGTGCTCCCAGCAAAAGCCCGATCACTCCGCCGACGGCGGTGCGACGCCAGCGCCACCTGACCCACAGTCACCTGTTGGCCATCGGAATACTGCGCCAGAATGGCGCCGCCATTCCCCCAGGCCCACGTTTACCAGTTGCGCCGCCGCCTGTCCGTTTTGGGTACTGGACGAGGAAGCCGAAGGCTGGCTGATTGCGTGATCATACCGCTGCCGTCTGTGTTGGTGAGATTCCAGGTGACGGTGTAGCCGGAATCCGCTCGTCGGCTAATGCCGGCATGGAAAAAGTGACCGGAATGGGGCTGGTGTTGGTGATGTTCAACGCCCCATCGGCTGTAAAGACCAGGCTGCCGGTCGCGACCACGTTGTCTCCCGAGCTTCCCCCGTCGGCCAGGTCGTTGTCCGGCAGCGTGGCGGTATAGCCCCATGCATTGGCGCCCGTTTTCGAAAGGCCCGGTTCAACGCATGCGAGGTCCCCAGGCTGTCATAAATCGTGATCGGCGTCGAAAAATCGTTGGCGTTATCGACTGTTTGCGACGAGTTCAAGTTCAGATCCGCATTCACCGTGGAGGTGGCAATCGGCGCCTCCAGCGAACCCACCGGAACGACGATGTTGCCGATGGGTCCGTTGGTGTCTACCTGGCCGGTAGCCGGGTTGATGGTGGTCCAACCCTGCACGGCATCGCCGTTGGCCGTCTGCAGGTTGCCATTGGCGTCGGTGGTGAAATCGCCGGCCCGGGTGTACTCGGTGTTTCCGGTGGTAGGGTCTTCGACCGGGAAGAAGCCCTCGCCGGAAATGGCGCCGTCCAGCAGCCCGGTGGTCGTCTGCAGGGCACCCTGTGAAAAGTCCTGGACTGTCAGCGGCGTGGCCGTGCCAAATCCCACCTGTGTGCTGCCCAGCCCCGCTCCCAGCAACTGCGTCACCAGGTCGCTGAAGCTCACGTCGCTGGCCTTAAACCCCGTGGAGTTCATGTTGGCCAGGTTGTTGCCCACCACATCGATGGCGGTGGAAGTGGCGTTTAATGCGGAAAGTGCTGTGGGAAAACGATGTAAACATAGATTTCTCCCGTTTAACTAGTTGGTGTGGTCGTGCTCGTCGTGCTGCTGGGCAGCGACGCCACAATTTGATTCAGATCCTGGAGGATCGACGAGATGTCGGTGCCTTGGTCCATGGACTGCTCCATGGTCTGGAACTGCGCGAGCTGGGTCACGAACTGGCTCGAGCGGGTTTAAAGTGTGGTGGCTGCGGCCCCTGAATTAAGCGAGAGCTGATCGCTTGGCCAGCGATCCACCTTGAAGTGTTTCATCCCTTGAAGTTTCGAAACGGCACAGCCTGCAAGCGCAAAAAGTTCTCCCACTCACCACCACCAGAAAATGCCAAAGGAAGCCCCAGCGGTACCCCGCAGGTCAACATTGCTCAAAGCTCCCAGCTTCCAAGCCCCGAGACCATCGGATGAACAGCCGAGCCAGCATGATGGGAATGTGACGCTCCTGGTTGGTGGTGTCAGTAACAAAGAATTAAGCCCCGATGCAAAGTCTCAGGAGAGCGCACTTTTCCGTGACTCTCTTCAGAGTCCCACCAGTCTTCTCATAGCTCACGTGTTTGCAAACACCATCAAAGTTCCCCTATTTCAATGGTGCTCACTGTTAACGAGCCTCGTCGCATAAGTCTGTGTTTTTAGCGACATTTTCAAGCTTCGCAAAACCAAAGTCTCCCACTTCACTAAGTTTACCTTTAATAAAAATAAAATTCTTATTAAAATTCAAAAAGCCTAATAGTTGCTTTAGGGCTCGTTAGTGCGCAAACATCGCTAAAAATCCCA
>CAVRYQ010000077.1:0-5655 GCA_963725375.1 uncultured Pseudomonadota bacterium | reverse complement strand
TAAGGCGTGGCATCCGGGCCGATCAATACGCTGTCGCGGCCGGTAATTGCGGCGAGGAATTCCAGTAGTTGCGGGTTTGTCGTCATCGTATTCCTTGCTTGAGCATGGATGCCATTGTAGCCCTGCAACGCATCGGCGTGGACCGGGGAATATTCAAGTCACCCGATGCGCTTGTTCAGAATTCCATCGGATCAACGTCCAGCGCCCAGCGCAATTTGCTTGCAGGCAAATCATTCAGTATCGGCTTCCAGGCGCGCAAGAATTCTGCCAGCGCCCTGCGCTTGTCTGCCTGCACCAGCAGTTGCGCGCGGTGGTGATTGGCCCGTTTGGGCATGGCGGCAGGGACGACGCCGTACACTTCGACCGGCATCCTCAAGTCCTGCGCTGCGCTGCGCGCCTGCTTCAGGAAATTGTTGGCCTCGCTTTCCTGCTTGCCTTCCGCGCTCAGCAGTGCCTGGAACACGAACGGCGGGAACCCCGCCATCTGACGCTCGGCCAGCAGGGTCTGCGCCCAGATCTCGAAGTCGTGCGCGCGCAGGGCCTGGAACAGCGGATGATTGGGAAAGGCCGTTTGCACGATTACTTCGCCGGTCTTGTCGGCGCGCCCGGCACGGCCGCCGACTTGCGTAAGTTGGGCGAAAAGCTTTTCCGATGCGCGGAAGTCGGCGCTGTACAGCGCGCCGTCCGGGTTGATGACGCCAACCAGAGTGAGATTGGGAAAGTCGTGACCCTTGGCCAGCATCTGTGTGCCGATCAGGATGTCAGCCGCGCCGTCGTGGATCTGTTTGCGCATGGCATTCCACGCGCCCTTGTTGCGCGTACTGTCGCGGTCCACTCGCAAGATGCGCGCTTGCGGAAAACGGCTCTGCAGTGTTTCCTCCAGACGTTGCGTGCCGATGCCGACCGGCTTGAGGTCCGCATCGCCACAGGTGGGGCAGGCATGCGGAACGCGCTGCCGGAAGCCGCAATGGTGGCAGCGCAGGCTGCGATCCTTCTGGTGCAGAACGAGCTTGCCCACGCAGTGCTTGCACTCGGACATCCAACCGCAGGATGTGCACATCAGCACCGGTGCATAGCCGCGGCGGTTGATGAAGATGAGGCTCTGTTCCTTGCGCTGCAATCGCGCCTCCATGGCGGTGAGCAGCGGCTCGCTCAGGCCGTCCTGCAGCGGCAGCTTGGTGATGTCCATGCAGCGCACGACGGGCAGGGTCGCGGGCCGCACCGCGCGTTGCGTGAGCTTCAATAATTTGTAGCGCCCGTTCTGCGCGTTGTACCAGCTCTCCAGGGAGGGGGTGGCGGAACCGAGGACGATTGGCACGCCGCGCTGGCTGGCACGGAAAATTGCGACGTCACGCGCCGAGTAGCGCAGGCCATCCTGCTGTTTGTAGGAGGGGTCGTGCTCTTCGTCCACTAGGAGCAGGCCCAGCTTCGGCAACGGCGTGAACACCGCCAACCGCGTGCCCAATATGATGCGCGCTTCGCCGGATTGTGCCTTGAGCCAGTTCCGGGCACGCTCGCTTTCGGCGAGGCCGCTGTGCAGGCTGGCCAGGTCCACTTCGGGAAAGCGGCTGCGGAAATAGTTTTCCAGTTGGGGCGTGAGGTTGATCTCGGGCACCAGCAGCAGTACCTGCCCGCCACGCCGCAAGATTTCGTGCATCAGGTGCACATAGACCTCGGTCTTGCCGCTGCCCGTGATGCCGTGCAGCAGGAAACAGCCGTAGCCGGTCTGCTCGGTAACGGCGTCCACCGCCTGTTGTTGCTCGGCAGTGAGTGCATGCGCATCGCTAAAGGCATGCATGGCGCGGGTTTCCGCCGTACAGGTTTCCACCCAGCCCGCTTCCAGCAGCGACTTCAGTGCAATCGGCGCGCTGGGCGACAGGCTGCGCAGCTGTGCACCGCTGAGCGGCGCCTGCCGCAGGGCCTGCAGGATACGTTGCTGCACCACGCGCCGCTTGGGCAGCGTCGCAACATTGAGCGCCTTTCCCGCAGCACTCAGCGTGTAGTCCAGCGATTGCTTCAGCACGAGCGGCTCAATCGTGCGCAGGCGTGCTGGCAGTGCACTAAGTACCGTGACCCCGAGCGGATAATGGTAATAGTCACTGCAGAAACGCAACAAGGTCAGCAATTCTGCAGACAATGGCGGTACATCTTTCAGCACTTTCGTTACCGGTTTGAGTCTGTCGGGAGCGAGTCCGGAATCTCCGGCCCGTTCCATCGCCACGCCTAGCATCTGTTTGCGCCCGAAGGGGACAAGCACGCGCTGCCCGATCTCAAGTGGCGCATCAACACTCTCTACATAATCGAAAAGTGTTGACAAAGGCACGTCCAGCGCAATGCGAATGATGGGCATGTTATGGATAGGTTCTCTCGTGAATTCTGTGAAGTTTAGCTAATCCGCTTGAGCCGATTGGGGATTTTTTCTTATGCACACAAGCTGTGGATAACTATGTGGGCAACTGCCCGATAAACAGCCTAACTCCTAATTATGTATACGGTTTTTGGTGGGCGCACAAAATTTGCCCACGCTAATATTTCATTTTAAAACAATATGTTGTATCGCAAACAAAAAAGCCACGGAAAAATTGATCCGTGGCTTCCGGGTAAGAATCAGGCTGTTTATAAGGCTAAAGGCCAGGCTTGATTTTTAATGGTATTTTTTGCTCAACTCATGCACCGCCTGCACCAGCGCCGCCGCATTGTCCGGGTTGGTGAATTGTGAAATGCCGTGTCCCAGGTTGAACACATGGCCGCCGCCGTAGCCATAGCTGGTCAGTATCTTTTCCACTTCGTTATGAATGACTTCCGGCGTCGCGAACAGGATGTTCGGATCGAGGTTGCCTTGTAGGGCGACCTTGTGGCCGACTTTTTGCCGCGCCACGCCGATGTCCATGGTCCAGTCCAGGCCAACCGCATCGCAGCCGATGTCGGCAATGCTCTCGATCCACAGGCCGCCACCCTTGGTGAACACGATGCTGGGAATCGTCACGCCGTCATGCTCGCGCTTCAACCCTTGCACAATGCGCTGCATATATGCCAGCGAAAACTCATGATACGCCGCGTGCGAAAGCGCGCCGCCCCAGGAATCGAAAATCATCACGGCTTGCGCACCGGCTTCGATCTGCGCATTCAGGTAAGCAGTCACGGCATCCGCGGTCACGCTGAGGATGTGGTGCATGAGCTTGGGCTCTTTGTACATCAAGGTCTTAACCTTGGTGTATTCGCTGCTGCTGCCGCCTTCGACCATGTAGCAGGACAGTGTCCACGGGCTGCCGGTAAAACCGATCAGCGGCACGCTGCCGTCCAGCGCCTTGCGGATCTGCGACACCGCGTCAGTGACGTACTTCAAATCGGTTCCGATGTCCGGAACGCGCAGTGCCTTGATCGCCGCCTCGGTGTTGAGCGGCCGCTCGAATTTCGGACCTTCGCCTTCGGAAAAATACAGACCGAGACCCATCGCGTCCGGCACGGTGAGGATGTCGGAAAACAGGATGGCCGCATCCAGCGGAAAACGCTCCAGCGGTTGCAAGGTGACTTCCGTGGCCATGTCCGGGTTCTTGCACAGGTTGAGGAAACTGCGGCGCGTTTGCGCGTGGCGCAATATTCCGGCAGATAACGTCCGGCCTGGCGCATCATCCACAGTGGGGTATAGTCGGTAGGCTGGCGCAGCAAGGCGCGCAGGAAGGTGTCGTTCTTAACTTTGAAGTTCATTTTGTTCTATCTTCCGTTTTCTACTGGCTCAGAATCAAAAACTCTTGCCACAGAGATCACAGAGAAAAACCTGGAAGGAAAATGGCTCTTGGTATATTCGAAGAGCGGAAGTGGAGAGCCTCCCTGAAATATCTCTATATACACTGTGCTCTCTGTAGAAATTGTTTTTCTGGATTCGCTCGCCGCAAAACCGAGATCCCATCAGGTCTCATCACGGCTCGCGCCGCCTGGCGGCCTTCGCGGATGGCCCACGCCACCGCGATCGGCCGCGGCGCATGTCGCCCGCCGCAAAGACTTTCTTCACATTGTTCTGGTCGCAGCCTCCGCCATCGGTGGTCGCCTTTGCATTGCCGCGCGCATCCTTCTCCACGCCGAAGGCATCGAGTACCTGCGCCAGCGGGTTGGTAAAGCCCATCGCAAGGAACACAGGGTCGGCCTTGAGTTCGAATTCGCTGCCCGCGATCTCGACCATTTTGCCGTCCTTGAATTCGACGCGCGCACACTTCAGCGCTTTCAACTGGCCGTTTTCACCGACGAATTCCTTCGTGGAAATCGCCATCGCGCTCGCAGCCTTCTTCATGCGAGCTGGAGGTGCGCAATTTGAGCGGCCAGTTCGGCCAGGTCATCGGCTTGTTCTCCTGGTCTGGCGCACGCGGCATCACTTCGATCTGGGTCACCGAGGCGGCGCCGTGGCGGTTGGAGGTGCCGACACGATCTGAGCCGGTATCGCCGCCGCCGATGACGACGACATGCTTCTGGCGGCGTTGATCAGGTTCTTTCGCTCCCGGCGATCTCCTTGTTCTGCGGGATCAGGAATTCCAGCGCGTAGTGCACGCCCTGCAATTCACGGCCCGGCACCGGCAGGTCGCGCGGTTGTTCGGAGCCGCCTGCCAGGATCGCTGCGTCGAATTCCTTTTGCAGCTCTTTCGGGCTGACCGTCTTTTTCGCGTCGTTGGCGACGCCTTTGCCCGGCGTGTCCTTGCCGACAAAGGTATTCGTCTGGAACTTCACGCCTTCGGCGGCCAGTTGTGCCATGCGCCAGTCGATCAGGCGCTTGTCCAGCTTGAAGTCGGGGATGCCGTAACGCAGCAGGCCGCCGATGCGGCTGTTCTTTTCAAACACCGTGACTGCGTGTCCCGCACGGGCCAGTTGTTGTGCTGCCGCCAGGCCCGCAGGGCCGGAACCGACCACGGCCACCTTCTTGCCAGTCTTCTTCTGCGCCGGCTGCGGCACGACCCACCGTTCTCGCCGCCCTTGTCGATGATGGCGTGCTCGATGGACTTGATGCCGACCGCGTCGTTATTGATGTTCGACGTGCATGCCGCCTCGCATGGCGCGGGGCAGATGCGTCCGGTCACTTCGGGGAAGTTGTTGGTCGAGTGCAACACTTCCAGTGCTTCCTTCCAGTCGCCGCGGTACACTAGATCGTTCCAGTCGGGAATGATGTTGTTGACCGGGCAGCCGTTCTTGCAGAACGGGATGCCGCAATCCATGCAGCGCGCGCCCTGCTGTTTGGCTTCCGCGTCGGTGAGGTGTGCGACGAACTCGTGATAGGTTTTTACTCTTTGTTCAACCCTCGCGTAGCCTTCGCTGACGCGCTGAAACTCCATGAAACCGGTTGGCTTGCCCATTATGCGGCCTCCTTTGTTGCGCCGCGATTTCCAGCAACGCGCGACGATATTCGGTCGGCATCACCTTGACGAATTTCGGCAGACGGTTTTCCAGTTATCCAGTATGTGTTTGGCGCGCGCGCTGCCGGTGTACCGCAAGTGCTTTTCGATCTGCCCGCGCAATGCCGCTTCGTCAGCCTTGTTAAGGTGATTGAAATGCACGCGTCCGTGCGCTTCCACTTCGCCGGTCTCGCTCGCGGCCACTTCTTCCGGAATCGCTTCCAGTTGCACCATGGACATGTTGCAGCGCTGCGGGAAGGTGCCGTCTTCATCCAGC
>CAVRYQ010000076.1:0-8692 GCA_963725375.1 uncultured Pseudomonadota bacterium | reverse complement strand
GCGCTCGGCGGGCGTCACGCTGGCGCAGTTGCAGCGTGTGGGCGAGGGCAAGGCCGAATATTTCGTGGCGCGAGTCGAGCAGAAGGGCAAAGCGCTGGACGAGTACCTGCAGGACATCATCGCACAGGCACTGAGAAAGCTGCCGGTGCCGAAACTGATGCGCTGGGGCGATTTTGAACACCAGTTCGTGCGCCCGGTGCATGGGCTGGTCATCCTGCACGGCAATCGCGTGATTCCGGCTGAAGTGCTCGGGTTGACCGGCGGCAATGTCACCAGCGGGCACCGCTTCCTGGTCAGCGAGCGGGTCGCGATCGACAATGCAGACGACTACGAAGCGATCTTGGCGCGCGACGGGCGCGTGATTGCCAGCTTCGCGCAGCGCCGCGAAAGCATCGTGGCATGCCTTGATGATCTGGCCGAACGCAATGCGGCGATCTGGGTCGGGCATGCCAATTTCGACCTGGAGAAACTGCTTTCCATGTCCAATGAAGAGCGCAGTGTGCTGAGCACATTGCTGGACGAGGTGACGGGTCTGGTCGAATGGCCTGAGGTGTACGTCGGCGAGTTCGAGAAGGAATACCTCGACGTGCCGCAGGAATGCCTGATCCTCACCATGCAGCAGAACCAGAAATATTTTCCGCTGCTGGATGCGGGTACCGGCAAGCTGCTGAACAAGTTCCTCATCGTGTCCAATATGCAGGTGGCCGATCCGCACCACATCATCGAAGGCAACCAGCGCGTGGTGCGCCCGCGCCTGTCCGATGCGCGTTTCTTCTTCAACCAGGATCGCAAGCTGAAGCTGGAGTCGCGCGTCGAGAAACTGGGCAAGGTGGTTTATCACAACAAACTGGGTTCGCAGTTGCAGCGCGTCGAGCGCATCACGACTCTGGCCGGAACCATCGCCCGCCTGCTGCAGGCGGACAAGGCCAAGGCGGAACTGGCGGCGCGCCTGTGCAAAGCAGACCTGATCACCGACATGGTCGGCGAATTCCCCGAGCTGCAAGGCATCATCGGGCGCTACTACGCGTTTCATGACGGCGAGGAGCTGGAAGTGGCGAACGCCATTGAGGCGCACTACCACCCGCGCTTCGCCGGGGACTCGCTGCCGATGGGTGAGGTGGCGTGCTCGGTGGCGCTGGCAGACAAGCTGGAAACGATCGTCGGGATCTACGGTATCGGGCAGATCCCGACCGGTGACAAGGACCCGTTTGGTTTGCGGCGGCAGGCCCTGGGCATCCTGCGCATACTGATCGAGACACCGCTCGACCTGCCGTTGCCGGCCTTGCTCAAGGCGGCGGCGGAGAACTTCCCCAAGGGTATGCTGAGTGCCACGGTTGCGGCGGATGTGGAAGGATTCATGGTGGACCGCCTGCGCGGCTACCTGCGCGAACGCAGTTTCGAGGTGTCGCATATCGAGGCGGTGCTGGCCGTGCTGAACGGGCGTCTGCAT
The DNA here is from genome assembly GCA_963725375.1 of uncultured Pseudomonadota bacterium. GTDB lineage: Bacteria > Pseudomonadota > Gammaproteobacteria > Burkholderiales > Gallionellaceae > Sideroxyarcus. Next base: position 7,242 of record CAVRYQ010000076.1, on the reverse strand, counting down.
GAGGTGTTGCCGCGGTTGCAGGCGGTGCGTGGTTTCTCCGCGCTGGATGCGGCGAAGGACCTGGCGGCCGCGAACAAGCGCGTGCAGAACATCATGCGCAAGAACCACGAGGAGCTTGGCACGGCGATGGCAAATGCGGCCTTTGATGCCGCGCTGATGAAGGACGATGCCGAACGTAACCTGTACCAGGCAATGATCGATATCACACCTTTCGTGCAGGGCTATTTCGCGCGCGGGGAATACGGCCAGAACCTGAAGGCGCTGGTGACCCTCAAGTCATTCGTCGACGACTTCTTCGACCAGGTGATGGTCATGGCAGAAGACCAGAAGCTGCGCATCAACCGCGCGCTGCTGCTGAGGCAACTTGGCGACCTGATGAACCAGGTTGCCGATATTTCGAAACTGGCGGCTTAACAACCGTGAAAGGTGAAAAGTGAAATGTGATGCCCTCCAGGCGCCACGCGCCACCCTCCCTGCCGGGACGGGGTTGCACTTGCGTTTCACTTTTCACCTTTCACGTCTCACATTCAATACATGACCAAACTCATCATTCTCGATCGCGACGGCGTCATCAATTTCGATTCCGACCAGTTCATCAAGAATCCGGACGAATGGAAGCCCATTCCCGGAAGCCTGGAAGCCATCGCGCGCCTGACGCAGGCCGATTATCGCGTGGTGGTGGCGACCAACCAGTCCGGCATCGGGCGCGGCCTGTTCGACATGCCGACGCTGAACGCCATCCACGACAAAATGCACAAGGCGTGCGCGCAACTCGGCGGGCGCATCGATGCGGTGTTTTTCTGCCCGCATACCAATGATGCGAACTGCGCTTGCCGCAAGCCGAAAAGCGGCATGCTCGAAGAGATTGCTGCACGTTACGGTTTCAGCCTGAAAAGTGTGCCTGCAGTTGGTGATTCGTTGCGCGATCTGGAAGCAGCGGCGCATGTCCAGGCGCAGCCCATCCTCGTGCTTACCGGCAAGGGCGTAAGGACGGAGGCCAAAGGCGGCTTGCCCGAGGGCACTTTGATCTACCCGGATCTGGCGGCAGTGGTGGCGGCACTGGTATGACATTCGTACGTTCCCTTGTTTTCTTTCTGGTGCAACTGGTCTGGACGCCGATCTACGCGTCGATGTTTCTCTTCACGTTCCCGTTCAAGCCGCACACACGCTATCGTTTTGCCACAGGTCTGGCCCGCAGCACGATGTGGCTGCTGCGCGTGATCTGCGGCATCCGCATGGAAGTGCGCGGTGCCGAACACATACCGCAACAGCCGTGCATCGTGATGTGCAAACACCAGTCTGCGTGGGAGACTTTTTCCCTGCAGACGGTATTTCCAGACCAGGTATGGGTTCTCAAGCGCGAATTGCTGTGGCTGCCCTTCTTCGGCTGGGGATTGGCGCTGACCAGTCCGATTGCGATTGACCGCAGCAAAGGCAAACAGGCGATGCGGCAGTTGCTGGAACAAGGCAAAGACCGGCTCGATCAGGGCTTTTGCGTGGTGATCTTCCCGGAGGGCACGCGCATGCCTTATGGAGTGCGCGGCAAATACAAGGTCGGCGGCGCAATGCTGGGCGAGAGCAGTGGTGCTCCCGTGGTGCCGGTGGCGCACAATGCAGGCAAGTTCTGGGGACGGAACTCGTTCCTGAAACATCCCGGTACCATCGTCATGAGCATCGGCCAGCCCATCGATCCGGCGGGACTCAAGGTGGAGGAGATCAACCGCCGCGTGGAAGACTGGATAGAAGGCGAAATGGAGCGCCTCGGCTGATGTTCAGGGCCTTCCTTCGAAAGGGGCCTGCGCCCGTCGTTGAGCAACGCAACATCCACCTTTCCGGTAAAGAGATCAGTTATACCCTCAAGCGCAGCGGCTATCGCCGCAGCATCAGTTTGCGCATCGACGATCGCGGCCTCACCGTCAATGCACCCTTGCGCGCGTCCGAAAAATGGCTGTCCGGCGTTTTGCAGGACAAGGCCGATTGGGTGCTGAAGCAGCTCGAAAGCTGGGAATCGAGGAAGGCAGCACCGATTTTCTGGGCGGAATGTGCGCGCATCCCGTTTCGCGGCGAAGAGTTCCTGTTGACGCTGACGCCCAAGTCGCGCGGGGCTGTGCCGCAATTGCACGGAGAGGTATTGCATGTGCCGGTCGGCGTGGATGCGGAGGCTGCGCACATCGAGAAGGCGGTGACCGGCTGGTATCGCGACGAGGCGCTCCGGGTATTCGGGGAATGTGTGGCGCATTTCGCACCGTTGCTGCAGGTGTCGCCGCGCGAAATCAGGCTGACCTCGGCGCGCACCCAGTGGGGCAACTGCACGGTGCAGGGCGTGGTGCGGCTGAACTGGCAATTGGTGAAAATGCCGCTGCACCTGATCGACTACGTGGTGGTACATGAGCTGGCTCATCTGGTCGAGATGAACCATTCGCCCGCGTTCTGGCGCGTGGTGGAAAGTGTGTGCCCGGACTACAAGCGGTGCCGGGCCGAGCTGCGCGGCTACGGCGTGGCCGAGTAGGGCGGCGGTGCGCATGTCGGCGCGCGCCAAAGCCATGTGCGGTTCAGGCGCATATTCAGCGCCGCTGGATGTGATGCGGGAGCCACGATATGCCGGATATGGGTCCGCTGGCCGGAACGGCCTGCGACAATATGACGCATTCCCGAACAGTAAAGCAGGCTTTAGAGTTCGTCTTGCCCGGCGGATGGGAAAGGATCCCCAGTAGTCTCCTCCCCCAGATGACTGAAGTTTCAAAACACCCTGTCCTTCCGCCTGGCACTTCTTCCATTGCCAATGATGCTCAGGCGTTCTTCGCCAGGCGGGCCGTTGCCGCTAGAAGTCCAGGTTTTGTCCCGTGCCCAGTTTTACCAGTTCGCTCAGCTTGGTGAAGAGTTCGCTGCCGTCGCGCTGGCTGAACCAGCGTTCGTTTGCAAGTGCGTAATGAAATCCGCCGGACTTGGCCGCCAGCCAGATTTCCCGGTTGGGCACATGGCGGTTGACGATGAGCTTGCTGCCGTCCGCAAATTCCATCTCCAGCACCGTGCCGTTGCTGTCGTAATCAATGCCCGCGTCGGCGTCGTCGATCGCCAGTTCGATGCGCTGGAATACAGCATCGGCCAGTTCGTTGAATTCGCTTTCCGTCATGTGTCGCTCCCTGTTAATGCAGTCCGATCAGCATGCTGCCTTCGTTCTGGCTGATTTCAAAATTGCGCAGCACGTTGGTGCCGAGCAGGTTGCTGTCCAGGTTGTCCATTACTGCAACGGTGATGTTCTCTACTGTAAAGTTGCCCAATGTCATGCGCGGTACAAGGGCGATACAGCCGTTCGCAGCGCCGTTCGCGGTCCGGAACTGCACTTCCTTGCAGTTGCGGATGCCGGCCTGACGCGCGAGATCGCCGGTAATGGAAGTGACCGAAGCGCCGGTATCCACCATGAAGGTGACGGGTATCGCGTCCAGAGTGCCGGGTACGTAGAAATGCCCGTTCGCCTGGCGGAGTATTTCCATGCTGCCATCGCCGTTGAAGGTTGGTGCAGGTGCCGATGTTTCCGGACCCGGTGTACTAACGAACAATTGGAAATCCGCCGCTCCCGCACCGGATGACTGCATGGCGAGCTGCACGGACTTGTCTGCCTTTACCAGCAGGGGTTTGTCGAGCTTGAGCAAATGTCCGTTCGAGAAACCGCTACGCGGATTGCACCATGCGTTGCCGGCACTGAACATCATGTCATACAATCCCTGCGGCAGGTGCGTGGTAGTACCTTGCCCCCCCACGAACCAGTACAGACAGGAGGGGGGCTGTATTTGGTACGGAGAGAATCAAGAGCAGGGGATGGGTGTGATCATTCCGTAGGATGATTTCCGGATCATTCTGGTTGTCGGGACGCAGACCGGCTGGGGAAAACCAGGTCACGCTGCCGTTGGCGGGGAGTACGCTCTCACACGGGTAACCCGATTTGCCGAGCGGCATTGCTCGTTCACTCGAGCCGATACCGGGTGTCAACTGAGGGTGATTCAGTCCTGACGCTGCCCAGAAAACGGAAACGATCGCCAGTAGGATAAAAAGCACTTTGCGCGGGTCGCGATTCTTTCTGGTGGGCAGGAAGAGCGGATCAGGACGCACCGCCTGAATAGTCTGTGGGGCAGGTGTGCGTGCATTGATCGGGTTGCTGAGGATGGCCAGTTCGATGAGCTCGTGCAGCCTGGCGAACAGTTCGCTCTGGTTGCGCGCGCGCCAGGTTCCGCCGCGTTGACTGAATTCGATGCCGCCGGAACGCGCCGCCAGCCACACCTTGTTGGTGCGCGCATCGAAGTTGACAAGAATGCGCTGGCCATCGGCAAAATCCAGGCGCAGTGTATTGCCGTTCAGATTCAGGCGGATGTCCACTCCGCGCTCGCTCACCGACTTCCGGATGCAGGCGAACAACGCGCTGCCCGGTTCGTCACCTGAACTTTCCATCATATAATCCCGCCCGTTCCGATTCCAAACATCACGAAAGATAAAGTCATGCGCATCCTTTGCATTATGTTGCTGTTGGCACTTGTCATGCAAGGCTGTGGACGCAAGGGCCCGCTGTTCCTGTCGCCCCCGCCTTCGCCAAAATCTGTCCCGCAGGCTGATTCGCAAGCAGCCTCGCAGGTTGTCCCGGCGCAATCCTCCACCGAAAACTCCGAAAGCAAGAAGTGACCATGAACCAATATTTTGGCTATAAGCAGGACCGGCTGTCCGCCGAAAATGTCGCGCTGGACGACATCGCACAACGCTTCGGTACGCCATGTTACGTCTATTCACGGGCTGCATTGACCGATGGCTATCGCCAGTTTGCCGATGCATTCAAGAGCCGTGAACATCTCATCTGCTATGCGGTAAAGGCCAACTCCAACCTGGCCGTCCTCAATCTGTTTGCGCGCATGGGGGCAGGCTTCGACATTGTTTCCGGCGGTGAATTGCAACGTGTGCTGGCAGCGGGAGGTGAGGCGAATAAAGTGGTCTTCTCCGGTGTGGGCAAGAGCGAGGAGGAGATGCGTCAGGCGCTCGACGCCGGGATACTCTGCTTTAATGTTGAATCCGCGCCAGAATTGGATAGCCTGAACCTGGTCGCGGGCAGCATGGGCAAAGTCGCGCCGATCAGTTTGCGGGTGAACCCTGATGTGGATGCTAGGACACATCCCTATATCTCGACCGGACTCAAACAGAACAAATTCGGCGTGGCCTACACTGAAGCGCTGGCGCTGTATCGCAGGGCGGCTGCGATGCGGAATTTGCGTATCACCGGCATGGATTGCCATATCGGTTCACAGCTCACTGAGACCAGCCCCTTTATCGCGGCGGCGGAAAAAGTGCTGGCGCTGGTGGATCAACTGGCCGCTTCCGGCATCATCCTGGAGCATCTGGACCTCGGAGGTGGTCTCGGGATTTGTTACGAAGACGAGACGCCACCCACAATTGCTGAATATGCAAACGCGCTGCTGGGCGCGTTGCAAGGGCGATCGGAGAAGATCATCGTCGAGCCGGGCCGGGTGCTGGTCGGCAATGCCGGAGTGCTGCTGACACGCATCGAATACCTCAAGCACGGGGAGGAAAAAAACTTCGTCATCGTCGATGCGGCGATGAACGATCTCATGCGTCCGGCACTTTACAATGCCTGGCACGCCATCCTGCCGGTTCAAAAAAGAGAGGGTGTGACACAGCAATACGATGTGGTTGGGCCGATCTGCGAGACTGGGGATTTCTTCGGTCATGCCCGCGAGATGGCCGTGGATAAAGGCGATACGCTCGCCGTGATGTCTGCGGGAGCATATGGAATGAGCATGAGCTCCAACTACAATACTCGTCCTCGCGCAGCCGAAGTGATGGTGGATGGCGCGGTCGTGCACCTTGTCAGGGCGCGCGAAACAGTAAGCCAGCTCTACGCTGCAGAGAAAATCGTCGCGTGAATTTATTTCGATAAATATGCATAAAAGTGTTGCGCATTTTTTTTAATCGCGCATAGAATGCAATCACCGTGCGTGTTGGGAGATTTCAAGCTGTAGAAAGGCGTATCGGGAGTGCAGTTGGTGCACGAAAAATTCAACTGGTTAGTCCATCAATTTTTATAAGGAATGAATAATAATAAACTATAATAATAATAAAATGACTGTAATAAATCATCAATCTGGACTATATATAAATATATAACAATATAACTATATATAAATGGTTATGTATTGAGTTATATATAATAAATTGTAATAATAATAATTGAGTTATATAATAGATAGATCATAATAATAATAATAATAATATAATAAATAAATAAATAATAATAATAAGATGGTGATGAATAATAATGATGATGAATGAATGATATAATAAATAAATAAATAAATAATGTAAGTAGTAGTACGTAGTAAGTAGTATGTGGTCGACGTGGTCAAGGAGTTGAGCTCTTGTGGCTTGCGTCGCTCGTTGAGCTCTTGAGTTGTTGAGCATTAGTGAAGTAAGTCGGACGATAAGAAGTAGTAGCTCTTGTTGTAAGATCATGGTGTCTTGAGGATTTGGTGGACGATGATGTCGTCGTCGTCGGAGTGGTGATCTCGTGACGATGATGATGATGAGTAGTATGTAGTCGTTGATCTCGTTGATGAGTTGTGGTCTTGTGACTCGTCGTCGGTATTCATCTGGTGATGATGATGGTGGACTCTGATGAAGTAGTCGGTTGTTGATCTCGTTGGTGTAGTAGCTCGTTGAGCTCGTGGTCTTGAGTGAGTTGATGATGGAGTTGATGATGATGTCATTGAGCTCTAAGTAGATGATGAGTTGTGGTGGCTCTGAGTTGTTGATCGAGTAGTAGTAGTAACGAGTTGAGTGATGTTGATGAGTCGTCTTGAGTTGAGTATGAATTCATCTTGTATTGAGTTGTCGTCGTCGTCATTGAGCTCATGGTTGAGTTGGACTCTTGAGCTATTGAGTATGATGATGAAGACGATTGTATGAATTGGTTGTGTTGTCTTGAGTAGAACTGGTGGTGGAGTTGTTGATCGAGTATAGTTGTGTGTGATCGAGTAGATGATGATGATCGAGTGGCTGTTGATGAGTGGACTATGAGTGACTTGGTGGACATGGTGATCGAGTAATATGTGATCTGGTGGACAATCTAAAGTCGTCGTCAAGATGATCGAGTTGTGGTCTATTGAGTTGTCTTGAGTTGTGAGAAAATCTGACTCAAGTATATCGTGGTCTATGTTGTTATGAGATATAATATAATGAAGAAAA
>CAVRYQ010000075.1:0-44936 GCA_963725375.1 uncultured Pseudomonadota bacterium | reverse complement strand
TGCGTTTCCACGCGTGCTCGCCAATTTCCGAGATCGAAAGCAAGCAGAGGCGTGCCGGTTTTAAAGCTGATACAGTTGGCGGACATCCTGGCGCAGGCGGCCAATTTCCTTGAGCCGCTGGCGGAGAACAAAGCAATCCGGCTGTCGATGGTGGCGGAGCCGTCGATGCCATCCATGGCGACTGCGGAAGCCGTTCCAGGTTTTCGTCAATGTGCTCGACAATGTGATCAAGTTTACCCCGGAGGAGGCAAGTCGAAGTGCGGCTTGCGCGCGCCCATGGGGCCACAAGTCGATATTACCGACAACTGCAGTGGAATCGCGGCGAAGGAAAGGTCCGGGTACTCGTTCTACCGAGGGGAGAACGACGGCAAAGCCCCAGGATTCGGGTTGGGATTGAGCATCGTCATGGCAATCATCCGGTCGGATGCATTTTCATTTTGAGTCGTGGATGGTCCGCACGCGGGACGGTTTGTCGCGGTCTCAAGGCGTGTAACCCGCAACGGGTTACACACCTTGGGACCAGCAACATACCGTCGCGCGCGTGCCCGGAGCGGCATCCACGAGCTCAAAACCAAAATCATGCAACCGGATGATTGCCATGACGATGCTCAATCCCAACCCGAATCCTGGGACTTTGCCGTCGTTCTCCCCTCGGTAGAAGCGGTTCAGCACTGCGGACCTTTCCTTCGCCGCGATTCCGCTGCCGCTGTCGGTAATATCGATTTGTGGCCCCATGGGGCCGCGGGCAAGCCGCACTTCGACCCGCCCTCCTCCGGGGTGAACTTGATCGCATTGTCGAGCACATTGACGAAAACCTCGAACAGCAACTCGCCGTCGCCATGGATGGCGTCTACCGGCTCCGCCACCATCGACAGCCGGATTGCTTTGTTCTCCGCCAGCGGCTCAATGAAATTGGCCGCCTGCGCCAGGATGTCCGCCAACTGTATCAGCTTAAAACCGGCACGCCTCTGCTTGCTTTCGATCTCGGAAATTCGCAACAGCGCGCGGAAACGCAGCAATAGCGAATCCACCTCGGCAATCACTTGGGTCATCATCGCGTGATGCGGCGATGCCTCGCTCATTTGCTGCTGCATGCGGTACAGCACGGCGCGCAACCGGGTCAACGGCGTGCGCAGGTCGTGTGCGATGTTGTCGCCCACACTTTTGACCTCGGACATCAGCCTGTCGACCTCATCAAGCACTTTGTTCACGATGACCGCGAGCATATCGAGCTCATCGCGGCGACCGCTGACCGGCAACCGCTGCTTCATGTTGCCATGCATGATCAATTCGCACACTTGCTGTATGTGTTCGACACGGCGCAAGGGGCCGAAGCTCAACATGAGGCCGAAAACCAGACCGATCAGGATGGTCAGCGAACCGCCCCAGAAAAAGGCCCTGCGCATGACCTCACCGAACTCGGTGAGCTGTTGCACATCGTGCCCTATCACCAGAATATCGCCGTCATTGAGTTGAAGGGCCAGTGCGCGCGCCGGGAACGACTGGGTCTGCAGGTTACTCGCCAGCAGGACGGTCTCGCGGATTTGGCCATCCATCGACAAGCCCCGGGGCAATTGCGGTATGTTCCCTGCGATCCTGCGCCCACCCGCCGCGAACAGTCCGTAGAAGTACACGTGCCGCTGGTCGCGTTCGATGCTTCTTTCGATTTCGCCGGGCAGGCTGGTGAGCTCCACCTGGCTGAAGCGAGTTTCTTCGAGGGTCAGGATCAGGTTGACGCGGTGAGTCATTTCCGTTGCCGTCTGCCAATAGACGAAGCCCAGCAACATGACCACGCATGCTGCGAAGAACAGGCTGTACAACAGGGTCAGCCGGAAGGCGACCGTTCGCGATAGTTCAGAAATGCTCACTCAGCATGTACCCCACACCGCGCACCGTATGTATGAGCTGCGGCAGCGACGGCACATCCACTTTGCGCCGCAGGCGGCCAATGTGCACGTCGATGATGTTGGTGCCCGGGTCGAAATGATAGCCCCAAACCGACTCGAACAGCATGTTGCGCGTCAGGGTCTGGCCGGAATTGCGCATCAGGTACTCCAGCAGGCGGAATTCCGTAGGCAACAGATCCAGCATCCTGTCGCCGCGTCTCGTCTGCCGCGTCACCAGATCGAGCTCAAGATCAGCCACGCGCAGCCTGGTCTGGCGCTCGGTCCGGTTTTGCCGCCGTAGCAGAACCTCCACTCGCGCGGCCATCTCTTCGGACGCAAACGGTTTGACCATGTAATCGTCCCCGCCTGCGCGCAGTCCGTCCACCCGTTCGTCTACGTCGCTCAGCGCGCTGATCATCAGCACGGGTGTATCGATATTCTGTTCGCGCATCGCAGTCACGATGGTCAGGCCATCAACAAATGGCAGCATGCGATCCAGCGTGATCAGGTCATACTGCCCGCTCAATGCACGATCCAGCCCCTCCCGCCCGTCGCCAGCCCAGTCCACTTCGAAGCCATGATCGCCGAGCTCGTCCATGATTTCCCTGGCCGTGGTCTCGTCGTCCTCTATCGCCAAAATTCGTGTCATCCGCGCACCCTTCTTTCCTGACCGATACCCGCCGCCATAGTTGTAACCGCCATCAAAATAGCACATGCGGGTAAAACGCGAGATGAACAAGATTTTATGTATGGAAGGAATAGAAAAACCCACTGTGTCGCCACAGTGGGTTTCAAGGTTTCCAAACTCCAACTGGCTAAGCCAGCAGGCGATTAGAACTTGACGCGGAGACCAGCACCGTAGGTGTTGAACGAAGTGGCGCTGAAATTGCCAACACCGCTGGTACCAATTGCAGCACCAGATTTCACGTCATGCATCGCTGCAGCGTACAGATTAGTCTTCTTGCTCAGGTTATATTCAACCATTGCAGAGTAGTACTTGTCGTCAGCGTCTGCTGTCGTGCCATACGCTGGTGTTTTCGCATCATAGAAGCCAACGGATACCTTGGTTGCAGAAGTGGCTTGCCAGTTTGCACCCAGCCAGTACACGTTGATGTTCTTTTGTGGGCCACTAAATGCAGAGGCTGTACCGACGTTGTAGCCGTAAATCTGAGCGATGCCTTGATCTGCGCCGAAATTGCTTGGTGCGGAGATTTCTTCACGCTCGTAACCAGCCTTCAACGCTACCGAATCCACCACCTGCCAGCGCCCAGCCAGCATGTAAGAAGTCAAGTCTACGTACTCTGCGTTGACGGTGTTTGCCAATGCATTGGCCGAAATGGATGTCGTATCGTTGGCATATTGTGCCGCTGCCTGGACACCAAAAGTATCGCCTTCGTAACCGACGTTGGCTTGCATGTTGCTACGAGCAGACGACGCGCCCGCCATGCCGCCCATGCCGTACATTGCATTCACGTTGAAGTTGCCGATTTTCTTGGAATACTTGACTGCATTGTCAACGCGAGAGTTGTCGGTTGCACCGCCGCCTCCGTAAGAACCGGAGAAGTTGATCGGCGAAAACATCTGTGCGTTCACGGGGTCATAACCACCGCCAACGGAACCGATGATGTCCAGTTGCAGGCTGTACTGACGACCGAAACGTACTTCACCCAAGTCGCTGTTGGACAAACCAATCAAAGCCATGCGGTTGAACAACTGACCGTTCAATGCCGTGTCGGCAATCATTGCGCCGTTGTTGATACCACCAACAGTATTCTTGCCACCAGCCAAGCCAGAAGTGGCCAATTGACCAGTACCCAAGCTGAATGCAGATTCCAGTTGGAAGAATGCGCTGCTGCCGTTGCCGAGGTCTTCAGCACCCTTGATGCCCCAACGGGATTGCGACTCGCCGCCGTTCATCATGCCGCGAACGGTGCCGATCTTTGCATTGCTTCCGGTCGGGTTGGCACCAGTCACGAATTGCGAGCTGAAATCACCAGCATTGGTCATTTGAGCAACGCCCAAGTCCAACACGCCGTAAAGGGTAACGCTGCTTGCGCCAGTGTCGGCGAAAGCCAGTGCAGGTGCTGCCAATGCAGCGGCAACTGCCAATGCGATCATTTTCTTTTGCATATTTATAAACTCCTAAGTTTTATTGGCCCAATCGGCAAGCACGCTTGCCGACGTATGCTTTGAAATCCTCCTGAGTGAGAATTCGGCGCGAATTATGCCCAAACTGAAAAGCAATATGGGGATTGTCATATTTATTTAACGAAACCGTATCTATTGTGCAACATTTTTTTACATTCATAAAAGTGCAATCAAATTGAGTTAGATATATGACCCTAAACCCCATATACGGCACGGCTATTGGGCCTGCGCATTGCGGTCTTTTTCAAATCCAGAGATGTAAGTTTGCGGTAAGTTTTAGTTGTAAGATTTGAGTAAGAAATTGCTTTGCGTGATGCCGGAAATTCTAGAAAAGATTAAGAAGCTGAGCAGAAAAAAGAACCCCTCCCCCAAAGGGGGAGAGTGGAACGGGGAGGGGCGGGGAAAATCGCTTGCCAGTGATACCGGAAATTTGCTTGTTCGGTTGGAAGGTTGCAATCGGGCTCGCTTGAGTCCGCATTACCATGACGCCAGGCTTCAGCTACCTGCGTTTTCTTTCTCGGCCAACTTGCGCCATGTCTCCAGCAGCGTATCGGGATTGAGCGACATGGTCTGGATGCCGGTCTGCACCAGCCACTGCGCGAAGTCGAAGTGATCCGAGGGCCCCTGGCCGCAGATGCCGACGTATTTGTTCAGGCGGTTGCAGGTGGTGATCGCCATTTCCAGCAACACCTTCACTGCCGCGTCGCGCTCGTCGAAACGGTCCGCCACCAGGCTGGAATCGCGATCCAGCCCCAGCGTGAGCTGCGTCAGGTCGTTGGAGCCGATGGAAAATCCGTCAAAGTATTGCAGGAACGCTTCCGCCAGCAGCGCGTTGGACGGTATCTCGCACATCATGATCAGGCGCAGGCCCTTGTCGCCTCGCTTCAGGCCGTGCTTCTCCAGCGTGGCGACCACGTCGCGCGCCTCCTGCACGGTACGCACGAAGGGCACCATCAGTTCCACGTTGGTGTAGCCCAGCGTCTCGCGCACGCGCTTCATGGCGCGGCATTCCAGCTCGAAGCAATCGCTGAAGTTCGCCGCCACGTAACGCCCCGCACCGCGGAAACCGATCATCGGATTCTCTTCCATCGGCTCGTAGATTTCGCCGCCCAGCAGCTTGCGATATTCGTTCGACTTGAAGTCGGACAGTCGCACAATCACGGACTTGGGCCAGAACGCGGCCGCAAGCGTGGAAACGCCTTCGGCAATCTTCTCGACATAGAACTCGACCGGGCTGGCGTAACCGGCGGAGCGCTGCAGCACGGCTTCGTGCAATTTGCCCGGCAGCTTGTTGTGTTCCAGTACCGCCTTGGGATGGATGCCGATCAGGTTGTTGATGATGAATTCGAGCCGTGCCAAGCCGACGCCCGCAGACGGCAGTTGCGCAAACTCGAATGCCAGCGTCGGGTTGCCGACGTTGAGCATCAGCTTGACCGGAATGGCCGGCAACTCGGCTTCATTGTGAACGACGACCTCGAACTGCAATTTACCGTGATACACGAATCCGGTATCGCCTTCGGCACAGGAGGCGGTAACGATCTCGCCCTCCTGTAACGCCGTGGTGGCATGCCCGCAGCCGACGATGGCCGGAATGCCCAGCTCGCGCGCGATGATCGCGGCGTGGCAGGTGCGTCCGCCGCGATTGGTGATGATGGCGGAAGCCTTCTTCATCACCGGTTCCCAGTTCGGGTCGGTCATGTCGGTGACCAGCACGTCGCCAGCCTGTACCTTGTCCATCTCTGCCGTGCTGGCGACGATGCGCACGCGCCCGGCGCCAATCTTCTGACCGATGGCGCGGCCTTCGACCAGCACATCGCCGCGCTGTTGCAGGCGGTACTTCTCGGTGCCGCCGCTGCCCGCATTTGATTTCACCGTCTCGGGACGAGCCTGCAGGATGTACAGCTTGCCGTCGATGCCATCCTTGCCCCATTCGATATCCATCGGACGGCCATAGTGCTTTTCAATGGCTACGGCATAGCGCGCCAGTTGCAGCACGTCCGCATCGCTCAGGGAGAAGCGCTGCTGGTCGGCCACGGGCACCGGTTCGATGCGCGTGGAACGCCCGGCGGAACGCTGCGTGTCGAACACCATGCGTTGCTGCTTGGAACCCAAGCCGCGCCGTATGACAGCCGGAAAGCCCGCTTCCAGTTGCGGCTTGTGCACATAGAACTCATCCGGATTGACTGCGCCCTGCACCACCATTTCACCCAGGCCGAAGGACGAAGTAACGAACACCGCATCGCGGAAGCCGGATTCGGTATCCAGCGTGAACAGCACGCCGGACGCGCCGAGATCAGAACGCACCATGCGCTGCACGCCGGCCGACAGCGCCACATCGACGTGCGTGAAATCCTTGTGCACGCGATAGGAGATGGCGCGGTCGTTGTACAGCGACGCGAACACTTCGCGTATCGCATGCAGGATGTTGTCTATGCCCTGGATGTTGAGGAAGGTCTCCTGCTGGCCCGCGAACGACGCATCCGGCAAGTCTTCTGCCGTGGCCGAGGAGCGCACCGCAAAGCTGCCTTCGCCCGACGTGGAGAGCGTGGCATAGTGGCTGCGAATCTCTTCTTCCAGACGCTTCGGCAACGGCGCTTCGACAATCCAGCTGCGTATCAGCCGCCCTGCTTCCGCCAGCGCCGTAACGTCTTCCACGTTCAGCTTCACCAGCACCAGTTCGATGCGCTTGTCCAATCCGTCATGGGCAAGAAAATCGCGATACGCCTGCGCCGTGGTGGCAAATCCGCCGGGCACATTCACGCCGGACGAACTGAGGTTGGAAATCATTTCGCCTAGCGACGCGTTTTTTCCTCCTACTTCCGGAATATCACCAAGGCCCAGGGACTGGAAGGGAATGACGTAGGGTTGCATGAACTACTCCTGTCTTTTCTCAAGTTGACACAACGACCGGCTCTCGCGACCGGAATTATTTATACGGAACCAACAAGCCACTAGTGGTCATGCCGGTTGTCACATGACTCGCCTGTGCATTTGCCGCAGCATCCCTCACCCATCTTGCGTGCGCTGCCGAATTCCGGATGATGGTGCGCAAAACGGTTGGCGGCGGCCTGCACGACAACCCATGCCACCATCACGAACAGCAAAAGACCGACTGTATACAGATAGATCATTCTCCCCCTCCGATGCCGGAAAAGCCCATGAACGACAGCGATAGCAAGCCCCCTATCACCACGCTGAGCGCGGCCCCCTGCACCAGCGTCGGCACGTTGGAGAGTTGCATGCGTTCGCGCACGCCGGCCATCAATATCAATGCCAGCGTAAAGCCGAGGCCACCGCCGATGCTGTAGGCCAGCGACTGCGCAAAGTTGTATTGGCGCGCCGTCTGGAACAGGGCGACACCGAGCACCGCGCAGTTGGTGGTGATCAGCGGCAAATAGATGCCCAGTTGCCGGAACAGCTCGGGAAACGTCTTCTTCACGAACATTTCGACCAGTTGCACGGCGCAGGCGATGACCGTGATGAAGGTGATCACGCTGAGGAACTCAAGGTGGAAGCGCACCAGCACCATGTTCAGGAAATAGGCCGAGATCGACGATACCAGGATCACGAAAGCGGTCGCGATGCCCATTGGGAATGCCGTGCTCAGTTTTTGCGACACACCGAGGAACGGGCACATTCCGAGAAACATCGCCAGCACGAAGTTGCCCGGCAGGATGGTGGTCAGCAGGATATTGGCAACGGTATCGTTGTTCATGGCTGAGCTCCCTGGAGTTGCGCATGGCGCTTGTTGTTGAAGTGGCGGAAAGCGGCGAACACGATGAGCCAGAATGCAAGCACGAAGAAGCCGCCGGGCGGCAATACCATCACCACCCAGGGCTGGAAGTGGTCGCCGAACAGGGCAACGCCGAACAGTTTTCCCGCACCGAGCATCTCGCGCACGCAACCGATCATGAACAGGCCCAGCGTGAATCCCAGGCCCATGCCGAGCGCATTGGTCATGGCCGGCAGCGGCGGGTTCTTCGCGGCATGCGCTTCGGCGCGGCCGAGCAGGACACAGTTGGCCACGATCAGCTTGATGTAGGCGCCGAGCGCCTGATACATATCGAGGCTGATGGCCTGGATCAGGTAGTCCACCACGGTCACGAAGGTGGCGATGATCACGATATAGCTGGCGATGCGCACTTGCTTGGGAATGGCATTGCGCAGCAGCGAGATCAGCAGGCAGGAGGTACCCAGCACAAACGTGGTGGCCAGCCCCATCGAAATGGCATTGATCGCCGAAACGGTCACGGCGAGGGTCGGGCACATGCCCAATACCATGACGAAGATCGGATTCTGCTTCCAGAGGCCGCTCAAAAACTCATCGAAACTGGATTGGTGGGCTTTGCCTGGCGGCGAGACGTTTGCGCTATGGCAGGAAGGCGGCGTTATGTCTTGGCTCATGCGTGGACTCCTTTGAAGATGCGTGTGACGTGAAGGGCGACTTGCCGCAGTGCGGTATCGGGCGCGGCGTGAAATCCTTCATGCCGATATTTGTCCATGGTCGGCGTCATTTCTCGCCATTCGCAAGTTGCCGGATATGCGGCAGCAATCTGGGCAGCAAGGCCTGCGCGGACGCGTTGATGCCGCGACCCACCGCCTTGGACGTGACGGTCGCCCCCGCGATCGCATCGATCTGCCACGGGCTGGTCTTGGTGCCGTGCTTGACGGTCTTCACCGCATTGGCAAGGCTCTTCAGGTCATCCGCAAGATGCACGTCCAGCGCCTGGAAGTTCTGCAGGAAGGCCTGGTCGGTCAGGATCTTGTCGCCGATACCCGGCGTCTCGCGCATGGAGATCACGCCGATGCCGGTGATGGCCTGCTTGTCCACGTCGTAGGCATAGAGTATGCGCACCTGGTCGGCATAGCCGGCAGAGGACGCTTCGGCAGCAATGCCCGCCAGCTTGTTGCTTGCGTCATACACGGCGTAAAAGACCACCCCGCCCGCGGGTGGCAGGTCCTGGCCTTCGGCTGCGACAATGCCGCTGTCAGTCGCAAAATACGCCGCCACGCTCTTGGCATTCGGAATAACCTTGAATACCTGACGTTCCAGCGCCAGTTTCTTGTTGGCGTTAACCGCCGGCAGCGTGAGCTGGTAAATCCCGACGATTATGATGCCGCAGATAACGGCCACCAGCCCCAGCGTACGGATCATGGAAAAACTGGGCGTGTTCATTTCCGGAGCGTCGCTCATGATTTGCCTTTTTTTCCGCCGAGTATGCGCGGCTGATTGAACTGGTCCAGCAACGGTCCGGCCGCATTCGCGATCAGGATGGCATACATCACGCCCTCGGTCAGGCCTCCGAAGTAGCGGATGATCACGGTCACGATGCCGATCAGCGCACCGTACATCCAGATGCCGCGGGGGGTGACGGGAGATGTCGCCATGTCGGTCGCCATGAACCACGCCCCCAGCATCAGGCCGCCGGAAAGCAGCACGAAGCTGGGCGCGGGATAACGCGCGGGAACCGCGATGTGGAACGCCCAGGCCAGCAGCATCGCGCTGCCCAATACCGCAACCGGAATGCGCCAGTCCAGGAACTTGCGGTATGCCAGGTACAGGCCGCATATCAGGATCAGGATGGCCGACGTTTCACCTGCGCTGGCCGTGACATTCCCGTTCAGGAAATCCACTGACGAGGCGGTGATGTTCTCAAACTTCCATCGTGCCAGCGGTGTTGCGCCGGTAAACGCATCCATGCCCTGCTGCCTGACCCAGAGCAGGATGTCGGGCGGGGCCATGAACGGCGCGGTGAGCGAGGACGGGATGAATTCGCTGAAGCGGTGCTGCGTGTAGGCAGGCACCCAGGTGCTGATCGCGGTCGGGAACGCGGCCTGCACGAAGGCACGGCCGACCAGCGCGGGATTGAACGGGTTCTGCCCCAAACCACCGAACAGCGACTTGCCAAGCCAGATCGCGGTGCAGCCGGCAACAGCACCCATCCACAGCGGGAAAGACGGCGGCAACGAAAGTGCCAGCAGCACGCCGGTGATGGCGGCGCTCCAGTCAGCCAGCGTATTGACCGTGCCGGTGAGCCGGTTGTTGATGCGCTCCGCCGCCAGGCAGGCCATCGTGACCACCAGTATCAGCGCAGCGGCGGAAAGTCCGTATTGCCACACCGAAAAAAGACAGATCGGCAGCAGTGCGAACACGACGTTGCGCATGATGACGGACACATCGCGCCCGCTGTGCTGGTGCGGTGAAGTACGAAGTTCAATGCTCATGCTGCCGCCTTTTCCCGGTTGACCGCCTTGGCGATACGGAATTGCTGGACTAACGGAATATGCGAGGGACAGACATAGCTGCAACAGCCGCATTCGAAGCAGCGATCCAGATTGTAGCGTTCCGCCATCAACTCATATTCGCGCTTGGCGGCCAGCAATCCCAGTTGCGACGGGTTGAGGAATTTCGGACAGACTTTCAGGCACTCGCCGCATTTGATGCAGGAATAGGTGCGCTGCGTTTCTACGGGCAATTGCCCTTTGCCGAACGCGAGCACGCCGGATGTTCCCTTGGTGACGGGCACGTCCAGGGACGAGATGGTCATTCCCATCATCGGTCCGCCAAGGATGACTTCGTCGGCATTGCTGCTCGCACCCACCTGCTCCAGCAGGAAACGCAACGGCGTGCCGATCGGCACGATGTAGTTGCCGGGACGTTCCACGGCGGGACCGGCCACGGTCAGCACGCGTTCGACGATGCCTTCCCCCGCCGGGAGCAGGCGCCCAAGATAGGCCAGCGTCATCACGTTGTTCACCAGCACGCCGATTGACGCGGGACGTTCTCCGGCCGGAATCTCCCGCCCGAGCAGCGCGTAAATGATGGTGTCTTCCGCGCCTTGCGGATATTTGGTCTCCAGCGCCTTGACCGTGATGCTGCCATCCGCGGGCAATGCGGCTTCGATCGCGGTGATGGCATCCGGCTTGTTGTCTTCCACGCCGATGACCGTGCGCGGCGCACCGCTGGCTTTCATGGCGATGCGGATGCCGCGCAGCAGGTCCTGCGTGCGCTCGACCATGACGCGATGGTCGCAGGTGAGGAAGGGTTCGCATTCGGCACCATTCACCACCATGGTGTCGATGACGGTTTCCGGCGGAACGCTGAGCTTCACGTGCGCGGGGAACGTGGCACCGCCCAGGCCGGAAATTCCGGTGTTCTGGATGGCGGCCAGCAATTCCTGCCGGTCGAGTGCATCGACATCGAGCGGCGCGCGCACCTGTATTTCCTGGCCGTCGGCTTCATACACGCGGATGGTGATGGCCTCCACCATCTTGCCGTTGGCGGCAGGCGTCAGGCCGACTTCCTCCACGATGCCGGTGGCGGGCGCATGCACCGGCAACGAGACGAAACCGTCCGCGCGGGCGATGACCTGCCCGCGCAATACTTCCTGCCCGACCTGCACGCAGCAGACCGCCGCCTTGCCGATATGCTGCGACAGCGGCACGATCAGCTTCGGTGCGAACGCCAGGCGGCGTATCGGCAAAGTGCCGGTCTCCTTGTGATAGGCCGGATGGATGCCGTGCTCGAACGTCGCGGCGCGTTTCATAAATGGCAGTCGCATATTCATGATCAGTTGAACTTCGCGGCGCGTTGTTTGAGCTTGTCCAGGTTCGCCTCGTTCATATTCCATGGCGTACCCGGGTGGATGACACCGGCCGTGCATTTTTCCGCGGCCTTGACCAGGTCCAAATAACTGCCGCCCCTCGGGTTGAGCACGACCACTTTTTTGGTATCGTTGTAAGCAAACACCTTCGGGTTGATGTTGATGCATTCATCACATGCCGTGCATTCCGGCGTATCCACCCAGACCTGCTCGTAACCTTCTGCCGCCGCCATCGCGGGAGCCGCCGCGAGCGCGGGCTGTGCGTCGCTGGAACTGATGCCGATGCCAGAAGACAACTTCTGTATCAGTTCCTGCCGCACGCGGTTGGCGATCGCTACCTCGTCTGCCTGCACGCTGACTGTAGCGCCTGTCACGTCCTTGAGTTGATGCCAGAACTGCAGGCGTTCCGCGCACGCGCGCACCATTTCCACCGAGGTCAACACGCGCATCAGGCGATTCTTCTTGTCCACCGACCAGATGAACGGGAACTTGCCCTCGCGTTCGCCTTCGGACAGTTTCAGGAAATCGCCGAGCAGCACCATGTCATCGTTCCAGGTCTCGGGCGGCGCTTTCTTGAACTGCTTGGCAAAGCGTCCTTCGCTCAGCGCGAAATCGGCAAACGTCATCGGCAGCGTCATCGTTTTCTTGCCCGACTCATCCACATAGTGAAGATCATACGTCGGCCAGTCGGCATCCAGGGACGGGTTGCCTTCCAGCGTGGCGCATTCGGAGAAGGTCACGCCCAGGTCCGGGTTGTAGCGGAACAGCGGGAAGGCGCGGGATTCGACCGCCATCTTGCTCTGTGCCACCGCGCTGTTGTCGCCCACGCCGTGTTCGGGCGGGCATACTGCATACACGTTGAACAATGCCGGGCGGCGGCTGTTCAGGCCGTCGATGAAGCTTTCCAGCAGGTGCGTGGTGTTGGACAGCGCGCCTTGTGCCACGAACGACGTGCGGTGCGCCATGCCGATGATGCTGATCTCCTTGCGCTTCTCGGTCTTGCCATGCTTGCTGGCACCGTAGGGCGACATATCCGCCACCTGACTGATGAATCCGGAGGTGCAGGCCTGACCGCCGGTGTTGGAATATACCTGCGTATCCACGATCAGGATCTTGATCGGCTTGCCTGCCATCAGCGCACGCGACAGATTCTGGAAGCCGATGTCGAACATCGCGCCGTCGCCGCCCATGGCCAGAACCGGCGGACACAAATGCCATTCCTCGTCACTCAGTTGCTCCCAGTTGAAACGCGCGAAAAAGTCGCCGCTTTCCTCCGGGTCGTAACCGCCGGGAAGTTCCATCTCGATCTGGCGCACGGTCTTGAAGCCTTCCACCATTTTTGCCATGTGTCCTTCGAACACGCCCATTGCAACCGAGGGCGAATCCTGGAACAGGTGCGAAGTCCACGGGAAGGGATAGGGATTGAACGGGAAAGTGGATGCCCACACCGAGGTGCAACCTGTGGAGTTGACCATGCCCATTTCCGCGCGGCCTTTTTTGCTGGGGCCTTCCATGTAACGCCAGCGCAGATCCTTGATTTTTTCCAGCATCTGACTCACGCGCTTCAGCCATTGCGGGTCTATGGGCTGGCCCGGATGTTTCGCCAGCAGGCTTTCCGACAGGTTCGCCAGCGTCAGGTCATGCCCGCTGTTTGCCTGCACGGCCTGCATCAGCGCCTGGGTGTCAGTAAGATCAACCGAGCTGCTGAGCTTCATGCGGATGTGGTTTTCCAGATCGGCGATCAGCTTGTCCAGCTTGCCCAGGAATTTCTTCACGCGGGGTTGCTGCAACGCGGTGACCGTGCTGGTGAACAGGTGGATGGTACCCTTCTCGCCGCAGCCCAGGCAGGCGCCGTCGCCGCTGGCCATGGACTGGTAGTTGTGTTTGTCCAGCAGCAATGTTTCCAGCGCGCCGACCTTTTCGTCGAGGTCGTCGATGCGGCTGTATTGCAATGGCGTGGTGGGCAGGTCCAGCCAGAAGTTCCAGTCATCGCGCAATGTCTGTATCGTTTCCTGGGACTGTGTGACCATGGTCAGGGCGTTGTCATCGCACACGTCGACGCACAAGGCGCAGCCCTTGCAGGTATAGGGATTGATGGTGATAGAGAACAGGCCGCCTGCGCCTTTTTCCTTCTTCTCCTTCTGCACCCAGTACGGTTTGGTGGTTGCAAACTTGAAGCTGCCGACCGCTTCGCGCAGCAATTTCACTTCCGCTTCGAGCCGGGCGCGGTCATCTCCCTGCGTGGGATCCTCGGCAAACGCCTCGGTAATGGCATGGGCCAGCAAGGCGCGCACGTCGAGGCCATCCTTGTCAAGCGCCTTGTGCAGCTTCTTGTCGATGACACGGCTGAATTTGCGCAGGAATCGCGTCGGGTGACCGCCGATCTCGATCTTCTGGATCGCCGTATTGAGCACGTCGGAGGTGGTCGACACCAGGCCGGGAATGGCGCTGTCCGGGCATTGCGTAAAACATTCGCCGCAGGCCGTGCAATTCTCGGCATTCCATTCCGGGTGCTCAAAACGCACACCGGTCATGTCGCGATACACGCCGGTCACCGCGGGGATGACGGAAAGACCCATGAACGGGTCGACCAGATTGTCCGAGCCCTGGCCTTTCATGTAGAAGCTGCCGGTCTGTTCCCAGAAGCGATGGATGTCGGAGAGGCCGCCATCACCTTCCGGCAATTGCTTCAGCATGACGGGCAGGGCCGGCGCGGGCTTGCCGACCATCTTCGCGCGCTGGCCGACCTTCATCTGGTCCGGCTTGATTTCGAACAGTTCCTCGTAGCCGCGGCGTACCACGCGCAGGTTGTCCTCGACAATGCGCTTGCCCTTCTTGCCGAACTTGGATTCGAGCTGGTTCTCGATGGCGGCAAACAGGGTCTCTTCGCTCAGGCCTGCGCGATCTTTCACGTCCGATGCATGGAAGAACGCCCCCTGAAAGGCATTACCCTGCATGCGCAACTGCAAATCGGGATTGCTGGATTCCTCGCGCGCGATCTTGAACGCATCCAGGTAGAACACGTGGACCTTGTTATCCACGATATATTTCTGCGTGTGTACCGGGAACGTTTCCCATACGGATTCCGCGTTGCCCAGATTGCTCTGGATGATGAACACGCCACCCGGTTTCATTCCTTCCAGCGCGTTGGTGTGCCCGAACACTTGCGGATCCGGCGACATCACGACGTCGACGTTGGTGTACTCGCAGTTGATGCGTATGGGTTCCGGTGCGGCGGACAGATAATAAGTTGTTGGCTGCCCTTTTTTCTCGGAGCCGTATTTCGGATTGGCCTTGATGTCCCAGCCGAGCAGTTCGAACAGCGTCATCGCCAGATTTTTTCCGGTGGTCACCGCGCCCCAGCCCCCGATCGAGTGCATGCGCACGGCGATGGCATTTTTCGGCAACAGGTTGGGGTTCTCGGAGCCGCGCAGCGCGAGTCCCTTGATGCCGGGATAGGCGCTTTGCAATTCCTGCTGGCGGATCTCCTGCTTGGGGTTCGCCGATTCGGCGCGCACGAAATCCACCGACAGATAATAGAATTTGCTGTGCGCGGCGCCCGGCAGCATGTTCTCCACGGCCGCGATCAGCCCCTCCGGTTGCAGGTCGCGCGAACCCAGACCGTAACAGCCCGAATACAGCGACGGCATATCCTTCACGCTTTCATAAGCGGCGTAATCCGGATAGGAGTTTTCGCGTGCATTTTCCATGCATTTGGTGACCGTGGAACGGACTTCGCGCATCAGTGGCAAGTCTTCCGACAACGGCTGGTCGGTACGTTCCAGCACGGCCACTCCCTTTTTGCCCTTGAGTACCTTGCCCAGCAGGTCGCCGGGGAACGGTCGGTACATGGTGAGATTGACCACGCCCACCTTGATCTTGCGCGTTTCGCGCAGCCAGTCGGCAACGGCGGCGGCCTGCACGGTCATGCTGCCTTGGCCGAGGATGATGTAATCGGCATCATCGCAACGATAGTTGTCGATGCGACCGTAACGGCGTCCGGTCAACGCATGGAATTCCTCCGCATTCTTGTCGAACAGCGCGGGAATGTGATCGAAGAAATACGGACGCTGCGCGGCCACCGCCTGCATGTAGGCATCCTGGTTCTGGACGACGCCGGTCTGCATCGGGTTATCCACATCCCAGTTGGACGGCACGCGCCTGCGCCTGGGGCCATACAGCATTTGCTGCGCCGGCGTCGGCGTGTCGATGATGTCATCGGCGTTGCCCAGATATTCGGCAATCAGTTCCCGTTCCGGCACCAGCATCGGTTCGATCAGGTGCGTGGTGAGAAAGCCGTCCTGCGCGACGATGGCGGGCGTCAACGCCAGCTCGGCGGTCTTGCGCCCGATCATGTTGAGGTCGGCCGCTTCCTGTGCGTTCTTGGCCATCACCTGGATGAAGCCGGTATCGTCGGCACAATGATAGTCGTCGTGCGCGCAGTGCACGTTCAGCGATGCCTTGGTGATGGCGCGACAGCCGAGGTTAAGCACATAAGGCAGGCGTTTGCCGACGGCGGCATACAACGATTCGTGCATGAACGCCAGGCCTTGCGACGACGTGAAGTTGACTGCGCGCAGGCCGGTCATGGACAGTCCGGCCGTCACGCCCGCAGCGGCATGTTCCGATTCGGGTTCGACGAAGATCAGCGGATGGCCGGCGGTATTGAGGTGTCCCTTGGCTACTTCTTCCGCCCAGTATTCGCCCATCTGCGTGGACGGCGTGATGGGGTAGGCACCCGCGCCCTGCGAAGCTTCGCGTTCCACCATGATCACCGCGGTGTTGCCATCAATGGCATCGCGCACGCCGGGATACCTGAATTGGGTATGACTGACTGCGTCGGCACCCATCAATTTTTGCTTGAGTTTGCTTAACATGATTTCCCCTATGCTTCTGCTGTGACAGGTAATGGTTCGGTACGGATGATTTTTTTGGCGGCCTTGCCTTTGCTGATGCGGTCGCCTTCGAACCAGACGATGGCGCCGGTGGGACAACGCTCGATCGCCTTGCGGTCCGAGCTGTCGTTCTGTGCATAATCGATGACCGCCAGATTGCGCTCGAGATGGATCAGGCCCGGCGCGGCGTCGGCCACGCATCGGCCGCAGGCCGTGCAGGCCACTTCGCACGCGGCTTCAGCCGCATCGGGATCGGACTCGTTGCGGCAGGCCAGCCACAACTTGTGGGACACACCATGAATCGAAAACAGGTTTTTCGGGCATATGTCGACGCAGTCGCCACATGCGGTGCACTTGGCGAGATCGACGACCGGCAATCCCTGGCTGTCCATGACGATGGCGTCGAATTCGCAAACATCGGCACAATCGCCCAGGCCCAGACAACCCCAGGCGCAGCTTTTGCCGCCGCCGCCTGCCACGGCGGCGGCACGGCAGGATGAAAGTCCGGCATAGTGGGCGCGCATGCGAGCGACGTGCTTTCCGCCCGCGCAGGCCAGGCGCGCCACGCGCTTTTCGACATCGCCCATGGCGACGCCCAGCAAGGACGCAATGGTCTTGTTCTGATCGGGTGTGTTGACGGAGCAGGAAGCGGGTTCGATTTTGCCCTCGACGACCTGTTCCGCAAAGTTGCGGCAACCGGCCGTACCGCAGGCACCGCAATTGGAGTGGGGGAGCAACTCTTCGACCTGGCTGATGCGCGGGTCTTCGTAGACATAGAGGCGTTTGTCGGCAATCGCCAGGAAAAATGCCAGCAGGCCGCCCAAAACGGCCATAAACGCTCCCGTGACCAGCACGCTGTTCAGAACTTCCATGATTCTCTCCCCCGCCTCAATAAATCCGCTGTAAGAGATGTCACTGTCCTCTCTTCAGCTATACTTATCAACGCCCCGCAAAGCGTATCTGGTAAACAAAAATCTCTTATCCTTTTTTTTTATTGTTAAGAAAAGATTAATCCAAGCTACAATCATTCCGCGAATCAATTCTTTCAATCATAATTATAAAAATTTGAACGGCGGCAAGACTGGCTCTGGGGAGGCAGGATGGAAACCGACAAGAAAAGCTATTACAAGAACAATCGCCTTAAGCAGATGCGAGCATTTTGCGAGGTTGTTCGAACTGGAAGCATTACTTTAGCCGCACAAAGACTGTTTCTGAGCCAGCCCTCGGTGACCTTGCAGATCCAGGCAATGGAACGGGAAATGGGTGTGACAGTATTTGAGCGCCGTGGTCCGGTACTCAAGTTGACGCCCGATGGCGAAGCATTGCACGCGCTGGCAAAACCCCTTGTGATGGGTATAGACAGCCTGCAGGAAGATTTCGCGGCACAGCACGGCAAACTGGATTCCGGCGTGTTGAACATCGGCGCCGGCGAGTCCACCATCCTTTACATCCTGCCGGAAGCGGTGAGCCGCTTCGTCACTGCGCATCCGCGCATCCAGCTCAAAATAGACAACGTCACCGGGCGGGACGGGCTGAAAATGCTGCGTGCGGACGAGATCGATTTCGCCGTCGGTTCCATGCTGGACGTGCCCGACGACATCACCTATCAACCCGTGGCGACATTCGATCCGGCACTCATCGTCCCGCTGAACCACCCGCTGGCCGACCACCCCTCGGTCACGCTGGAAGAAATCAGCCAATACGGGCTGATCCTGCCGCCCCGCCATCTTTCAACCTGGCGCATGGTCAAATACGTGTTCCAGCAGCACAACCTGACGTTTACCGTGACATTGGAAGCGGGCGGATGGGAAGTCATCAAGAAGTACGTGGAGCTGGGGATGGGAATTTCCATCGTGACCGACATCTGCCTGACTGGCACGGAAAAGCTGGTGAGCATCCCGCTTAATCAATATTTCCCGCAGCGCGGCTATGGTCTGGTATTGCGCAAGGGCCGTTTCCTGTCGCCGCAAGCACGACGTTTTGTCGAGATACTGCAGGATGTTTACGGGCTTGAGTCCACGTCGGCGCAAGTCACCGTTCGAGATTGAGTTCCTGCATCAATTGCACCGCCAGTTCCTCGATCGAACGCGAGGTGGTGTCGAACCATTTGATGCCCTCGCGCCGCATCATCCGCTCCGCCGCCGCCACTTCATAGCGGCAGTTCTCCAGCGAGGCATATTTGCTGTTCGGGCGCCGCTCGTTGCGTATGCGCTGCAACTGATCGGGCGCGATGGTCAGGCCGTACAATTTGCCGCGGTAGGGCTGCAGCCTCGACGGCAGGTGGTCGCGTTCGAAATCTTCGGGAATCAGCGGATAGTTTGCGGCCTTCAGCGAGAACTGCAAGGAAAGATACAGGCTGGTCGGCGTCTTGCCGCTGCGCGAAACGCCAACCAGGATGATATCGGCATTCTTCAGGTCCGCATCCGAAACGCCGTCATCATGAGCCAACGCGAAATTCATGGCCGCGATGCGCGCGTTGTATTCCGGATTGGCCTGGCTGTGCGACCGCCCCACTGCCCGCGTATAGCGCGCACCGAGTTCCTGCTCCAGCGGCCCGATGAAGGCATCGAACAGGTCGATGAAGAATGCATCCGCCTGGTGCAGGATGGCGCTCAGAGTTGCGTTCGTTTGTGACATGATGACTATGGGACGCGATCCCTCGCGCCGGGTGACTTCATTGATGCGAGCCAGACAATCCCGGACCTTGGCCTCGCTGTCCTGAAAGGGAAAGCGCAATGGCCTGAATTCGATGCCCTCGAATTGCGCAAGCAGGCCGTGCCCCATCGTTTCCGCGGTGATACCTGTTCCGTCCGACACATAGATGACGGTACGTTTCTGATTCGTCATGGCTCCACTATCCTGAATGATCCTGTCCAACAGGCCGCAGTATACGCCCGCGCCAATCAACCCCATGCCGGAAGAAACTCGTCAGTGTCCTTGGGGACCGATATCGCCGTCCAGATTCGGATAGCGCACGTGATCGACCACATTCTGTATGTCCTTTCCGGGCGCCGCCGTCAGCAGGCTGCCTGCAATCACGCCGATGAACCCGACCAGTATGCCGAATATCCCGGCCGAGATCGGATCGATATCCCACCATAGCGGTGCATTCACGCCGAAGAAGGGGTAGGTGATATACATATAAAACATGCAGGTAAACAGCCCGCCCAGCATGCCGAGAACGGCACCCGCCCTGTTGGCGCGCTTCCAGAAAATGCCCAGCGCCAGCGCCGGGAAGAACGCGGATGCCGCCAGCGAAAATGCCGCGCCGACCAGAAACAGGATGTGGCCGGGCTTGAGGGATGTGATATAGGCCGCGCACACCGCCACACCCAGCAGCAAAGCCTTGGCGATGAACAGGCGGCGTCCGGTCGGGGCGTGCGGATCGATCATCTTGTAGTACACGTCATGCGACAGGGAATTGGAGATGGTCAGCATCAGGCCATCGGCTGTAGAAAGTGCGGCGGCCAGCCCGCCCGCCGCCACCAGCGCCGTGATCACGTAGGGCAGGCCCGCAATCTCCGGTGTCGCCAGCACGATCACATCGCCACCGATGGTGATCTCCGCCAACTGCACAATGCCGTCATGATTGATGTCGGTCACGCTCATCAGGCTTTTGTCCACCGATGCCCACGCCGAAACCCAACTGGGCAGTTCGGAAAAACTGGATCCTACCAGCAAGGTATACACATCGTACTTGGCCAGTACGGCCAGCGCGGGAGCGGTGATATAGAGCAGCGAGATGAAAAACAGGGCCCAGAACACCGAATGCCGCGCCTCCTTCACCGAGGTGGTGGTGTAGAAACGCATCAGGATGTGCGGCAGCGCCGCCGTCCCCACCATCAGGCAGAGCACTAGCGCCATGAAATTCTTGCGCTTATTATTGCGCGTCGCTTCATCCGGGCCCGCGAACGGTTCGGCGTGCGCCATGACCGGCCCGGACTTTTCCAGATCCTCTTCCGCCTCGCTTCGCCATTTGCTGCGGGCAGCGGAGACATCCGCCGGAAAGTCGGCGACCGCCTGGCGCGCCTCATCAAGCGCCTTCGGATCGGCGCCGTGCCGGGACTTCAGGTCTGCAACGGTTTTGACCAGCCTGCCCCTTTCTTTTGCCAGGTAGCTGGCGCCTGCCGCATCCAGAGCCTTCAACTCGTCCCGAACCGTCTTCTCACGTTGGCTGAAGATGGCGCGCACCTCAGCCTCGCGCGCGCCGTCCGGCGTGGAGGGATCATTCAACACGCGTTCGCGCGCGGTCACCTTTTGCAGTACATAGCCGTATGCGACCTGCGGGACGGGATTGCCGGTGTGCTTCACGGAGAGCCAGACCACGGGGATCATGTAGGCGAGGATCAGGATGACGTACTGCGCCACCTGAGTCCAGGTCACGGCGCGCATCCCGCCCAGGAACGAGCACACCAGTATGCTGCCCAGGCCGACAAACACGCCCACCCCGAAATCGAGGCCGGTGAAACGGCTGGTAATCAGCCCCACGCCATAAACCTGCGCG
The DNA here is from genome assembly GCA_963725375.1 of uncultured Pseudomonadota bacterium. Lineage (GTDB taxonomy): Bacteria > Pseudomonadota > Gammaproteobacteria > Burkholderiales > Gallionellaceae > Sideroxyarcus. The sequence continues at coordinate 23,899 of CAVRYQ010000075.1, read as the reverse complement.
ATCACATAAGTGAACGAACACAGGATCGCCGCGAACACGCCGATGGTGCGCGGAATGTTGCCGCCGTAGCGCGCGCCAAGGAAATCCGGAACGGTGTACTGGCCGAACTTGCGCAGGTACGGGGCCAGCAGCAGGGCCACCAGCACGAAGCCGCCGGTCCAGCCCAGCACGAACGCGAGGCCGTCGTAGCCGGACAGGTACAGCGTGCCCGCCAGGCCGATGAAACTGGCGGCCGACATCCAGTCGGCACCCACCGCCATGCCGTTGAAGAAGGCCGGGACGCGCCGTCCGGCCACATAATATTCAACGACATCCGAGGTTCGGGAAAGGATGCCGATCCCCGCGTAAAGCAACACCGTCACGCCGAGGAAGATATAGCCCAGCATCTTGTTGGGCACGCCCATCTGCTCCAAGATGGACAGCAGGACGATAAAACCGATGACCCCCCCCGTATACAGCGCGTAGTAACGTTTGAGCTGGGATACGAAGCGCGATTGGGCAGGCGGCGCCATCACTGATCCCGTTCCAGTACGCCGTACTCGCGATCCAACTTGTCCATGCAGCGAGCGTAAATGCCTATCAGTATCACGTAGATCAGCAAGGCGCCTTGGGCGCTCATGTAAAAGGAAAGCGGAAATCCAAGAAAAGTAATGGATTGCAGGTCCCGCGCAAACCAGCCCACGACAAAGGTGACCACAAACCAGATGGCCAGCAAGGCGCCCGTCAAACGCAGGTTCCGTCGCCAGTATTGCTCGTGCTTATCCGTCAGCCGCATGTTTTTCCCGGTTCAAAACAATGGATTCATGGCCCTGCCGCCCTGCGGCTTGGACAATTGACCTCTTACTCTTAGAATAGCTGCATGCAGGACCGACGTGGTGACAATATTCATCTGCCCTTGTCTGGAACTTAACCCTTGATTCTTACACGGCACTTACATTCCCATGCGAATCCTGATCGCCGAAGACGATGATGTACTTGCAGACGGTTTATGCCATTCCATGCGCCACTCGGGTTACGCCGTCGATTGCGTCAAGGACGGAATGGCCGCCAACCTCATCCTCAGTGGCGAGCAGCCTTTCGATCTGGTGATCCTGGACCTGGGCCTGCCCAGGGTAGATGGCTTCAACGTATTGCGCTGCCTGCGCGAAAAGAACAAGCAGGTGCCGGTAATCATCCTCACCGCGCGCGATGCGGAAGGCGACCGGGTCAAGGGACTCGACCTCGGCGCCGACGATTACATGATCAAGCCGTTCAGCCTGCCTGAACTGGAGGCAAGGGTCCGGGCGCTGATACGGCGCGGGCAATGCGGGGTAAACCCGGTGTATAGCTGCGGCACGCTGACGTTCGACAGCATTGGTCGCCGCGCCACGATCAGCGGCTCCACGCTGGAACTCACCACCCGCGAACTGAGCGTGCTGGAGGCGCTGATGCTGCGCACCGGCTGGGTCGTCAGCAAGGAACAACTGCTGGAGCGGCTCTATAGTTACGAAGAAGAAGCCAGCAACAATGCCATCGAAGTCTACATACATCGTTTGCGCAAGAAGATCGAGCCTGCGGGGGTGACCATCCGCACCATCCGCGGTCTGGGTTACGTCATCGACAGCCTGCCAGCCTGAGTTTCATGGGTAACAGCATACGCTCCCTGCGCAGTTACCTCATGCAGAGGCTGCTGATCTCGCTCTATCTGCTGTGGATCGTCAGTACCGTCGTCGGCTATTTCGCCACCATCAACTACGCCAACCAGCCTTACGACCTGGTCTTGCTGCAGCGCGCCAATGCGGTGGCCGAACAACTCAAGTTGGGCAGCGGCCATGAACAACTGGATGTGGTGCCCATCCTCCCCGACGGCTCGGAACTGGGCATGCCGGACCGGGTACTCTATACCGTGACCGACAGCGAAGGCAGGAAACTCGCCGGCAACGGCAACACGCTGCGTCCGCTGTCCTACCGGCGTGACAGGCTGGGCCCTCTCTTCAGCAACGGCGAGCGCGAAGGACAAAAGACGCGCATGGTCAGCCTGACCTTCAATTCCAACGGCAACATCCTGCAACTGCATGTGTCCGAAACCACACAGCAGCGACAAGCGCTCATCCGCGGCATTTTGGCCAACATCGTCATCCCGCAGCTATTGCTCACCCTGATTGCGCTGGCCGTAGTCTGGTACGGACTGAAGCAGGGCCTGCGCCCGCTCGATCGCCTGCGCAACGAAGTATTGAACAGAAGGCGCGATGACCTGAGCCAGCTCGACGGCAGCAAAGCACCGGCGGAAGTAGGGCCGCTGATCGATGCCGTCAACAATCTGCTGGAACGCCTGAAACAGGTGATTGCGGCGCAACAACGCTTTGTCGCCGACGCTGCGCACCAATTGCGCACACCGTTTGCCGGACTGAAGACGCAGTCCGAACTGGCGCTGCGCACGTACGACGCGGAACGCAAACAACATGCGCTCGAACATATACACACCAGCACCGAGCACGGCATCCGCCTAGTCAATCAGCTTCTCGCACTGGCGCGCAACGAGCCGGGCGAACAGGGCACCGGAAATTTCTCCTCCATCAACCTCAATCGACTGGCGCAGGAATGCACGCTCAACTGGGTGCAGATGGCACTGGAAAAAAACATCGACCTCGGCTACGAGGGAGCACGCGAACCGCTGTCCGTGCATGGGGACGCGAACAGCCTGATGGAGATGCTCAACAATCTGATCGACAACGCGATTCGCTATACACCCGAAGGCGGTCACATCACCACCTGTGTCAACGCGACAGCACAAGGCACGGAATTGAACGTGGAAGACAATGGCCCCGGCATCGAACCACAACACCGCGAACGCGTGTTCGAACGCTTCTACCGCATACTGGGCAGCGGACAAAGCGGCAGCGGGCTGGGCCTCGCCATCGTCGCTGAAGTCGCCAAACGCCATGGAGCCGAACTGAAGCTGGACGTCGGCAGCAACGGCGAAGGAACCAGGATCACCGTCCGCTTCCCGCCGACGCATTCAACGCACCTCGAATCCTGCTGATACAACCGGACTGTACTTGCAGGAAACACCGTGCGTATTACGGCAGATTCCACCACTCAAAGTCGATTTGAAAACCATCCGCCGTTGCGATGCTTCCACAACCATCAATTTCAGTTGGTCACATCGACGACAAAATCACGAAATTTCCGGTCTCGTCGTCGAGACGTCGCCTGGATTGGCAACCTTCCAGCAAGATTTGTTGAATAAGTGAATTGCGCAGAGACGATTGGACATTCACTGGCGCCTCAGGCTCGGAGTTTTCATCACTTCTTTGTTCTCCGCGCCGTACCAATGCGCATTGTCAAGAAAGTAAATAGCTCTTTTTATCCATTGCATAGCCATAAAATTACGTGCATCATGAAAATGGCTTTAACTTGCGGCATTTATTATCGAGCGGCACCAAATTAAAGAGCATCTGCACGTGCCAATTTCCCCAGATAACCACGATATTTCGAGATGGCTGATAATGAAAAAAATCCATGCGTTTTTACTGCTTTCCACGATTTCTGCCGGCGCATTTGCGGATGTATCTGATATCAGAGCATCCAATAATGAAGTCGGCATCCAATTCAGATCAACGAATGTCAATTACAAGGAAACCGGCAACGGACAATTGGGCACCTCGACCGGAACACTGGATACTGAGTCGGGCCGTGTATCTGGCTATGCCTTGTCCGTATCTACGATGCGGAATTTATGGCTTGGAAACGACTACGTGGCGCTCGAGTACGATCGCGCCAGCGGCAACACAAACTATGCAGGCGCCCTTCAAGGCGGCACATTTGGTTCTGTGGTTTCAACATCCACTGCGGAAATTATCGATTACAGCATGCGTTACGGAAAAGGCTTCATTGTTGGCAAACAGCTCATGCTGACACCCTACCTCGAATTAGGCAGCCACGAATGGGACCGGGGGGTCAATTTGGGCGAAACGTATAATCACGATTATTACGGAATAGGTGCGCTGTGCCAGTTTTCACCCATCGGCAAGCTGGTGCTTTCGGCCAATGCCCTGCTCGGCAGCACATTCAAATCGAACGTCGATGTCGTTGGCGCATTTTCGGGACCACTGGGGAATTCACGTCTGTACAAAGCCGGGCTCGGCGCGGACTATGCGTTTACGAAGCACTTTCACGGCAGCATAGGTGTTGATTACGTGCATTTCAACTACGGCATCAGCAGCATATATCCCATCGGTGGCGGCCTCGTCGCCTGGGAGCCGGACAGCAAGACAACATACACCATGGCCAAGATCGGATTGGATTTCGGGTTCTGATCCCCATTCCCGCATGGGTTTGCACGTCGACCAAAAACCAAACCCGACGGGAATCTTCCTGCAATCAATGCCAATTTGAAGTGTTCAGTCTGTTGTTTTTACCGGAATACAACAAAAGTCCGTGGCAATCCGGACGCTTGCAAATCATAGCAGCCCTGGAACCAGGCTCACGGGACAAGCCGTTGCAGGGGAGACCAACCTGACAAGGAAACCCTGCCGATCAGGGCAGGGTTCGAATGGTACGGGCATCGCACGGTCCGGAAGATAGTCACTCCTCGTCCGGGTCCCTGTACTCTTTGGGCAGATGATGGGCTATGCCCTTGTGGCAGTCGATACAGGTACCGCCTTCGGCTTTCGCTTTCATGTGCTTGTTGTAGATGGTCTGCTTCTGTATGTCGCCGCTCATCGCATCGAAATTGTGGCAGTTGCGGCATTCGCGCGAGTCTGATGCCTTCATGCGTTCCCATTCTTGGGTTGCCAGTTCCATCCGGTGCGATTCAAATTTCTCCGGCGTGTCAACATACCCGGTGAGTGCGCCCCAGACTTCATTGCTTGCCTGTATCTTGCGCAGCATCTTGTGGCCCCAATCCTTGGGCACGTGGCAGTCCGAACAGATGGCGCGTACGCCGGTACGATTGGCGAAATGGATGGTCTTTTTGTATTCCTGGTACACGTTATCGCGCATCTCGTGACAACCGATGCAGAATTCCAGCCGGTTCGTCGCTTCCATCGCGGTGTTGAACCCGCCCCAGAAGATGATGCCCGAGAAGAAGCCCACCACAAGCAGCGCCAGCAACGAGTACTTCGCGCTGGGGGTTTTCAGAATATTCCATGAACGTTTCAGGACGCCCGGTTTGTTATCCATCATTCTCTCCGTTTTAAGATATCGAATCCATTGAGCAAAAGTTGCATCGAGAAAAAAAGCGGTGCACCAGGCTACCGTGCACCGCTCGCTCGAATTATTCAGGTTGGCATTTTCAGAAACTGTACAGATAGCTTGCGCTGATTACATTGACCGAGTAGCTCGGCGTTTGCTGATTGGTCGGCAACAGTGTCGACGGTGTGGATCCATACTGGTAGGCGTTGTAGAAATAATCGTTGGACGCCAGGTGCTGGTAAATATAGCTCACCCTGACGCTGCTTGCCTTATCCAATGCATATTTGCTTCCCAACTTCAATTGCACCATTGCGTTTTTGACTTCGGGCAGACTGCCGCATGTCATATAAAGAGGGGAACTGCAGGTGTTCCCATTCAAGTCGGCGGCCGCGTAATTGAGGGCATTGCTGTAATCCGTCTTGCCGACCGAGTAGGTCAAATCTCCCGCCAGTTCCAGTTTGCCGCCCATGAGACCACCTTTCTTGGTCCCCAAACCCAGTGTTATGTCGTTTTCGGAAAGCTTGTCAGTCCAGGTTTGTGCGCCGGCCGGGACACTTAGCTTCGTGGCCGTAGCGGCAGTTGCCGCAGCTCCGCTCCATTGCTGGGCATTCGTCAGGTTTCTGCTTGAACCCTGCGAGGTGGCATAAGCCGACATCGAGCCTGATTCACTGTAGCTATAGGTCGAGTCGAAGTTCACGCTCCACCGTTGCCCATTCTGCACCCCGTAGGTCGAGTCGTAGTTGTCATAGGCAAAGTGGCCGTTGAGGGTCAGCGACAATTTATCGGTTGCCTGCCAATTGGCTCCGGCCTTCAACATCTGTTCCTTGCGTGAGGCATCCATGTATGCCATGAACCCGGGCATTTCGAACCCGGCACCGTATGGTGTTGAGGTTGCACCACCAACCTGCATCGGGTTGTAGAACAGGGGATTTACATTCGCAATTCGGTCGGCATAACTATATCCGGCACTAAGATTAAGATCGTCGCTCGCCCTCAACTTGTAAATCGCCGCAATCTTGTTCTCCCTGCTGTCAGGCACTTCGGCACAGGTTGTCGCAACGTAAGGCGTGAGTCCCGTCGCCGCTGCTGGCGCATTCAATGCGAATGGTACGCCATTGCACCAGCGCTTGATTTCTTCATACCCATAGGCAAGATTCACCTTCTGCCTGTTGTCGATGCGATAGTCACCATCCAGATCGAATTGCGTCTTCGAATTGCTCATTGGAGCGTTAAACGATGTCGCCAAAGTCGTATTGTTCACGATCGGCGTCTGCTGGATCGTATAGAACGAATACATACTGGATGCCGTTTCGTTATTGCGTTCGTTGTATTTCACCGACGCACTCAATTGCAGATCCTTGCTCGTCTGGTTAATCAACTTCACATCCGCGTGTGTCGTGATGACTACACCGTTAAGCGAATTCTGAGGAAAGCCATTCGGCGTCAATCCCTGCTGGGCAAAATCGTCATTTTGCGTATTGCGGCCATACGAGTACCCTCCAACCACCTTGGTGGCGGACGTAAAGTTGTATCCTCCAGTCAGATTGAATTGATTGAAATTGTTGCTTGGCATGGTGCTCATCGTATCTACAGGAAAAGCCATTGCGGCCCCCGGGAGCGGAGTGGCGGCCGTACCGTTATAAAAGGGATTGTTGAAGGAAACACTATTGTAGGCATCTCTGAACATTGAACCGAAATAGCTTGTCGTCGCAAAACCCTTGTCCCCGGCCCAATTCAAAGCAAGATTAATGGTATCCGTCGTGTAGTTGGTGGGATTCATCAGCACCATGGGCGTTTGACCGGCAAAATATGTGGTCGCTCCATTGGCGTTGCCATTCGTCTGATCCCCGCCGACTCCTTGGAGTTTTGCTCCCGACTGCTTGAGATGGTTGAAATCAAATTTCACATTCCAATTGGAATCGATGATATAGCCGACATTGAATTTCGAATTATCTCTTTGGGAATAGACGTTGGGAGTATTGAAGGCTGCTTTTTGGGCCGCCGTCAGCACGTTCGAACCTGGAGCTGTTGTATATCCTGCGGGCAGGTATTTCGTGTTGATGACGCCAAAATTTGCAGGCAACGTGAACGTATTGCCACCCATCGATCCCTGGAACGGTGTTTGGTATGAATCGCTGATGTTGTGCCGCAACTCATCATAGCCAAAGCCAAAGCTCCATTTCCCCTGATTGCTCGCATCTCCGTTGAGTTCCCTGGATGTCGTACCCAGGTCTGTCCCCCTGATTTGCCAACGATGGGTGCCGTCTCCGCCATCAAAAGAGTCATACGCGTCCCCACCGCGCACGTTGAAGTTGCCGACCCCGTAGGCCCCCTTCCCGTCCAGGCCGTTGTATTCGCCAAATTTGGCGGAGGAACTGGAAACATCCGTCGCCCCGACTTCGACCGAGTTGGCAGGATGGGTCAAAGCCGCAACATCTCCATCCTCGGCTGTGGCAACCAACGGCATGGCAAGCGTCAGCATCAACGCTCCCTGCACCGCCAGGGTTAACCTGCGCACTGCGAAAAGCTCTTTACTGGTTTTCATGATAATTTCCCTCTTCCTGAAATTAGCGTTGCAAGAGCGCGCCGGCCGGGCTATTCGAGCCATGGACCATGGCATGGCAGTTCATGCAGCCACGTGCCACCCCTTCCGTATTCGGGTATTGCTGAGCACCGGTCGCATTCGTCCCTGATAGTCCGCCCTGATAGCCTGCTGCGTTCGGGCCGACTGAAGTCTTGCTGTTGTGCGGGCCGTCGTGGCATTCCTGGCACAGGAACGGCGGACGCGATTTCAGCAGTGGCGTGATGTTGGAGCCGTGGGGCGTATGGCAGTTGGTGCAATCCTCGGTCGCAGGCTGGTGTTCCCACAGGAAAGGGCCGCGTTTTTCTGCATGGCAGGTGTAGCAGGTCTCGGTCACAGTTGCCTTCTTCAGCAGCTTGGGGCCGGTGGAGCCGTGCGGGTTGTGGCAGTCAGAACAGACAACCTTGCCCGCATCGATCGGATGGGTTGACATCTTGTGGGTATCGGCGCGCTGGTCCTTGTGGCAGGTAAAGCAGACCTCGGTCTGTGTTTTCCTGTCTCGCACCTTGTCCACCGGGGCGTGTATCTTGTGGCAATCGTTGCAGGCCAACTGATTGATGTCGTGCTGGCTGCCATCCCAGTTGGTGCGGTTGGTTCCCTTGTGGCAGGTCAGACAAGTGGCCGCACGGATCTTCGCGTCGGATGCGGCAAATGTGTGTTTATTGAAAACAACATCCGGTGACGGACGCCCCTTCCCATCCAGGTTACCCTTCAGGTGATTCGCGCTCGCACCGTGGCAGGTCTGGCAATTTGGCGTACGGGGATCACCTTTGACGCCATGTTTGGTCTGGTAGATGGCGAGAATGGGCATGGTCTCGCTTTCGTCGTGGCAACGCGTGCAGATCGCATCTCTTTTAAGGGAGTCCTGAGCCGATTTCGGCGCCTCGCCCTCCATTCCGAGATCAGGAAGCTTGTTTTCCGCCGCGGGCTGATTCTGGACTGGCTGCGGCTCTGTTGCCTGTTGGCCTTCCGCTGCAAACAGGCTGATCGCGGTTCCCATGCTGGTGAGGAATGCGCACAACACCATCGTTCTTCTTAATAATTTCATGGCTCGTCCCTTTTTAAGCTTTGATATTGCGATGTAACCGCGACCCTCTCGACAGTATTCTCACGCTAGAGCGAAAGTATCCAGTCCACCAGATTCTTGATGGCTTCGGGCGAGGCCTTGCCCTGGATGTTTTTGTGCTCTTCTTCGTGTCCGTCAGGGAACTTGGCTTTTTCGCCTGACGTGAGATGGTGGATCAGTTTTTCTTCCGCACCTGCCTTGCCGCGAAATTTTTCGGCCACTTTCCTGTATGCAGGACCATCCTTCTCCTTGTCCACGCCGTGGCACTTGAAGCAGTTGTTCTCGCGCGCCAATGCCTTTGCAGCGTCGACATCGACCGCGGCGAAAGCATTAAGGGAAAGGGAAAGGGAAAGGGCAAAGACTGCAGCGACTGTACTGAGCAATGTTGATTTACGAGCTGAATATGTCATTTGTATCTCCTGTATATCGAAGTTATTTTCAAAAAAGTACGGAAACTTTTCGTGTGGGCATTGTCTTCAATCCACGATTTATCCACTACGGCCTATCAGCCCGAAATGCATGGGACCAAGGTTCCAATTTTTCAGACCTTGGTCTGAGTCCTGAACGGCCATCGCGTGATACCATTAATTGCGCCCTGATTTCTTGCGCAATGTTCACGATCACGAATCCGGGTTCTTACGATGTTTACAGCCCTCAAGCAGGCTTTCAACCGGTTGAGTTTCTCGCGCCAGTTCATGGTCGCGATAATCGCCGTGCTCACCGTCGGCATGCTGGTCATCGGCACATGGATAGGGCAATTGATCGAGACCAACGCGATTAGCCGCACCGCCTCGATCTCGGCGGTGTATCTGGAAAGCATGTCCGCCGCGCAACTGAAGGACTGGCCGCGTGCCGGGACAGTGGACATTGGCACTCATGAAGATCTGGACAGGATTTTCGTCACCGGGCCCTTGCACCGCGAAGTGCTGCGTTTCAAGCTCTGGGATGTCAACGGGCGCATCGATTACAGTAATGATCATGCGCAGATCGGGCACGTCTTCCCGGTACAGGGTCGTCTTGCCGCCGCGTTCGGGGGAACGGTACAAGCCAGGATCAGCGACCTCAAGGAAACAGACAACCTGCCCGAGCAGATCAACTGGAATCAACTGCTCGAGATTTACGTGCCGCTCAGGTCCGTCGATGGCTCGGTGTATGCGGTGGCCGAGTTCTACCTTTCGGTATATAAGCTGAAGCGCGATATCCTCGCCGCACAGGAGCGCAGTTGGGCCCTGGTCGCATTCTCGACGCTCGCGATCTATCTTTTGCTATACAGCCTGGTGCGGCGCGCAAATAACACCATCAACGAACAACAGCGTGACCTGCACCAGCAACTGCACCAGTTGCACACAGTACTCGACGAGAACGATCACATGCGCGGGCAGTTGCGCGAGGCCGGTATCAGCATGACCGCGCTGAACGAGGAATTCCTGCTCAGGATCGCAGCCGACCTGCATGACGGCCCGGCGCAAACCATCGCCTTTGCGCTGATGCGCTTTGACGAATTTGCCGACACCTGCCACGGCTGCCTGTCTTCACAGGGCGATGCCCCGCACGAACTGGCCAGCATACAAAACGCACTGAGATGTTCCCTGCGCGACGTGCGCAAGATATCTTCCGGACTGGCGATTCCGGGCATGAACGAGATGACGCTTGCCGATACCGCCAAACGTGCGGTGCGGGACTTCGAGCAGATGTCGAGGCAATTGGTCCAGGCCGAAATCGACGAGACGCTGGGTCGCGCGCCGCTGGCGGTCAAGATCACGGTTTACCGCTTGTTGCAGGAGTCCCTGACCAACTGCTGGCGGCATGCGCCCGGAGGCTCACCACAGGTGCAAGTCAGGAAAGTCGACGGTCAGGTGTTGGCGACCATCACCGATCATGGCGCCGGTTTCGATCCTCAGTTGGCCGCGGTCGGTGGTAGGCTGGGACTGGCATTCATGCGCGAACGCGTCCGCCTTCTCGGGGGCGTTTTCGAAATTGATTCAGCGCCGGGTCGCGGTACCTGTATCCGTGCGCGACTTCCACTATCAAATGATGAGATGATCCATGCCTAGCCTGATCCGCATCCTGCTTGCCGATGACCACCCGCTGTTCCGCGAAGGCGTTGCACATTCACTTAGCGCAGAACCCGATTTTCAGGTGATCGCCCAAGCCGGGAGTGGCGAGGAAGCAGTGGAATTGGCGCACAAACTGCATCCAGACATTGTGCTGCTAGATGTCTCCATGATCGGAATGGGCGGCATCGCCGCCGCTGAGAAGATCTCGGCCAGCGCACCTGTCGTGCGCATCATGATGCTGACCGTCTCCGAAAACCGCGAGAACCTGATGGCCGCGCTCAAGGCTGGAGCACACGGCTACGTGCTGAAAGGGGTTTCCGCGAGCGAGTTGCGTTCCATCACCCGTCGTGTGGCCGGCGGTGAAGCGTATGTCACCCCGGCCCTTGCTGCCGACATGCTGACGGAGTTCTCCAATCCACACCCGATCGACTCGTTCTCCGAACTGACACAGCGCGAGACCACCATCCTCGAACTCCTGAGCCAGGGCCTCACCAACCGCGAGATCGGCGAGCGCACCTTTCTCGCGGAAAAGACCGTCAAGCATTACATGACCAGCATCCTGCAAAAACTGCATGTGCGCTCGCGCACCGAAGCAGCGCTGATTGCAATGCAGCGCGGAGCCGGAATCGGACAGTAAATCGGGCGGTATTCACGCTTCCAGACGCTATGCATACCCCCGCCATTGCAGCAGAGACAGCGTTGGGGGGGTGAATGCATTATTTCCAAAGTTGCGGAACAGCCAAGACTCGAAATCTGCTGTAGATATTGTTCCGTTTTCGGGCAACCAATTCGTCCGCGCTGAGGGCTCCTTCGGTTAGGAACAGCAGTTCGCAAAGGTCGGCTATCGACCTCCGCAAAGGTCACGCCTTGTCGAACTCCCTGTCAGCGCCGGGGAAGGGTTGTTCCACTGAATCAGGGGCACGTGCGCATTTAAATGCGCCACGCAAGGGTCAGTTATCCCTAGCCCCTTCATCCACCCATTTCTTCAGGATGCCCACATTTTTCTTGGAGAGCCCACCCTCCATCCCCAATGGCATCTTGATGGATGAATGAGCCCGTCCTTCGACCAGTTGATTCAAAATACTGGTGAAGCTTTCCCCTGGATTGATAACTGCTCCGAACTTGGTACCGCGCATCAGGCTCTGGTAGGTACGCATATCAAGTCCGCTCGCCTCATAGCCCTTGCCTCCAGGTTGGTGACAACTCAAACAATAGTCATGCAAGATTGGAAGAACATCGTTCTTGTAGCTTACTGGTTCAAGCGTCTGCGCAAGGGTAATATTTGCGCAAAATGATATCGCCAGAGCAGCACCACTTAGCAAAAGTTTGTTTTTCATATATCGCCTCACAAGATAAGTCTCATACCTCTTTACAAGTTGCCCGAACTCACAAGTATTTTAGTGAGCAGGCCAGATGGTAACTTTCTCTTGTGCCAACAAATATACGTATCAGTGCATATGGCGCGGGCTGCACAGGTAGCCGCTAATGCTTTTGCGGAAGATCACAAACGTTGCATGGAAGGTCATCACGGTCACACTGAAACTCGTACCACCGGAGAAACATACTCATCCCTCAAACCGTCTTCTCCACGGTGGAGTCCGTACTGTTTCTTCACTGTGACGACACCATGATTTGAGTATGGCAACTATCCCGCGTAGATATCCGCACTTCGCGGGTGTAGTTCAATGTTAGAACTGCATCTGCTACCACACGGCACTTCCAAAGCGAAAGGCCACCGGGGATTGCCCGGTGGCCTTTCTGAACGGCTACTGTTACTTCTTAGTGGGAAGCAGCCATCTCCGCACCCAGACCCGTCTCGGCACGGATCATCTGAGCGTCGTATGCGGCCCTTTCCTTGTCAGCGCTTTCGCTCTTGTCGGTCACGGAGGCAATATAAGCGACGACGAGTACGGCCGGCAGCACCACGAAGGTCGGAAAGTCATACGGGAATATCGCCGGTCCCATGGCAAGCACCTTGGTCCACACGGTCGGGCCGATGATCAGCAGACCGATGGAACCGAAGATACCCGTGTAGCCGCCAAGCACCGCACCGCGTGTTGTCAGGCCGCGCCAGAAGATGGACAGGACCAGGATGGGGAAGTTGGTGCAGGCCGCAATCGAGAACGTCAGTGCGACGATATAAGCGACATTCTGCTTCTCGAAGGCGATACCGAGGATCACGGCGAGTATACCCAAGCCGATCACCATCATCTTTGACATCCACACTTCCTGCTTCTCGGTCGCAGTGCCCTTCATGATTACGTTTGCATAGATGTCATGCGACAGCGCCGAAGCGCCCGCCAGTGTCAGGCCCGATACCACAGCCAGAATGGTGGCGAATGCGACTGCAGCGATGAAGCCGAGGAAGAAGTCTCCGCCCAGCGCGTGCGACAGATAGACCGCCGGCATGCTTCCGCCGCCCTTGAGCGCGAGCACGCTCTTGCTGAGATCAGCCACATACGCGGGGTTGTTGGCCACCAGCACAATCGCGCCGAAGCCGATGATGAAGGTCAGGATATAGAAGAAGCCGATGAAGCAGGTTCCATAGAGCACCGATTTGCGGGCAGCCTTGGAGTCGGTCACCGTGAAGAAACGCATCAGGATGTGCGGCAAACCAGCGGTTCCGAACATCAAGGTCAGTCCCAGCGAAATAGACTCGATCGGATTGGGCTTCGCCCCGATCTTCACCACTGATTGCATGATTGCAATGTGATTCGGGTGGGCCGCGACAGCGTCATTGAACAGTTTCGCGAAGCTGAATCCTTCGTGCGCCATCACACCGAAAGCCATCATGGTCGCGCCGCCCAGCAGCAGGGCGGCCTTGATGATCTGCACCCAGGTCGTGGCCTTCATGCCGCCGAAAGTAACGTAGGTAATGATCAGCACGCCAACGACAATGATCGATTCACGATAGGAAATCTGCGGCACCAGCGTATGCAGCAACTGCCCCGCGCCCACTGCCTGGCCGATCAGGTACCAGATCACGACGATCAGGGAGCTGATGGCAGCCATGGTGCGGACCGGGCCCTGCTTGAGGCGGAACGAGACCACGTCGGCATAGGTGAATTTCCCTAGGTTGCGCAGGCGTTCCGCAATCAGGAACAGGATAATCGGCCAGCCGACCAGCCAGCCGACCGAAAACAGCAGGCCGTAGAAACCGTTGAAGTACACCAGCGCGGCGATCCCCAGGAACGACGCTGCCGACATGTAGTCGCCAGCAATCGCCATGCCATTTTGCAGGCCGGTGACGCCGCGTCCCGCAGCGTAGAAATCGCTCGCCGTCTTGGTGTGAGTCGCGGCCCAGTAGGTGATGACCAGCGTCACCGCGACAAACAGGACAAACATGATGATGGCGTGCCAGTTAAGCGGCACTTCCGCCGGCGCAACGACTGAGGCCACTGCAACGGCAGAGGCCGATGCAACCGCTGAGGAGGTTGCTGTGGGCATGGCAGCATCGGCGGCGAAAGACAGATTCGAGGCAAGCAGCAATGCAAGGCCCGATAACGCGCAGCAGACGGATTTGATTATTTTCATTTGGAGGCCTCGCGAACGATTTCTTCAACAATGGGATCGAAGCTGGTGTTTGCCTTGTAAACGTAAACGCCTGTCAATACACAGGATGCCAGGATCACCCCCACCCCGACCAGCATGCCTACCGGTATCACGCTGTCCGAGGCTATGGGCTGGGTAAGAACACCCGGGGCAAAGGCAATCAACAGAATGAAACCGAAATACATCACGCAAACGATTGCCGACAGTGTCCAGGAAAGCGTATCGCGCCGTCCGACCAATTGAAGGTATTTCGGATTGCTTTGTATCTTGCTTGCAATCAATAACGACATGACTTCCTCCCTCAGTTTTGTTTACGAAAATTGGAAATTGCCAAACAACAGGCTTTTCAGCCACAGGTCAATTCTCCGCCGCTGCAAACGGCCATTTCAAGAATAGGTCTCCCGACCCGTTCTTGCCACTGCGCACAAGGTTACGTCAGGAATCTTACGGTTAGCTTACATCGCGCAGCCAATGATGCGTCTTCTCAAGGTCGTACAAGCCCTCGAAGTCATTAATGTTTCTCTTGTGCGCCTGCGCAATAGCGACCTGGAACAATTGCGCAGTCGCCAGCGCATCGGCCAGGGCGTTATGTCTGGCCTCGATGCGTATGTTGAAAAGCCCGATCCAGTCGTCGAGCACGCGGTGAGTGCCCATCAGCGAACGATTCAGGGCGGGCATCACATAGGCCAGATCCAGCCAGGAATGCTTGAGCGTCAATCCGAGGTATTGGCGCATGGCACGCCGTATCATGGTCTCGTCAAAAGTGACGTGAAACGCGACCAGCCTGGATTTGCCCATATATTCGAGGAAAGCCAGCAATGCCTCAACCGGATTGACGCCGTCGCGCTGAACGCTGCCGGAAATGCCGTGCACCAGTATGTTTTCCTTGCCGCTGCTTTCCTGCTGCTGCAAAACGACCGAAAAGCTGTCATCGAGCACAATGCGGCCATTGACCACGGCTACCGCGCCAATGGAAATCAGCGTGTCGGTTAACAGGTTCAGGCCCGTCGTCTCTACATCGACCACCACATAGCGCGCATGCTCGAACATACTCTTTCTGTCGCCTGCGGGCAATGCACGCCATGCATCCAGACGCGCCTTCTGCTCCGCGGACAGGCGCGGTGCGGGAGTTAACCAGCGCTGCAGCAGTTTTCTCAAAGCTGGTAATCCAGCCTCAATTTTGCCTGCGCCTTGCGCGCCTGCCGGAAAGCCTCCTTGAGGATACGGCGATCCAGTTCATTCAGCGACGCCGGATCAATCAGATTATCCAGTGCGTCGTCGCTCAGGCCCTTGGCGCTGGATTCATCGTGATGGCGCAGGCGCAAAACCTGTATGAACAGCAATGCATCGATCCATGCATCAATTTCGGACGCAGGCAGATTCATTTTTGCGGCACTCAGGCGCAAACGCTGTATGGTATTCGTATGCGTCACCCCGGTCGCCAGGCTGAAGATGCGCGCCGCATCCACGAACGGCGTGATGCCATTGAGCTTGAGATCGATCCGGTCCGAGTCATTCAGGACAAAATCCCGTATCACACCCAGCGGCGGGCGATTGCGCAAGGCATTTTCTGCCATCATGTGCAGGAAGCGGCTACTGTCGCTGGCGACCCTTGCCAGCCACAAACGCAGGTCTTCGGCCAGATGCTGTGCCCCGTGCAGCGCGCGAAAGTCGAAAAAGATGGTTGCATACAACAAGGATTCCGGCGTGCCGCCCCTGATCCAGCTGGAAAAAGCCTGCTTCCATTCTTCCAGCGACAGGCACCATTGCGGATTACTGGCCATGATCTCTCCCCTGCAAAGCGGGAATCCGCACAAGGCCAGTTTTTCGTTGATGCGTCTCGCAATCGGCAAGAGCGTTGCGCGCACCTGTTCCGCGGTCATGCCTTGCGGCGTGTCGAAGATGATCGCGTTGTCCTGGTCGGTATTCAGGGTCTGTTCAAAACGCCCCTCCGAGCCCAGGGCCATCCAGCACACGCCGTTAAGCAGGGGCGTCCCGGCAAGGCCACTGGCCGTGAACTCCAGCTCGACGACCCGGACCGTGAGCAGATCGTTGAAGGTGGAGATGAACTGCGTCAACTGCTCCGCCGCAACGCCCTGCGCCATCATGTTGCGCGCCATGTTGCGAATATCCATCGCGCCCTGCTGCAACACAGCTATCGTTTCGGCATGGCGTATGGTTGAACCGATCTGGCGCAGACCGACCCGCTGCAGGGCAAACAGGTCCTTCTCCGACACCAGCCCGACCAGCCGCTCATTCTCGACCACCAGCACGTGACGGAAGCCGTGCTTCGCCATGGTCAGCGCCGCTTCATGTGCCAGGGCCTGCGGTGTCAACGTCTCCAGATGCGTTGACATCACATTGATGACGGGCTGTTCAAGATCGATCTGCGGCAAGGCGATGCGCGCCAGCACGTCGGGCAGGGTCAGGATGCCCAACGGCCGCCCGTTCTCGTCCACCGCGACCATCGACCCGACCTGCTGCTCGTGCATGGTCTTCAGTACCTGACGCACCGACATGTCGGGCGTGCATGATATCGGCGCACGCCGGATGATCGTCGACAGGGGGCTGGCCAGCGATTGCTGTTCGACGCTCGAATTGCTGTACTGAGCCTGGATGACCTGCTTGGAATGCTCCAGCAGATTGGCGATGCGCCGCGTGCAGAAATCGCGGAACGCGGCACTCAGGCCGATCAGTTCCCGGAAGTCGATCGCCGACAGTTCGTAGCAGAAAACATCGCTGCCCGCCCGATAAACGCTCGCGACGCGACGGTTGGCCAGCAACGCCCCCAGCGGGAAACACTCCCCTTCGGCCAGCTCCAGCCAAGTATCGGCCTCGGACGCATGCGCAACGCTCTGCTCGCCGTGCACCATACCTTGCTTGATGACAAAAAACCGGTCCACCGGCCCCTGCTCCGGAGAGGCGATTACCTCGCCTTCGGGATAATAGCCCAGCCGCATGCGCTGCAGCATCCACAGGACATGCGGCATGTTCATGTGATCGAATGGCGCATGCCGGATGATGAATGAAATCTCTGAAGGGTGGATAGCGCTCAAGGTGTCACCTTTGAATTTGAATGCCGGTGGTCATGCGTTCCCGAAAACCCTCGCCAATTCCGCTCCCGGCTCCGCCGCGCGCATGAACGCCTCGCCGACCAGGAAGGTATTGACCTGGTGACTGCGCATCAGGCGGACATCGTCGCCCGTGAAAATGCCGCTTTCGGTGACAACGACACAATCCTGTCCCTTGTCCGAAGCCGAGATGCGCGACAGCAGGTCTAGCGTGGTTTGCAGGCTGACCTCAAAGGTGCGCAGGTTGCGGTTGTTGATGCCGATCAGGTGCGTCGAAAGCTTCAGGGCGATTTCCAGCTCCTTGCCTTCGTGCACTTCCACCAGCACGTCCATGCCCAGCTTGTGCGCCAGCTTTTCGAGCGACTTCATCTGGTTCAGCGTCAATGCGGCGGCGATCAGCAGGATAGCATCCGCCCCCATCGCGCGCGATTCATAGACCTGGTATTCGCTCAGAATGAAGTCCTTGCGCAGCACCGGCAGGCTGCACGCCTCGCGTGCGCGCTTCAGGTACTCCGCACTGCCCTGAAAGAACTGTTCATCGGTAAGCACCGACAGGCATGCTGCGCCGTGCTGTTCGTAACTGACGGCGATCTCGGCCGGGTGAAAATCGGCGCGAATAACCCCCTTGCTCGGACTGGCTTTCTTGATCTCGGCAATCACCGCTGGCCTGCCGGCTGCGATCTTGCTGCGAATGGCGGACATAAAACCGCGAGTGCGACTCGCGTGTTCAGCTTCCGCACGCATCAGGGGCAGGGGTTTGGCAGACAATGCGGCGGCAACTTCCTGACTCTTGACCGCGAGAATCTTGTTGAGGATATCGGACATGCTCTGGTGCTCTTTTTATTAGAGACTGCATTCTAGCGCAAGCGCAATGCTAAAATGCAGGGTACAGTGCAACATTTGGAAGCATCATGAAAGACGTCAAGCAATACATGCAGTCGGTCGGACATCAGGCTCGCGCCGCCGCGCGCCTGATGGCACAGGCAAATACCAATGCAAAGAATCGCGCGCTGCTTGCCATCGCCGATGCCATTCTGCAGGGCAGCGCAATGCTGATTGCGGCCAATAGCAAGGATGTGGCCTCGGCCAAAGCCAGCGACCTCGACGCAGCATCCGTGGACCGTCTCACCCTCACCGAAAAAACCATCCAGGGCATGGCCGAAGGCCTGCGCCAGATTGCGCAACTGGCCGATCCCATCGGTGAGATCAGCGATCTGAAATACCGCCCATCCGGCATCCAGGTCGGCAAGATGCGCGTGCCGCTCGGCGTCATCGGCATCATCTACGAATCGCGCCCCAATGTGACGGCGGACGCCGCAGGGCTCTGCCTGAAGTCCGGCAACGCCTGCATCCTGCGCGGCGGTTCCGAGGCGCTCCATTCCAACCAGGCCATTGCCGCCTGTGTGCAGGCGGGGCTGAAAGCTGCCGGCCTGCCGGAAACTGCAGTGCAGGTCGTCAATACGACCGACCGCGCCGCCGTGGGCGAACTCATCACCATGCAACAGTATGTGGACATCATCGTCCCGCGCGGCGGCAAGGAACTGATCGAACGCGTCTCGCGCGAGGCGCGCATCCCCGTGATCAAACATCTTCATGGGGTGTGCCACGTCTACATCGATGACGAAGCGGATATCGACAAGGCCATCCGCATCGCCGACAACGCCAAAACCCACCGTTACGGGGTGTGCAACGCGATGGAAACCCTGCTGGTGAACGCGCGCGTCGCAGCAACGGTACTGCCGGAGCTCTGCAAAATCTACCTGAACAAGGGTGTGGAACTGCGCGGCGACGACGCGGCGCGCAAACTGGTGGCGCAGATGAAGGTTGCGACTGAAGAGGATTGGCAGACCGAATATCTCGCGCCCATCCTCAGTATCCGCGTGGTTGCCAACCTGGATGCGGCGATCGCGCATATCGACGCCTATGGTTCGCAACATACCGACAGTATCGTGACGGAGAACTACACCAAGGCGATGCGCTTCCTGCGCGAAGTGGATTCCAGCAGCGTCATGGTCAACGCTTCGACGCGTTTTGCCGACGGATTCGAATATGGCCTGGGGGCCGAGATCGGGATTTCCACCGACAAGATCCATGCGCGCGGGCCGGTGGGGCTGGAAGGATTGACCTCGCAGAAATACATTGTGCTCGGCAACGGGCAAATCAGAATCTAACAAGATATAGAAAGAACAACATGAGCCAAACCATCGAAATCAAGGTCCCGGATATCGGCAATTTCAAGAATGTGGCCGTCATCGAGATCTCGGTAAAACCAGGCGACCACGTCGCAAAGGAACAGGCGCTCGCTTCGTTGGAAACTGACAAGGCAACGATGGAGATTCCCTCCCCGATTGCCGGCGTGGTGAAACAGCTCAAGATCAAGGTCGGCGACAAGGTCAGCGAGGGCTCGGTGATCCTGATGCTTGAAAGCCAGGACCTGGGAAGCGGAAATTCGGATGTGGCAAAACCTGCAGCCTCTGCTCCGCAAGTCGCCGCCACTGCCCCATCCAAATCCGAAATCCCGAATCCAGAATCCTCCATCAAAAGCGACATTCACGCCGAAGTCGTCGTTCTCGGCGCGGGTCCCGGCGGCTACACCGCGGCATTCCGCGCGGCTGACCTCGGCAAGCAGGTGCTGCTGATCGAAAAGGAATCCGCACTTGGCGGCGTGTGCCTCAACGTCGGCTGCATCCCGTCCAAGGCACTGTTGCACGTGGCCAAGGTCATCACCGAAGCGGAAGAGGTCGGGCATCACGGCGTGACATTCGGCAAGCCGAAGCTCGACATTGATGCCATCCGCGCCTGGAAGGAAAGCGTGATCTCCAAATCCACCGGCGGCCTGGCTGGACTCGCCAGGCAACGCAAGGTGCAAGTACTGAATGGAACGGCAAAGTTCGCCTCGCCCAACAGCCTTTCAGTGCAGACCGCAGAGGGTGTGAAGACCGTCACTTTCGATCATACCATCGTCGCCGCAGGCTCCAGCGTGGCGCGCATTCCCGGCTTCCCCTATGACGATCCGCGCATGATCGACTCCACTGGCGCCCTGGCGCTGAAGGACATACCCAAGCGCATGCTGGTCATCGGCGGCGGTATCATCGGCCTGGAAATGGCAACGGTGTATGACGCGCTCGGCACCAAAATCACGGTGGTCGAGTTGATGGATCAACTCATGCCCGGCGCCGACAAGGACTTGGTCAAGCCGCTGCACGCCCGCATCGCCAAGCGCTACGAAGCCATCATGCTGAAAACCAGAGTCACGAAGATCGACGCGGCCAAGACCGGCTTGAAGGTCACCTTCGAAGGCGAACAGGCACCCGCCGAGGCACAGGTCTATGACAGGGTGCTGATGGCCGTGGGGCGCCGCCCGAACGGGCGCGAGATCGGCGCGGAAGCAGCTGGCCTGATCGTGAACGAGCGCGGTTTCATTCCCGTGGACAAACAGCAACGCACCAACGTGCCGCACATCTACGCCATCGGCGACATCGTCGGCGACCCGATGCTGGCACACAAGGCGGTACATGAGGGCAAGGTCGCCGCAGAGAACATCGCCGGACACAAGGCCTTCTTCGAACCGATGACGATTCCGTCCGTGGCTTATACCGATCCCGAAGTGGCATGGATGGGACTGACCGAAACGCAGGCCCAGGCCAGGGGCGTCGCTTACGAAAAAGCCTCGTTCCCGTGGATTGCTTCCGGCCGCGCCGGCTCGGTAGGCCGTCCGGAAGGCGCAACCAAAGTGCTGCTCGATCCGGCATCGCGCCGCATCCTCGGCATGGGCATCGTCGGCGTGAATGCCGGCGAACTGATCGCCGAAGGCGTGCTGGCACTGGAAATGGGTGCCGACATGGAAGACATCGGCCTCACCATACATCCGCACCCGACCTTGTCGGAAACGCTGTGCTTTGCTGCGGAAATGGCCGAGGGCACGATTACCGACCTGATGGCACCGAGGAAAAAATAATGCGCCCCGCCCTGTTGCTTTGCCTGCTCGCGGTGTGCGTGTCTGCAAGTGCGTTCGACCTGAATGATCTCAAGAGCGAGGTCGACGAACTGAAGCAACCCGCTGCGGACTCGAATGCGCCGGCATCCCAGACCGCGTTGACGAACTTCACGCCGCAGGAACAAACCGGCAGCCTGAAGGAGGCGCTCACGCAGGGCGTGGGCACCGCGGTCAGTTCACTTGCCAGGGAGAACGGCTATCTGGGCAACGACAAGGTGCGCATCCCGCTGCCCGAGAACCTGCAAAAAGCCGACAGCGCACTGCGCGAGATCGGCCTGGGCAAATATTCGGACGACCTGACGACCTCCATGAATCGCGCGGCGGAAGCTGCCGTTCCCGAAGCAAAGGCGCTGCTGGTCAATGCAGTAAAGAGCATGACGGTAAGCGATGCGAAGGGCATCCTGCTCGGAAGCGACGATGCCGCCACGCAATATTTCCGCCGCAATACCGAAACCGCGCTGAGCGCGAAATTCAGACCCATCGTTTCACAGTCCATGCAGAAAGTCGGCCTCGCACAAGCTTACGACCGTTTTGCGGGCAAGGGCGTGGCGCTGGGGCTGATCAGCAGCAATGATGCCAACCTCGAGGACTACATCACGCGCAAGGCGCTGGATGGCCTGTTCCTGATGATGGCCGAACAGGAAAAGGAAATTCGCGCGCATCCATTGCAAGCCGCCGGCGATCTGGCGAAGAAAGTTTTCTCGGCAGTACGCGGACAGTAAAGCTTGGCGGCCAGTCCTTACCGGTCACATACAGAATTCGCGATTGCGGACGCTCAATCTTCCTTCTCATAAAGGCAAAATTGATTTCTGCCCAGTTTCTTGGCCGTGTACATTGCCTGGTCAGCATAATGAATCAATTCTTCGGTATCAGTGCTGTCGGTCGGGAATATTGCAACGCCGATACTGACCCCGACTTTGGTTGAGGTGACCTGGTTCAATTTCACCGGCTCATTAATTGCATCGATGATTCGTTCGAGTACGGTTTGATATCCGCTGCTCTCATCCAAATCAGTGAGTATCAGAATGAACTCATCGCCTCCAATGCGGCCAACCGTATCATTCACCCGTATGAAAGCCTCGATTCTGTAAGCGATCTCTTTCAGCAGTTTGTCACCCGTGGCGTGACCGAATTCATCATTGACCTGTTTGAATCCATCAAGGTCAAGATAGCAAACTGCCAGGGATTGCCGGGATCGATCTGCCTGCGCCATTGCCTGTGTTAAACGGTCAACGACCAACAAGCGATTCGGCAACCCCGTGAGAAGGTCATGGGATGCGATCTCCTGGTACTGCACTTCCTGCCTCTTGAGGGTGGTGATGTCTGTCATGGTCCACAATGATTCCCCATTGCCATTGGGTAGCTGAACCCCGCTCATATCGATCCATACCCTCTCTCCGCTTTTTCGCACCATCTCGACTTGAGTCTGATAGATGGAATTCGAGGTCAACGCCGAATAGGCCGCATCGCCCAGCCTCTGGTAAGCGCTATCGTCCGGATACAATATCCTGCTGGGTTGGCCTTCCAATTCGCCGACGTCATACCCGAATATCCTGTACATTGCCTTGTTGATCCAGACCGCCCGGCGATCATGCAATTTGACAATACCGACCAGCTCATTATCCAGCATGGCATTTTGTTCTATCGTCAGATTCAACAGCTTTTCCTCGACCAATTTCAGTTCGGTTATGTCGTAGGCCACGCCACGGCTCATCAAGAAGTTTCCATCAGCATCATTGATGGCCGTCGCAGACATGCTGACCTTCCTGTGCGCGCCATCCTTACTCACCAGGTCATATTCAAGGTTCTTGAGATACCCATTCTTTTTGAATGAAGGGTATGTATTTCCAAATTGCTCCGCGCCCGCCGGCGTAAAGAAATCAGTGAGCTTCCTCAGGCCGACTACTTCATGTCTTTTGCATCCAAGCCACGCCAACTCGGTGTCGTTGATTTGAAGGTAGGTGCCATCCGGCCCCAGCGAGTGATAACCGCAGGGGGCATGGTTGTACAGGTCTTCGATTTCCTCCGCCGACTTGCGCAATGCCTCCTCGATTTTCTTGCGCTGTGTAGTGTCCGTATGCACGCCCACCATGCGCGCCACCTTGCCGTCCGCAGACCGGCTTACGACCATGCCGCGCGTCAGGATCCACTTGTAATTCCCTTCTTTGTCGCGCACGCGGTATTCGAGTGAAAACCTGTCGGCCTTGTCGTGAAAGAACTGGCGCAGCATCTCTGTCCAGCGCAACTGATCTTCTGCGGCAAGACGCTCATACCATTCAACAACATCGTGGCCGGCTTCACTTTCCTCATACCCGAACATCGCCGCACCGGACTTGGATAGCGAGACTTTTCCGGTTGGCAGGTTCCAGTCCCAAACACCGTCGCCGGAGCCCTCCAAGG
>CAVRYQ010000074.1:0-33461 GCA_963725375.1 uncultured Pseudomonadota bacterium | reverse complement strand
TGGCCAAGGCAAAGTACGACACCTTGCTTCAGGGACTGAAACTCAAGGCTGCTGCAGGAGTGTTGTCCGAAGTGGACGTGAAGGTGATCAACGGGTTGTTTGGGCAGTGAGCTTCGCGATACAGAAATAGTAGATTTTTTCAGTTAACTGATGGCAGGCACCCACCATTTCACCTGACGTGAAATATCTTGATCTGTTGCCGATGAGTTCAAAGTTGCAGATAAAATGAATGGACTGATATACAAAGTCTGCGCATGAACGCCGGACTGAGTGATCATGACGCCGGACTGACCGCTCAAATTCACTGGATTAGCAGATAACAGGCTATTTGTGCCTGTAAGTTGCTTTACGGCCTGATCAAGCAAGAGTGTGTCACTGCCATCCGATCGAGCAAGCAACAAAGCAAATACGACTGTCTGCGCATAGGAGTCGGCAAACACCTGATTGCTGGCTTCCGGGAAAAGATAGCGCCGCCAGTCTCGCGCCACAGACAGCATGGCCTCGGATTGTTTGGCCAGAGCCTCAAGCACATCGTCGTGCAACATCCGGCAAAGCGGCGCGAGTAATTCTGCAAGTTGCTTGGCAGATTTTGGAACGATGGGTTCCCATTGAAAAAAATCGGACAACAGCGCCCGCATGTCGTCGGCTGATTTGTTGCTTACTGCACGCGCACCGATGACAGTCAAATCATTGTCAAAACGCACACGCCGGATACTTTCTCCTTGGCGAAATAGCGCCCACTCATTGCCATCGGTATAAATCAGGTTGGGTAAGAGACTGAAACGATCCCACTGCTTTTTGTTGTGTCCTTTGAAACGGTGAGGTTCCACGCCCGTGCCCGGTGACTTCAGCTCAATATAGCCGCATAACAACCGGTTCACCGTTACGGCGAAATCGGGGCGACCCAGTTTATCGTCGAGCGTGCTTTCGTCTTTTGCTACAACGACCAGATTTTGCGAATGACCAAACTTCTCTAGAAGTTCATCTACTGGACGACGCAATTGATCTTCCTCACGGCCATCAACCGCTGCACCAAATTTGGATTGGATTGTATCCGCGAAACATTCAAGAGCTTCTAATAACAGATCGTGGGGTTGTTTGCTCTTCATTACACCTTGGTCATTCAATATGGAAAAAAATATTTAGCTGAATCAACACCTGTAACCTTATAGGGTATGCTCGGTGAGACCGCACTGTGTATCCATTTTAATTATATCCCCTGTAGGCAAACTGTACCGTGCTCTTCAACATTGGCGGCGGTTAAGTGCGTAAGCAATATCCGCTCATAGCGGCCTGCAGCCGCTGCATCGCTACATCAATTATGGTTTTGTCTACTGCTTGACCGTCACCGATACTGGCACTTGAGTAAAGATGTTTTGTGTCAACCAATTTGTCTCAGCTAACACTCGCTGCCCCTCTTCGTATACGCGAGGATTATCATCTAATGCGCGCAGTGTGACGATAATTACAACCCGCAAAGGTTGTGCCAAAGAAGGTTCGAAAGCGCGACGCACCATGGATGCCTGCAATGCCCATGTGTCGCCTGCTTTACCTTTCGGAAAGCTGCGCCGGTAAGTCTTTACAGGTGACCATTTGCCACCGTGTTCAATTTGTGCATCTTCAAAGCCAGTAGTGCCAAGCTCTCCCTCAGCAGGTACTTGTCCCTTAAATTGGATTTTTCCAGTTTTCTTGTCAGGGGCCAATACGCCGAAACCGACATCCACGTTTACCCGCACATATTCAGATCCTGCTGCCGGATCCAAGGGCGGAGAATACGTTGCAGTTATTATGACTTCGCAATTAAGTTTCCCATCTTTCATTAGAGAAGGCGGAATGGGGAACGGAGATTTTCGCCATTTTGTAGTGTCGGCTATCTCAAGTTCGAACAGCATCGTGAAACTGGAATCAGAGTCGAATAGGATACTGTTTGTGTCGCTTGGCAGTCCAGCACCAAAGTAGCGTTTCTCGAAAGCTGTTCTCTCTGGAGAATTGATTTGGGCACTATGAATCAACAATGCTTTTACCATGTTGGCCGTAACATTCAACGGCTGCACTCGGCCTGACACATTTAGCGCCTGCCAAGTATGTGCGGCCATTGAAGCAGCTAAGGGTGATGCAAAGCTAGTTCCGCAAAGACAAGCAACCGCTCCTCCTGGTATCAGTACATTTACACCTATGCCATTTGAATCCAAGTTGACGTCGGCATTGCCTCCAAGATGTACGATATCCGGTTTTGGCGTGAATACGGGACCTGGGCCGCGACGTGAATACGGTGCTGGTTCTCCAGTTTTGACCAAGCTTGCTGCACTTTCAATATGTGTAACAGAGCCAACTGTTATGGATCTGACGGAATCGCCAGGACTGGAAATTCGATCCGATAATACTGCTAAGGGGGCTGGCCAGCCTCGGCGGGGCAAGTCAACATAATTCCCCGACGCGACGATAAACAAGATGCCATACATATCACTTAATGCATCAAGCTCTCGGCCAAAATCGCTAAACTCGTCATCCGAGATTTCGTTAGCCCCCAAAGATAGGTTCCATACCTTGATGTCAGGTTCCTTACTTACCGCTTCCCGTAATCGCAGAATCAGATCGCTAATTCGTGAGCCGTTGCTTTCAAGAGCACATACGTCATGGATTTGACATGCGGAGAGAGGAAACAGAGGGTGACTTGAATTTAGGCTAACTCCGTCAGCGATTAAGGAACTGACCGACGTGCCGTGCACGTAATCAGTTTCAGGTGGCAGGATGTATGGGTCGCGACTTATTACCCAATTCGCCAATATGGTGGTTTTTGGATCCACTCCAGTATCGAAAACTGCAACCACCGGTAACGCATTCATCGGCGCACTCGAAAATGTCGGATTCAATGCAGTGGCTGCAGTGGCTGCAGTGGCTACAGTGGCTGTTGGCCACACATAAGGCTCAGGGGAAATTTGCCGCACACCTTGGAAATGCAACAAATTCTCAAAGGCCTCCAGAGTCAACGCGCCGTTCATTTCGGCCAAATATATGGGAGGCCCAACTCGCTGAGCGAGAGCGGTATAGCCAATTCCAAGCGCATCAAGAAGTGACTCAAGATGTTCAATGACAAGTTTGCTTGTCGCTTCAGATCGATGAGAAAACATTCTGATCATTAATCTTCGATTTAGCGCAATCAGTTCATCGAGTACGCTGCTTAGTGATTTGCCACGTAAAACTTTGGGAAGACGACGTTGTATTCCCCATGCTTCAAATCCGTCAACTGCGCTTATGTTGGCCCGAATTTTTTGGGTGTTTCTAGTAGAAATGATATTGCCAAGTTGAGAGAGACTCACTGCATTCGCGGCAACTAACATTTCGTCCAATTTTCCGTGCCCGGCTGGGGGCATTCCTGCTTCATATATAAGCTCAGTGGGACGGTGTGATTTGGCAATGGCATCCTCTCGTAAACGGATTACAAGAACGCCAGGTATATCTGGATGTAGCGCTGTTTCTCGTTCAATTTCGACGGATGCTTCTGCCACGGCAGTTCGCAATACCTGCCTTATCTCGGGTGTGATCGGAATGAACTCTTTGGTCTTTCCTCCTGCATTTTCAACGCCAGAAAGATCGCCAAATTGATAAGCGACGTGTGAAATTGGATTGGTTGTTTTTGCTTTGCCTTTATGGGGCACTTCCGCTTTCTTCGTCATGTTCACCCTTTAGCTGATGCGATATTTGTCGTGTCGAAACGTTGTACAAGCGTGCAAGCTCTCGAAGAGAGAATCGCTTCTCATCCCATGCACGTAACCACCTTATTTCATCACCCACCGTAGTTATCGTCTGCGCTTTCAATAGAGCTTGTGACAGCGCCAGACGCCGAAATAGCTCACCTTCATCAACATAAACATGACCGGCCAACACCACCGATCGCTTTGCATCAAGAGCAATTTGTTCAATCAGTGCACCTGAAATACCAGAAGATTTCTTTGTTAGTGCATCCCAATCAAGGCTCTGCGGTGCAAAATCACCTAGCATTGACGCCCACATTGCCTGCCGCAATGTTGCGTTAGGTAGAGGAAGTGGAATTTGAAACGGAAACCTACGCCATACTGCAGGATCTAATAGTTGCTCATGATTTGAAGCTGCTATCAAAATAGTATTTTCCGATAATGCATCCATATTTTGCAGCACGGAAATGACTACGCGTTGAAGTTCGCCTACGTCGCGCTCGTTTCCCCGTGCGCTTGCAAGAGCATCAAACTCATCAAGAAAAAGCACGCACGGTCTTTGTTCGACATATTCAAAAACACGTCTTAAGTTCTTACTGGTTTGACCAAGCAAACTACTAATAAGTGTGTCACAGCGGACTGTTAAAAGGGGCAAGGTCAATTCGCTCGCAATCCATCTTGCGGTTTGCGTTTTCCCAGTTCCAGGGGGGCCGTATATAAGCAATCGTAAGGGTGTTGCCGCGCGAGCCGCCTGCAACTTATCATAATGGCGTACAGATTCGAGAAACTCTCGAACTCGATTTGTAGTTCCACTAGGTAAATGTAAATGTATGCTGCCAGACAATGGGGTGCTAATGTCTACCGTATGAAGACGGCTTTCGGAATCAATGGGCACTCCTACAGATAGTCTGCCAGCATCTTGAGCATGGGCAATCGCTGTGGGAGCTCGGACTAACCTCTCGCGAATTCTAATTGCTTGCTCACGATGCCCCTCTTGTTCCAATTTGTCAGCCAGTAGCCCGGCATAGTTCGACGACATACTGGCGTTGGCCTTCAGTGCGCCATCGAGAATTTTTAGTACTTCTGATAAGTGTGAGAAAGACATTGAAACGTATATTTAGGAGATCGAATCGGATATGCCAGATATCGTAACGGAAATTATCACTTCCGTCCCGCATAATTGAATATTTGTTCCGGGGATTTGGCTATTTATGAATCAACACCAAGATAGCCATGCTAAAGGAGTGGTATCCAGTGGATCAATGGCAGTGATGAACGGGTAGAGTCTAAGTTAGAAAAGCAATTGGTCGTAAATGGGAAGGCCCGCTTTGGGCGGGCCTTCTTTTCAACATCCTGGGAGGGAATCGAACCCACGACATCTCCCTTAGTAGGGGAGCGCTCTATCCACTGAGCTACAAGGGCGACCAAAATATAGTCGGTTGCTGTAAATTTATCAAGACTTCTTTTAGTAGCTTCCGCGCTTAGGGGAGTTGCTACTGAGTTTCAAATTGAGACACTACCGATGGACGACATAAGTTGTAGATTTCAGGAAACGGGATTTATGGACATTTCCGGTGGACATTTGAGAGCAGTGCGTACACTTTATGAATGTATTCTATAATAAAATTATAATGTTACTATCTCAGAGCTCGCTTGTGAACATTTTTTGGTTCTCAGAAGTAAAATTATGGAAGCTAATGGTTTGGCGGAGTTTGAGTGATCTTGAAATGGCCTCCGACCCGCTTTATCAATTCCATTTTCTTCTGCTCGGTCAAGGTCGAACCATACGGATTCGCGCCTGGCACAAAAGCGATACCTTAGAACACGAACGGCGCCGACTTGCGCCGACGCCGTTCAAATAATTAACCTGAATTTACTACTTCGCCAAGTTTAAAACGTACTCAACCAACGCCTTGATATCTCTCTGCTTGACTTCAGTTGTTTGCTTATAAACATAATCATTTGCAAGCATAGGCTGATTACCCCAATTCCCGTGCCCGCCCATCGAAATTTTCTTGATTAGGAACTCTTCTACGGGCATGCCACCAGTCGCGTCCTTTACAGTTTTACCTGAAGGGGTTCGATCCATTTTTCCATTGTAGAACTTGGAAATCTCCATCCATGAAGGACCAATAGATTTTTCATCAATTTTATGGCATACAGCGCAATAATTGCCTTTTTTTGCCATTTCTGGCATATCAGTTGCAAGTATGCTGCCCGAGGTCATTAGGCCAATTATTGCAACGACACCGATTATCTTAGAGCCCATTATATTTTCTCCTTAAAGTCGAATTTTCTGGTTAAGCCACTCTGATACATATTGCCACTGATTGTGTTACTGCCATTTGTCCCTTGGCGCCAATAAAAACACAAGAACGTAAAAGTTACGTTATGGATATGTAAAATCCGCGTTAAGTATATCATAAGGCAATATTTTGAATATGGTTATTTATTGCCCGCAGGATGGCGATGATGCGAACAGCTTTGCAACTTCAGCGATTCCCCGCCGGACGTTGAATTGGCGATCACATACTCGATTCCATGACTCGCGGACTATTCCGATTCACAGCAGATTGCGCCGACGTCGTTCTCATATTCGAACCTTCCAAAATCAATCATGTAGTGGTAAATATCCGGCCAAGAACAAGACACCAAAAAATTTGGATGTTTGTCCTTAAATTTACAGATATGCCACTTCCCTGTTCCATATTGTTTAATTCCCTGATAATATGCGCGCCCTTACGGATTGGGCCGTTCCGAACGAAGGTGTTGGTTTTATGTTTTGTTCGGGACAGCAACTTACCCATCCAGGATGCACAAAATTGCGTCACGGATATTTCGTGATTAAATAAGGATCAGGGCATGTTTGCAGCAGACCTGACTCAGCTGCATGTAGCAACAACAGGCGCCGGTAGCTCAGCTGGATAGAGTACTTGGCTACGAACCAAGGGGTCAGGAGTTCGAATCTCTTCCGGCGCACCAATTAGGTATAAAAGTGGGCACTTGATTAGTCAAGTTGCCCATTTTTATTTGCTCCATCGTTTCGGCCAAAGCCGCATAACTGCCCCTGATGGTGGCGGTTTTATCCTGTACGACGATCTCATCCACCAGAATATTCAGATAGCTCTTGGCCAAGGGTGAATCCTTTGCCAGCAGTTTTTCCCGCAGCACCTTCCCGAAAACATCCACCTGACTAGCTTTAAGGTATTCCACCGAGGGCAGTGAAGTGTCACGGCGAACTCCTGCCAGTTCAATAAAAAGCGCTTCACGGCCCGCCTTGAGCTGTTGGGCGCGGCGTTGGGTGGTTTCATCCAGTTCGATAATGCCCGTTTCGATAGCCTCCAAGAGCCGCTGCTGGCGCTCTTCGGTCTTCTTTAGCTGGCGGTTGATTTCGTTGATGCGCTCCTGCTGGTCGTCCTTGGTTGACTTGAAGCGCTTACGCAGTTCTGCCATGAGCGTTTGCAGGCGTTCCTTGGCAAAGACCTTCTGCGCCAGTTGTTCCAGCACCAAGGCGTCTATTTTTTCCATAGGCAGGTTTGCGCTTGTGCAGGCATGGTTTCCCTGATTCTGCCGGCGTGTGCATTTGTAGTACTTGTAGCGGCCGCTTTTGCCTGTCGCGAGAGTCATACTTGCACCGCATCCGCACTTGATTAAACCCGTCAGCAGGATGGGGGAATTGGTGACCCGTGGCGGCGTTTTGGCGGGAGCCCGAACTTCCCGCTTCTCGCGCACACGTTCGTATGTGGCAGCATCAACGATGGCGGGGATGCTGGTCTTGACCCATTCCTCTGGCGGGCGGTTGGTATTGGCCTTGGCGTCGCGGATATTGGTGAAGTATTCGCCCATATACAGCGTGTCAGAGAGCAGCTTGTGCGCCTTCTGGATGTTCCACGGCTTGCCACGCATGAGCAGACCTTTTTCCGTGAAATGCTTGGCGATTTCCTTGCAACCCATTTCACGGCCTTGATGGCCATTCAGATAGAGCTCAAAGGCCAAGCGCACGATGCCCGCCTCCGCTTCGTTGATGGCGAGTTTCTTCTTACGGCGACCACGACTGCCCGCAACGTCAGTCACGATGGCCTGATATCCAAAGGGCGGAGCCGATCCGTTGAAGTAGCCTTGCCGTGCATTCTCCTTCATGCAGCGCGAAACGTGCTTACTGATTTCCTTGGATTGATGCTCGTCGAACAGATTGATAATGCGCCGCATCATTTCTCCGCCTGCGTCGTCACTGGTTGGCTGAGTAACGGAAATGACCTTGACCTTGTTCTTGGCCAGCTTGCGTTCATAGACGCCGAATTCGATGCCATCGCGGAAAAAGCGCGACAGACTGTGAATGATGATGGCATTAAACGCGGGAGGTTTCATCATCGCGTCGGCGATCATCTTTTGGAACACTGGCCGCTTGTCATCGGTGGCGGATGCACCTGGCTCGACATACTCCTGCACGACCAAATGCCCGTTGGCTTTTGCCCATTCATTCAACTGACGTAACTGGTCAGGTATGGACAGATCATTCTCCGCTTGGCGCGTGGTCGAAACTCTCGCATATAGGGCTAGGTGCATGATGGCTCTCCGATTTACGTTACAGTAACGAAAATGCTTATCGCATCGACATATCGTTACCGTAACGTTTAGTGCATCGCATTTTTAATCCGCTTCTGGTATTTCTTCCGCCTGCATCATCGCATGGATGATCTCGGGCAGAATGGACTCAAGCAAGGCAACTTCGGCAGGGGATATATCTGTCTCCTGTGTCTTGACTCGAACATCGGTTTGGATGGATTCGTTCACTCATTTTGGCACCTCCTTTCCTGCATGTGTATTCCTGCCCATTCCGTTCCATGTACTGCTTCAAGACTTCTTCCAAGTCCCGTTCAAAACCATTACGTCCTAGCTCATCGAGCAGGATTTTGCGATAAGCGTCGAATTGATTCTCAGGCAAGCCGACCTGTGCAGTCAGCAGCAATCGGTTTTTGCGCTCGTCGAGCTTGCCGAGAATCAAAGTCAGCAAGGCAGGCGCTACCACTCCCCTACCCTCATTTCCGTCATGCGCCGCTCAACGTCAGTTTCCCACGTAAGCGGGTCGTGTATGCGTTCCAATTCAAGAGACAAGTGGGCGCGAGCCTGTTTTAATGAAACTGCAGAAGTATTGCCATGTAGACTATAAATGGCTGCGATGCGCTTCATATATCCGTATAGGCTGATGGTGATACGCATCATTCGTTCATCAAGCTGAGCCGGAACGTCCAGTTCGCGAACCACGCCCAGCCCTTCCATATTTGAAGCACGTTCCTGTAGGTCTAGCCACAGTGGATGCAAAGGCCAGCGAGATCGGTTGCTGTCGTCTGTCTTGATGCGCAGAGTGGTGTGGTCGTTGACCAGTACGCGCAGTAAATCGCCTTGGCGTTCTTTCAGGTCCTCGAAGGTGCGAATGCCGATCTGACGCAACCATGACTTGCGTACTTGCCATTCGATGCGCCAAACATCCTCTTCCATTCCCCACAATTCATAGAACCACGTCTTCGCGCTGCTTTCCTTTATCTCATCGCATTTGTTGTAGACACGCAGGCCGAGATCACCTTCACCAAGCTGAAAGGTTTGGACTTTGCCGTGCTTGCGATGCTGGTTGTCCTTGGCGAATCCGGACACAAAATTATCCTCATCGAAATCGATGATCGGCAGATAATAGTCAAAGGTGAAGTCAACCCGAGAGAGCCTCTCAGGTAGATAGGCGCGCAGTCCAACTGACGCAGCCCAAGCTAGAATACGTTCGTGCAGTCCTTGTGCGCTCTGATGCCACAGAGCAATGCTACGGAAAGTGACGAAGAATGACGGGTTATTGAATTCACCGAACTGGATGCTGAATGAATCATTCTCCATCAAGAACGGATAGCCGCTGCCAGTGCCATGTCCGGCCAGCATGAACTCTTCGCTACCGAGTTTGATGAGCGTTGGCTTCTTCGACTTGGACTGCCGCATGATTTCCTTCTCTACTGCTAGCCGCTCATAGTCGAGCAGGCAACCATCGGCACGCGTCAGGTAATATGCGCATTCGATGGTGTCATGGCCGGAGAGAAGGAGGTGGAAGGTCACGATTTTTTGGCCTTCATTTCTGCTTCAGTAACCCAAATTGGCCTGTAGAGCGGGGTTGCATTTTCATTGCCAAGCTCTTTTTCCAACTCTGCATAGTGCCGATTTGCAATATTTCTAAAACGACCACGGGGCCCGCCAAGATCGAACAAAGGGACATATTCATGCCCATGTTCTTCGGCGGCAATTCGCTCGTAGTGTTGTGCCACCACATCCATTGGAGAACCTAATTCCTCCGGCAGATGTTTTTCGAGATCGTCCAATGCGGCAGTCAGCAAATCGGCCACAATTTGGGTGCGATTCTTTTGCGGGTACATCTCGCAGAGAGCGTTGATCTTTGCGCCGATGTGGACGGGTAGGCGAAACGAAAACTGCTTGGTTGTTAGCCGTGAGTTGTCAGGAGTATCCCAAAGGTCGTGAAGGTGTGCCGTTTTCATGTATGTCTCCAGTAAGTCATATGACTTTCGATAAATATACAAACAAGACAAATGAAAGTCAAATGAATTACGCAGGGCAAATATCAGGCCGCCGTCAGCACCGTACGCCCGCCTGCGCGGTACGTGCGGAGCTGCTCCGACGGCCTTTATCTTTTTAAAGCTGGAAGTAAGGGAATTTTGCTGCTAGGGTTCGGGTTATGTATTTCTAGCCCCCCGTGTTACTTGGACGGGACAACCAAGTAAGCCCCTTGCGAATCACAAAATTGTGATATATTGAATGTGGAACTTCAAATGCTACGAGACACTCAACGGTAAGAAAGAAGTTCAATCAACCTTCGATTCAGGTAGTGATGAATTAAAGGCAAATTGTCTGCTTGCCATTGAGTATCTGCAAGTTCGTGAAAAACAGGATTGGACCAACCCCCGTAATTATGCTGCTAAGCTTACAGCGGGCGAAGGTTATAGAGATTTTTACGAAATCCGCTTCAAGGCGGACAAGGTTATGCAACGACCTATTGGATATTTTGGCCCCGGCGTAAATGAATTTACGATATTGATTTGGGCGACAGAAAAAGGCGGCAAAATATTACCTGAAGGTTGGCGAAAAAAAGCCGAACGTCTGAGGTTGCAAATTGAGGGAAAAACAGCATATGCAAAACCATTCAAACTCTAAATTAACTAAACTAAAACGCCTTAAAAGTAAGGGATTTCGTGATGCCTACGTGAAGGCAAATATTGAGCAGGGTATCGCCTATCAAATTCGAGCCCTTCGAACTCAACGGGGTTTATCACAAAAAGAGCTTGCTCTAAAACTTGGGAAAAATCAGCAGTCAGCCATCGCAAGATTAGAAGACCCGAGCTATGGGAAATTCTCACTATCTACATTGGAAGAGCTTTCAGCGGCCTTTGATGTGGCTTTACTAGTCAAATTTGTTCCATACAGCAGGCTGCTAGAAGAAACAGACGACTTATCTCCGGCTGCAATTAGTGCTGAGTGTTTTGAGGTGGAGTACCCGAAAATAGAGGCTTCGCTTGAAGCTGCAATACATGAATACAGTGGTAATTACTTATGGCCGCAAGAATATGATTCGCATCTAAAATACACCGCAGCAGCACCGGTAGATTCAATTGAGAGCAATTTTTTTGAGGTATAAACAATGGCAAACACAGTTAACATTCGTGAACAGAATAAATCATTTGACCTCCATATTTCAGACGAACTTCTTGAAGTGTATGCAGATGGAATGGGATACGCGATGCTTGGATATCCCATGTCAAAATTAACCTTTCACACTGTATTGCCACCAAAAGAAGGGGTTGCTGTGGAGCAGCGACAAGCGGTTGTACGCTTGACCATGTCAACTGCGGCGCTGATGGAATTTTGTCAAAATATGCTTTCGACTCTTGAAACAACTAAGCCACAATTGCTGACTGCGAAAACGCAATTCGATAATACTTTTATTGCGCTGCAATCAAAGTTGGCTCAGCCTATTGTTTCGCAAGAAAAGGCATTGCTGGAAACAACTGGAGTAAAGCAGGTTACTAAAAAATAGGAATGTAACAATGCTCAAGAAATGGTGCTCTAGAAGAGAGTATCTTCTAAAAAGAGAGTTCTAATTTTGTTTCCCAGTGCCCAGATTTATCTCTTCTGGCGCACCAATAAAACAAGGGCTTACAGTGATGTAAGCCCTTTTCTTTTTAGCTGTTGCTACACCATTGCTACGCGGCAATGCTAATACTTTTGCAGAACCACGAAACTCCACCTATAGCCGCCTTAGCGGCTTAGGTGGATGTAGTTCATTCATCAATCCAATCGAATGGGCCGCCATACCTTAACCTGATGAATGCAGCCATGTCAGCAATGCCGCATAAAGATCATCGGGCAGCACGGGTTTGGCGAGGAAGTCATTCATGCCGGCGGCAAGGCAGGCATCGCGATCTTCATTGAATGCATTCCCCGTAATGGCAATGATCGGGGTGGCGGCGTAGCCGGGCAATAGCCGGATGGCGCGGGTGGCCTCCACCCCATCCATCACCGGCATCTGTATGTCCATCAGGATCAGGTCGTAGGTGTTGGCCTGCGCCCTGGATACCGCCTCGCTGCCGTCCTCGGCAAAATCCAGCACGAGGCCGGTTTCCGCCAGGATTTCCCGCACCAGCCAGCGGTTCATCTCGTTATCCTCGGCCACCAGCAGGCGCTTGCCGCAATGATTGCGCAGAATCAGCGCTTGCGGCGCTTCCGCCGCAGGAGTTGGCAGCGATGGCGGAATGGGCTGAGCTTTCGTCCCTACCTTGCCCAGGCGTGCCGTGAACCAGAAGGTACTGCCCGCCCCCGGACGGGATTCAAATCCGACCCGGCCCCCCATGAGATGGGCCAGATGGCGGTTGATCGCCAGTCCCAGCCCCGTTCCTCCGTAATTCCGGGTAGTGCTGTTGTCGGCCTGCTCGAAGGCGGTGAACAGGCGCGCTTTCTGTTCAGCGGTGATGCCGATGCCGGTGTCCTGCACCGAGAAATGCAGCAGCAGGTCGTCCGCCGTTTCCTCGACCACGGAGGCGCGCACGGTGATTTCACCGTGTTCGGTGAATTTGACGGCATTGCTGAGGTAGTTGAGCATCATCTGCTTGAGCCGGGTGGCGTCGCCGTTGAGCTCGGCCGGCAGGGTGGCGTAGGCGAAGGTGAGTTTCAGCGCCTTGGCCCGTACCCGTTCATCGATCAGGGTGTTGAGCTCCTCGAACATGGCGCGGGTGCTGAACGCCGCCTGCTCAAGGGCGAGCTTCCGGGCATCGATCTTGGACAGGTCGAGCACGTCGTTGATGATGGAAAGCAGGTGACTGGAGGCGGTGGCGATCTTGTCCAGCTTGTCCGCCTGGTCCGGATTCAGATTGCCGCGCTGCCTGAGGAGTCCGGTGAAGCCGATGATCGCGTTCATCGGCGTGCGGATCTCGTGCGACATGTTGGCAAGAAAGGCGCTCTTGGCGCGGTTGGCTTTCTCGGCTACAGCCTTGGCTTGTTTAAGCTCATTGGTTCTTTCGCTGACCAGTTCTTCCAGATGGTGCCGATGCTGGTTCAAATCTGCCTCGATTTGTTTTCGCTCTGTAATGTCAGAGAAAACGATCACGGCGCCCGTGACTTTTCCATCGTCCACCACGGGATACGATGCATACTGAACCAGTACTGATGTCTTGTCCTTGCGCCAGAAAGCCTCGTCCTCTCTCTTGCAAGATACTCCTGATCGGAATGCACGATAAATGTGGCACTGTTCCAGCTGGTATAGTTCGCCATTTGCGTGATGGTGATGAATCAGGGAATGCATATCCTTGCCAAGCATCTCCGATACTTCGTACCCAAGAATTCTCGATGCTGCATCATTGGCAAAAGTGCATTCCCCATGAACGTCAATCCCATAGATGCCTTCACCCGTTGACTCCAATAGCAACAGCCTCTCTTTGTTGATTTTTTCTGTTTTCTTGCGATCCGAAATATCGCGTGAGGAATTGAACAGGACGGGTTTGCCATCCAGTTCAAGCGGGAAGCCGCTTACTTCGACAGCAATGATGCCACCATCTTTACGCCGGTGACGAGTCTCGAATTGCTTGCGTGTCTGATTCGCGAATTGATTTCTGACCAGTTGCATGACCTCGTCAGGGGAATACGCATCATCGAATTTTGAAACATGCATACCGATCATCTCGTTGCGCCCGTACCCCAGCATGGCGCAGAACGCATCGCTGACCTCAATGACATTGCCATCGTAGTCAAGAATGTGAATGCCGTCGCTGGCATTTCTCAAAAGTGCAAGGTATTTCTCATTTTCAATTTTTAAAGCCAGTTCCGCTTGCTTGAGCTCGGTTATTTCACGGCCTATGCCAAGAACG
This sequence comes from uncultured Pseudomonadota bacterium, assembly GCA_963725375.1. GTDB lineage: Bacteria > Pseudomonadota > Gammaproteobacteria > Burkholderiales > Gallionellaceae > Sideroxyarcus. The sequence goes on along the minus strand of CAVRYQ010000074.1, from coordinate 19,360 downwards.
GAGATAACATTTCCTTCCGCATCGCACTCGGGCACCAGTTGGATGTCTGTATAAATTCTTTTGCCGACAGCATTCTGGAATTCCAGAACATGGGAGTTGCTTTTTCCCGTGCTGAATACTTCTTTGATTTTATGGGAATATTGAAGAACGCTTTCCGAAGAAGAAAGAGTTGCGATGGAAGAACTTCCGAGGATTTCGGCAATAGGCACTCCGATTTGCCTGACGGTAGCTTGATTAACAAACAACCTGCGGCCAGAGCGATCATATCTAACAACGGTGTCCTGCGTGTTCTCTACTAGGGTCCGATAGGTATTTTCGCTTTCCTCTAGACGCTCCTTGGCATCTTCAAGTGATTTGGTGCGTTCAACAACCAGTCTTTCAACATCCTCGCAGGCTGTTCTGGCGCGATATTCAGCAATGCTTTGTCCGGCAAGCAGGTTGGCGAATCCAACCAGCATGTTCAGAATGGCAGGAATTTTTCCTTCTTGAACAATTGGGACCTCAGCAAGTGCCTTAAAGTAGCTATCGTGTTCAAAACCGAATTCAGCGCGCTGCGCTTCAAACTCTTCGGGATTGGGTGATTTGAGGAAGAATTGCCCAATGAACAAATTGGCGATATGTTGCCCTTCGACAACAATGGGACTCGCGCAATCCGTCAGTCCGTTTTTACAGCGATAGATGGCGTAATTCTGGCCATCCTGCATTTGGCGAGAAAGGCTTGTGTCGCTTTCGAGGCAGCGAGCCAACGTACCCTGATTAACGCGATGGAATTCCATGCAAAGTCGCTGCCAATTGGATGAGGCCAACACCTTTCCGTTAAAGTCGATGATCGCAACAGGCAACCCAATAACTTCCAAATAGCTGGCAAATACATCATTCATCAGACTGAAATCAACCAACTCGGCAAGATTGATTTCTGAGTCTTTGATTTCTTTCGATGCCAACTCTTTATTCCATTTAGTATGAAGCGGATTGCGCATTTGCTCCAACTGCGGGGAATGCGAAAAAAGTATGTGAGTGGATTTAGATTTCCGTGTCATTTTGAATGATGCCCGCGAGGGAACTATTCAGCTTCAGTAATCCATTATCCTGAAAAGAAGAAGGGATCCAAACTTTTGCTTCGGCGATCGCGTTTCCATCTGAGATATTGTGCATGTCATCTCCGATATCTAATAACTGCCCCGCCTCTCTCGCACTACCCATGGGAACGATAACTTCACTGCTACCCAACTCAATAATTTATATTGTTATTGTATTAAGAGAACGACGAATATATGGCTCCTGTACCCTGCAACATTCTATTCAATCAGACAATAAATTCATACCTCATTGAAACTATCAAGTATTGGCAAGTCGAAACCTACAAAAACCTACATGGAAACTTCATGCCAGATGCAATGCAAAACGGTCATTATCAAAGGCGCACGCGGGAACCGCTGTCAATCGACAGACAGGTCGGCTAATCCCTCTCGGACCAGTTGCAAATGAAGCAGCGTATTCTGGAACCATTCCCCGACGTCGGCAGACCGATTCCAGTTCTCACGATGCTAGGTCAACTCTTCCATCTTCATCCCGACGTTGTGGGCGGAAATCATGATCATCGTGAGTGGTACGATCTTGCGGTTTCCTTCCGCACACGCAACATATCAAACGCCATGTCATGTCGCAGGCACCAATAATCATTGCAAATCGCTCTTGACCATACGGGATAACGGGAAATACCATCCCGTCCAGATAACGCTTATTTGACCTTGAATTAACTACTATTTAACATTCGTGCAATATCCAAGCGACAGAATCAGGAGAACGACCGATGGCCATGGATGAACGGGAATACCCCAAGAAAAAGCACGGCTGGATGGCCAAAAATCTCACTGTATTCAAAAGGAGCGCCAAGCCGATGGAAGAAACTCAATATGATGACCTGATAGAACAATCGGCCCGCGAAGTACGAAGACGCGTGATCGTGGCAGTGATTGCAATCGGCTTGATTACATTGGGCATAATTGAATTCACCGGCTGGAGCATTTTCGGTCGCTAATCCCCACTATCGGCCAGCACTCAAACTGAATTCAGGTGGTTTTACTTTTCCTTCACAACTGAAGCGATCGAGTTACACCGACAGGCTCGTCCTTGAGCGCGGCACGACGGTATATCACCGTGTGGCACACGGTAACGATTCCCCATAGCTCATTGGCGGCTCTCTGGTGATAGTGTGACATAAATCGCTTTGCTGGTTCGTGGTTACCAAATACTGGCGTAGTTGCAATCAGAACGACAAAGTCACAGCTCGAAAACCTGATGCGGAGTCGGCATTTCAACCCGCGTGCCATTTAGCTGGGATGCAAAATGTTCCATGGTTTTCTCCTCTCCGTGAACCAGAAAGATTTGTTCGACACCGCCGATCTGATTGCGCCATGCCAGAAGTTCTGCCTGATCGGCATGTGCCGAAAAGCCGTTGATCGTGTAAATCTTGGCCCGCACAGAAGTTTCTTCGCCGTGGATTCTTACCTCCTTTTCGCCCTCAATGAGGTGCCGCGCCAGGGTGCCCGTAGCAGCGTACCCTACAAATACAATGCTGCAGTCTGCACGGCCAAGGTTATATTTCAGGTGGTGTTGAATTCGTCCTCCTGTGCACATGCCAGACCCCGCCATGATAATGGCACCTCCAGCAATTTGGTTGATCGCCATCGAATCGGATGTCTCTCGCGTAAAATGCAGACCAGGCAAGTGGAAGGGATCGCGCTTCTCACGAAACATTTCGGCTGTTTCCGATTCGTAGCACTCCGGGTGATGTTCGAATATTTCCGTTGCCGAGATCGCCATGGGCGAGTCCAGAAAAACCTGGGTATTACGTGGTAACACGCCTTCTTCTATCCCTTTCCGGATAAAAAACAGGATTTCCTGGGCTCTTTCCAGCGCGAAGGTAGGAATGATGACATTGCCGCCACGCTTGAACGTGTCATTGATGGCTGTATAAAACTCATCTACCGACGACGTGAACGGTTTGTGCAAGCGATCGCCGTAGGTGGTTTCCATTACGACGACATCCGCTTGTTTGGGAGTGACCGGATTGCGCAATAAAGGCCGCCCCATGTTGCCGATATCCCCCGAGAAAAACACGCTGCGCTGACGTCCCGCTTCTTCAAGTTCCAGAAAAATACTGGCCGACCCTAGGATATGTCCGGCATCAAGGAAAGTCGCACGTATGCCGGGGGCAATGTCGATCACTTTGTTGTAAATCGCACTACGTCCGAACAAGCCCAGTACATTGAAGGCATCCAGTATGGAATACAAGGGGGTATCCGGCAGTGTATGCCTGCGATGATGTTTTGGCCGAAGCGCCAATCTGCGCGCCTCCTCTTCCTGAAGATGCGCGGAATCCACCATCACTATCCGCGAAAGTTCGCCCGTCGCTGCCGTCGTGATGATTTCGCCCCGAAAGCCACGCTTGAACAGCAAAGGCAGCCGCCCACAATGGTCTAGATGGGCATGGGTGAGCAGTACAAAATCAATATGGGCGGGATCGAAACCGAATGGCTTGGCATTCTCCTGCTCCGCATCCCGTCCGCCCTGATACAAACCGCAGTCAATCAAAATGCAGTGCCCAGAGCACTCGAGCAAATGGCAAGAGCCAGTCACCCCCCTGTCGGCACCGTGAAAGGATAGTTTCAATTGCATCTCCTAATTTAGCGAGGTGAGTCCTCCGGCTATGCCGGGGGGCTCGTCAAGATTTGCCCTCTACGACGGCCGGAGCGAATCTCCGAGTCTTTTCCAAAGGCGAAGGTGATTCACAAATGAAAGAGTACCAGAGCATCACGCATACGAGGCAGGTTTGTAAATGCCACATGGTGTGAAGCGAAAAAAGAATATCGGGCGTGCTGCTGCGGCAGCAGCATCTTGGCGCGATATTTCGAGAATTGGCGAAGTACAAGGAAGTTGGACACGCTGCCACCTTCAGGCTAGTCGTGGCTCTTCGATGGTTTCAATTCCCAGAGTTGATAGCTTCTCGGATATTTGCCGCCCTACTCCCCAGATTTCTTCCTCAGGAATGCCGGCAAATGTGCTGAGTTCCTGCATCGTGACCAAATATTCAAAAACAACACTTTTTAATCAATAACCTGCATGTACTCAACCACCAAGTATTGGAACGTTGCTTAAAAGTCAGGGTCTCAAGTCAGGATTTAAGGGATGGGGTTCGGCGGTCGAACTCACACAAGTTGTTTATTGGAGTGGGATGAGCACATGAGAAAAATATTATTGATTTCAATTCTTGCAATCTTATCGATTACTCCTGCTTACGCTCAAGGTGGTCATGGCGGAGGTGGCCGTGGTGGTGGCGGTCATGGCGGAGATCATGGTGTGGGAAGATATGCTGCGGTTGGTAGTCACGGTGGAGGCTATTATGGGGGCTATGCTGGCGGGCGTTATTTTGGTGGAGGTCGGTACTATGGCAATTACAGAGGAAATTTTGGATGGTGGGGGCTAGGTGCTGCGGGTCTTTGGTATTTCACCCCCGGCTCATACTACACATATCCCTACTATTCTTATTATCCGTATGACAGTCCATATACCGATCCCAATATGCCTCCGGTGGTAGTTGCTCCGCAAACGAATGTGTCACCAACTCCGCAGGCCGCACATATCTGGTATTACTGCATTTCAGCTAAAGCATACTACCCTTATGTTCCAAGCTGCCGAGAGGGATGGAAAACCGTTCCGGCGACTCTACCGTAAGCGATCCTTTGAGGACATCTTTAATCTGAGTTAGGAGTAGTCAAAGATGTGTCCACCAATAACAGAGGTGGACACCTATGACAGAGCAAAGGAAAGAATCGACGAAGTTACTCGTGGTTGGCGAGGGCAGTGACGGACGTCGCCGTTTTGATCAGGCATCAAAACGAGAATTGATCGAAGCCTGTTTAAGGCCGGATGTATCCATAGCGGCGATGGCGTTAACGCATGGTGTGAATGCGAATCTACTGCGCAAATGGATCGATCAATATCGGAGTCGTCATGAGATTCATGGTGGCAAGCAAACAGAAGTCGGGCAAGTAGAGAAATCAAGCCGAGCGTTCATCCCCGTAATGGAAATGAAACTCCCTGCGCAAACAAGCTCTCTGCGGTTGGGGGCCGAATTACCCAACGGGGTAAAAATAGAGCTCAGTGGTTTTGGTCGTAACGAGTTGTCGACGCTCTTGCAGACACTGTGCGCAATGCCATGTTCCGACTAGACGCAGAGCTGAAAGTATATCTGCACCGAGCAGCGGTGGACGGTCGCCTTAGCGGCTTAGGTGGATGTAGTTGATTCCTGCGTCACAAATAATCGCCTGAAATTGCGACTGGTCGCTTCTCCCACTTCTTCCACTGAGATGCACCGCAACGATGCGATCTCTTCTGCGACATGCCTGACAAATGCGGGCTGGTTGGTTTTACCGCGGTGCGGGGCTGGTGCCAGATAGGGCGAATCAGTCTCGATCAGTATCTTTTCAAGCGGAATGCTTCGAGCGACCTCTTTTATGACGGCAGCATTCTTGAAGGTCACAATCCCGGAAAAGGAAATGTGGAATCCAAGGTCGATGGCCGCCTGGGCAATTTGCAGGTTTTCGGTAAAACAATGCATCACTCCGCCGGCCTTCCCTGCACCCTCTTCCGCCATGATGCGCAAGGTATCTTCCGCTGCGGAACGGGTATGTATAATCAAAGGCTTCCCGCATTCCCTGGCGGCGCGAATATGGGTGCGGAATCGATCACGCTGCCAGTCCAGATTACCGGTCAAGCGATAGTAGTCCAGCCCTGTCTCGCCTATGGCGACAACCTTGGGCTGTTGCGCCAGGCGAACCAGTTCTGCCTGAGTGGGCTCGGTCTCAAGCTCGTAATCAGGATGCACGCCGACTGAAGCGAAGAGATTGTCGTGCTGCTCGGCCAAGGCCAGCACCTGTGGAAAGGTTTCCAGTCGGACGGAAACGCACAAGGCATGAGATACCTCGTTATCGCGCATATTGCCCAGGATAATTTCGATATCCTTGATCAAATCCGGAAAATCGAGGTGGCAATGTGAGTCGATGAACATGAGATTGGCGCCTAAACGGGAAATAACTGACGGTACGACAACAACAGGGATTCCATGACCAATCTTGGATTCAGCGGATGAAAGGCGGAACGCCTGGCATCCAGCAGTTCTTTCTGGAAACGCAACAACGCCTCAGACGGGACGCTGTCGGCCAATTTACTGATCTCGGCAGCCTGCTCGGGGAAATATCGTACCGCACCGGCCAATTTGGCGCTGGTTATGTCATGACACCATTGCTGCAGGCAATGAATGACATGAACTGGAGCACTGCGCTGCAAGCTTTCCGCCAGTGCGAGCGGATCCAGTTTTGCAGGTTGGCGAATAGCAGCCAGCAGGATGCTGCGTTCCTCTGCCCCCTCTCCCGATTCCACCCAGCCCAGCGCTTGCAAGGGGGCAAATCCGGTTTGGGCCAGTGCCTGTTCCGGGTTTGCCACGCCTTGTTGGGCGAGCCAGGCCGCTCCCGCCTCTCGCGTCGGAGTATGTACGACAAAGCTGAGGCAGCGACTCAGAATGGTAGTTAGTAGTTGTTGCGGCTTGTGCGTAACCAGCAAAAACAACAGCTTGTCGGTTGGTTCTTCCAATGTTTTTAACAATGAATTGGCTGAGTTGTTGTTCAGTGCCTCGGCGGGATGTATGACAACGACGCGGTATCCACCACAGTGAGCGGACATATTGGCAAAGCCGGACAGATCGCGTATCTGGTCCACGGAAATCTCGCGCGACGGCTTTTTTGCACCGGGTTTCTCTTCTCCGTCTTCGGCCACGCTGAGCACATCAGGTTGAATCAGGCGAAAATCCGGGTGGCTCTCCTGCTCGAACCAGCGGCATGAACTGCATTCCTGACAAGCCATCCCGTTTGCTTGCGGCATTTCGCACAGCAGCGACTGCGCGAAATTCAGAGCCATATCCAATTTGCCTATTCCTTGCGCTCCCTTAAACAGCAACGCATGGGGTAGCCGGGTGCGCAGTCCCTGCAAGGCTTGCCACGATTCAGTTTGCCATGGATAGAGTGTTTTCATTTCAAAGTGTTGCAATGATTTTTTCTAATTCATGTTGAACTTCAGGCATGCTCTTTTCGGCATGGATAACGGCAAAACGCTGCGGTGTTCTGGCCGCCCTGGCCAGATAGGCCTGGCGCACACGCTCAAAGAATTCGCCGCGTTCCTGCTCGAAACGATCGAGACTCGCGTTATTGGACAGGCGCTGTCGCGCGACTTCAATGGGAATATCGAACAGCAGGGTCAGGTCGGGGTGCAGGTCGGCGTGTGTCCATTGTTCCAATTGCTCCAGCTTGGCCAGCGGAACGCCCCTGCCCCCGCCCTGATAAGCAAAGCTGGCATCGCTGAAGCGGTCGGAGATGACCCAAGTACCACTTTGCAACGCCGGACGGATAACCTGTTCCACGTGCTCGCGGCGCGCGGCGAACATCAGCAGCGCTTCGGTTTCGGCGTGCATGGGCTGGTGCAGCAATATGTCGCGCAGCCGTTCTCCCAACGGCGTGCCACCCGGCTCACGCGTCACCAGCAGCTTGATGCCGCGCTTGCGTAAGGCATTGGCGAACCATTCCAGATGGGTGCTCTTCCCTGCCCCGTCTACACCTTCGAAAGTAATGAATTTGGCTGAGCTCATTTTTTTTGCTTGAATGGTTTAATCTGGTATTGGTTGACTGCGTTATTGTGCTCGACCAGTGTGTCGGAGAACTGTGAAGTGCCATCGCCGCGCGCTACAAAATATAACGCATGGCTCGATGCCGGGTGCAGCGTCGCCTGCAAAGCGGCCAAACCTGGCAACGCGATCGGTGTGGGCGTCAGTCCGTCTCGGGTGTAGGTGTTGAACGGGGTGTCGTTCGTCAAGTCGCCTTTGCGCAGATTTCCGTCGAACGTCTCGCCCATGCCATAGATGACTGTCGGATCGGTCTGCAGCCGCATGTTTTTTCTCAGGCGATTGATAAATACCGCAGCGATCATGGGGCGGTCAACGGGCTGCCCCGTCTCTTTTTCCACGATGGATGCCAGTATCAGGGCTTCATAAGGAGTTTTGAAGGGCAGGTCATTGTCGCGTTTTTTCCAGGTTTCCTGCAGGTTGTGTTGCATCAGTTGATAGGCACGCTTCAACACGATCAGGTCGCTGCTGCCCGTGGAATAGTTGTAGGTATCGGGAAAAAACAGCCCTTCGGCCGCTGATTCCGTTGCGCCAATTCGCTTGAGTATTTCCGCTTCAGAGAGTGTGGAACTATCGTGGCGCAACGTGGATTCCGCATTCAATGTGTCACGCAACTCCTTGAAAGTAGTGCCCTCAACAATAGTAAGAGAACTATGTTCGAACTGGCCCTTGCTGATCATGTTCAACAGTTGCAGCGGAGTGGCTTCGCGTTCCAGCTCATAATTTCCGGGCTTGATCTGATTGGTCTTGCCCATACCTCTGGCCAGCAATATGAACAGCATTTCATTATTCAATCCGCCGGCTTGTTGAATCTGGTGTGCGGCACTCTTGAGGCTGCTTCCCGGTTTCAGGGAAAATTCAAAGGGAATGTGTTCCAGCGGGATCGGGGTGCGCGCGTAGTAGGTAAACAAACCTGCCACGATGATCAGGATAAATAGCAGCCACAGCAGAATTTCTTTAATGACGCTCATCGCTCAGCCATTCCCTTATTTTCCAAGCCCCCGGATGTTGTGTACGCCGATATGTGGCAAGTTCGCAGACCGGCCACAGGCCAAACACACTATTCACCAAGAATATCTCATCTGCAAGCATCAATTGTTCCGGGCGGATATCCGCCACATTGCAACTCACGCCATGCTGTTTGGCCCAGTCCATCACCCGGGCCCTTTGTACGCCCGCCACTCCGCAACGCGACAGGTTCGGCGTATACAGAACATTGCCGCGCAACATGAACAAGTTGCTTCGCGTTCCACCGATGACATGGCCGGAAATATCGTGCAGCAGTCCTTCCTGAAAATCCTGTCCTTGCCATTCACTCGAAGCAAGCACATTTTCCAGGCGATTCAGGTGCTTGATTCCTGCCAGCAACGGCTGGTGTCCCAAACGCAGCTTGCACACATGGAGGCGCACCCCTTGTTTGGCATGGCTCACCGGATAGGTTGTTGCGGGCGTGACGCTGATTATGCGGGTCACTTCGGATTGAGCGGAAGGCGCGTAGCCCCGGGCCGAAATGCCACGCGTGATGATGATCTTGGCAATGCCTTCGTTTTGGGTCTTGCCCAACTGCTGCAGATCGCTTAACAGCACCAGCGCTGAAGGGCAGGAAATCTTCAGCGCATGGCAATCCTGTTGCAGTTTGGCGTATTGACGTTCCCAGCAGACAGGACGACCGGACTGAATGAGCAGGGTGCGAAACACCCCGTCACCGTATGACAAACCACGATCTTCTGCGTTGATTGTATTGCCCGGTGCGCCGTTGATCAGCATCACGGCGCGAAATCAGACCTTGCGGAATACCAAAGAGCCGTTGGTCCCGCCGAAGCCGAAATTGTTGTTCACGGCCACATCAATTTTCATGGGGCGTGCAGTATTCGCGCAATAGTCCAGATCGCACTCGGGATCCTGCTCGAAGATATTGATCGTGGGCGGCGCGATTTGGTGATGAATCGCCAGCACGCAGAACAGGGACTCGATTCCGCCCGCCCCGCCCAGCAAGTGGCCGGTCATGGATTTTGTGGAACTCACCACCAATTTGTTGGCGTGGTCGCCAAAGGCCAGCTTGATGGCTTCTGTTTCGTTCTTGTCGCCCAACGGGGTCGAAGTACCGTGCGCATTGACATATTGCACCTGATCCGGGTTGATAGCCGCATTGCGCAATGCATTGATCATGCTGCGTTTTGGCCCATCCGTACTCGGTGCGGTCATGTGGTAGGCGTCGGCGCTCATGCCATAGCCGGTGATCTCGGCGTAGATTCTGGCACCACGAGCCTTGGCATGTTCGTACTCTTCCAGCACCAGCACACCAGCACCCTCACCCATGACGAATCCGTCGCGTTCCTTGTCCCAGGGACGGCTGGCCGTGGCCGGATCGTCATTGCGGGTAGACAATGCCTTGGCGGAAGAGAATCCGCCGACCGCCAGAGGAGAGATCGTCGATTCTGAACCGCCTGCAACCATGACATCGGCGTCGCCATACTCGATGATGCGTGCCGACTCACCGATACTGTGCGTGCCGGTGGTACAGGCGGTCACCACGGAGAAATTCGGCCCCTTCAACCCGTACATAATCGAAAGGTTGCCGGAGATCATGTTGATGATGGTGCCGGGAATGAAAAATGGCGATATCTTGCGTGGGCCGCCAGCCAGGAAATCGCTGTGCGTCTCTTCGATCATCGGCAGGCCACCAATGCCGGAACTGATGCACACGCCGATGCGATCGGCGTTCTGTTCCGTTACCGTCAGGCCGGAGTCCTTGAATGCCTCCATCCCGGCGACAAGGCCGAAATGAACGAAGCGATCCATGCGCCGGGCATCCTTGGCGGGCAGGTATTGGGTCACGTCGAAATTCTTGACCTCACCCGCCACCTGACAGGCGAACGCACCAGGATCGAAGCGGGTGATACGCCCGATACCGGATTTCCCTGCCACGATGTTTTGCCATGTTTCGGCAACCCCCATACCGACGGGCGTGACTGCGCCCAATCCGGTCACTACAACTCTGCGCCTAGCCAAACTGGACTCCGCTGCGGAAAGAAACGATTAGATTAAGACGTGATTACTTGGAGTGTGCGTTGACGTAATCAAGCGCTTGTTGCACGGTGGTGATCTTCTCTGCATCTTCGTCAGGGATCTCAACGCCGAATTCTTCTTCCAAGGCCATAACCAGTTCTACGGTATCCAGAGAGTCGGCGCCCAAGTCGTTCACAAAAGAAGACTCGTTCTTGACTTCAGATTCGTTCACACCCAGTTGCTCAGCTACGATTTTCTTGACGCGTTGTTCGTTAGACATCCCTGATTCTCCTACTCTGATTAAAGTTCAAAAAGCGCGCTTATTCTACCAAACTTGCGCCGAATTCCAAAACGCAACGTTATTCCATGTACATTCCGCCGTTCACATGCAGGGTCACGCCCGTAATGTAAGCTGCGCCAGGACCGGCCAAAAATGCAACAGCCGCAGCGATATCTGCCGGCTTGCCGAGGCGCTTCAATGGCACATGCTCAACCAGCTTGGCTCGTTGCTCCTCGCCCAGTGCGTGTGTCATGTCGGTATCAATGAAACCGGGCGCGACGCAGTTTACAGTGATATTGCGGCTGCCGATCTCCTGGGCCAGGGATTTGGTAAAGCCCGCCATGCCCGCCTTGGATGCCGCGTAGTTGGCCTGGCCCGGGTTGCCCATGCTGCCCACCACCGAAGAGATATTGATAATGCGCCCGCCCCTTGCCTTCATCATCGCGCGCAGGACGGCGCGGCTCAGGCGGAAAACGGATTTGAGGTTGGTTGCCAGTACGTCATCCCATTCCTCGTCGGTCATGCGCGCCAGCAGGTTGTCCTTGGTGATGCCGGCGTTGTTCACAAGAACTGATACCTCTCCGAACTGTTCGCGGATCGAGGCCAGCACCTGATCCATCTGTGCCGCGTCATTGACGTTCAATGCAAAACCGCAGCCCTTGATGCCGGCACTATCCAGGTATGCACTGATGGCTTGTGCGCCACTAACGCTGGTGGCGGTACCGATCACGGTCGCGCCCTGCTTGCCCAGTTCCAGCGCGATGGCCTGGCCAATCCCGCGTGAAGCGCCGGTGACCAGCGCGATTTGTCCTTGTAGCGTCATATTTCCTTCCTTTTAAGCAAGTGCAGCCAAAGTTGCTTTCAGCGCTTCGCCGTCATTGATGGCCATTGCCTGCTGGCCGCTATCGATGCGCTTGTTCAATCCTGCCAAAACCTTGCCGGGCGCACATTCGGCGTTGTGCGTGACGCCTTGTTTGCCGAATGCCAGTACCGTCTCTACCCAGCGCACCGGAGAATACAACTGGCGCACCAGCGCTTCCTTGATTTTGGCTGCATCGTCATAAGCCGCGACGTCTGCGTTGTGCAGTACCGGTATGGTTGGCGTTTGCACAGCAACATTCTTCAGGAAATCCCGCAACTGTTCGGCCGCCCCTTTCAGCAGGCTGCAGTGAGAAGGCACGCTCATCGGGAGCATGATGGCGCGCTTTGCGCCTTTGGCTTTTGCCAGTTCCATGCCGCGCTCGACCGCAGCGCGATTGCCGGCGATCACCACTTGTCCCGGCGAATTGTAGTTCACCGCTTCCAGCACCTCACCTTGCGCTCCTTCGGCGCAGACCGCCCGCACCTGCTCGTCGTCCAGCCCCAGGATTGCAGCGATGCCGCCCACGCCTTCCGGCACAGCCTGCTGCATGCATTGCGCCCGGTAGCGCACCAATGGCAGCGCGTCGGCAAAATTCAGCGCGCCCGCTGCAACCAGCGCAGTATATTCACCCAGGCTGTGTCCGGCCATGATGGCGGGCTTTGCGCCGTTCTGCGATTGCCATGCGCGATACACCGCGATACCCGCAGTCAACATGATGGGCTGGGTGTTGATTGTTGCGTTCAGGTCGGCATCGTCGCCTTCAGCAACGAGCTTCCACAGGTCTTGTTTCAATACATCCGAAGCTTCAGTGAAGGTATCGCGCACGGCCGGAAAATCGGCATAGCCGTTCATCATGCCGCGCGATTGCGAACCCTGTCCGGGAAATACGAAAGCGAACTTTGTCATATCGAGATTGAGCCTACCACTTGATTAAGATTGCGCCCCAGGTGAATCCGCCACCCACGGCTTCCAGCAGGATGTTTTGCCCTGGCTTGATTCGTCCGTCACGCACCGCCGTATCCAGCGCCAGCGGGATGGAAGCGGCAGATGTGTTGCCATGCCTGGCGACGGTGACCACGACATTATCCATTCCCAGGCCGAGTTTCTTGGCCGTCGCCTCGATGATGCGGATGTTAGCCTGGTGAGGCACCAGCCAGCTAATTTCGGATCCGCTCATCTTTTGAGCCTCCAGCACTTCTTCCACAACTTCGCTTAACACCTTGACTGCAAACTTGAATACAGCTTTCCCGTCCATGGAAACCAGGGGGTCGGATTTCAACATATGACGGTGAGTGCCATCGGCATGCAATTTTGCGGCGACGATGCCGGGTTCTCCGGATGCACGCAATACGACCGCGCCCGCACCATCACCGAACAGCACGCATGTGGTGCGGTCGTTCCAGTCCAGCAGGCGCGAAAACACTTCGGCGCCCACCACCAGGGCGGTTTTTGCTTGTCCGCCGCGAATGTACAAGTCTGCCGTGTTCAAGGCATAGACGAACCCGCCGCACACAGCCTGCATGTCGAAGGCCGCCCCGCCATTCTTGATGCCCAGCTTGTCCTGCAAAATACAGGCAGTACTCGGAAAAGGCATATCCGGCGTCGTTGTCGCCACAATGATCAGATCGATTTCGTCAGCGCTGATACCTGCAGCTTCGATCGCCTTGCGGCTGGCTTGCAGTGCCAGGTCGCTGGTCATTTCATCGTCTGCTGCAAAGCGCCGCTCGGCTATACCGCTGCGGGAAAATATCCAGTCATGCGAGGTTTCGACCATCTTTTCGAGGTCATAGTTGGTCAGCACCCTGGTCGGCAGATAACTGCCGGTACCTATAATCCTGGAAAAAGTCAAAGCACCTCTCCTGATGTTTGTTGGCGTGCGTGATGCCATTTTTCGACATGCTCACTGATGTGATTCAGCATCCCGCCGCGCGCTTCCTCGGCAGCACGTTCGATGGCACACAGGAAGGCGAAGGAATCGGCAGAACCGTGACTTTTCACCACGATGCCTTTCAAACCCAGAAAACTTGCGCCGTTGTAGCGACGATGATCCAGTCTGTGCTTGAAGGCCTTGAGCACCGGCATGGATACCAGCGCACCCAGTTTGGTCAACCAGTTCTGGCTGAAACCTTCTTTCAGGAATCCACCCATCATCTTGGCCACACCTTCGGCTGTCTTCAAGGCGACGTTGCCCACAAACCCGTCGCAAACTACGACGTCGGTGACACCCTTGAAAATATCGTCGCCTTCCACGTTGCCGTAAAAATTCAGGTCGCTGGCCTGCAACAATTCACCAGCCTGTTTTACCACCTCGTTGCCCTTGATATCCTCACTGCCGATGTTCAACAGGCCAACCGTGGGTTGATCCTTGTGTTCCAGCGCGGATACCAGAGTGCTCCCCATCAGCGCGAACTGCAACAGATGTTCGGCCGTGCAATCGACGTTGGCCCCCAGGTCCAGCATGCAGACCTGGCCGCTGACGGTAGGCAAAAAGGAAGCAATGGCGGGACGGTCGATACCTGGCAACGTTTTCAGCACGTAGCGCGCCGTTGCCATCAAAGCCCCGGTGTTGCCCGCACTGACGCAGGCCGACGCTTCGCCATTCTTGACGAGATTGATGGAAACGCGCATGGAAGAGTCTTTCTTTCCGCGCAGCGCCGATTGGGGAGATTCATCCATTCCGACCACTTCCGTGGTGGCATGGACACGCAAGCGAGAACGGTCGGCAAAGCCGAGTTTCATCAGCTCAGCTTCGATCGCTTCGGACAAACCGACCAGAACCACCGTATCGTCAGGATGTTTCTTCAGATAAGCGACAGCCGCGGAAACGGTCACCCGTGTCCCGTGGTCGCCGCCCATGGCATCAATAGCTATCGTGATATCCACTGGGCGATCCTCTTAGGCGCGAAAAATGGACGAAGTTCGGCCCTCGCAAGGGGAGAGCCTGGGCAATGACCGAATGGGTTTATTCGCCCTTGGTCTTGACGACTTTCTTGCCGCGATAGTAGCCGCTGGGGCTGATGTGATGGCGCAGATGCGGTTCACCCGTGGAAGGCTCTATCGCCAGTGCCGGGTTGGTCAAGAAATCATGCGCGCGATGCATCCCGCGTTTGGACGGGGATTTTTTATTCTGCTGGACTGCCATTTATCTACTCCTCACAAAAATCTTCTTACTTCTTTAATCCGGCCAGCACCGCGAACGGGCTGTCTTTCTGTTGCATGCCATTTGTCGCCGGAGTGCACTCGCCTTCCGGATGTCGGGGGGCGAATGGCAAACTCAACAACAACTCTTCCTCGATCAGTGCCAGCACATCCAGGCTGGAAACGGCTTCGATGGCATCCATCTCGTCATCGTCTTCTTCAGCTTCATCCAGCCTATCTGCGGGAAGCAGCCACAGCCTGGAAGCCACGTTGACCGGAAAACTCAAATTCCCCAGGCAACGCTGACATCTCAAAGTGCATTCCCCTTGCAGGGACAACTCCAACATGTCGCGGTCTTCTTTCCGATAGCCACGTACTATATAAGTCAGCGACCCGTCTGCTTTAGCCAGCATGTCGGCCAGTCTGGGCAGCGCTGCCACCGCGATCTCGCCGCGCATTTCCTTGCCGTTTCGGGCAAAGTCCACGCTGTCTATGAAAGGCCGTGCAAACATGAGGCGCGCATGATATATATTCCGACCTTCCCTGTCAAAGAAGCCGTAAAGGAATATCTTGAATTCTCAGCCGCTTGTCCTTGCCTCGACCTCTATATACAGGAGCGAGCTGCTCACCACCCTGCAAATTCCCTTCCAAACTGCCGCTCCCGACGTAGATGAGACCCCTCTTCCCGGCGAAAACGCCGAACAGACGTCCTGGCGCCTTTCGCAAACCAAGGCACAAGTCGTAGCCAGGCGCTTTCCCCAAGCCCTGATCATAGGCTCCGACCAGGTAGCCTTGCTGGACGGACAGCAAATAGGCAAGCCTCTTAATCACGGCAATGCCGTCCGCCAACTGAGTGCAATGCGTGGAAAAATAGTAACCTTCTACACTGCCCTGACCTTATTGAATGCAGCCAACGGCGAGATGCAAACTGATGTCGCCATCACTCGCGTCAGTTTTCGCAACGTAAGCGATGATGAAATAGAACGCTATCTCAAGAAAGAACAGCCCTACCACTGCGCCGGAAGCGCCAAATCCGAGGGTTTGGGTATTGCCCTGATTAGCCGGATAGAGGGTGATGATCCCAATGCACTGATCGGATTACCATTAATTCTGCTGGTCAGCATGCTTGAAAAACAAGGGGTTAGGGTATTGTAACCTTGGCCCGGAAAATTCTTGTTGCGAGGTGATTTTCTTTCTGGTATTAAAGCGCGCTTGA
This sequence comes from uncultured Pseudomonadota bacterium, assembly GCA_963725375.1. GTDB lineage: Bacteria > Pseudomonadota > Gammaproteobacteria > Burkholderiales > Gallionellaceae > Sideroxyarcus. The sequence continues at coordinate 3,120 of CAVRYQ010000074.1, read as the reverse complement.
AAATTTCAGCACCACCTTGGAGATAGACGCAATGCCTGCACAAGCCAGCAAAACTTCCACACCTTATAAGGCCAAAAAAGGCGAGGAATACATGAATCCGGACCAGTTGGAACATTTCCGCGGCGTTCTGAATGGAATCAAGCTGGGGCTGAGCCAGGACATTGACCGCACCGTTCACACCATGCAGGATGAAGCGACAGTATTTGCCGATCCGAATGACCGCGCCAGCCAAGAATCAGACATGAGCCTGGAATTGCGCAACCGCGATCGCGAACGCAAGTTGATCAAGAACATCGACAAGATGCTGGGCCGTATCGACGCAGGTGACTACGGTTTCTGCGACAAGTGCGGTGTTGAGATCGGACTGAGCCGCCTGGAAGCCCGCCCTACCGCAACCCTATGCATCGACTGCAAGACGCTGGACGAAATCAGGGAACGGCAAGTCGCCAAATAAATCCATCCAAGGCCAGAAAACAGAAATCCCTGCCAAAGCGCAGGGATTTTTTTTGCTCTTTGGATTCCGTTCCGGCACCTGTTCGCACTCGTCGTCGTCATCACCGCTGTAGGATGTAAAGAAACCGATGGTGCCGTGGGGGACTACGCCTCAAGACGCCATATTATTGGCATGGTACGTATGGGGTACGGTAACACTCTCTATGCATGCAGCCAACGATTCAGCCTTAATCGGCTTGATACTTGCCAATTTTTCTGGCATTTGTTCGACTTCCCACAGGTCTACGGCTTGCTGCATGCGCAGCCAGCTTTCTGGCGTGGTGTTGATCAGTTTGGCGACACGGGCCGCCATCTCAGGCGTCATGCCGCGCTTTTCGTGCAACAGGTCAGATACCGATAGACGCGACACTCCAAGTCTTTGCGCAAACTCTGTCTGAGTCATTTCCAGTGCCGGTAGAACATCCTCGCGCAGGATTGCGCCGGGATGAGTCGGGCGGCGCTTTGGGTCACGTAGCGTCTTCATCAGTGATAATCCTCCAAGTTAACATCAATGGCGTCCTTGCCATCGAATCGAAATGTAATGCGCCAGTTACCCGTAAGTGTCACGGCATAGGTTCCCTTGCGGTTGCCGGTTGGCTGGTGAAATTTGCATCCTGGAATGTTCATATCTTCCGGTCTCACTATGGCATCAAGCCGGTCAAGAATACGTTCGGCCCGCACCTCAGACTTGGCGATGATGCCTCGGTGGTCACCCTTCTTGAAGAAACGTTCAAGCCCACGATGTTTAAAAGTTAGTATCATGCCGCAATGTAATTATATGTATTACATTGTAATATATATGATTACAATGTTAACATGGAGGCTTTATGCAGCGCCATATAAAGGCACAATGTTGCTCGCTGCAATAGACGGAGCGGCGCAGAAAGCTGCCCAATCTGCATCATTTTGGTATAACACTTCCTGCGTACTTCGCTCCAGTCTATTGAGTGAAGTACGGTACCCCGACACCCATCCGCAAGTGCTGCGCCAGAACGGGGTGGTGCCTGATTTGCATCGCAGTAAGGAATGTCATCACCATCAATCAAAACACGTCGCAAAGAAACATTACACGTTGTTGCGATTGTAAGGGTTTGGGAAAATCGAAGGTGGATGAACCATAAGTTGTCGTTTGCGACAATATATGGTTCAAGAACATACAAATAAAGCGTAACTTATTGAAAATCTGGAGGCGCGACCCAGAGTCGAACTGGGCTAAATGGATTTGCAATCCACTGCATAACCGATTTGCTATCGCGCCGTTGGGCAAGTTCAAAGTAGCAAAAAATATGGGAAAGCCCTCAGGCTTCCCCAATATATCTGGAGCGGGAAAAGAGACTCGAACTCTCGACCTATACCTTGGCAAGGTATCGCTCTACCAACTGAGCTATTCCCGCAAAAAACGAAGTCCGCATTATAAGGATATCGAACTTCGTGTCAAGAAAATCGCGCGGATATTTTGTTTTGCTGGGGATCCGGAGTTTCCGGTGGGTGGCAAATTAGAATGACACTATAAGACAGATTAGGCCGCCAATTTAGCGCTTGCAAGCCGGTTCAAGCTTACTCCCTGCTCGGCCGCTTTCATTGCCAATTCGCGATGGACTTCTGGAGGAATCCTTACTCGGAATTCGCCGCTATAGTGTTTTTCAGACAGGGGATCTGGAATAGGTTCGTTATTTGACTTTAAGTCCGTCACCACATCTGCAACAACCTTGCGGATACCATCTAGAGCAGCTTCGGGAGTTTTTGCTAGCCAGCTTAAAGATGGGAATTCAGCACATAACCCGAGATGCTCACCGTCCTCAGGTGACCAAGTAACTCGGTAGGTATAATGATTGATGTTCATTTTATTTCCTCCAACTTTGCAATTGCGGAAAGCACCTGACGTATCTGGTACGGTTTTGCTTTACCCTTGTCATTTTGTATATTCACACGAGGGTCGCCCGGCCAAGGTGTTTTAAAGATGGCATGGCTTGTACCTGCTTGCCTTGCTTTGCCAAAATATGCTTCACATACTTTCTTGAGATCGTTGAACCTAACATTGCCAGGCTCACGGCGCATTTGTTCAAGTATTTTTGTGGGAGCTGACATGCGATAATGGTGCCAATAATGGCACCACTTGTCAATATGCTGAAATTCACTCTTATCATCCCTGAATTCCTATCTTCTTTCTGAACTTATGTTCTATGGACTTGTTAATGCAAGCCGGCGCGCGTATAAAATTGCCCAGCCCTGCGCGTTGAATTTTACCCAGGCACTTTAGCTGCCGTTTTGGGTGGCGGCTGCGGATAAGTGTAGCTAAGTTTCACTGCTTTTGACTTCCGAGGGAATGTAACCAGCGGCACATCCCCCCCGGCTGGTTTCTTCAGAGCGTCTCATCCTCAACGTCAGCTTTTCCCCGCTTGCTTTGCTCTCTAGCCTTGATGCGCGTCTTGGCCGTTGCACTGCTATGCCGGAACCGACAGGACTCGTTCCAGAGTTTGCCGACGATGTCGTGTGTGGTCATAGGTTGAGCGTTTTGATGAATTGATCGGCGGTGAGGATGGGGCAGGCAAATTGACCGGCGAGGCTCAACAAGTCCTGGTCGCCACTCACCAGAAAATCAGCCTTGCCAGTGACGGCGAGTTGCAG
>CAVRYQ010000073.1:0-7117 GCA_963725375.1 uncultured Pseudomonadota bacterium | reverse complement strand
TACTGATTCGCGATGACAGTTACGCGCATTCCGGCTGATTCGCATTCGTTCTCGACATATATGCCCGTATACCCAAGCAAATCTATCGCGTTAAATAATTGTTAGTTATTCTGAATGATTTCCCGATATTCGCTAATAATATATTCCACGTATATGTTTTGTTCGAAATCTAATTTATTATCCTATTGCCTCCGATTTTGCTTATTCGAGGGTGAGGCCAATTAAATAAACTTACAATCAAGGAGTCGGGAATATGGAACATTTTGGGGTACTGTTTTTTGTTTTTTCGCCGTTCATTATCGTGGCGTTGATGATTCTTTTCGGCGGCACTCCGCCCGCAGCCGCGTCGCAAAAGACGCTTTTTGAAAAGATCGGCGGGACGCCGGCAGTTGACGCCGCTGTGGACATTTTCTACCGCAAGGTGCTAAAGGATGATCGTATCAAGCGCTTCTTTGATGGCGTCGATATGGAAAAGCAGGCGGCCAAACAAAAGGCGTTTTTAACGATGGCATTCGGCGGCCCTCACAATTACACCGGCGAAGACATGAGAAAAGGCCATGCTCATCTGGTCAAGCAAGGCCTGAATGACTCACATTTTGATGCCGTGATGGAAAATCTTGGTGCCACCCTCAAGGAACTCAATGTTCCCGGAGAATTAATTGCCCAGGCTGCAGCAATAGCAGAAAGTACGCGTAAAGACGTTTTGGGTAAATAATCGTTTCGGCTTCGCGTTCAAAATCATTGCTTGTAATTTGCCTGAAATCCCTCTGTGAATCTGCTTCATGGAGAGATTTCAGGATTGCCATGTTGGGGTGTCGAAATGCGGCTCCGGAGCAAGTCCGAGGTCTGCTTCGGGTACGCACACCATCAGACTGGTGTAAACTGACCTCGCTATTTTCAGAATAATTCTGCCAAATTATTTGAGAATCATGTTGAGAAATCTTGTCCTGAGAATTGGCCCAACTGGGGCGATTGTTCTGATTTCTCTTTTTGCCGCCCTGTGTTCCATTCTATTGGCAATTCTTGGGCTCCTGGTATTTTCGGAAAATCCCAGCCCTCATCTTGTTACCTTGATTTTATCGGTTGTTATCCCCGCGTTGATTGCAACGACTGTCTCATGGTATCCGATCCGATTATTGAAAACGACTCATGAAACAGAACAACTGCTGCGAAATGAGAATACAAAGTACCAGGCGCTTTTGAAAAATGGAAGTGATGACATCCATATCCTGAATTCAGATGGGAACATCGTTGAAGCCAGCGATTCGTTTTGTTTTTCGCGTGGATACAGTCGTGATGAAGTGATTGGCATGAGCATATCCCGGCTGGATTCAAAATTCTCTGAAATTGAGATCACCCCCTTCGTCAGGCAGTTATTCGAAAAAAAAAGAAGCCCGATCAGAATTCGAAACCTTGCACCGTCGCAAGGATGGAACCATATTTGACGTCGAAGTCAGTTGCCTGCCACTGGAGTTTAATGGCAATCAGGTGCTGTTTTGCTCAGCACGGGATATCTCCGAGCGCAAACTGGCAGTTGAAAATCTGCGGAAGAATAGCCAGCTTTTCTCCGCGATTGTCGAAAATATTCCCAATATGATTTTTCTGAAACGGGCATCCGACCTGCGTTTTGAGTTATTCAATCGCGCGGGCGAGAATCTTTTGGGACATAAGCGAGATGAGCTTTTCGGACGCAATGATTATGACTTATTTCCAAATGATCAAGCCGATCGCTTTGTCAGTAAAGATAGGGCCGTGCTGGAACAGGGCGACGTCGTGGACATACCTGACGAACCCATCGATACACCACATGGCACGCGCATTCTGCATACCAAGAAGTTGGGAATCAGAGATGAAAATGGGCAACCGCTATATCTATTGGGCATTTCAGAGGACATCACCGAGCGCAAGAACGCCGAACTGGAACTGACGAAATACCGGGATCACCTGGAGGAACTGGTAGAAGATCGCTCGAAGGAAATTGTAGCGCTCAACAAGGAACTGGAAGTTCGCGCCCTGGATGCCGAAGCCGCCAACCGCGCCAAGAGCGCCTTTCTTGCCAACATGTCGCACGAGATCCGCACGCCGATGAACGCGATCATCGGCTTCACCGGACTCCTCAGGCAGCGCGGCAATCTGAATCCGGACCAGGCGGACAAGCTGGACAAGATCGCCACCGCCTCCAGTCACCTGCTTTCCATCATCAACGACGTGCTCGACCTGTCCAAGATCGATGCCCGGAAGCTCGCCCTTGAGCAGGCGGCGTTCAGCACCCGCGCCATGTTCGAGGAGCTCAACACCCTGATCGATGAACGGGTACGGGCCAAGGCGCTGAAACTCACCTTCGCCTACGCCACCCTGCCGGCCGAGCTCAACGGCGACGCCACCCGGCTCAAGCAGATGATGCTCAACTACCTCAGCAATGCCGTCAAATTCACCGAACACGGTGAAATCACCGTGCGCGCCTCCGTGGTCGAGGAAACGGCGGACGACCTGCTGCTGCATTTCTCGGTGCAGGACACCGGCATCGGCATCACCGCTGAACAGAAAGCGCGCCTGTTCACCGCCTTCGAGCAGGCCGACAACAGCACTACCCGGAATTACGGAGGAACGGGGCTGGGACTGGCGATCAACCGCCATCTGGCCCATCTCATGGGGGGCCGGGTCGGATTTGAATCCCGTCCGGGGGCGGGCAGTACCTTCTGGTTCACGGCACGCCTGGGCAAGGTAGGGACGAAAGCTCAGCCCATTCCGCCATCGCTGCCAACTCCTGCGGCGGAAGCGCCGCAAGCGCTGATTCTGCGCAATCATTGCGGCAAGCGCCTGCTGGTGGCCGAGGATAACGAGATGAACCGCTGGCTGGTGCGGGAAATCCTGGCGGAAACCGGCCTCGTGCTGGATTTTGCCGAGGACGGCAGCGAGGCGGTATCCAGGGCGCAGGCCAACACCTACGACCTGATCCTGATGGACATACAGATGCCGGTGATGGATGGGGTGGAGGCCACCCGCGCCATCCGGCTATTGCCCGGCTACGCCGCCACCCCGATCATCGCCATTACGGGGAATGCATTCAATGAAGATCGCGATGCCTGCCTTGCCGCCGGCATGAATGACTTCCTCGCCAAACCCGTGCTGCCCGATGATCTTTATGCGGCATTGCTGACATGGCTGCATTCATCAGGTTGTGGCGAAATGACCGTATACGGGGACTACATCTGAATGGAATTTGTAAGAGGCTGAGCTGATGACTCCTTCAGCTTCGATTCTGCCAGTGTCCGTCAGATAAAATATGAATCAATACCGTTAATTTCTTAAACTCCTTCCTCATGCATAATGCGTTTTTCCGACCGAACCCGGCCGCATGTTCCAGCGCTTCAAACATCCCTACCTGCTGCTCATACTGACCACGCTGTTCTGGTCCGGCAATATGGTGATCGGCCGCGCCATCCGCGGCGACGTACCGCCGCTGGCGTTGGCTTTCTGGCGCTGGACCATTGCGCTGGTATTCACGCTGCCGCTGGCGCTGCCTCATCTGCGCAGTCAGTGGCCTTTGCTGAAGCGGGGCTGGAAGGCCATTCTCGTCCTCGGTCTGCTCGGGGTCGGCAGTTACAACACGCTGGCCTACATCGCCCTGCAATACACGACAGCCACCAATGCCGTATTGCTGAATTCCTTTATCCCGATTGTCACCATCACATTGTCCTGGGCTTTCCTGAACAAGCAATTGCACAGCATCGAATGGTTCGGCGTCCTGCTCTCCCTGTCCGGTGTGGCAACCATCGTCTCCCATGGGCAACTGGCAACGCTGATCGGGCTGTCGCTGAACGTGGGCGATCTGTGGATGCTCGTTGCAGTGTTCGCTTGGGCGCTGTACACCATCGGCCTGCAATGGCGCCCTGACGGCGTGAACCCGATGCTGATGCTCGCAGCGTTTACAGTCGTCGGCCTGTTCGCGCTGGCTCCGGCCTACGCGTGGGAAATCACCCGGGGCAGGACGCTCAAGCTCGGCGTCGACGCACTGGTCGGCATCGCCTATACCGGACTGCTCCCCGGCTTCCTGGGTTACGTTTTCTACAACCGCGCGGTCGGAGAGGTCGGTGCCAGCAAGGCCAGCCTGTTCATCCACCTGATGCCTGTCTTCGGCACCCTCCTCTCTGCAATTTTTCTGCACGAGATACCGCAGGCGTATCACTACGTCGGCATTGCGCTTATCTTCCTGGGCATCTACCTGACCACCGCGGCACTGCCGCGGTTAAAGGGCGGTCACGGCACCTGACAATCAGCCTGCGACGGCCGGTGGTCAACCGCCGGAATATTCAGGAACGAATCGTTGTCGGTCACATGGTTCTTGCGGAACAGCGACTCGCCGATCCGGCCCGACAATGTATTTTCCGGCTCCCAGAGAACCTGGAACACGGCCAGCGATTCCTGTACGCCATGGAATGCGGCACGCGTTACCGGACGCATCTTGTCCGCAAATCCGGCTGGAAGAGCATCGACGACAGTCTGGGTCGTCATGATCTGGCGTGCCCTCGTGATCGCGGCCACGCGCGCAGCAATATTCACGGTGTCGCCGAACACATCGTTCGCCTTGTAGATGACTTCACCGTAATGAAAGCCGATGCGAACATGAATCGAGTGTTCCCCGCCGGGACGCCTTGCATCGATCGCATAATGCATCGCGCATGCTGCCTGGGTGGCGATGGCAACACTGGGGAAAGTGGACATGATTTCGTCGCCGATGGTCTTGATCAGGGTGCCCTTATGGGTGGCAACTTCCTGTATCAGGATGTTCAACGTGCGCGTGATCACATTCAAGGCCGTTTCGTTTCCCAATTTGTCGTACAAGGCCGTACTTCCGCAAATATCAGCGAACAGGACTACTGTCTTTTTCTGCTTGCTGGAAAGCGCTGCCTGGCCTTGCAGGGCGAGGTTCTGCCTGGATGCGTAGTGGATTATTTCGGCAATGCGTGTCTGCTTGTACAGCAGCGCAAATTCGATGGGCGTTTGCCCCGCCTTGTTTCTCACCCGGAGTTTCGCACCAAAAAATATCAGCATGAGTACGATATCCGCGTAGCCTTTTTCTATTGCGAGATAGAGGGGTACCTGGCCGTTCTGGCTGAAGTTCACTTCAACGCTGGAGATCAGCAGTTGATGCAGTGCTGCCACGTCCCCATTGAGGATAGCGGCGATGACATCCTGCCTGGAATCAATGGTGTCATGCCGGTGGCGGACCGCCGCTTCCCGATCGTCCGGATTGCTTTTGTTCGCGCGCGCATGGTATGACTTGAAAATCAGGGCAATGACGACCAGCACACCCGATGCCACAATCATGGCGAGTCGGCTGATACCCAGTTGAGCAGCGAGCTGATCCGGCAGGTTTGCGCCAATGGCCAATATTGATACCGTAATGAACAGCATCAACTTCAGGTAACGGAGCAGCGCAATGAAAACCGTCACCGACAACGTGGCCAGCAGCAGATTCCTGTCCACAAATTGCCCTATCGTGCCGTCCGGCAGATTGGCTGTGAACGCCATCAGGGACACGACCAGGAGAATCGCGACTTCCCCGCTTCTTGTATTGATCTGCATTCTTCCCTCCCGTTAACGCTATCGTCATCGGCCCGCAGGAACGGAAAATATATCGGTGACAAAGCTGAGGAGGTAACGGAAGCCACGGGCAATTGAACATGGCAACCGGCAATCCCGCTGTCGTAGAACCTGGACGGTTCCTTAGACCGGTAACTTTGCGTCCCTGTCTTTCAACAGGTTTGCTTTTCTTAATTTAGTGTACTTTACAACAAGATTCCAGGGAACATCCCACTATATCAGGATGTTCATCGGCAGTTTGGCCGCCAACTTTAACCAATTCTTCGATCCGATCGTCATTCCATGTGCCCCAAAGCCGGGCTGCCCGCCGCTTTTGCGCGTCAACACCTGCAGGCATGCGCCTTTCTGTCTGACGCGCATTTGATGCCTCAAGACAACTTGCGCCAAATCAGCAGCGGCAGGCGGATGATGAATCCGACGAATAACCTAATGTGCATTCCAGTCAGCAAAATGTTGTCGCGCAGGTAGTTGAAGTGCGATACGCCACCTTCATCCACCCGCAGATATTTGACGGGAGCCGGGATGTTGACGGGGCGCGCGCCGCACCAGCACAGCCGTACCGCGGCCTCGGGATCGAAATCGAAGTGGCGCATCCAGTAACTCTCCTCCATCACCCCCATCAACAGTTGCGCCGGATAGACGCGAAAGCCGTACAGCGAATCGCCTATGCCTTGCCACAGGGTTTCCAGGTTCGCCCACCAGTTGGATATCTTGCGCCCCCCCACGCGCAATGCGGGTGCGCTGGAGTCGAACACCGGCACACCCAGCACCAGTGCGTTGGCATCCGCCAGGGAAACCGCCATGAATTCCTGTATCTTTTCCGCAGGATGTTGCCCGTCCGAGTCCATGGTCAGCACATGCGTGTATCCCATGCGCGTCGCCTCGCGCAGGCCGTGCAACACTGCCGCACCTTTGCCGCGATTCTCTTTCATCACCAGCACGCGCAAACCGGGATCGCTCTCGGCCATGCGCAGCAGCTCTACTTCGCTGCCATCCGTACTGCCATCGATCACGACCCATACCGGCGACCATTGTTCCCGTGCGGAGCGTACCGTGGGATACAGAGCGGGCCCGGTGTTGTAGCTCGGGATAAGGACAAGATGCGATATCGATGCAGTACTCATGCGTGCTCTCTGTGTAAACGTGTTACTCGCAAAGCGATCCTTCGTCTCGCTCATCCGACGGAGCGAGGAATATGGTCATGGGGCTGCGCCATGAACACCCTGCTCCAGCATTTCGCGACGGTAATAATCTTCCAGATCGGCCACGAATTCCTTTACGTCGCCACCCACCTCGAAGCGCCTGCCCAAACGCACGCGATATACCAGCGGAAACTCCGGTTTCTTCCATAACGGCCAGTGCTTGCCCAGAAACGGACTGCTCGCTTCGATGAACGCCGTCTGGATAGGCACCCCGGCTTTGCGCGCGACCAGACCAAACCCCCCCTTGAATGGATTAATCGGATCCGCCACGGTGCGCGTTCCTTCCGGAAAAATCAGCAACTGACTGC
>CAVRYQ010000072.1:0-10223 GCA_963725375.1 uncultured Pseudomonadota bacterium | reverse complement strand
TCGCTCCTCGTCACCGGCTTCGACATCCTGTTTTTTTGCGCCGCCCGCACCATCAATGGGTAACTGGCGAATTCATGGTGCATCTGTTTGGCCAATGTTATATTCACTCCTGGCGCGCCACGATGCAAACATGTTCGACACACATCTCCATCCACAAACCCCGTGCACACACAGATCATCACCGACCTGCTCGACGATTTAGAAAGCATGCTCGATGGAGGGCTGTCGGCGCATGGCGCTTGCCGTGGCGGCGGCGGCCTGTCCTTGCCGCGTGCCCGGCACCCACGCATTGTCTTCGAAAACATCATCGACGAACCGCACCAGCGCGGCCTCGCCGACGACGCCGACAAGTACTCCTGCAACCGGCTGCTTGTCCGCGGACATGAGCGCTGTGCGCGCGCCTTGGCTGCCAACTGTTGGAGGTTTCTGCCAAGTGAATCGAGTATTGAGGATCGTCGAATATTGCTGCGAATTCGTCGACCTGATTCTTCAACCTGCTGGAATGCCTGCTCCAGCAGCAGCAGGCGAATTGCGCATATCCAGCAATATCCATTTTCATGGACAAAAGTGACAGTTGCCGCTTGACTCCTTTTTTGCAGAGTTGTGATTGGTATCTGGAATTAATAGTCATCAACTCCAGGAAATCTGCCGTCAACCGCGTGCACCAGCACTCTTGAGCTTTTGATTAGCTTTGTCAGGCATTTGACTGCTGGCGCACCGTCGTCTTCTTCCTCATCCAAAAAATTATGCAGCACCGAACAACGCCCTAGGCTGTTACTGTTTTCCATTGCTGTCACTCAGATCCGACATCACTGATCGATGGCTGCTGATGAGTTGTGTGCTGTTACAGTTACCAGTTGGCCTGCAACGTGCACCCAGACGCCGAGCCGCTCCACCATCCCGTCAACAATGATGGAGGGCTCCACGTGTGTGTGCGCACCGGACATCGAGCCATCTGTCATCCGCAGGCTCCGCCTTGCCAACCAACGACATCGTCTTCCACATCCAGCGCCTGCTCGCCCCAGCCACCAGCCACCAAGCCCTCACCTCCCAGCTCATGGTTAGTTGGTACACCACCACCACCCCGTTCAACCCACTATCTGATACAGTCATGCTGCCTCAGGAAGAGAGGAACCATCACACCAAACATACCAGTCAGGAACCAGCTAGTGCATGACAAGTCATCTGAAAATGCAGTCACAACAGTTGATCCAATATGCTCACCAAGTTCAATAATTATTCAGTGAGCAAATCAAACTGCTTCTTCAAGCCGAAGCAGCCCATTTGGTTGCTGTGATTGGCGCGTCCATTGTCTTTGTCATCGGGCGCCACATCACGCTTCAGATGTCAGGCCACAGCGCCTGCATACAGATTGTAGTCACGGACGCGCCAGGTGGCGCCCATCGCACCCAGATCTTCTCCAGGTAGGAGTTGCATTCAAATCTTTCAGGCTCCAACACCCTGGTCATGGCATCTCAAAAGTTGTACATGCCCATTCAACCAGACCACGTCGGCCTTTGGTCTCATCCCTTGGTTCTCATTGGGTCATCGGCGGCCAAAAAAGGTTTTGAGAATTCCAGGCCGCTAGCCCCACACAGATATTGGCCGCCGATGAACGCCGATGAACGCCGATGTCCGGATTCTCTGACCGAGCAAGTCCTATCCGAAATCTTTGAGGTCTCCAACACCATGGGCCCCGGATTCCTCGAAAAGGTCTACGAGCACGCCCCATTCAAAGTGACCTACGAAGGCCACCCGGCCTTGCCTTGTCTTATCGGCGTTCATCGGCGTTCATCGGCGGCCAATAAAGGTTTTGAGAATTCCAGGCCGCTAGCCCCACACAGATATTGGCCGCCGATGAACGCCGATGAACGCCGATGTCCGGATTCTCTGACCGAGCAAGTCCTATCCGCAATCTTCGAGGTCTCCAACACTCTGGGCCCCGGATTCCTCGAAAAGGTCTACGAGCGCGCCCTCCTAAAAGAACTAACCCTCCGCGGCATCCGAGCCAAGCCCCAAGCCTCATTCACAGTGACCTACAAAGGCCACCCTGTTGGACAGTACTTCGCCGATATCCTGGTCGAAGACGCTCTGGTAATCGAGCTTAAATGTGTTGACCGCCTGGCCAACGAACACACCGCCCAGTGCCTGAACTATCTGAAAGCATCCGGCACAACCGTCTGCCTTCTAGTCAATTTCCAGAACGCCAAGGTCGATTGGAGACGTATCGTCAATGGCTTTGAAGCTTAATATCGACTCCGTGCGCCGTCAACTCCCCAATCGCCAGATCTCTTTCTTCGAATCCATTACCTCCACCATGCACGAAGCCGCCGCGCTCTCCGCCGCGGGCTGCCCATCCGGCACGGCCGTCGTCGCGGAAGAGCAGACCGCCGGCCAGGGCCGCCACGGACACACCTGGCATTCCGAACCGGGCGCCGGCCTCTACGTCTCCGTCGTGCTGCGTCTGCCTCTATCCCCGGATTCTCTCCCCGTCCTCACGCTCGCCCTGGGCCTCGCCGCCGCCGAAACCATCGCCCGCGCCACCAACCTGCATCCCGATCTACGCTGGCCCAACGACATCATGCTGGACGAACGCAAGACCGCCGGCATCCTGGTCCAGCTTGTCGATTCGGTCGCCATCGCGGGCCTCGGCATCAACGTCAATCACCACGCCTTCCCGCCCGAGATTGCCGCCGAAGCCACATCGCTTCGCCTTGCCACCGGCCATCCCCAATCGCGCGAAGATCTCATCGCTTGCCTGCTCCCCGCCATCGACAGTTTCGCCCGCATGCTGGTGGAAGCCGGCCGCCAGCCGATCCTCGACCAGTTTACGCGCCGCTCCAGCTACGCGCGCGGCAAACGCGTGCGCGTCGAAATGCCCGGCGGTACGGTCATCGGCACCACCGCGGGCCTCGATCCCTCCGGCTTCCTGAAACTCCGCGCCGACGATGGCTCGGAATCCCTGATACTCGCCGGCGGAGTCCGCCCTGTATAATTGTGGGTCAGGCTCGCAGCCTCCCGCAGACCCATGCTACTCGCCCTCGACGTCGGCAACAGCAACATCACCATCGGCGCGTTCGACCAGACCCGCCTTGTCAGCCACTGGCGCTTGCGCACTGTCCACGGCCAGACCGCCGACGAATGGGGCGTGCTCCTGCGCAACCTCTTCGCGTTGGCATCTCTCGATTCGCCCGGCGTTGACGGCATCATCATCGCCAGCGTGGTTCCCTCGCTCGATGCCAACCTCGCGGCCATGGCCCAACGCTACTTCCGGATTGAGCCCATGTTCGTCACGCCCCACACCGACATCGGCATGGCCATCCGTTACGACGATCCCAACCAGGTGGGCGCCGATCGCCTGGCCAATGCCGTCGCCGCGCTTCACAAGTACGGCGGCCCGTGCGTCGTCGTGGATCTCGGCACCACCATCAACTTCGATTGCATCTCCGCCAACGCCGAATATCTCGGCGGCGCCATAGCCATCGGTATCGGCATCTCCATCGAAGCGCTTTTCAGCAAGACCGCCCGCCTGCCCATGGTCGATTTCCGCGAGCCCGCCAAAGTCATCGGCAGCAATACCGTGGGCAGCATGCACTCGGGTCTCTATTACGGCGCGTTGGGTATGATCGACGGCATCCTCGATCGCATCATCGCTGAACTTGGCCCCCAAACCCAGTCGATCGCCACTGGCGGCCAGGCCGCGCTCATCGCCCGCGGCTCGCGCCACCTGAAACACATCGATGAACACTTGACGCTCGCGGGCCTGCAACTCATCTGGGAACGGAATGCCGCGCAGTGAACGACGACTGGGTTTATAACTACTTCAATTACTTCACTGAGATAGAAGAGCACTTCCAACGTGTGCGCGGGACTAGTCTGTTTCTATTATCCCCGCTCGATTGGGCGCTGATCGAGAGTTGGAAGAATGCGGACGTGCCGCTCGCCGCCGTGCTCCGCGGCATTGACGCGGCTTTCGAGCAATGGCGCGGGCGCAAGAAGAAAACCCAGATGGTGAATTCGCTGGCCTTCTGCGCACAAGCCGTTCTCACCGAAGCCCAGATCATGGCCGGCACCGCGCAACGTCCCGCCGCGCACGATTCCGCGCCGCCCTTTCCCTTGGACGATCTGCGCGAGTATCTCGCGCGTAACGCCGCCGCCGTGCTCCAGGCAGGTGCCGGTTATGAAGAGATCGCCGCCGCGCTCGATCGCCTCGCTGCCGAAGCCGAGCAGCATTACCACGACCTGGAGGATCTCGAGCGCCGCCTTACCGTTTTGGAGGAAAAGGCCATCGCCGCCGCCCGCGGCCGGCAGACCGAGGAGCAGTTGCTGGACACCCGCCGCGAGCTGGACGCCCAGCTTCGGCCCTACCGCTCCAAGATGACCGCCGGCCACCTGGCCCTCCTCGAGAAACAGTATCTCGAGCGTAACTTATTGGAGAAAGCGGGCTTGCCGCGATTGAGCCTGTTCTACATGCGATGAACCGCGGGGTGTAACGAATGGTACTGGAACTTGAGGACCAGGACGTGCGTCTTACAAATTGTAAGCGATCCCTCTTAAGTTAGGTTTCGCTCCTCTAGGATGCGGAACCGGCCGGCGGGCATGCTCCTCCGAGTGCCCGCCGGTTTTTGGTTTTTGCCAGGTCACTCCGGAAACGCGATCGTCCGCACCACCCCCATGGTTCCCGGCAGGGCGTCTGTTTTCGGCTCGTACTCGATGCGGATCCGCCGCGGTTTTTGCGGCCCGCACGTGAACTCCATGGCACCCTGATCCTTCATCGTGACCGAATCGGGATCCAGAATCGCGAACGCCAGCGCATCCGCGCCCACCCCGATGCGCAACCGCAGGTTTCCGTTCATACAGTCGATCTGCCGTAGCGTACCTTCGGCCACCGCCGTTGTCTCACGCCGCTGGAGTCTGGGCGGTGCGGCTTCGGCTTCATCGCCCGCGCTCCCTGGCGCCGCGTACGGGCGATCCCCGCCGATCAACGGCGCCGCCGGCACATAGTTCAGCGCCGCCACCAGTTTGTCCAGCCGGTCGATCTGCTCTTCCGTCCTGGCATACTTCCGGCACGTGGCCGCGGCCGCCAGCGCTTCCGATTTGCGGTCCAGGCGGTAGTATGCGTAGGCCATGGCGTGGAAGTACCCGAAAGCCTGTTCCTCCGTCACCCGCTTCACCGCTTGAAACTGCGCGATGGCGTCCGCATGTCTGTCGGCGATCACGTAGGCGTAGCCCAGTTCCAGCCTGGCATCCCGATCGTCCGGGTCGATTTCGGTGGCGCGCTTCAGCACCGCCACAGCCTCCAGGCGCTTGCCCTCCGCCCGCAACAGCCGGCCGTAGTCCAGATACATTGTTGCCTTCGGGCTGCCCAGTTCGCAGGCGCGCGCGTAATGCGTCAGAGCCTCCGCACGTTTACCCTCCCTCAGGCTGAGCCGCGCCAGCCCCTCCTCCACGTGCCAATCCTTCGCGTAGTCGCGGGCAAGCTGGTTGTACAATTCGCGCGCGCTGGCGGCCTTCTCGCGCGTATTGGCCATGATCTCCGCCAGCACCAGCCCCGCTTCGAGCGGACTCGACTCGCTCACTTCGGGAGCCTCGGCCTCCTTTGCCAGCTTGGCGTTAAACAGCGACGCATTCAAAGCAAGACCAACCGAGCCAGTAGAGGAAAACTATTGCTATGCCCAGCGCAAAGTCTGCATCCGTTAAATTTAAAAAAGGACCGAACGCCGCAACCCGGCCGCACAGATAACTGCATCGACACGATCCACCGCCTGAAAATCTTGCGATTGATACCTTGTCAGCCAGATCCACCTTTAAATCCGACTTACTGCCGCTGACTAGAACTAATTGGTGGTGCGCCTCTGGCCTGCACAATCGCCTTTCCTATTGTCCCTGTTGCTCCTATTACTATTACCTTCACACCAGCACCTCCTTATGGAAATATTTTATCAGCTTAAATGCTTATGGATTAAGTATAACGACCAACCATAAGCCGGAAAAGAGGAGGTCAATTTGCGAAAAAAAACAATTTACAGATAATTAAATCACCAGTCTGTCACAGCCGTCTATCTGAATTGGGCAGCAACGATGCGGAGGCTTACCACTCCTCTGACACGGCACGCTATGGGACCAGATTACTCTGTGTCCATATTTGTTCATATAATTTTTTAACGTCAGTAAGAATATGCTTATCTCATATGAATAACGCAACACTTAATTGCTTCATCTGTGGATTATCGAGATTCCATGATCAGTGCAATTATTTCGCCTATTTTCTAAATAAAATAATAATAACATATTTTCTTTATATTTCAATATATTAATTGTCATTGTCGAAATATTGCAAAATTAGTAATAAATATAATATTATAAGCGAATGTAATGATATAATTGTAATATAGCCAGTTTGTAACTGAGGGAAAATGCCATAGGCATCAATAAAAAAGCTTTAATAATGAAAGGAGAACTTTTATGGAGGCAAAAGCAGGTGACTCTGCCGTCAAGGCCGCTGAACTCCCAAGCAAGCAGAAGACCGCAGATGGCGGATGGTGGATCGTGCAATGCGCTTGAATGGGTTTCAGTCCCACGCACTAATCGAAACACTCCACGCAGTGCAGGAATCCTTCGGTTACCTAGACATGGACTCTCTAAAGTATGTTGCAAACGGACTGAAAGTACCCTTAAGTCAGGTCTACGGGGTGGCAACTTTTTATCATTTCTTCAGCCTCAAGCCTGCCGGTGAGCACACATGCGTAATTTGCATGGGGACAGCATGTTATATCGGTGGTGCCGCGGACATTATTAAGGGGGTAAGCGAGCAATATGGGATTGCCCCAGGAGAGACAACAAAAAATGGCAAACTCTCAGTTGTTCTTGCCCGGTGCATTGGTTCCTGCGGCTTGGCTCCGGCAGTTGTTTTCGACAATGAGGTCGTTGGAAAATCGCAGCAAAGACTGTCCTCGAAAAAATAGGGAGGTGGACTAATTCATGACCCTCGAAGAGCTCCAAGAAATAGCGCAAACCGAACTCGAAAAACAGCTGAGCTTTAAACACCATGTCAATGTATGCGTCGCAGCTGGATGTCTTTCCTGCCAGAGCGACGCTGTGCGGGACTCCCTTCAAAAGGAAGTGCTCCGCCGCGGCATTGAAAGCACGACACAGGTGAAGGGAGTCGGCTGTCTTGGTCTATGCACCGCTGGACCTCTACTGTCCGTGGATGACAAAACACTTTACCAGGGAGTTACTGCGCAGACGCATCCGATAAACGCACTCGGCGGAAGCCCTGTGGACGCCTGGACTGTTCAGTCCAGATGCCATTGTTGAGCAGACAACATAAGATCGTTCTTGAAAACTGCGGGAAGATCGATCCAGAACGTATAAAAGGAATATATTGCAGCCGGTGGACGTAGCGCTTTATAAGGCATTGACCAAGATGGCCCGACCAAGTGACTGAACAAATATCCAAAGAGCATTCGCGGAAGGGGCGGCGCCGGCTTTCCAACTGGACTCAAATGGTCCATGGTATCAAAATCGTTCAATAGCACCAAGTATGTAATACGCAATGCCGACGAAGGAGATCCTGGAGCGTTCATGACCGCAGTGTCCTTGAGAGCGACCCTCACAGGGTTCTAGAGGGCATGGCCCCGCATATGCGGTAGGTGCCAACCATGGCTTCATTTATGTCCGTGCAGAGTATCCTCTGGCCGTGAAACGCCTGAAAATTGCCATCTCGCAGGCCGAGAAGATGGGCTTTCTTGGCCACAATATTTTCAACACCACATTCAATTTCGACATTAAAATACGCCTTGGCGCGGTGCATTTGTTTGCGGCGAGGAGACCGCACTGATAGCATCCATCGAAGGCAGGAGAGGCACTCCTGTCCCGCCCGCCCTTCCGGCTGATTCGGCCTCTGGGGTTAGCCGACTCTCATAAATAACGTTGAGACCCTTGAAATGTAGCGCCGATTATCTCAAAAGGTGGCGAATGGTTCGCAGGCATCGGCACTGAAAAGAGTAAAGGCACCAAGTCTTCGAACTTGCTGGCGGCGTCAAGAACACCGGCCTCATCGAAGTGCCGATGGGTACGCTGCTCCGCGATATAGTCTTCGACATAGGCGGCGGTATTCCCGGCGGAGGCAAGTTCAGAGGCAGCAGACAGGAGGCCCATCAGGTGGATGCATTCCGGAGCAGTTCCTCGACATGCCGGTGGATTATGAATCTCTTGCTAAGGTAGGATCTATCATGGGCTCCGGCGGATTCTTATGGATCATACCTCATGTATGGTTGATGTGCTAAATTTTTCATGGAATTCTGCATGAGCGAATCCTGCGGTAAATGCGTGCCCTGTCGTGTCGGGACCGAAATTACGACATCCTTTGCAAGATCACTGACGGCAATGCCACCGCAGGCGATATAATCTCGAAGACCTCAGTGACCTCGTGAGAAACACAAGTCTCTGCGGTCTCGGTCAGACCTCGCCTAATCCGGTAATGAGTACGCTACGCTATTTCAGGGACGAATACATTGCCCATGTCGAAGACAGGAACTGTCCGGCAGGCGCATGTAAAATTCAAAGTCCTGCGAAAGGGAGGTAAAAATGATACCATCACAGCCAACTAAAGTGCGCACGACCTTAATCCGGCCCGAATACTGAAATAAATGATGAGTCCCCCGCCCAGCAAAAAGCATACACCCAGACTTGACCCAGCCTGCTGAATGTGCGCCGGAAGCAGTATACCAGGCGACGAGGTCCGAGGAAGCCGTCTCCGCGGTCAATGGACTGTACCTGATCAGCTCGACGACCGATGAGGGACAATCGAGTGCGCGTGCAGTTCAACTGGGGAGTGAGATCGGCCAGGCCGCCGTTGATACCCTTCAGTTGGTGGAGCGAGCCGCAGGACAACTTCCCAAGTGACCCGACTCTCCAGATGCCGACGGTATAGCAATTCGATCCGACTCAGCTTCCGATCCTGATCTATGGGGTTACGGGGATAAAGACTCCGTGAAGCTGAGAACACTTATGGACAATCAGATCACGCCGATAATCGAATCGGCGAACGGCGTAGCATCGGCTGTGTTTACCGGCGGAGAACAGGAACATCATCATTGACGTAGATCCGATCCGTCTTCAGGCGCACCACCTTGTGCTTAACAACGTCATAGCCGAATAGTCGCCGAGAACATCAATCTTCCGGCAGGGATAGGGAAGCAGGGCAAGACCGAGTACACGATCGCTCTGGGTTGGTTCGTCGAGCCGGAAGAGATCGCTAACACTCGGTGGGCACTTTCAATGGCCAAACCGTTCTGTTCCGTGACGTGGCAGACGTTAAGGACAGCCACGGAGATACGACCTATACGCCGGTTGAACAGAGGCTCTTGCGTAGGGCTTATCGTTTCAAAACAAAGCGGCGTGAATACCGTGGATACCGCGAAGGCGGTCCTCCAAGTCGAAAGCGTCAAGAAAGTCTATCCCGAACTTAACTTCAAAATAGCATACGATCAGTGATTTATCTCCGATTCCGTCAATGATGTAAACCAGCGCTCTTATCGGCGGCATACTGGCGGTACTTATCCTGGTTTTTCCTGAGGAATATCGAGTACGCCGCGGAGCGCTGTCCATCCGACTTCTATTATCTCCACATTCGTTCTCTTGTACGCATTCGGCTTCACGTTGAACACCATGTCGCTGGGAGGCTAGCGCTTGCTACGGGGCTCATAGATGACGCGTAGTCGTCATGGAGAATATTTTCCGGCATATCGAACGCGACAAGAAGGGCTCTTCCGACGCACCATAGATGGCACTAATGAGATGCTATCGGCTGTCGTGGCATCCACATGGACGGTTATGGTCGTCTTCCTGCCGCTGTTTCTGATCAAAGGTCAGGCGGGAGAAGATGCTTCACGCAGTTCGCCCTGGTGGTAATCTTCTCTCGGCGGTTTCGCTTCTGGATGCGGTAACGATCGTCCCGATGCTCTCGCACGGCCGATTTCGGTGAGGCGCGCGGAACTGATGGCGAGCGCGAAGACTCATCCCAGCGTGTTGATACGCATGTTCCACAAGTTCGGAGAATGGTTTAATGCGCTGGAGACGAACTACAGCCATGCGCTGAAATCGTCATTCACCACAGGTTTTTGCTTTTGGGATGACTGTGGTAGTGGTGGTCGATCATGCTCGCCGTTGGCATCACCCAGCCGTCATAGCAATGAACGAAGGGCGCCAAAAAAAAAAAA
>CAVRYQ010000071.1:0-30150 GCA_963725375.1 uncultured Pseudomonadota bacterium | reverse complement strand
TATATATTCTTTAACACTTAGATGGGTAAGTGCCAATGGGATGAGTCATCTCTTAGGATCGGATGGAAAATCTTATTTAACAGGGCCTAATGGTTAATATTTAACTACTAATCCTTTCGGGGTATCTTTTTCCTAATTTTACATTAACTTTTTACGCTGACGAAGACCCGACTACTCCACTTCAAACTATATCCAACTTAGTGCCGGTTAATGGTAAGATAGACGTATTGCTGACGGGTGTTTCCGGTGAAGTCGCCTGATGCATCGTTTCAAGGAGAACCATCATGACTTATCCGCAGGAACAGGAATCAGTGCCAGGGCCGTTCCGGAGCAAGGCAGCATCCTTCCCCGGATGCGCTCACCTTCATTGCCGGGCTGGCACGCAGATTCGAGCCGGTGCGGCAGTCGCTGCTGCATAACCGGGTGCGGCGCCAGGCCGAACTGGATGCAGGCAGGAACCCGGACTTCCTGCCAGAGACCGCGGCCGTGCGTAACGGCAACTGGACCATCTCGCCGATACCTGCCGAGCTGCAGGACAAGCGCGTGGAGATCACCGGGCCCGCCGAGCGCAAGATGCTGATCAATGGCCTCAACGCAGGTGCGAACGTGTACATGGCCGACCTGGAAGATTCCATGACGCCGACCTGGAGCAACGTGATCGAGGCGCAGATCAATTTGCGCGATGCGGTCAGGCGCACTATCAAGCACGTCGATCCGGACGGCAAGACTTACCGGTTGAACGAAAAAACGGCGGTGCTGTTCCTGCGCCCGCGCGGCTGGCACATGGTCGAAAAGCATGTGACCGTGGACGGGCATTCCGTATCCGCCAGCCTGTTCGACTTCGGGCTGTATTTCTTCCACAACGCGAAAGCGTTGCTGGCGCGCGGCAGCGTGCCCTGTTTTTACCTGCCCAAGATGGAAAGCCATCTTGAAGTGCGCCTGTGGAACGACGTTTTTGTCTATGCGCAGGAACAGATGGGCATTCCGCGCGGGACGATCAAGGCGACGGCCTTGATCGAGACCATACTCGCTGCTTTCGAGATGGACGAGTTCCTGTACGAATTGCGCGAGCATTCCGCGGGTTTGAATTGTGGCCGTTGGGATTACATCTTCAGTTGCATCAAGAAGTTCGGGGCGCGACCGGGCTTCATCCTGGCCGATCGCGGCATGATGGGTATGACCTCACCCTTCATGCGTGCCTATTCCCTGCTGTTGATCAAGACCTGCCATCGCCGCAATGCGCACGCGATGGGCGGCATGGCGGCGCAGATACCGATCAAGTCCGACCCGGAGGCGAACGCCATTGCGATGGCCAAGGTGCGTGCCGACAAGGAGCGCGAAGCGGGCGACGGCCATGACGGCACGTGGGTCGCGCATCCCGGGCTGGTGCCGCTGGCGAAGGAAGTGTTCGACCGCCTGATGCCCACGCCGAACCAGTTGCACAAGCTGCGTCCCGACGTGCACACGACGGCGGCGGACCTGCTGCAGTTCGAACCGCAAGGGCCCATCACTGAAGCGGGCGTGCGCCTCAACATCGAAGTGGCGCTGTGCTATCTCGGCGCATGGCTTGCCGGTACCGGCTGCGTGCCGATACACAACCTGATGGAGGATGCCGCCACTGCCGAGATCTCGCGCTCGCAGGTGTGGCAGTGGATACACAGCCCGCAAGGGGTGCTGGACGACGGACGCAAGGTGACACTGGACTTGGTGCGCCTGATGATGCCGGGCGTGTTTTCCGGCATCGTCGCGGGCGTGAAGGAGCACCGCTTCATCCCCGGTGATTACGAACAGGCTGCGACGGTATTTGATCAACTGATCGCCAGACAACCCATCGTCGAATTCCTGACGAACCATTGCTACGACGTGATGGAATGACGGACAGAGGCAACGAACAGATGAAAAAGCAGGAACTGATCAGGCAGCTCCAGGCCATCCTGCCGGCAGAATCGGTATTGTTCGAGCGGGAAGACCTCAAGCCTTTCGAGTGCGACGGACTGTCGGCCTATCGCGAAGTGCCGATGGTGGTGGTGTTGCCCGAGACGGAAGAACAGGTGCGCGGGATACTGCTGGCTT
The DNA here is from genome assembly GCA_963725375.1 of uncultured Pseudomonadota bacterium. Taxonomy (GTDB): domain Bacteria; phylum Pseudomonadota; class Gammaproteobacteria; order Burkholderiales; family Gallionellaceae; genus Sideroxyarcus. The sequence continues at coordinate 28,077 of CAVRYQ010000071.1, read as the reverse complement.
GCCGCCGCGAAGACGTGCCGGTGGTCGCGCGCGGCACCGGCACCGGACTGTCGGGCGGTGCGCTGCCGCTCACGGACGGCGTGCTGCTCAGTCTTACGAAGTTCAGGCGCATCCTGTCGCTCGATCCGGTGGCGCGCATCGCACGCGTGCAGCCCGGCGTGCGCAACCTGGCGATCTCCGAGGCGGCCGCGCCGCATGGCCTGTATTACGCGCCCGACCCGTCCAGCCAGATCGCCTGTTCCATCGGCGGCAACGTGGCCGAAAACGCGGGCGGCGTGCATTGCCTGAAATACGGGCTGACCGTGCACAACGTGCTCAAGGTGCGCGCCTTTACCATGGACGGCGAATTGCTGGAACTGGGTTCCGAAACGCTCGACAGCGCCGGTTACGATCTGCTGGCCCTGTTCACCGGCAGCGAAGGCCTGCTCGGCGTGATTACCGAAGTGACGGTCAAGCTGTTGCCCAGGCCCGAGCTCGCGCGCGTGGTGATGGCGGCGTTCGGCAGCGTGACGGATGCCTGCGTTGCGGTGGGCGAAATCATTGCGGCCGGCATCATTCCCGCCGGGCTGGAAATGATGGACAAGCTCATGACCGACGCGGTGGAGGATTTCGTGCATGCGGGTTATCCGCACGACGCGGATGCCATCCTGCTGTGCGAGTCGGACGGTACACCCGAGGAGGTCGCTGAAGAGATCGCCAGGATGGAGGCGATATTCTCGCGCTGCGGCGCCACCTCGCTGAGCACCTCTGCAAACGAGGCGGACAGGCTTAGGTTATGGGCCGGGCGCAAGGCCGCGTTCCCGGCCGCCGGGCGCATTTCGCCCGACTACTACTGCATGGACGGCACCATTCCGCGGCGCGAACTCACGCGTGTGCTGCGCACCATTGGGGAATTGTCGCTCGAATATGGCCTGCGCGTCGGCAATGTATTCCATGCCGGGGACGGCAATTTGCATCCGCTGATCCTGTACGACGCCAGCCAGCCCGGCGAACTTCACCGCGCCGAAGAACTCGGCGGCAGGATCCTGGAGCTGTGCGTGGAAGTGGGCGGCACCATCACCGGCGAGCACGGCGTCGGCATCGAGAAGATCAACCAGATGTGCGCGCAATTCAAGCCGGAGGAGCTGCAGCGATTTCGCGAGGTGAAGCTGGCATTCGACCCGTCCGGCCTGCTCAATCCCGGCAAGCTGATTCCGACGGCGCATCGCTGCGCCGAATTCGGCGCGCAGCATGTGCACCACGGACAGCTCCCGTTCCCCGACCTGCCGCGTTTCTGAGCAGGCGTTTTCCTGAAGACGGATCAGACCATGCAGAACATCATCGAACAGTTGAGCCTGACCGTGCGGGACGCCGGTCGCGACCGCCGCCCGTTGCGAATTGCCGGTTCGGGCAGCAAGGCGTTCTATGGACGCGCGCCGCACGGCGATGCGCTGGATGCGACGCAATATCGCGGCATCGTCGCCTATGAACCGACCGAGCTCGTCGTCACGGCGCGCGCCGGCACGCCGCTGGCGGAAATCGAGGCGGTGCTGGCGGCCAAACGGCAGATGCTGGCGTTCGAACCGCCTCATTTCGGGCCGGGTGCGACCTTGGGCGGCTGCATCGCGGCGGGATTGTCGGGACCGCGCCGTGCCAGCGCCGGTTCGGTGCGCGATTACGTGCTGGGCGTGCGCATGATGGACGGCAAGGGCGATGTGCTGAAGTTCGGCGGACGGGTCATGAAGAACGTCGCCGGTTACGACGTGTCGCGGCTGATGCCGGGCGCATTGGGCACGCTGGGCCTGTTGCTCGACGTCTCGCTTAAAGTTCTGCCGATGCCGGTCGCGGAGCTGAGCCTGCGTTTCGAGATGACGGAGCGCGAGGCGATCGAAACGATGAATCGCTGGGCGGCACAGCCGCTGTCGCTGTCGGCGACCTGCCATCACGACCGCGTGCTGACCGTGCGCCTGTCCGGCGCAGCGGCAGCGGTGCGCTCGGTGCACACCCGACTCGGCGGAGAGATCGTGGCGGATGCGGATGCCTACTGGCGCAGCGTGCGCGAGCAGCAGCATGCGTTCTTTCAGGCCGATGGCGGCGGGCGAAAATTTGCGCTGTGGCGCTTGTCGCTGCCGTCCACGGCGCCTACACCCGATGTGTCGGGACGGCAACTGATCGAGTGGGGCGGCGCGCTGCGCTGGCTGCTCAGCGACGTTTCCGCCCCGGAGATACGCCAGGCAGCGGCTGCGCGCGGAGGACAGGCGACCGTGTTCCGCGGCACCGGGCCAAATAACGAACCGTTCCATCCGCTGCCGCCGTCATTGTTGCAGTTGCATCGGCGTTTGAAGCAGACCTTCGATCCACACGGTATTATCAATCGCGGCCGCATGTACCCGGAGTTCTGACGCCATGCAAACCAATCTTCTCGACGCGTTCAGACACACCGCCGACGGGCAGGAGGCGGAATCCATCCTGCGCGCCTGCGTGCATTGCGGCTTCTGTACCGCAACCTGCCCGACCTACCAATTGCTGGGCAACGAACTGGACAGCCCGCGCGGGCGCATTTACCTGATCAAGGAAATGCTCGAAGGCGCCGAGGTGACGGGAAAGACCATGCTGCACTTGGACCGTTGCCTTACCTGCCGCGCCTGCGAAACGACCTGCCCGTCGGGTGTGCAGTACGGCCGCCTGGCGGACATTGGCCGTGCCTGTGCCGAAGAAAGAACCGTGCGCGGCACAGGGGAGCGCATCCGGCGCGGGTTGCTGCGGCAGGTGCTTCCGCGTCCGGTCGTTTTCAATTCCCTGCTAGCGCTCGGGCGCATGATGCGTCCGCTGCTGCCGGGCAGCGTGGCCAGGAACATTCCTGCCGCACAGAAGCCGACAGCGCGCCCGGCAGCGCGTCACGCGCGCACCATGCTGGTACTGGAAGGCTGCGTGCAGCAGGGGCTGGCGCCCAACACCAATGCCGCAGCGGCGCGCGTGCTCGACAGGCTGGGCATTTCGCTGGTCAGCGCGCGCGAGGCTGGTTGCTGCGGCGCAGTCAGCTACCACCTGAATGCGCACGCGGAAGGCCTTGACCATATGCGCCGCAACATCGATGCCTGGTATCCCCTGGTGGAGCAGGGCACGGAAGCAATCGTGATGACGGCAAGCGGCTGCGGCGCGATGGTCAAGGAATACGGGCACCTGCTGCGCAACGACCCGGCGTACGCCGCGAAGGCGGCACGCATTTCCGCGCTGACGCGCGACTTGGGCGAGATACTCGCTGTCGAGCAGGACAAGCTGCTGGCCCTGCCCCCACCGGCCCCGCGCGGCAAGGTTGCGTTCCATGCACCCTGCACTCTGCAGCATGGGCAGCGCATCGTCGGCGTGATCGAACAATTGCTGGCCGGGGCCGGCTATGAACTGACGCCGGTCGCAGACAATCATCTGTGCTGCGGATCCGCAGGAACCTATTCGATCCTGCAGAAGGAGTTGTCGCAGCAACTTCTGCATAACAAGCTGGCGGCGCTGCAAAGCGGACAGCCCGTACAGATCGCCACCGCCAATATCGGCTGCCAGACCCACCTGCAAAGCGGAACCGGCATGCCGGTGCGCCACTGGATCGAACTGCTGGACGAGGCGCTGGCCCCGGCAGCACCGCCGATCAGTCAGTCCGGCCGACATGCATGAACAGCGGCCACTCGATCCGATACGTCTGTCCTTCCGGCCAATGCGCGCCAAGCTCTTTGGCGAGTTCACTGACCGGATCATGACCGTTCGCTGCCCGGAACCTCCCCACCGCCGACCAACTGCGCAGGTAGCCCAGCAAGTGTTCGCGCGTCCATTCCCTGTGCAGCGAAAATGCGGGAGCGGGAACGCGTGAAAACGGAAATGGAAGATCGCGATATCCATTCTCCACATGCATGCGCTCGGGCGGCCAGTAGGCGCCGATGGTCTCGTCGTAGAAACGATCCACGCTGCGCCGTACCTCGGGATGGCCGATCAGCAACCGGTTATAGCCCCATGCCGCGATGATGCCGCCCGGTCTCAAGACACGTTTGACCTCGTCATAAAAGCTGGGCAGGTCGAACCAGTGCAAGGACTGGGCGACGGTGATGACATCCGCGCAGTGATCCGGCAAGGCGCTGGACTCGGCGGATGTCACGCGATATTCGACGTTGGCGAGCACCGGTGCACAAGCCAGTTGCGTGCTGCTGATGTCGGTCGCCAAAACCTGCGCGAAGCGCGAGGCCAGCGCGACGGTCGCCTGCCCGCTGCCCGCGCCGCAATTCCATGCCAGCTTGCGCTGCGGCGCGATGCCTGCGAGCCAGTCGAACAATTCATCCGGATACGATGGCCTGAACGCGGCATATTGTCCGGCAACAGGGGTGAAGTGATCCGGATTCCTTCGTTCCCGATTCAGGACTTCGATTTTATCCAGGACTCGATCAGCGCCGCGTCCATCGCGCCGGACTTGCGTGCAATTTCCTGTCCGCCCATGAACAGCGCCAGCGTCGGGATGCTCTGGATGTTGTATTGCGCGGCGATCCGTTGCGCGTCTTCCGTGTTCAGTTTGGCGACGCGCAGTTCGGGTTCCAGGCGTTGCGCAGCCCTCTCGTAGGCCGGCGCCATCATGCGGCAGGGACCGCACCACGGCGCCCAGAAATCCACCAGCACCGGGATATCGTTGCGCGAGAGGTGCAGCATGAAATTCCGCTCCGTCAATTCGAGCGGATGTGCGGTGAACAGGAACTGCTTGCACTTGCCGCAGGTGGGCTGCGCGGCGAGCTTTTCGGAGGGGACGCGGTTAACCGCATCGCAATGCGGGCAGACAATGTGTTTGGAGTCGCTCATGATGGCCTCAGTAAATCAGAAAATTCTAATATATGGAGTGTGTCGCGAAATTTCAACCCGGCCAACCCGGTAGCCACAAAATGATCATGGTGAACGTGCGGACCTGTACCAGGAATATGGCGTCAGGGCAGCGCGATGCGCATCGACAGGTCGATGGCCTTGATGTCTTTGGTCAGCGCGCCGATGGAGATGCGATCCACGCCGGTCTCCGCGACCAGGCGCACGTTCTCCAGCGTGATTCCGCCGGAGGCCTCCAGTTCCGCACGTTTCGCAGCATGGGTCACGGCGATGCGCATGTCCGCCATTGAAAAGTTATCGAGCAATATCAGCCGGGCTCCCGCGTTCAGCGCCTCATCGAGCTGCGCCAACGTCTCCACCTCGATCTGGATCGACACGCCCGGCGGGGTGATCCGGAACGCATGTTCCATGACCCTGCCGATGCCGCCTGCCGCCGCGATGTGGTTTTCCTTGATCAGCACGCCGTCGAACAGGCCGATGCGCTGGTTGTGCCCGCCGCCCACCCGGACCGCATGCTTTTGTGCCACGCGCAGGCCAGGCAGTGTCTTGCGCGTATCCATGATCCTGGCATTTGTTCCCTGCGCGGCCGCGACGTAGTGGTGCGTCTGCGTGGCGACGGCGGAAAGCATTTGCAGGAAATTCAGCGCCGGACGTTCGGCCGAGAGCATGGCCCGTGCATTGCCGTGTATTTCGCACAACGTCTGGCCCGCCGCGGCGAGATCGCCTTCCTTCAATTTCCAGTTGACCCTGCAATCCGGGTCGAGCGTGAGGAAGCATTCCTCGAACCACAGCGTGCCGCACAGTACTGCGGGCTCGCGCGTCATGACCGTGGCGCTCGCCAGGGCGCGTTCGCCGATCAGTTGTGCGGTCAGGTCTCCGCTGGATATCATTGCCGCGTGCTGTTCCGTCTCGCGCTCGCGGGAGAGGGAAGTGGCGTGGGCGCACAGGTCTTCGTCGAGTGCGGCGCGGACGTTGGTGCGGATGTGCTGGGCGAGGTTGGTGTGTGGCATGGGGTCTTCCTTAAAGAGCGCGTAGTATAAGGGATACGGCATGGGCTTGAAATTGCCGTTACGCGCCCCATTTACCCTTCCGTCAGATATTCCATCGAGGGAATCAACATGCGTTTCGACAAGTTCACCACCAAGCTGCAGCAGGCCCTGTCCGATGCCCAGAGCCTGGCCGTCGGCAGCGACAACCAGTTCATCGAGCCGCAGCACCTGCTGCTGGCCCTGCTCAACGATGCCGACAGCGGCGCGGGTTCGTTGCTCGCCCGTGCGGGCGGCAATGTCAACGCGCTGAAGGCGGCGCTCAGTGACGCCGTTTCACGGCTGCCCAAAGTGGAAGGTGGTGGCGGCGAAGTGCAGGTGGGCCGGGACCTGTCCAACCTGTTCAACCTCACCGACAAGGAAGCGCAGAAGCGCGGTGACCAGTTCATCGCGTCGGAGATGTTCCTGCTCGCGCTGACCGGCGACAAGGGTGAAACAGGCCGCCTGCTCAAGCAGCATGGTGTGGCGCGCGCGCCGCTGGAGCAGGCCATCAACGCTGTACGCGGCGGCGAGTCTGTCGGTTCGCAGGAAGCCGAAGGCCAGCGCGAGGCACTGAAGAAATACTGCCTCGACCTGACCGAGCGCGCGCGCCAGGGCAAGCTGGACCCGGTGATCGGCCGCGATGACGAGATTCGCCGTGCCATCCAGGTGTTGCAACGCCGCACCAAGAACAACCCGGTGCTGATCGGCGAACCGGGCGTGGGCAAGACCGCGATTGTCGAGGGACTGGCGCAGCGCATCGTCAACGAGGAGGTGCCGGAGACGCTGAAAGGCAAGCGCGTGCTGTCGCTGGACATGGCGGCGTTGCTGGCGGGAGCCAAGTATCGTGGCGAGTTCGAGGAGCGCCTAAAATCGGTGCTGAACGAACTGGCCAAGGACGAAGGCCGCAACATCGTGTTCATCGACGAGTTGCACACCATGGTCGGCGCAGGCAAGGCCGAGGGCGCGATGGACGCCGGCAACATGCTCAAGCCCGCGCTCGCCCGCGGCGAACTGCACTGCATAGGCGCGACCACCCTGGACGAATACCGCAAGTACATCGAGAAGGATGCCGCCTTGGAACGCCGCTTCCAGAAAGTGCTGGTGGGCGAGCCTTCGGTGGAATCCACCATCGCCATCCTGCGCGGCCTGCAGGAAAAATACGAACTGCACCACGGCGTCGAGATCACCGACCCCGCCATCGTGGCCGCGGCGGAGTTGTCGCATCGCTACATCACCGACCGTTTCCTGCCGGACAAGGCAATCGACCTGATCGACGAGGCTGCCGCGCGCATCAAGATGGAGATCGACTCCAAGCCAGAAGTCATGGACAAGCTTGACCGCCGCCTGATCCAGTTGAAGATCGAGCGCGAGGCGGTGAAGAAGGAAAAGGACGAATCGTCGCGCAAGCGCATGGGCCTGATCGAGGACGAGATCAAGAAGCTGGAACGCGAATACGCCGACCTCGAAGAGATATGGAAAGCCGAGAAGGGGGCTGCGCAGGGCGCGGCGACAGTGAAGGAAGAGATCGACCATGTGCGCGCCGACATCGTCAGGCTGCAACGCGAAGGCAAGCTGGAAAAGGTGGCCGAACTGCAATACGGCAAGCTGCCGCAACTGGAAGCCAGACTGAAGGAAGCCGCGCAGCGCGAAGCGGAAGGCGCGGGGCAGAAGAACAGGCTGCTGCGCACCCAGGTCGGTGCCGAAGAGATCGCCGAAGTGGTGAGCCGGGCGACTGGCATCCCGGTCAGCAAGATGATGCAAGGCGAGCGCGACAAGCTGCTGCACATGGAAGAGAAACTGCACGAACGCGTGGTGGGGCAGGACGAAGCCGTGCGCCTGGTATCCGATGCGATACGCCGCTCGCGTTCCGGCCTGTCCGACCCGAACCGCCCCTATGGCTCCTTCCTGTTCCTCGGCCCCACCGGCGTGGGCAAGACAGAGTTGTGCAAGGCGCTGGCCGGTTTCATGTTCGACTCAGAGGATCACCTGATCCGCATCGACATGAGCGAATACATGGAAAAGCATTCCGTCGCACGCCTGATCGGTGCGCCGCCCGGCTACGTTGGCTACGAGGAAGGCGGCGGGCTCACAGAGGCTGTGCGCAGGAAGCCCTACAGCGTCATCCTGCTGGACGAAGTGGAGAAGGCGCATCCGGACGTGTTCAACGTGCTGCTGCAGGCGCTGGACGACGGCCGCATGACCGACGGCCAGGGTCGTACCGTGGACTTCAAGAACACCGTGATCGTGATGACGTCCAATCTGGGTTCGCAAATGATCCAGCAGATGTCGGGCGACGATTACCAGGTCGTGAAGCTGGCGGTGATGGGCGAGGTGAAGAGTTACTTCCGCCCCGAATTCATCAACCGCATCGACGAGGTGGTGGTGTTCCACGCGCTGGACGAGAAGAACATCAAGAGCATTGCGCGCATCCAGTTGCAATATCTGGAAAAACGCCTGGCCGCGATGGAAATGAAACTGACTGTCAGCGACGCCGCGCTGGCAGAGATCGCCAACGCGGGCTTCGATCCAGTGTATGGCGCGCGTCCGCTGAAACGGGCCATCCAGGCGCAACTGGAGAACCCGCTGGCCAAGGCTATCCTCGAAGGTCGCTTTGCCGCCAAGGATACGATCAAGGTGGACTGCAAGGCAGGCGTGATGCGTTTCGACAAGGGATAGCCGAATGCAGATCAAATATGTCCTGAACGCCCCGGCCAACCCTCCCGGCCCGCTGCGCAGGTTGATGGGGGTGGTAGTGACGGTGGCGATCCTAGGCCTGGTGCTGATGTTCTCGGCTGCATTGCTGGTGGTCGTCGCGATCGTCGGTGCCATCGCTCTGGGATATCTGTGGTGGAAGACGCGCGCTGTGCGGAAGCAGATGCGCGACTTGCAGGTCCAGGCGGCTCAACGGGCGGCAATGGCGAGCAACGACGCCGTGTTCGAGGGTGAAGTGATACGCGTGGTCGGGCCGACGAACGAAAAGCATTGATGCAGAGCCAAGCACTGCTAAAACGGGAATCCGCACCCATCCTTTCACCATGCGCTTGGCGCTACGGCTCAGCACCACCCGCCGAGTGACCGTCCATTCGTCGTTCTCGAATACCGCAGTTGCCCCCCCGACAGCGATCCGTACGGATGTCCGATGGAACGACGCTCAAGGCCGCTCACGCCACCCGGTTTTCCTTTGTTGCCCGCGCCCGTAACTGCCCGCATGCTCCCTCGACCTCCTGTCCTGCAGAATCGCGCACCCTAGTGTAGATGCCCTGCCGGTTGAGTGCCCGCGCCATGGCCGCAATCCGTTCGGTGGACGGACGGCGGTAAGGCAGACCGTCCACGTCATTGAAGGGGATGAAGTTCATCACGGCGTATTTGCCTGAAAGCAGCTGGGCAATCCGCTGCAGTTCGGCATCGCTGTCGTTGATGCTCGCGATCAGCGTCCACTGATACTGTACCGGGTAGCTGGTGGCACGCGCATACACCTCGGCGCGTTCCACCAATTCTTCGATGGCGATCTGCGGCGCATGCGGCAGCAGCATCGCGCGCAGTGCCGCATCGGTGGTGTGCAGCGAAAGGGCCAGCGCAGGCTTGACCGTTTCCTGCGGCAGGCGCTCAAACACGCGCAAATCCCCGACCGTGGAAAGCACCAGGTTCTTGTGCCCGACATTCCCCTGTGTGCCCAGCAGATGAATTGCTTCCAGCACGTTGTCCAAATTATGGGCAGGTTCGCCCATGCCCATGAATACCACCTTGCTCACGGCGCGGCGCTTGCGTGCGAGTACCACCTGAGCGACGATCTCGGCGCTACCGAGCTGGCGCTGCAAGCCGTTGCGCCCACTCATGCAGAATACGCAACCCACGGCGCAACCCGCCTGGGTCGACACGCACAGCCCGCCGCGTGGCAGCAGCACGCTTTCCACCATCTGCCCGTCGGACAGCTCTACCAGCAGCCGCGCAACGCCGTCCCCGGCGGGATGTTCGCTGCACAACTGCGCCAGTCCATTCAATTCCGCTTCAATGGCGGGCAATTCCCTGCGCAGCACAAGCGGAAAAAAAATTTCCGCGGGACTGCCCTTCCGGTCGCAAGAGCAGACCTGGCTCCAGCCGCGCAGCAGACGATCCTCGTGACACGGCTTGGCGCCGAGGTCATGCAGGCGTTGGCGCAGGTGGGTGATGCGCAGCGGGGCGAGTGTGGCGGGAATCGCGGTCATTTCGGGATATCTGCGGAGAGTGACCCGGATTTTAACCCGGGCGCACGCCATGCGTATCGTGCGTAACGCCGAGTGGGGACCTGCCGGGAAATCCTGAGCTTGTCATTTTGCGGCAGCCTGGCGAGCATTGCATGCCAATGACATGCATTGACAGCATGCGGGTCGACACGTACTGTGCAGGTCTGGTACGTGACCGTGGTTCAACGGTTTGTTGAGTGCGCTCGCAGAACGGACGATCCATTGCGCACAATAAACTGCAAAGGGGGCATCGTGGCGGACACACATCGCTTGCAATTCGGATACATTGAAAAACTTCCCGCTGCCCTGTGCCTGGCGCTGCTTTTTGCCACTGGTGCCGCGCATGCGGACGACAGCGCCCTCGTGACGGAGGCCAACGCCGCCTTGGCCCGTAAGGATTACAGCGCGGCATTCTCGGGATTTTCTGTCCTCGCGCAGCACGGGAATGCGACAGCCCAGTTCAATCTGGGTGCCTTCTATATCAACGGACAGGGCGTACAGAAGGATGAAAAGCAGGCCTTTGAGTGGTTCGCAAAATCAGCGGCGCAGGGGAATGTCCGCGCCCTGCAAATTTTGCAGAACGCGGCGGCAAAAGGAAACCAGAGCGCAAAAAATGAGCTGAGCACGCTGCACGCGCCAGCGGCTACCACGCCGACCCAGGCGCAGGCTCCGGCACCGCGCGCGCCCGAGGTTCCAGCCGCTCCGGCGGATGAGAAGACACTCATGTTGGAAGCAAACGCCGCCTTGTCCGGGAAGGACTACGCCAGCGCTTTTCCCAAATTCCTCACCCTGGCCCAACAGGGTAATGCAGTAGCCCAGTTCGATGTGGGCGCTTTCTATTTCAATGGGCAAGGCGTGCAGCGAGATGAAAAGCAGGCTTACGACTGGTTCGCAAAATCGGCGGCACAGGGAAATGAACGCGCAATACAGGTCATGAAAAATGCAGCGGCGAGGCAAAACGTCGCCGCAAGGACCAGCCCTGAAGTGCCGACGCAACGCGCGGTGGCCAATACATCGGTCGGGAAGTCAGTCGCCATGAAAGCACCGGAAGCAGAGATCGGGATGAATGTCGTCCCCGCCATGTCACTCCCAGCAGCGGTGCGCAAGAGCGGACTTTCTTCGTCCGGCTTTTCGATTGGCGTCAGTGCGGGACAAACAGGGAAACTCACCGGGGTGGATAACTCGTTTTCGTTTGGATTGCTGGCCGGGTACAAATTCAATCCGAGCTGGGGCCTCGAACTGGCCTATAACTCGCTTTACCGGAACGCCAATGCGGGCAGCTTGCTATCCGCGACCTACCCGGGCACGACCGGGACGTTTGACCTTTCTTCCGTCAGCGCATCGGGGCAATATATCTACAGCCTGGGCAACGACCTGTCCCTGTTGGGAAGTCTCGGCGTGCACTCATCAAGCTACAAGCTCAGCAGTTCGGGCAGCGGCGCAATGTCGGGAACGTCCAATGGCCTAGTTGTTGGCGTCAAGATTCAATATGACCTGAGCAAGAACATCGGCATACGCGGCGGCTTCGACACCTTTACCGAAGGCAGCGGGATGACCGGCAACGTCACCGAGTTCGGGCTGGGCGTGATCAATCGGTTCTGACTTTGGCAAGGTCGCAGAAAGAGCGCGACCCGGCATTGCCGGGCTTTTTCAATGGTGCCGTCCGACTTGTTACCTGCCAGCACGCCGTTCGACGGGGGCGTTGAATTGCCGTATGTTTTCCTCGGCCAGCTTGCGTGCGGTGATGTCATGGACGATGGCCAGAAATTGCTCTCCGCCGTCTTCAGACTTGATCAATTGCAGGTTGACTTCGACCGGGTAGGTGCTGCCATTCGCGCGCGCCTGCACCGTCTCGTACGTGATCGATTCCCGCTCGCCAGCCCGCAACTTGTCGATCCCGGTCCCGAAGGATTCGATGCTGGATTCCGGATGCAGGTCCAGTATGGTCTTGTTTTGCAACTGCTCCAGGGTATAGCCGAGACTTTCCTGCGCATAGTCGTTCGCGTAGTTGATCCGCAGTGTATCGGTGTCGAACATCAATATCTCGTTCGGGCTGCGTTCGCGCAGGGCGTGTTCGTAGCTGCGCCGGAGTTCCTCGCGGCGTTTTTCCACGGTCCACGCGCGGCGATGATGTCTCAGGCTGTAATACGCGAAGGTGCACGCCAGCATCAGCGCCATCAGGAAGTAGGGCGCATGCATTTCACGCGACCATGCCGTCTCGATTTCCGACGCCGGCATCTCGACAAATAGCGTAAGCGGATAGTGTTGCAGGCGGCGTATCACCAGCAGCGCCGTGGTCTTGCCATTGCCGTCGCGCAGCTCGATCTGGCCCTGCAGAGGGTGGTCATGCGCGTGCAGGTATTCGGCCAGTGCGCCCTCGACCGGTTTACCATATATCCTGTCCAGGCTGGCTGCATCCGGCTCGGGATAGCGGCTCACCAGATACCCGTCATCGCGTACCAGGCCCAGCGCGGTGACGCGCGGGGTGATCGAATCTATCCAGTAGCGTTGCATCATATCCACCGGCAGATTGGCACTGATGATGCTGATCAGCCTACCCACAGGATCGGTGACGGCATAGCGCGCAGAAACGACCCAACTCCTGTCTATGTATCCCGTCACGGGGCGGCCTATGGCGAAGGGCCCGCTTTGTTGCAGTTCGTCGCGAACCTGCCTGAACCCGGGGTCGTTGGCGAGCGAGGGCATGTCCGGTCGATTGGAGGTTGTCCCGGTCAGCAATACCTGGCCATCGCCGCGGATCAGCATCACGTTATCCAGCTCGGTGTGCAGCGCCTGAAACTGGCTCACTAGGGCAAATGCGCGGTTAAGATCCGCTTTCCTGTTCGTGACGGGCAAATCCTCGCCAAGATTCTGCATGCCGATCTGCAACTGGTTGATGTAGACATCGATCGAGTTTGCACTCAGTGCGGCAATCGTCGCCAACTGACTGGCCTGCCCGGCTCTGGCTGAGCGCCAGGACTGCCAGGCAACGAAAGCGGCGTAGGCCAGCAAGGTAGCCACCAGCAATGTTGCGGAATAGTTCAGGAAACGCGCGTGCCGGTGTTCGCTGCTGCTGTTGATCATATGTGTCCTTCGTGCAATAACAGGTTGCGGAGACGCGGAGTCGGATCGTTTTTTCGTTCCCGCAATCTATCATCCAGCGCGGTGCAAGTTCAACTGACATTTCTGCTGCGGGGTGGCAAGCGCCGTATCCATGGTGCTTGCCTGTTCATGCGTCGGCGGATTGGCGCTATCATCCGGCCATTCCATTCGGGAGCGCTGTTCATGCATGCGCGCAAGCCTGTCAACATCCCCATCGTGGCCGCCGTGCCGGAAGACACCACGACCGGCAGCAACTGTTCCGGCAACGAGATCGTCGCGCTGATGGTGCTGGGCGACAGCATGGCGCCGGAATTCGTCGAAGGGGAGATCATCGTCATCGAAATGGGCGCACCGGCAACGGAGGACTCGTTCGTGATCGGATCGGCGGACGGGGAATTGATCTTCCGGCAGCTCAGGCGCGATGAAAAAGGCGGCTGGCATTTACATGCGCTGAATCCTGTCTATCCCGACGTCACCATTTCGGGACCGGATACGATCAAGGGGGTGGTCACCCACAAGAAGAAGCCCGGATCGCGCAAGTCCGTCATATACTACGCGCCGGATTCGGCTCACTGAACGTTCGAAGGGGCGTGTTTCTGCGATCCTCAAGCAGTATGCCGCGCACCGCCGCCGCATACTGCTCTTCGCGCCAGGGCTCCTGCAGCGCCGCCGCGTACCATGCCTGCATCGACTGAAGCCCTCGCATACAACATGGCCGCAGCGGCCGATTTCAGGCCCTCGCTTTGCACTGTTACCCTTGAAGCCAGGCTGCGCCAATTTACAGCGCTTGCAGTTCGACAAGGCAAAGGCTGGCGATCAATTTGTAGTCTTGCCGAAAAAATCGCGTTTCCTGCGCTTTGAGCTACTCTTTCGTCGGCTTGACGAAGGCGATGACGTTCGCATTCGGTTGTTCGCCGTCCGTGTAATAGGGTTTGGCCTCGTCGAAGCCGAGTTTCCTGGCCAGTTCCTTTTCCCGATCCGAGATCAGCGTGAAGCAATCCTTGATTTCCTGGATGGTGCTGCTGGTCAGGGGGTTGGGCCGGCCTCCGAGCGGTGTGACGTCCTTGACGACGCTGCCCAGCGTCTTGCGCATCAGGCGCAGGATCTGTTGTTCCTTGCTTAACTCTTCCTTGTTCATGGATATATGCCGGAGCGAATTGCAGGCTACAACTTTACTGGAATTGACGACATCGGGGCCGAATTATTTGCGACGAAATAACCGCAGGCTGCGAAAGCCCTTGCATTGCGGCGCCGGAGAGTCGGACTGCCGGGGCCGTTCCCGCATCAGGTGTAGGTCAGGCCTTGCGTGGGGATGACGATGGGATGCGAGCCCGACTGGAAGATGAAAAGACCGAGGATGAAGCTGAGCGCGGCGATGAAGATGCTGGCAAAGAATGCGGTCCAGAATCCCGATACCTTGAAGCCCGGCACGGCGGATGAAACGAACAGCATCATCAGTGCGTTGATCACTAGCAGGAAGAGACCGAAGGTGACGATGGTCAGCGGGATGGTGAGCAGGATGACGATGGGCCGGATGATCGCGTTGGCCAGGCCCAGCAGAAATGCCGCCATGGTCAGCGCACCGTAGTTGGCGAATTTGATGCCGTGGAAGATGAAGCTGGCTATCCATAGCGACAGCGCCGTAATTCCCAGGTGTATAAAAAATAGATAAATGTCGTTTGTCATAAGTCGGTAATCCGTGCGCGAATAGTTGCCCGTGCCCGTATTATGCGCGCTGAATATCTTGCTGGCGACAGCATGCACTTCGGCGGCGAGCATCCTCGAAATGCTGCCGCCGCTGACGCAGCGCGTTCAACAAATCAATGCAGCGCGCCGTCCGTCAAAGTCCCGAGCGCACCCGGCGCACTGGCCGCGTGCGCTGGAAGTTTATCCTTCCGTTACATAAGCGGTCCTGAGTGGCCCGGAATTCCGGTGTGCTCAGGCCCTGTCCCGGAGGGATGGGCGAGCCGCAGCTTGTCCAGGCTGTAAGTGCCGGCCCCGGCGACAAACAGGTAGAGGAAGATGAAGCAGTACAGAACTGCCGGTTCGCCCTGGTTCAGGATGGGCAGGATGCCCTGCGGTGCATGCGCCATGAAGTAAGCCACGGCCATCTCGCCCGACAGGATGAAGGCCGCGGGCCGGGTGAACAGGCCGACCAGGATCAGGGTTCCGCCCACCAGTTCCAGCATCCCGGCCACGCCGAGCAATGAGGTCAGATGCAGGCCGTCGAACATCGCGACATGCGGTACGCCGAACAGCTTTGCCGAGCCATGCTGCACATAGAGAAAGCCGACGATTATGCGCAGTAGCCCCAAAATGCGCGGAGCCCAGAGATTGGTTATTGCGTCGGAGAAAATCATGATTAATCCCTCCTTGCGAGACTGGATTTGAGATTCACGCCACGTCATGAAACTTCGGGCCAACGTGTAGCTGAGACAGGTTTTATCGGCAGTCTGTTCAACGTTGCCGAAAAAATTTCCTGTACCAGCCGCAGCCGAGAGCATGACTGCGTGACAAGGTTGCGGATGATTCGATTGATCTCGTGGGTAATAACGGAAAGTTGCTGCTTTTTGCGTGTTTGATCGCTAGACTCAATACGCGCAGTTCGAATGCTGCCTGCCTCTGAGCGAATTCTTGTTTTGCGCCAACTCCGAATCCCGGGAATTTGCTTTGACGGGTTGGTGACGGAGACAGGTGCCGGTGGCACTGCCGCAAAATATCCCTGGCTTCAGGGCATTTTCAATCGGCCTCCGAATAATCGTTCCTCTGCGATTTCGGCGGCAGCAGGAATTCCCCGGGCTTGTGCCGGAGGCGCCTGCCCAGGCTTCGCAGCAATGCCCGTCTTTGGGTAAACGTGACTTTGCGCGCTTTCATCGCCACGCTGAGCGCGAGGGTGAAGCTGACCACCAGATTGGCCAGGCCGATCAGTGCGATGCCGAGCACGCCGAGCAGCAGTTCCCGGGGTTCCATCGCGAAATCCAGCCCGACCAGCGAGAACCCGAGATAAGCCGAAGAGAAGGTGATGTGCCGAATGTCCACCGGCAGGCCAAACAATACGCCGATTGCGGCCGTGCCGCCCAGCAGGCAGCCGAAGTAGAAATTCCCCGCCAGCGCTCCCAGGTTGTTTTCCACATACGTGGCGACCCGCGACAAACGCGCTTCGCCCAGCAGTCGCTGCAGCCAGCGCAATTGTTTCAACCGTTGCGGAATGCGGTTATAGATGGCGAGGTTGTCGTGGTGGCCCGCGATCAGTCCGGACAGGAACAGGCACACGCCGGTAATCGCCGCATAAAACACCGCCAGTCCGTGAACTGGGTCGATCTCGGCCAGCAGCAAGTGGGCTTTTTCGGGCGGGATGAAATGCGCGCCCGTCACTTTCATCACGCTCCAGGCGATCAGCATGGCCAGCGGTATCACAACCAGCACGTTGCCGAAAATCGCGGCCAACTGGCTGCGCACTGTCTGGGCGATGATGCTGGTCAGGCTCTCCATGTCGCGGTTGTTGCCGCCGTTTTCGCTGATGCTGGCGGCGATGGCCGAAGCAGTCATCGCGGGCTGCTTGGTGGCGACCGTAAAGTGCAGGATGTGGATCAGGATGAAGCCGAGGCCGTAATTCAGGCTGAACAAAAGCGCCTCGGTCAGCGGCGGCAGATGCTCTTTCGCGACCAGCAGCTTGAGCACTGCCATGAATGCGATGACCAGCCCCGCGCCCATGGCCGATTGCAGCAGCGCGAAATATTCCGGTCGCGTAGTGGTGATGTAATGCTCGCCGGTGCGGCTGGCGTTTTCCGTTACGCGCAATGCGAGCAGTTCCAGGCCTTCCCGCCAGTGTTGCCTCACATCGTTCTTGTGGCATTCGCCGCTGACCAGCGTCTTGAACAAGCTCGCCGACAATGGTCGGGCACTCGCACCGCTTTTGTCCTCGCGCAATGCTGCGAGTATGGCGAGCAGGTGTTCCATGCGTTCCAGTTGCTGGGTCAGCCGCTGCAGCAAAAATGTCAGGCTGATGCTGGTCCCGGAGCGGGACGCGGTGCGCCGGATTTTCTGGATGATCTGCGCACACTGGTCCAGCAATACAAGGATGTGCCGTTCGTCCTGAAACCTAAGAGTAGCGTCCGTCCATGCGCGCGAGTACTGTTCCAAGTATTCGCCGACCTCATCGTTCTGCGCAAGGAAAGGTGATGCGAATTCCTCAAGCGACGGCTCGTTGCGTATCAATTCGGGCTCCAAGCCGATGGAGGAAATCCGGTAGGACAGCACCAGGACCGCGTCGAGGATGCCGCTTACCGGCAAGGGCACGCTGGGATCGGCGGATTGCTCGTCGAAGCGCAGCGTTGCCAGCAGCTCCAGCCAGCGCGCATCCAGCACGGCATTGACCCAGACTTCGTCGTCATGGTGCGTGAAGATCAGCGCGAAGATGTCTTTCAGGTAACGCGTGTCGATTGCTTCCGGCAATATCTTGTGGCTTATCCGCCGGTACAGTTCCGTGAAAAATCCGGTGCTGGGAAGTATTCCCGATTCCACATACAGCGAAACCGGCTTGTGGCCACCCAGCAATTTGAGCAGTGCGGTACGCAACGCGGTGCGCAATTCCGGTCGCCGCCCGAGTATGTGGCACAGCGCGCCGATCATGTGTTCGGCGTGGGCGGCTTGTGCGGATTTCGGCGGGCGGATTTTTGATACGAGTCCCGCGATCAGCGTGATTTCGTCGACGTCGTTCTGATGATGGCGTTGCAGCAATGCTTCCATAAAGTTTTTTCACTCCGGGCGATTCCGGATACGCTGCGAATCTGAAATTCTTTATTCAAGAGGCGGCATCCGCCTAGTGTCCAGTTGCAAAGTCCGTGCATGTGAAGCGCACGGAACGCGCTGATGGACAGCCGTTGTTTTATAAAGTTGCGGCAGCAGTCTTTCATCGTTGCCGATGCAACCGGTTGGCATGTCCGGTGAAATGGGGGCTAAGGGGAATTCTATACCAAAGCAAAACAGGCAATTGGCCGGCGCGGATCAGATATGAGCAGTTTGGAGGTCTTGCATATGAATCAAATATTGCTTGCTGCGATACAGGGCGCAGAAGCTGCATCGGTTCAGGCCGCAGCCGGGCGTGGTCCGGATGATCAGGCTGCAGGCTTTAGCAGGGGCGGACACCGACATGTCGAGCGACAGGTTCATCGGCGCTACATCAGTGCCGCACGCCGATCTTGCGCAACGTCCCGGTCAGCGGGAAAGGGAGCGGCGGCGCGGGCTTTTCTGACCAGAATGCGCTGTGTGGTCACGCAGATGTCGTCGTGAGTGCGCCGCGATAACCCAACTGTTCAAGTACCTGGCGCACGCCGAGATAACGGTTGCCGTCCTTGCCGGATTCGACCCCGACTACGGTGAAGTCATCGATATCGTGTTCGATGGCCGTAGCGCTTTCGTCGGTACCCAGCCAGACGCCCAGCGGCCAGCCATGATCGTATTCGCGGCGAATCAGCTCGGCGCGGCGTACCCGCCATACCGACAGCGGCACCAGTACCGGCCCGACCGGCAACCTGACCCCGTCCGGTGTATCCCCGGCCGCGAGGCGCAGGACCTTCCAGTCGTAGGGCACATCTTCGAATCTGTCTTTCAGCGTGGACATATGACACCTTTCTTTCAGTGGTTGGGGAGTTGAGTCGATCAACCTGGCGCCAAGTCTAGCTGTGTTACATATTCCTGCTAAATACTTTGTTGTTACATCAAAATAACTTATAGGTATAAGCGGGGAAATGAAGGCGCATCGATGCGTCATTTGACGCTTGTTGTTTCCAACTTCGAACCGAGTTTCCTGAAACCGTCGATGTAGGTTGCGATCTCGTCGGTCAGATACTGCCTCTGGCGCGTGGTCAGCAGTGCGACGAGACGGATTGTCATCTCATTCATGGCATCTTCGTATGCAGTGATCGCCTGCTGCTGTTGCGGCGTTCCGTAGGCATCAGGATCTTTCAGCCATCGCAGCAACAGCGCGGCGATCCTGTCTTCACCGGCCTTGTCACGCAGCAGGGCGATCAATTCAGCCTGTCTGGCCTCCCGTTGTCCGATGAAATCTCCCGATGCGAACGGTATGCGCAAGCTCATCTCCGTGATCTTGTTTTCCTGGTCCGTGCTCAGGCGGCCAACCAGGTTTTCCACAAATTCCACGTGTCTTTCGGCACGCGCAGCGAGCATGTCCCGAGCGCTGCCTTTGAGCATCTTCTTCCTTTGCTTCTGGTTGCGCTTGGCCAGAGTGTCGGCAAGCTCGGTGATCTGCTCATCGTCGAGGGTGCTTAGCACATGCGCGGCAGGCCGGATCATGGGCTCCAGGGTCAATTGATACAGTCTCCTGCCTTCCTTTCTCAGGCGCATGACATCGCCGACCGAAAGGCTCGCCTCCTGGTTTATGGCAGCATCCATATCCTGCAAATACGTGATGTATTCAGGCAACGCATGCCGGCGATGCCAGAGCAGATAGTTGTCGATCTCGATGCGGATTTGCGCGCGCTGTTCGGCGTTGAAGGAGGTGTAATCGTTGATCCAGTAGTTCAGTACCCAGTCGGCGTGATTGTAGCCAAAGGTAATCGTGCCACAGCCGCTGCAGCAGAGCAGGATGAGGACAATGAATGATCTGGCGATATTCATTTTCGAATCGGGCGAGTTGGCATCAGTTTGTTTTTTGGGGACATGGCACAAAATGCTGGTGCCGTGATTCCGGGTCCCGAGCGCCACTTTACTCCAGTCGCAGGTCGCGTGCCGGAGTCGGCAACTCTAGTGCGCGCAATGTTTCAGCGTAGTGCGGTTCAGATAGATCGCCATCAGGCCGCCCACCAGCCAGATGCTGGCGATCGCGGCAAGCCAGAAGCCGGGTGCACCACGGGGCGGGCCGAGGAAGCCGGTGAGCCCCAGCATGACGCCGCCGCCCAGGCCCGGTACCCAGAGTATCACCGTGTAGATGACCATCGGCACGACGGAATTCTTGTATCCGCGCAAGGCATTCACGGTGATGGCCTGCAGCGCGTCGCCTAGGTGGTAGAGGCCGACCATCGCAATCAGCGGGGTTGCGATTGCCTGCACCTGCACGTCGGTGGTGTAGAACGCGGCGATCAGCGGTGCTCCCAGCCAGAATGCCAGGCACAGCAGGATTGCGATCGACATGCCGAGGCGTATCGCCTCCCAGCAGATGTGGCGTGCGCGTGCGGCCTGCCCCGAGCCGAGCGCCTGCCCGACCAGTACTGACGTGGCATTGCCCAGCGACAGCGGGATCATGAATGCCAGCGCCGCCAGGTTCGCAGCGATTTGGTGAGCGCCGGAAATGACGGGGCCGAGGCGCGCGATGAACAGAGCCATGAAGGTGAAGGCGGTCACGTCGGCGATGAACGTCAGGCCGATGGGGATGCCGAGCTTGAGGAATTCCTTGATCGCGGTGAAATCGGGTGCGGTAATGCGCCGGTGCAATTCGAACACCGCGTATGTCGGGTTGTTCAGGCACCAGGCCCACGCGATTGCAGCCATCAGCCATGCATCCAGCGCTGTTGCCAGCGCGCAACCGGTTGAACCCAGCGCCGGGAAGCCGAGCAGTCCGTACATGAACAGTGCATTCAGCGGAATCTTGACGGCGAGCGACAGCACGTTGAAGAACATCACCGGACGCGGGCGCTTCACACCGGTGGAAAGGCCGAAGAACAGGCGCAACGCAAAGGCTGCCGGCACGCCCCAGGCCGAGACGGACAGGTAGGCGCGCACCTTCGTTTCCACTGCAGGTTGCAATTTCGAGATCGTAATGAGCGGGCCGGGGAAGCGCAGCAGCAGGATCGCCACCAGGGCCAGCGCCAGCGATATCCACATGCCCTGGTGTATCTCGCGCCCGATGTCTGCCCGCCTGTCCGCGCCATACAAGTGGGCGATGATGGGGGGCACTGCGAGCAATACACTAATCAGCGACATCAGGATGGTGGCCATGATGGATGCGGCGATGCCGACCGCGGCAAGGTCGACGACGGTGAGCCGCCCCGCCATTGCGGTGTCGATGACGGCATTCGCCATCATCGCCAGTTGCGCGACCAGCATCGGCCAGGCGAGGTTGATCAGCTCGCGGGTTGAAGACGCGGGAGGGCGCATGTCGGGATTGCGGTTTACGGTTTCTTCGGCTTCAGCGCATCGCCCTCGAAAGCGAGCCCCTCCCAGCCGAATCTGATGAAGTTGCGGATGTTCTGGTGGTCGGTACCTTGCGGGTGTGCCAGCACATCGTCGCGGTAATAAGCGCCGAAGCAATGCAGGGTCTGCCGTGCCGTCAGCTTGTGCAACGTTGCGAAGGAGAAAACCTTGCAGGAACCGTTGTTCTGCCCAGCTTCGTTTCGCAATTCCCCGTTGCGGAATGCGGTCGGGGTGAAGTCGTAATTTGCATCGATCACCGCGAGGGTGGTGTTGAAGGCGATGCTGTCGGGGGTTGTTTCCAGCGTGTGCAGGAATTGTTTCATGAATAATGATCGGGAGAAGATGTGTAAAAAGCGAAAATGCATTTTATGGCAGTATACTTCATGCCCTGCATACTTTGCCGATCCGGCCCCTCTTTCCGGCGAGACACCCGAAGTCTGGGATAATGCCGCGGTCTTCAATCCGGATGCCCGACTACCATGTGGCTGCAAAAAGAAATACACCTGAAACCTAGGCCGCGCGGCTTCCATCTGGTCACCGCCGAGGTGCTGCGCGAGTTGCCCGAACTGCGCGAAGTCAGGATCGGCCTGATGAACGTCTTCATCATGCATACCTCCGCATCGCTTACCATCAACGAGAACGCCGACATCTCGGTACGCGAGGATTTCGAAAGCTACTTCAACCATGCCGTTGCGGAGGACGAGCCTTATTATCGCCATCGCGACGAGGGCGCGGACGACCTGCCCGCGCATATCAAGGCCAGCCTGCTCGGCGGCAGCCTGAATATCCCGGTCAGCAACGGGCAGCTAAAACTGGGGATGTGGCAAGGGATATACTTGTGTGAGCACAGGAACCACGGCGGCAGTCGGAGTATCATGGTTACCGTGCAAGGCGAATAACTGAAGGATAGACCATGTCTCCTACGCCCCCAGATGCGCTGCTGTTCATAACGCCGGTCTGCACGCATTGTCCGTCCGTGCTGCAGGCCTTGAGTGAACTGGTGAAGCAGTCCCGGGTTGGAAAACTTACGATCGTGAATATTGCTGCGCATCCCGAGCAGGCGGCGGAATATGAGGTGCGCAGGGCGCCCTGGGTGCGCCTCGGCTCCTTCACCCTGACCGGTGCGCAGAGCATGGCCGAACTCAGGCAATGGGCCGAGTGGGCGAGCGGTGAGGAGGGCACGGCTCATTATGTCGAGCATTTGCTCAAGGAGGGCGGCTACAAGCAGGCTGTCGCATTCATCTCCGGGGACGCCCATCGCCTGAAATCGCTGCTTGCCATCGTGGCCAATCCCGACGCCAATATCTCGGTGCGCCTGGGTGTCAGCGCGCTGCTGGAAGCCTATGCCAACATGCCGGAATTGCAGGCGCTGTTGCCGCAACTGGCTGAACTGACCTTCCATTTTGACCATCGCGTGCGCGCCGACGCATGCCATCTGCTCGGCCTGAGCGGCAGTGCTGCCGCCCGCCCTTATGTCGAGGCCTGTCTCAAGGATGTCCACGAAGAAGTGCGGGAAATAGCGGGCGAGGCGATGGAAAAGCTGGCGAAAAAGCGCACGAAGACTTGACGCAAACCCCGCATCGGGAATGAACAGGACTCATGGACGAGACGGCTTTCCGGCACAAGCTATCCGAGGCGATCGAGCGGCCTTGCACATTCGAGAAGTCCGTGCTGACGCGCTGCGTTGGATGCGTACACTCGGACCGCGTACAGATCGCCGAGCGCGAGGCAGTCACTTGCCGGAATGCGGCCAGCCTGTCGCGATGCGAGGAATTGCACGGCTATCTGCGCCATGGTTTTGCCTTCGCGCTGGGAAAGTTGCATGATGATGAAGTCCTGTCGCACGCGCAGGAGATGCGCGTTCAATGCGGCGGGCTGAAAGGATTGCAGTACGTCCTGAATGACACCGCCGAGGTGTCCGACGTTGCTGCCCTGCTGGAAGGTGCAATCCGAAAATGGGGCGACCTGGCGGATATTCCCTACTCACTGGTCATTCACGCCGCGGCGCTATGTTACAAGGGCCGACACGGCTGACTCCTACATTCGGCTGTCCAGCACCTCTTGAGGGTATGCACAATCAAAGGACCGACCCCGGCCACAATTTCGTTCGGCATTTCCCGCCGGAACGGTTGCGAGGCCGGTCTTTCAATATCGTTCAACCGAGATTTTCCATTAGACCTGAATGTGTGTGGAATAAATTGGCGTAAATTTGGCCGGGATATCGAAGGATTTTGACGCATCCCACAAGCCTTGCATCCACGTTCGTTGTTGCATCGCCAAAGCGAGATTCAGAATTGTCTTCCGGCTTTCAGTAGTGAGATAGGCAGGTTTTGCGAACAGTCTGTAGCGCAAGGTTTGCAGCGTGTGCTGCACGGTATTCGACGAGTGCTGAACTGCACTGCTTTTGAGTAACACCTGACGCATCAGACTCATCAGGTTGTAGGCCAGCATCACCGTATTGAGGGCGGCTTCAGTCGCCCAGAAGTCCTTCATGTTAAAGCTGTCTGCGGCGAAGTCATATTTGAGTTCCTTGATTCGATTTTCGCAATCGGCACGTCCACGATAAGTGCGCCAGACGGTCACGGCAGGTAGATCCAAATCGGTTACCAGTGCAGAGTAACGGTACTTGCCAATCACAGGGTCGTCTGCAAACAGATTGAGTGTCCTGCCTTTCGGCCGACGCACGCTGATCAATGTGTTGCCGTATACCGATCACCCAGCGGGGCTTTGACCAGGCATTCGCCTGAAACCTAAAGCGATTCAACTCGATGCCCGGCACAGGCTTGCCTGCTTCGTCATACAAAGCGCCACCAGTCCATGACATCCACCAGGGCGCGTTGCAGGGGTTGATTCTGGCGCAAGGCGATGACGTAATGCATTTGCCGTTGTTCAAGATCATCGAGAAACGCGCTATCGCTAAAACCACTGTCGGCGCGTAATAGGCATACGTGCTTATCACCCAAGCAGATGCAGTGTGTTCGACAGAAACCCTTGCACATTATTGGCAGAACTGGTGTTGCCCGGGCGCAACCAGCAGTTGGCTATCATGCGAGTGTCGGCAACAAAAGCCATCAGGGGATGGTGGCTGGCTCGGCCACGTTTTGCAGGATTGTAGCCACGCGCCGCGCCTTGCTGTGCTCCGTAGCGCGTCATCACCGTGGAATCCAGATCGAGCGTGATGCCATTGATGGACAACTGCCCGAACATCCACTGGTACAGTGAATCCATCACCGATTCATTGGTGTCCTGCGTGAATTTATTGAACAGCCGCATCACTGCCTTGAAGTTCGCCATGAGGGTAAAACCAAATACGCGCTTCAATACAGGATCGTGCCGGGTGACTTCGCCGTGCTCAAACCGGTTCGCACCTCACCATATGGAAAGCATGAACTGGGTGAGCAATTGTTCCGGCCGGTACCCGCGATTACTCTTGGGTTGAGGCAGCCCCGCAGACGACAGTGCGGCATCAAATTCCAAGTGATCGAGCATCCGCTTCATGATGGCCATGCCACCTCAAGCAGTAATCTCTTTGTCGGTAAAACGCAGGTCAAAACCCATGATCTCCCCCGCGCTCAAGTCGCGATACCTGAACTCTAGCTGAAAATTGATCTAACCTTCGCTAAATCAACCAGATGGCCTAATGGCCTCCATTAGAAATAGAGGGCTTAATGGAAAACCTCGGTTCAATGCAGCTCAGTCAACGCCTGAACTCCGGCACTCAATGCGTGGTGACCGGCGTGATGAGAGGCTGCGCATCATGGCTATGCTTCTTCGCCTGCTTGGCCATCCTTTTTTCCTTGGGTGTGAGCAAGGGCTTCTTCTTGATGTCTCTGCTGGAATGATGGGACTTGGGCATGATTCGACTCCTTATCGTGGTTAAGGAAGAAACTGCAATTTCATGCTACTCCAATGTTTTGGCATTGTCCGGAAAAAGGTTGATTATTAGAATACGCTTATATTATGATGTTCTCCGCGCCGGGAATAAGGCATCAGCGCGGATGGGCGGCGCGATCCCGTTTTTTCTGATGCCGAACACAACATCACAAGGTCACGAATTCAAAAAATGGATGGTTTGAATTTGGAGACTTCACAAGGAGAGAGAATGTCGCGTATCGTGATTTTGGGTGCGGGGATCGCCGGGCATACAGCTGCCAGATACCTCAACAAGTGGGTAGGGAAGGAGCATGAGATCATCGTGGTGTCGCCCAACGCGAAATGGAACTGGATACCTTCCAACATCTGGGTGGGCGTGGGCCAGATGACGGAGAAAGACGTCACTTTTGACCTCGCCGAGTTGTATGGAAAAACCAATGTGGATTTCCGTCAGGCCAGGGCGCTGTCCATCCATCCTGAAGGCAGCGTCGACAGCGCCGGCCCGTTTGTCTCTATCGAGTACACCCTTCAGGCAAAGGCCGGTGTGCAGGAAAAAATCGCTTATGATTTTCTGGTGAATGCGACCGGGCCCAAGCTGAACTTCGGCGCCACCGAAGGGTTGGGCCCCGACCACGGGCACACCGTTTCCGTTTGTACCGTAGGCCACGCCCAGGAAGCCAACCACAAGTTGCAGGCCAGCATTGAAGCCATGCGCAGGGGAGAGCGCCAGACCATCGTGATCGGTACCGGACACGGCATGTGTACCTGTCAGGGCGCCGCGTTCGAGTACATTTACAACGTGGATCATGTCTTGCGCGAGGCCGGTGTTCGCGACAAGGCGCGCATCGTGTGGCTCAGCAATGAATATGAACTCGGCGATTTCGGCATGGGCGGCGTGCATATCAAGCGCGGCGGCTACATCACCAACGGCAAGACTTTCGCGGAATCGCTGATGGTCGAGCGCGGCATCGAATGGATCACCCGTGCGCACGTGAAGAAAGTCGACGCCGGCAAGATTCATTACGAAACGCTGGACGGCACATTCCACGAACTGGAGTTCGATTTCTCGATGCTGATCCCACCGTTTGCAGGTGTCGGGTTGAAGGCATTCGACAAGGCCGGTGCGGATATCACCAGCCAGTTGTTTGCGCCCAACGGTTTTATGAAAGTGGATGCCGATTATACGCAACGCCCGTTCATGGAATGGAGCGCCAAGGATTGGCCCAGGACTTATCAGACGCCATCGTACCGCAATATCTTCGCCGTCGGCATCGCTTTTGCGACGCCGCATTTGATCAGCAAGCCCATGCAGAGCGCCAACGGCACATCAATCAACCCGACGGCACCAAGAACCGGGATGCCTTCCGCCGCGATGGCAAAAGCGGTCGCCATGAGCATACGGGACATGCTGAAGGGCGCCGAAAATCCAACGCATACGGCCTCAATGGCCGAAATGGGTGCAGCGTGCGTCGCCTCCACCGGATCTCACATTTTCAAGGGAACGGCGGCAGCCATGACTGTATTCCCGGTTGTGCCGGACTACGAGAAATATCCGGAGTTTGGCCGCGACATCGACCTGACCTTCGGCGAAATCGGCCTGGCAGGCCACTGGATGAAATACCTGCTGCACCACGCTTTCATCTATCAAGCTAGGCTGCGCCCGGGCTGGTCGCTGATACCGGATTGACCAACCAGACATTTACAGGGAACCGAACATGGGCAATACCACCAACAAAGAACCGTACCAGCAAGCTTACTATCCTCCGGCGCCGACCGGGTTCACCCGCTTCATGCGGACCTGCCTGATCTGGCAGCTATACCGGTTTGTGGCCATCAACATCAAGATGCTCAAGCTGATCGCGAAATCGCATCACTGAAGACTGGCGCGACATTCCGGATAGTTGGAAAGCAAAAGCCCGGCATGCCGGGCTTTTTGTCAGTCGGACTCTGCCTTGAAGCCCATGATGGGCAAGTCTTCGCGGGGCAGATTGAGCGCCTCCAGCACCTTGAGCGCCGCGTAGGCGTCGTTTGCAGCATAGAGCATCTGCTGCGGTGTGAGTCGATGTTGCGACCAATTGGAGGTCGTGGCCTTCTTTGACTTGGCAAAACGCTGATTGAAGACTAGCCCCACAGCAGTACGGACGCCGATCTCTTT
This sequence comes from uncultured Pseudomonadota bacterium, assembly GCA_963725375.1. Classification (GTDB taxonomy): domain Bacteria; phylum Pseudomonadota; class Gammaproteobacteria; order Burkholderiales; family Gallionellaceae; genus Sideroxyarcus. The sequence goes on along the minus strand of CAVRYQ010000071.1, from coordinate 715 downwards.
CTGGTAGCCGTTCATGCGGAAAACAGTATTCAAGTCCACCCCCCCGCCAAACTTGACGCCCAGTTTTGCCAGGATATGCCCGCTATCCGATTTGAGGCCGAAGCCAACCTTGATGACCTGCTCCGATTGCAGCAATTCGACCAGAAACGGCAATCCCTCCTCCTGATGCACCTGAAACAGGTAGGCCTTGTCCTGCAGCGCAAACTGCACAACGTGCGGTCCGTCACTCACATCGCCCGTGACAAACGTTGGCCTGGATTCCGTATCGAAACCAACGATGCCGGCAGACTTGATCTCGGCAGCGGCGGAGGCGAACTCCGCGCCGTTTGTCGGCATATGGATGCGTTCAAGCGTGAGACCGACAAAGGGCTCCAGCAGCGCGATCTCAGATTTGGTTGGGGCAATTTTTTTCATGGGAACCGGATATTTGAATTTGAGCAGGGCATGTGCATCGCGCATCCCAAAGCGGGAATTGGAACAGAGACACGATTGCGGCGCGGTTCTGATGAATGATGAGCGATCAGTCACGTTCGGCGCATTGTGATGGCGCTGCAGTCCTGAAACCGTTGCTCAATCCGGAAAGAGCGCCTGCCAGGCGTCTTCAGGGCCGACGAGCAGGCTCAGTCCGTCACTCGATGGCCTGGGGCACGGATCGGCGTTGACCGACCGCGCCAACGCGGCGGCGTCCGGTGGGAAGTAGACCTTGAGTTCGCAG
>CAVRYQ010000070.1:0-20647 GCA_963725375.1 uncultured Pseudomonadota bacterium | reverse complement strand
GCAACAGTGCGTTGGGCTCGCTCTCGCGTGCCGTCGCGAAATCAAGCAGTAACGGCATTATGGGATGGTTGTAGGGAGTTGAGGATATTTCGATCCCGCCAAGTTCCGCCAGCTTCCGGTAACGCGGAATAATGTCGGCAATTGTCTCGCCGATCAAATCGAAAAGCTCCTTGCGTTCGGCAAGCGTGAACTGGCTGCCCTTGGTCATCAGTCGCGCCACCGTTTCACTGCTGCGCCGGATACTCTCGCCCATCCACACGAGGTGGTACCAGACCAGCAAGTCGGCCAGGTACTGCCCGGACAAATATGTCACGTTCTCGCGACCGTGCCCGTCCATCAATGCCTGCAAATCGAACAGATGCTGATAAGCCCGGTACGGTTTCAGCATCTTGGTGTGGTTGCTCTTGAAACAACTATCCAGAATATGCTGGCGGGCATCCTCGTCCACGTCATCCAGATGCTCGTGGCACAGCATCCTGAGCAGTGCATCACGGATGTCTCCGCTCTTGAACTGCTGTTCATAGTCATGCAATTGCTCGACCAGAATGGGCACGAAATTCACCACCGCCTTCGCCTTCGGGTGCTGCTCCAGGTGAAAGACCATGTCCGTGTAATCCTTCAGGGCGTGCAGATACGTCCAGGGCAGCACATAGTCGCGGTGCAGATATTCGCGATAGTCCGGCTGATGCATGTGCCAGCACATGACGAGTTGAAGCTTCTTGTCTGAATGATGTGGTGCACTACTCTGTGGCATGGCACTTTCCATTGGCTACGATATATTTTGAGAGTCTCATCTGATGTGGTGAATAGACTGGCCCAGCATGTCCGGGGTCACCAGTGTGACGCCGCCGGAAGAGACATGGAAACGGTGTGCGTCTTCTTCATGATCGAAACCGATCCGCATCCCGGCCGGTATTTTACAATTATTGTCGAGAACCACGCGATTCAGCTTCACATCTTCCCCAATACGCGCACCGGACAGGATCACGGAATCGTTTATCTCGCTGCGCGCGCCGACACGAATATCCGAGAACAATAAGGAGTGATGAACCCTGGCGCCGCTGATGATGCAGCCGCCGGAAACCATGGAGTCGATCGCCACACCGCGCCTGCCTTCATCGTTGAATACAAACTTGGCGGGAGGCAACTGTTCCTGATACGTCCAGATTGGCCAGTTCTTGTCATACAGATCGAGGGCAGGCGTGACGTTGACCATTTCCATATTGGCTTCCCAATAGGCATCGATGGTTCCCACGTCGCGCCAATAGGGCTCAATGCCTTCAGTCGTGCCGACGCAGCTCTGCTCGAAACGGTGCGCGTACACCCGGTAGCGGTCGATCAGGTAGGGGATGATGTCGTGCCCGAAATCATGTGTGGATTTCTTGGTGTCGGCGTCGCGGATCAACTGCTCGTACAAAAATCTGGCGTTGAACACGTAGATGCCCATGCTGGCCAGGATGCGCCCGGGCTTTCCCGGAATCTCGTCGCCTTTCGGTGGCTTCTCGGTGAACTTGATGATGCGGTCCTTTTCGCCGACTGTCATAACCCCGAACGACGATGAGTCGCATGCCGGCATTTCAACGCAGCCTACTGTCATATCTGCGTCGCTGCTTACGTGATAGGCCAGCATTTCGCCGTAGTCCATCTTGTAAACGTGATCGCCCGCAAGGATCACGATGTATTCAGGGTTATAGCCGCGCAGGATATCGATGTTCTGGAACACCGCATCCGCGGTTCCCCGATACCACTCCTCCTGAATGCGCTGCTGCGCTGGCAGCAACGCCAGGAATTCGTTGAATTCGCCACGCAGGAAGCCCCAGCCTTTCTGGATATGCTCGATCAGCGTATGCGCCTTGTATTGCGTCACCACTCCGATGCGCCTGATGCCGGAGTTGATGCAATTCGACAAGGGAAAATCGATAATGCGGAACTTGCCGCCGAACTGCACCGCGGGCTTCGCGTTCCAGTCCGTCAGGTTGTGCAAACGACTTCCCCGCCCCCCCGCCAACACAAGGGCAACGGTATTCTTGGTCAACGCACTGATGAATCGTGGCGAACGCATTTCCTGTGCCATCATGTTTCCTTTCGTTTAGTCATTTGTCGAAAATATTTCACGCCAGGATCGTCCTGTACAAATCGACATAACGTCCCGCGCTGCCGCCCCAACCAACATTGCGACGCATGCCATTGAGCTGCACGCGCCTGAAATCCTGTTCATTACGATAACATTCGACCGCGCGCACGATGGTGCGGTACAGGGCGGCCGCGTCCGGAGCATCGAACACGAAGCCGGTACCATCCGCCTCCTTCGCGTCGGTCACCGAATCCGCCAGACCGCCCGTCCGGCGTACCACCGGCGGCGTGCCGTAGCGCATGCCATACATCTGGTTCAGCCCGCAGGGCTCGAAGCGGGAAGGCATCAGGAAAATGTCCGCGCCTGCCATGATGCTGTGCGACAAAGCCTCGTCGAAACGCACGGTAATTGAAACCCGGCCCGGGTAACGCAGGGCAAGCTGCTGATAGCGCCGTTCCAAATCCACCTCGCCGCTCCCGAGAACGACCAGTTGCGCACCACCATCGAGCAGTTTCGGCAGACATTCCAGAAGCAGATCCAGCCCTTTTTGATAGGCCAGGCGGCTCACAATCCCGAGCACGGGCGCATGGGCATTGATCTCAAGGCCGAGTTTCTGCTGCAATGCCTGTTTGACGACTGCTTTGGGTGCGAGGTTGCTGCTGTCATACGTTGCAGGCAGGTGCTTGTCCATCGCGGGATCCCATTCCCTTTCGTCGATGCCGTTCAAAATACCGCAAACATCCCCGTTCCGCGCCGTGAGCAGGCCTTGCATGCCGTAGCCCATCTCGGTTGTCTGTATTTCCCGCGCATAGGTCGGGCTTACCGTCACGATACGATCGGCGTAGTGCAAGCCCGCTTTCAGGAACGACAGATAGCCGTGAAACTCCACGCCATGCATGTCGAAAACAGACTGCGGCAGCCCGAGCGGCGCCAGCCAGGCTGGATCGAAGTTGCCCTGAAAGGCCATGTTGTGGATGGTCATCACGCTTTTTGCGTGCGCGTTCGGGATCAACTGCAAATAGGCGGGAACCAGACCGCTCTGCCAGTCGTTGCAATGCACGATATCTGCACGCCAGACAACCGGAGAATCCGCGTTTCCCATCATGGCCGCCACTTTTGATAGCATCCCGAAACGCATCGGGTTATCCGGCCAGTCGCCGCCAAGTTCGTATTGATAGGGTCCCGCCACGCGGCAATAATACTGCGGCGCATCCAGCACATACACGGGCACCCCGGATTCCGGCATCTTCGCGAGCAGCAGCTTCACCGGCGGCTGGCCCGGAAACACCGAGAAATTCGCGACCGTGCGCTTGTTCTCGAGCTTGTCCAGCACTTCGGTATAACCCGGCACCAGGAGCCGGACATCCTGCCCCAGCGCTTGCAGGGCTGTCGGCAGCGCGGCGCTGACGTCGGCCAGGCCTCCGGTTTTGATCAGCGGATAGACTTCGGAAGTGACGAAAAGTATCTTCATTTAAGGGCGTTGTAGTGATGGATCAATCCGTTGGTGGACGAGTCGTGCGTGGCAACCTCCGCGCCACCGCGCAATTCGGTCAGGATGTGGCTGGCCAGTTGCTTCCCCAGTTCCACGCCCCACTGATCATAGGAGTTGATGTTCCAGATGATGCCCTGCACGAAAATCTTGTGCTCGTAGAGCGCAATCAATCTGCCCAGTGTATGCGGCGTCAGCTTCTCGAACAGTATGGAGTTGGTCGGTTTGTTGCCGACGAACACCTTGTGCGGCAGCAGCGCCTCGATTGCCTTTGCTTCCGTGCCCGCCTGTCGCAATTCTTCGCGCGCCTCCGCTTCAGTCTTGCCGCGCATCAGTGCTTCGGTCTGCGCAAAGAAATTCGACAGCAGCGTCGCGTGATGTTCGCCTACCGGGTGAAAAGCCTGCACGGGCGCGATGAAATCGGCCGGAACCGTTTGCGTTCCCTGGTGAATGATCTGGAAATAGGCATGTTGGCCGTTCGTGCCGATTCCGCCCCACAGAATGGGGCCGGTCGGGTAATCCACGGGAACACCGTCGCGATCAACGCGCTTGCCATTGCTCTCCATGTCGGCCTGCTGGAAATACGGCACGAAATGCTCCAGCGTCTGATCGTAGGCAAGCAGCGCATATGTACTAACATTGTGAAAATTGTTGTACCACACGCCAAGCAGCGCCAGGATCACCGGCATGTTCTGTTCCAGCGGCGCAGTTCGAAAGTGCGTATCCATCTCGTAGGCGCCACGCAGCAGCTCCTCGAAATGATCCATGCCGACGGCGATGGCGATCGGCAACCCGATTGCAGACCACAGGGAATATCTCCCACCCACCCAGTCCGAAAACTCAAACATGTTCGCCACGTCGATGCCGAATGCCGCAACCTCCCCAGCATTGGTCGAGAGCGCAACGAAATGCCGTGCGATGTGTTTCGCATCGGCTGCGCTGCGCAGGAACCAGTCGCGTGCCGACCGCGCATTCATCAGCGTCTCTTGCGTGGTGAACGTCTTGGATGCGACGATGAACAACGTCGTTTCGGGATCGAGAGTCGCGAGATTCTCGGCCAGATCGGTACTGTCAACGTTGGAAACGAAATGCACTTTCACCCTGCCGCAATACGGCTGCAAGGCCCGACACACCATCAATGGCCCGAGGAATGAGCCACCAATGCCGATGTTCACAACATCAGTGATGGCCTTGCCGGAATAGCCACGCCAAACACCCTCGCGTACGCTGGTGCTGAAGGCGCGCATCTTGTCCATGACCCGGCGCACGCCCGGCAGCACATCCTGTCCGTCAACGGTGATGGGCGCATGTCCCGCATCCAGCGCCGTGCGCAAGGCCGTGTGCAGCACCGCGCGCCGCTCGGTACAGTTTATCTTCTCGCCTGAGAACATCCTGTCGCGCCAGGCTTCCACGCCGGACTGGCGTGCCAATGCAAACAGCAGCGACATCGTTTCTTGAGTGACCAGATTCTTCGAGTAATCCAGCAACAGGTCGTCCAGACGCAACGAGAAACGACCAAAGCGCCCCGGATCCTCATCGAACAAGCGCCGCATCGAAAGCCGTCCGTTTGCGGCGTAATGGGCAAGCAAGGCTTGCCAGGCTTTTGATTGTGTCAATACAGACATACCTCCCCCTGATGCCGTCACAACACTCGCTGCAGCACGACCCCGGCCAACGGCGGCAACGTCAGCGTCAACGATTGCGGTTCGCCATTCCAACTGATGTCCGAGGTGTCCATCCCCAGCCCGTTGCCCATGTTGGAGCCGCCGTAAAAATGCGAATCGCTGTTGAATATCTCGCGATAACGGCCCTTGTGCCTGACGCCGATGCGATATGTTTCCCTCGGCACCGGTGTGAAATTGAGTACGACCACCACACTTGAACCGTCACGTGCGAAACGACGAAAGCTCAATATGGATTGATCCGCATTGTTGCAATCCAGCCACTCGAAACCTTCCGGGGAAAAATCCTGCTCATGCAGTGCGGCCACTGTGGCGTACAGGCGATTGAGGTCGCGCAGGGCGGACTGCACCCCGCTGTGCTCGCTGCGCCCGAGGAGGTGCCAATCCAGCTCCGCGCCGACCTTCCACTCGTGTCCCTGGGCGAATTCATTGCCCATGAAATTGAGCTTCTTGCCGGGATAGGTCATCTGGTAGGTAAACAGCAAGCGCAAATTGGCGAACTTCTGCCACGAATCGCCCGGCATCTTGTCCAGGAGGGATCTCTTTCCGTGCACCACTTCATCATGCGAGAACGGCAGCATGAAGTTCTCTGTGTAGTTGTAGAGCTGGCCGAAGGTAAGACTGTTGTGGTGGTAACGGCGGTGCACCGGGTCGTGTTCGATGTAATCAAGCGTGTCGTTCATCCAGCCCATGTTCCATTTCATGCTGAATCCCAGTCCGCCCAGATAGGTCGGGCGCGACACCATGGGCCAGGAAGTCGATTCCTCGGCAAGGGTCAGCGTGCCGGGGAAACGCTCGTGCGTCATCACGTTCAGTTCGCGGAAGAAATCCACTGCGTCGATGTTCTCGCGCCCGCCATATCTGTTCGGCAACCATTCGCCCGCCCTGCGCGAATAATCGAGATACAGCATGGACGCGACCGCATCCACGCGCAGTCCGTCGATATGGAATTCGCTCAGCCAGAAATGCGCGTTGGCCAGCAGGAAATTGCGCACCTCGTTGCGGCCGTAATTGAAGATCAGCGTTCCCCAGTCCTGGTGTTCGCCCAACCGTGGATCCTCATGCTCATACAGTGCAGTGCCATCGAATCGCGCCAGCGCGAAGGAGTCCTTGGGAAAATGCGCAGGCACCCAGTCCAGGAGTACGCCGATACCGGCGAGATGGCAGGTATCGACGAAATACCTGAAATCGTCGGCGGTGCCGAAACGGCTGGTGACGCCGTAATAGCCTGTGGTCTGGTAACCCCAGGATTCATCCAGCGGATGCTCGCTGATCGGCATCAATTCGACATGCGTGAACCCCATATCCAGCACATAGGGAACAAGGCTGTCCGCCAATTCGCGGAAGTTGTAGAAGCGCCCGTCCCAGTGACGTTTCCACGAGCCGGCGTGCATCTCGTAGGCATTCAATGGCTGATGTATCCAGTCGCGGCTGGCGCGCCTTTCCCGCCACTCCGCATCGCGCCACTGGTACCCATCCAGCGCAACCACCCTGGCAGCCGTACCCGGGCGCCTTTCGAAGCTCAGGCCATAGGGATCGGTCTTGACAAACACCTGGCCCGAATGACGGTTACGTATCTCGAATTTGTAGAATTCGCCCAGCCCGATGTCCGGCATGAAAAGTTCCCAGACGCCGGTACTGCCCAATGCCCGCATCGGGCAGACACGCCCGTCCCAGCCATTGAAATCGCCCACCACGCTTACTCGTTCGGCATTCGGGGCCCACACCGCGAAACGCACCCCCCAAACCCCGTCACACTCCATATGGTGCGCTCCGAGCATGCGATAAGCCTGCTCCAGTCGACCTTGCGAAAAAAGGTAAAGATCATGTTCGCTGATGCTGCTGCCAAAACAATAGGCATCATGCACTTCGACGACGTGATTGAAAAAGCTCAGTTTCAGGCGGCACGGGGTAGGCAATGCCTTTTTGCCTTGCCAATGGTAAAACCCGTTGGAATTTCCCCGCTCAAGCGGTTGCCAGACATTTCCGTCGTGGACGGAAATCTCGGTGGCATGAGGCTGAAAAACCCTCAGAATCCAACCCGATTTGTTCTGATGCAACCCCAGAAATGAAAAGGGGTCATGATGACGCGCTTCTAGAATGGAGCGCTTGTTCTGGGTATCACTAGGCATCTCTTCGCTCCTCAACCGCAATATAGCCGTTTAGTGATGGCCGGGCAATTCATAAAGCGAGAATGTCGTCAAATTGCCCTCAACAAGAAAAGCATGTAACGGGCGGGAGGCAGCCTTCTCCGCAATATATTGCGTATATATATTATAGAGATACCTTGATTATCGATATGCGATGCCGCGCGAGCTTGCGGTGCCACGCAACCACCCGCACAGCCTTGCATTTCACAACGCAGGGATTGCGGCATCGTTATTGAGTCCTCAAACCCGTAATATTAACGAGCCGCAAGATGATTCAGTTTACATGCTATACGGGATGGATGGAGTGCAAAGATGTCAGAACTCCGTTCTGAACTGCATATTGCCGGTCAGTCGGTCTGCATCGTCAGGCACCGTTCTGGCGCCCCAAAATACCGGTCAATCTAGCCGATATCACAATATCGGAGTAAATTTTGCCCATCCTGAACATATGTGGGAATTGCCACCACACAAGATCGGAGATCGCTTTGCAAATCACGCTGTTGACGAAAACGCTGCAATACTTTCCCGCCAAGTCTCGCCGTCTGGCGAAGCAATGGCCGTTCCACGTCGCGGCGGGATTGGTTGCCATGCTGCTGTCCTGCGAAATCCATGCTGCAGTATACAAATGCGATGACCACGGAAAGGTCACTTACAGCGGCACCAAATGCGCGGACAACGCGGAAGTTATATCGAGTGCAAGCGACCAGCCCATAAACGAGCACGGTAGCCTGACGCTGTATTTGAATGCGCGTCACAGCTTCACTACGCAAGGATCAATCAACGACCTGCCGGTCACGTTTGTCGTGGATACAGGCGCTTCCGTCACTACAGTTTCGGAACGTATCGCCATTCGCGCCGGTATCAAGAGCTGCACCGGGGCTGGCTTTGTCGCGACCGGCAATGGCGTGGTGCGCACCTGTTCAGTCACCGTACAGAAACTATCGTTCGGAACCTTCCATCTTAACGACGTGACCGTGAATATTTTGCCGTCCTTGAGCGTTGATGCCTTGCTCGGCATGAACGTGTTGAGACAAATGAAAATCAATCAGCAGGAAGACGTGATGCTCATATCCAATTAGTATTGGAGCAACACCGGAACTGCTCATGCGTACGACTATTTCTTCATTCCCTGAGCCGGCGTACCTACCATCAGACGATTCATCACCTGGAATCATGGCGCAGGCCTGCATCAGACACCGAAGGCTTGCAGCTAGGTCGCTGCTGTTGAAACATCGTTGAGCGACCGTATCTGTTGCGCGGATTGATTCGTTGCGAGGCCTTCGCACGCGTTCAGAAATACATATCCGGATTTATATGCCTTTCCCGCGAGATTCCTGATCTCAGCGTCCGTTGCGCCTTTTCCATTGGCGGCATTTCCCCACCTTCCAGTTGCAGCTTTGATAACCGTTAAAGTTCCGGCAAAAAAAAAAGTGCAGGCGGCCTGGATGGCGCGTTCTGCGCTATACGTATTTCTGCGTATTCATCACGTGATTGCTTTACTGTATTTTCGAAATCGTTCCTGCCTCGCGTCACTTCAAAAATTTTCCTGAACGAGTATGTGGGCATTTCCCTGACCTGGTATCGCTTCAAACAGCGGACCTGATTATTCAAAGACAAGGTGATGAGCATTGCAAAACTGACAAATGGGATTGAAATGGGGCGGGCAACTGCCAGTCATCCGTCTTCGGAAGTAAATATGCGTGTATTGATTATTGAGGACGATCATGAACTCGCTTCCAACATGTTCGACTATCTGGAAGCAAGAGGACATATTCCGGATGCGGCCGGGGATGGCATCACCGGCATGCATCTTGCGACGGTTAACCAATATGATGCAATTTTGCTGGATGTGGCACTGCCCGGAATGGACGGCATCACGCTGTGCCGTAAATTGCGCGCGGAGGGCGGCAATAGCACTCCGATTTTGATGATTGCGGGTCGAGGATCGCTGGACGACAAAATTGCCGGACTTGAAGCGGGCGCGGACGATTATCTGACCAAGCCCGCAGCGTTACGCGAGGTGGAATTGCGCTTGCGGGTATTACATAGACGTGCGAACGCGTACTTTCAGAAGCAGCGAAAGCTGGTTGTGGAAGATCTCAGCCTGGATCCATTCACGTGTTCGGTACGCCGAGGCGACAAGACGATCGATTTGCCTCGAATATCCTACAAAATATTGGAGGCGCTGATGGCGCGCTCTCCCAATGTAGTCAATCGCGACGATATCCAGCATATCGTATGGGGCGCGGGTCGCCCGGACAGCGATTCGCTGCGAGCGCATATTTATATGCTCAGAGACGTTATCGACAGGCCATTCCAACGGAAACTGTTACATACGATACGCGGCTTCGGCTATCAATTAGCCAGCCCAAGCATTCAGGGTCGTTAGCCCGGGTATTCGCTCGGGTTCATTCGTTGTTATTCACGAATATTTGGCTGCGCGGGAAATTAATTGCAACGATGCAGCACCATCTGTGTGCATATTCAAGGCTCGAACCCTTCCCTGCCGTATCTATCAGGCTGCGCTTCCCGGATCAGACTTCAGGAAACCATTGCCAGGCATTCTGGTGGAAAGCGACAACGGCAGAGCGTCATTTTTGCGCCCGTTTCATAACTTCGTATATCTCCCAAATCGAAAAGACGGCAATGGCGACACCCACTGCCATGGTATCGGCCATGGCACTCTTGTCCAGGACAAAATCGAGCGGATAAGGCGAAAACACAAGCCATATTCCCAAGAGGATATTGAGGATTACCTGGCCTGCACCAAACACGCCGGAGGCGGAGATAAGATTAACCACGATAATCACTCCGCCGATCGCCCAACTGTTGGCCGTGGCAGCATTGTTGAGTGAATATCCCAATTCCGATGGTGAAACAACAAGCCAGCAGCCCAACAGAACATACACCCAGTCTTGCCATCGTATGTATCTCACCGCGCAACCCTCTCGATTTTCATTTCAACATGCGTCAATATCAGCACGGCAAAGAAACCCTGCGTCCTGCTTGTTCAGGGTCACTTTATCTGGTCGAGTCTGGTCCAACCGGCCCTCGGGTCAAACGTTGTGATCGCCATCGCCACAGCTTTCGTATTCTCTCCCAGATCCTTCTCGTAAATCACACCAGCATGGTTGACGAGAAAACTCTTGATACCCGAAGCCCTATATCGAGCCGGATACGCAATGACGGCGAACCCGCCGATCATTTTGCCCCTGATCATGTAATCTTGCGCGCCGCCCGACACATCCTCCCCTTGTTTCAGGATGCGATAGTAGTAGCCATGATATGGCGCATGGCGCAATATTCCATGACGGGTATATCCCTCATCCGCGGCGGCAGCAAGCAATTCCCCGAGCGGACTCTGCGCTTCATTCGACTGTGTGGGCCAATACAACCCATCATGCTTGCCCGGACTACTGACAAACCGTGACGCGTAGACCGGAATGCCGTCGCGGTCGAGGTAGTGCGCCGCATATTCCCGTTCCGCATCGACAATGGCCAGGCACGTACGCATCGTCTCGATTTCATTATGCCCGATTCGCCGCTTGAGGATTTCATCCTTGCCCTTGGCCGTATCGTAGCGCCAGCCATCCGCATACTTGACCAGCGGAATCGGCATAGGCCATTCATCTTTTCCGATGACGAGCGTGGCATGCGCCTCATCTCCGAACACTATCTTGTTGGCCTCGTCATAGGATTTGCTGAACTCCTTACGATTGAGCTCGTCTGCGACCGGGTCGCCGGATCTGAGCAGTTTGCTTCCCGCACTGCCGAAGATTGCGCGCAATGCAGGTTCATCGTCCGACTTCAATGCCTTGATTAACGCAATGGCGCCCGCCTGCGGTGAGTCAAAGGATTGCTGCGCGGCCGCAAGCGAGTTTGTCGGCGTGATGAAAACCAACCCCGTTGCGCAGACCATGAAACGTGCAATGCGACGGCACGAACACATGGCATCCAGTAGTGTTTGCGATTTATTCACTGCCATTTTCCTCCGGTTTGGATTTTTGTATTGCGGCCGTTCATTGTCGCTTCCTGCGTTTTGTCAGCCGTGCGCAGGCGCGCAGAGCGGCCGACCTCAACGGCGCCGTGAACCCGATGAGATGGCTGCTCCTCTTCCCGAAAAGCTGGCATTGCCACGGGCGCTGAAATTACGCACGTCGGCTCCGCGTCCGACATTCTCCAGCGCATGCGCTCTTGGTTCAACGTATGGCTGGCTGGCACTCCGCGGCGCCATCGTTGCACGCATCTGAGGTTCGCGCGTATTTCCGCCAGATTGTGGCTGCAAGTGATAGAGCGATCCGTCAGAATGGAAATTTTCAGGCGGCACGTACCCGCGGTATTGGGTACGGGACTCTGGTGCCGCGGTTGCGCGGCCGAATTGCCGATTCAGCGTTGCGTCACGATAAGGCACCCCGCGGCGATGCACCGGATCGTGCTGCCACGCGTGCCGTCCGTCCGCGTAGCCGGGATTGCGGGCATAGACGTAGTGGTTGCGCCAATCCCACAACCCGAAAAAGAAATCAGCACCGATACCGATACCGACGCCCCACGCGAATCCACCATACCACGCGTAGTTCGGCCAGGGTGCCCAGTACATGGGCGGATATTCCGGCCACCACCAGGATCCGTAGACCACTGTCGGGTCGTAATACGGGACGTAAACCACGTCCGGATTTGCGGCCTCCATCTCGATGTTGCCGTCAGATTGTGTTACCTGAATTTGAGCATTGGAATTCAGGTTACCTGCCTTCTGAGCTCTTTCGCGCAGTGTCTGAACCGTGTCCATCACTTGTGCCTGTTGCGCAAGAAACGCATCGCCCAGACGTTCGGTCCATTCGATATTCTGATCCAATGTTTGCAACACCTGCGGGAATGCGACCAGCGATTTGACACTGGCATCCCAATTCTGGCCGCCTGCAGCCCGGACCGCGGCATCGCCCGTGAGTGAGGCATTGGCCGTTGCCCAGCGCGCGGCCTCGACGATTTCCAGCGGATAGGTCGCTGCCATCAAAATCTGCGATAGCAAAGGATCCTGATAAAGCGCGATTGGTGCCAGCATCTGGTCGAGCTCCTGTTGCGTAAACCTGGGATTGCCCGGTGGCGGCAGTACAGGCTGGGCGAATATTCCCGTCTGAACCAATAGCAGCAAGAGGAAGAAATACTTCGCGTACTTATTCATGATGAGTCCGGTCGATTTAATTGGTCGCCACGGCGGTTGAATTCGTTTGTTAGGGTCGCGGGTCCCACGCACACGCGATCCATCCGGTACATAAACTATACGCTGATGGGGAATTCCTGTGGTTGGTTACGATGCACGATTTGTTGCGGCCACAATCGTCACTCCATCCATACAGATCATTCATTCGCCAAATTGAGTACGAACCTGACCAGTTCGGCAATCTCGTCATGCTTTGCGCCAGACGGATCATTGATGGGCATGGGCATATTGCCCCAGTTGCCCGATCCCCCCTTGGATACCTTCATGACCAGTCCGTCTACCAAGGAATACTTTTTGCCCTTATATTCGTAGTCAGTTGCACCTTTATACCTGATGGCAACATCTTTCCAGGCCGGGCCGACAATTTTCCTGTCGATAGAATGGCAATCAGTGCAGTGATTTTTCTTCGCCAGCGGAGGCATGTCGACAGCCATTACCGTGCCTGACGCCAATAAACATATCGGAACCATCGTTATTGCGAGGATAGACTTCATAGTGCCCCTGTTCTTGGTTTGATTTTCTCTGGCAGAATCGGTATGCCAGACGCGAGCATATCCCAACGTCCATCTTGATGGAATTGTTCTGAAAACACGCTTTCGTATCAAGTCGCACAATCGTATCACGCGCACATGGCAGCCATTGAGATGCTTCCTTTTGTGAGACGGGAAGCCATACCGAAATCCATCGAGACAATTTCGGGAAGGCTGAGCCATGATTGCAACCCGCCATCCCCGACAGTACGACTTATTTGCCGATTTGTTCGCTGACCCTGTTTTCCTGACGGTTCAGCTTTGCCTGATCCTGTTTGGTAATGTGACCACCGTCTTTCGATGCCATCGCACGTTCTTCCTTGCGCATATGCTGGTCTTCCTTGTGCAGCTTAGCTGCCTGACCTTTCGATATTTCACCTTCCTTGACTTCCTTGTTGATGCGCTTGTCCTGGTTTCCCAGACGCTGATTCACTTCCGCACGGCGCGGATGATTCTTGTCGAATTGGGCGTTGTCAGCAAAAGCGCTAATCGTCATACCTGCGAGCAGCAGAGTGGCCGCGGCAAGAAGGGTGCTACGTGATGTGCGATTCATGAAGTTTCTCCTGAGGTTTTGTCGGCGGTTGCAAATCAACCACCGTGGAGGCATTAACGCAACCATCAGGTTCTTTGTTGACAAGCCAAACCGTCAGGCCAATCGCTTTCCATAAACGCCTTGGAATGTGTATCACGAGTGTTACGTAACCGAGGCTCCTCATACTTTGACTGCATTGATCAAATTTTCCAAGCTTCTTATCCGTTTTGAGCATATGGGTCGTTAGCCAATCCTTCAGAAACCTGAACAACTCATCGCGCGAGACCAGCTTTCACTGCTTCAAATCCTGCCGCAGATCGGCGATTTTTCTTGAGAACTCGCGATGATCAAGGAAGTGCGCTTGCATATCTTCAATTGTGTATTCGTGCACCACCATCAATTCTTCTTCGGTAGCGCTTTTCCATATGATAGGTTTCCATCTCGCCGTCCGGCAACTTTTGTCTGCCGGGTAGCGTAAGTGTCTTGTCCTCTGGATGCGTAACATCCTGGAATGTCATCTTTGTGAGCTCTTCACTTCCATATCACAGCATTTTGCAAAAGGTATGATTAACCTCCATGAAGTGTCCGTCCAGCGTCGTCGTCGCGATGCCGATCGAAGAATGCTCCAGGATATGCCGGAGGCGATCCTCGCCTTTCTGCAGGGCGATTCTTGCCGCGTTTCGCTCGGTAATATCGCGCACGATCGCCAGCAAATAACGGCCATCCTGCAGATTAAACGCATTCAGGCTTTCTTCGGCATCGAAAACCGCCCATCCAGCCTGAAATGCTTCCAATCGAAAACATGAGGTTCACCGCGATATGCCGCCAGAATTCGTTCTTGTGAAATGAGCTGAGACGATTGTCCATCCGGCTGTTGCGCAGAAGAAAAACTGCTGGCGGCTCGTCCAATGATATCGGCACGATTGCATCCAAATGATGGAGGTGCAGGCTGTGAGTTCGTCAAAGACAACCTTTCATTGCGGAACGTTCGAACCGAATGCGATATGGCCCACCAGCAAGTTGAGCAAATTGACCATGCTTCGATGCGCCCCATCGATTTCCGGCAGCCCCGTATTGAAGTTGTCATTCTAGGGAAAAACGTCGATTAGCTGCATTCAAAAATCCAGGCGCAATATTGTTCTTCTGGAATGTATGGATATCGCTCGTCGGCGCGAGCAGGCGTTTCATTTACAGGCCTAAGCGTGCATGCGGATGAAGCCCGAACGAAGGCCATCGAATGTCGATGCGTATATATCCGTGCCCATGCAAACCACGAACAGTATCACGGATAAGGGGAGTGTAAGACCATCCGGAAAATCCTGCCGCGTCTTATCCAGCGGCGGGCGATCAAACGATTTCCGCGATGGGAATGCATCTGTCGCGATTCCCGTCCCCGGATTTACGTTCCGTTACTGTTCGAAATAATTGCAATGCTCACGAGAGATGGCCTTGATGCCAAATCCACGCGATCAATGCGACAACCAGGAGCACCAGAAGCACATATGGCCAGATTGGCTTTTTGTCGGCATATGGATCCACCAGAGATCGATGCGCCCCTTCCGGCAAACGAGGCAATGCAGTCAGCGAAGTGCCGAACGGTATGTTGATGCGCGCTCGCGCGTTGATCGCCCAGCCACATGCGTCAAGAATTGGCCCGAGGTTGCGGCGCTTCAACTTGAACCAGGCCAATACCATGGAAGGTCCGGATATTGCCAGCATCAAACCTGCAAAGGCCAGCGGAATCTGCCAAGCCTTGAGACTGAAGACGCCGCTTACAATTGATGCCAGGATGCCACCAATAGCTCCGATGGCCAGACCGATCGCCGCGAAAATACCGGCAAATTTTGCGACGTCAAAGGCGGCTTTGGGCGGCACACCGGGCGCGGCTGCGACCGCATTGCCGCCGCTTTCCAATACCGTCTTGACCACTTTTTCCTGGACGGTGTTCGCCTTGGAAGCAGCGAATTTCTGCATTTGCTCGCTGACGGCCTTGATCAGTTTCTTGTAGGGCGACCAGAATGCCTGGCGAATGCTGATCGGATGATCTGCAATCCGCACAATGGTCGCGTTCCAGTCCTGCCCTTTGCGGTCATAGAACACGCCGTTTCTGCCTACCATCAGGAAGTCCGAATCACCGGCCGTAAACGCGGCTGCAATGTTCATCTTGCCGGCACCACCATTGCGCACCAGTTCGCAATACGCCAGACATACACCGCTGGAATTGGCATAAGCAGCGTGGGCATTCACGTCATCCACTCTGATGCACAAATCGCAACTTCTGCCGTCCAGATAAAGCGTACCCATCTGGAATATCGATTTCTGCCGACCCGAATAAAATTCGCGGAACGATACGAAGTTATTGGCCAACCTGAACAAATCACGCCGATATCGGATCAAGCGCTCAACGGAGCGTATGGAATTCACTTCAGATTCAACCGCTTTATCCTTCCCTATCAGCCCGCTGATCTCTGCCTGCTCATTGCCGAGCAGGGTTTGCCGCAACCGTTCAATGCCAAGCGCGTTGACCGCAGATGCCGGTTCGGTACCTTGCCAGACTTCATAGGCCGAAAATTTTGCGCACAATCCATGCCAATCCGCCTGGGTCAGGCTGACGCTGTCACCGTGCAAGGGCTTGACCACGAATTCCCGCAGCATCGCGATCTTGTCCTGCCACGCGGGATTGACGCCTGATGCCAATGGCAACGGCTTATCCGGACCGATGATCGCCAGCGGAAACGATGCGACTTCCGCAATCTCGGCGGACAAATCCTGATGCGCAATCCTTTGATAATCTTCGATGGAACGACTCAGCGGCGACGACGCGCGTGCATCGTATTCCGCCATGCCGCAACGAAGGAAATAGTCGTTGATCTTACCCTTGACGGATTCCAGCGCTGCCGCCGCAGCCTGGCGATTGGTCCCCAATTTCAGGATATCGGGATCAGCCTCGCCTGTGGCGTACCACTCCACGTACGCTTTCGCTTCCGTAAAAAACTTGTCCGCGATTTCCTGGCTGATGCCGTCCTCGCCGCTCACGTCCTTTACCGTTCCGACCGTTTTGCCGATGTCTTCGACTGTAGAACGCAAAACGGCATCTTCAACCTGATTGGGGCAAATGATGCCATCGCCATTGAATTGCAGGCCCGCCAGGAATTTTTCGATGTCTGCCAGGTCGTCCAGAGAGATTGCGTTTGCGTCCTGCTTGCCCAGGCTTTTCAGAATGTGGCGCGCAGAAGCGAGTATCTGCCTCCCTTCCTCGATGCTGTCGTTGATATCGGACAACATCAGCGTGTCTGATCCATTAGCGAGCAATTCGCCATTTTTCAATAATACTCCCGCCCATTGAACTGCCGCCAGAATCTCATTCGCACGCACCTGACCATCATGATCGGCATCGATCATGTCCAGGGTGCGGCTGTCAAACTCGATGCCGCGCGTAGGACAGCTCAGCGCGACCCATAGCTTCTGGTCAAGTTGGTCAAGCGCCAGCAAATCTGCACCAGTGTCCAATTGCACCTGATCAAATCCGCCTGCCCGGAAGAATTTCCATTTATGAGTAGATTTCATTGCTTTTATTCACCTGGATTTAAGAAAACCGAAGACCTTGCAGTAGCTAAATGCCGGATGATAGCCGACGCTCCGCTATCAATCAAAGCGTCCACCGGACTAATCAGCGACGTGGGTGAAAATGTCAGAATCAAATACCCGGGCCGCACCAGAATTGTTGACTATTTTATACAGGTATGTAATCATCCTCGCACGGTTCGTTGATAACTCTGTCATATCTCTCTGTTACCAAATTGGCACCTACCGTAATCTGACTTGTTTTTCTGACAAGCCGGAAAACAAAGGGTGGAGAGTGTCAAAGTGACACTATTCATATGTCTCTTTTAGGATTTAAAGGAGAATTAAAATGGGTTCCTTCGAGTTTTCGATACTGATGATCTCGGTCTTCGTCGGCATAGCTGGACTTGTGGTGTGGCTTGATAATAATGCAATGCATAAGGCCGAGCACGATGACCGGTTTCACGAGCACGTTCACAATTAAACTTTCCGGCAAACTGCGAGAAAAACGGATAGCTGTCACTGGCAATTTGAAGGCGTAACTTTATTGATAAATGGAGTTTTGTCTCAAGTGGCTATATTGGCCGACAGTTGCCCGATTTCCTCGCAATTTCGACAGGCGGCCATGCGGTGGGTAGCGGCCATGGGTGATTCCTGGTTTTGTCGTCCCTTTTGAGGGATTTGCCCAATAACCGGGGATATAGTTGAGCGAAGCGCTAACATACTAGCCATACTATCGCAGCGACCTCTTGACAATGGTAGGCGAAGTGATTAACTGTGAATCCGGCTGCAATTGATTTGAAGCGTAATTGATTACACACTTCTCACCGCAGCCAATAGTGAATTGATAGGTATTCTTTAGATGTGTCATTAAAGGAGATGATCATGCACTCCATTCATTTACACGACTTTCATATGCCCAAAGGGCCAAACTTGTTCGCATTGTCTGTTGGCGAAGTAGTTTGGTTTGCCATTGCTGTTGTTTTCTTTTTGATATCCTGGATGGTTGGCGGAAGTGACTTCGCAGCCAGCATAGGTGGCACAACCAGCCTGGCTGCGTTGGTGCTTGGTCTGATGCTTGGTGGCATTTTGTGCAGACTTACCAGGCCAGGAAAATAATCCGTTTGAATCATTTGACACTTTAGTGTCTTGACACCCTGCCGCTGCCGGAAATAGTCAGCGGCTTTTTGATTTAAGTACTCCCTATTGATCAAGCGACACCGTTTGAACAATTGCTACGAACTCCTCCAGCACGTCAGGTTTCCGTCCAAGTTGATCTGGATGCCGTTGTCCCACAGAAGATGTTTGCCAATCATGGTTCCTCAAGATTATTTCTCATCACATAATGGGTCAATTCGGCGTTATTCCTCAATTTCATTTTTTCGAGAATATGAGCGCGGTATGTGCTGACGGTTTTGACGCTAAGCGATAGCATCTCGGCGATTTCAGATACCTGTTTTCCGGTGCCTATCATCCTTAACACTTGGTATTCCCTGTCGCTCAGGATTTCGTGCGGTGGCTTCCCCGAGTCAGCTCCGCACTCCAGAAGCAACAATTCGGCGAGACTGGAACTGATGTGCTTCTTGCCTGCAACGACATTTCGGATCGCATCGACCAGCTGTTCCGGCGCAGTTTCCTTTGTCAGGTAACCAGAAGCTCCCGCCTTCAACAGGCGAACGGCATATTGATCTTCCGGGTACATACTTAGAATCAATACCTTGGTATCCCTGTCCTTATCAATGATCAGCTTCAAGGTATCTATCCCACTCTTTTCGGGCATTGATATATCAAGGAGAACAATGTCATATTTTTGATTGCGCAACATTTTCAGCGCTTCGCCCCCATTAGAAGCCTCACCCCCAACCTGCATTCCCTTCGCTTCCTCCAGAATCCTTCTCAGCCCCTGGCGCACGATGGCATGGTCGTCCACTATAAGTACCCTGATCACTGTTTGACTCCTTGAGATGGAAGGACTACTGTTAAATTTAGGAAGCTCACAATTCTGAGGGGCTAGGCGGAGATACAGGTGTGCGGAATGCTTACCGACACACAGGTTCCCTTGCCCGGCGCACTATTGATCTCGGCTTTCCCACTCAACATCAAGGCACGCTCTCTGATACCGAGCAAACCAATGGATTGCTCTTTGTTCTTGTTTGACGTATCAAACCCGATACCGTTGTCTATTACCTCCATCAGCAGTGATTCAGAGCGATTCACAAAAATGATGTTTACCCTGCTGGCCTGCGCATGCTTTATCACGTTGTTCAGCGATTCCTGCAGGATGCGAAATACCGTAAGAGACTGATCCTGGTTCAATGCGAAATCCTCAACGGGTAACTCAAGTATGCATTCGATATTCGTGTGCGCTTGACCTACAATCTCGTCCCGGGTGTAGCCAAATATGCGCTCAGCGCCAATATTCCAACTTGTGATGGACCTTTCTAGTGATTTGCTAATGATGGCATCTTCTGACGAATCAATGATTGCAGCATTTTGCTTCATCCAAATCCATTGATTTTGCAGTTTTGTCGATAATGGAGGGGCGAATCAAATGAAGCTTATCGAACAGGACGAGAAGGATGATTTCCAGACAGTGTTGAAGCGATTCAAGCTATCTCTGGAAGACTTTGACTTGGCTGAGACCGATACCACGGACTCCAAGACCGATGAGATATTTGCGCTTACTGGATTTGTAGTGGTCACGCAAAAATCCACTAATCTGAAAGCACAATACCCAATTGGCGACGGATCCAGATGGGTTGAAGAATTTGAGAGAGATATCGAGAGTAACTTTTTTTCCAGATAACGGCCTAGTGCCAAGTTTGGCTGACCGATCTTGTGTTTAATCAGGACATTTATGTCATTACCATTCTCTCGGCGAGCGGTATTTTTCTGGCAACAAATCGATGATCTCTCTTTGCACTAAAATGTTAAATTCCTCGTAAAGTGCTTCGCCGCATAGAGAAAGTACTTCATCCGTATTTACGGGTACTTTTTCGCCCTGCCACACCCATCTAACCGGCAGGCATGTTCCAAAATCGCTTTCCGTCGGATAATTGGACTGCACGATGCCAACTGCTTTGATATGGAGACTGAGTTGAGGAGTGCAGTGTTTGATGAAAACGATATCTTCGTTTTTGATGGGAGAAACGACAGTATGAAAACCTGTCTTTTCATCCGGCGAATGAGGGAAACACACTACGCTTTTGTCGATGAAACCTTGCGCATTGAGTTCGTCGATACCAAAAAATGCTGCCATATCATCCTCCATTTCTGCAGCAGTTATTAATAAAACTGCCCGGAGTCACCGGCACATAGAAAAGCCCGATTTTTCTAATTCATCGCTAACCATTCTCTGCAATCGATCCAAAGCGTAATACTGAACGATGCATGCCTGGTAGCAATACG
>CAVRYQ010000069.1:0-29453 GCA_963725375.1 uncultured Pseudomonadota bacterium | reverse complement strand
CTGCCCTTTACCCGTTAGTTGCGCCGGGGCGGTTTCAGTCGTTTCGGAGCGAAAATCCTTCGCACAGGAGCTGAAGGTACCCATAACCATGCCACATCAGCTGGTGCCCCGGGGGAGGATCGCTCTTGCGGCCGAGATACCCCCCCCATTTGTGCTACCAAGCGCACCGCATCCCCAAGTGGGAGCGGCAGCTTGAGGGCTTTTTTTTAGCGTAAGCATTCAATACTTCGATTTCGAGATCCGAGAAGAGTACTTCCACAGGAAGCTCCGGAGTCTGTCTGCCTAAAAGGGTCATCAGCATTATGCGCCAGGCAATGACCAAATTGATTGCGATGGATTTTTTGAGACGCTCGGCGCTGTTGTGGGCTGCTTCTTCAATGCGGCATCCGGACTTCAACACCCTATGCCAGTCCTCGATGCGCCAACGCAGGCAATACCAATGCAGGCACCTTTGGGCATTTTCCACGGACTCGATCTTCATCGTTGTCAGGAGGTACCATTCAATTCCCTCCTCACCTTCAGGAGGATTGTCTTCGCTTACGTGCACCACCCACAGAACAATCGGGGGCTTGTCTTTATGGTAGTCGGGAGGGCGCAGCTCCACGAGCTTGTAGCGAAGCGATGTCTCCGCCGTACGTGCGCAACGTCCGGGCCGTGCTTTCTGTTTGCTTCGCTTCGGTCTGGCACTCTGTCTGTCCACGTTTATGCGCAGATTGGCGCGTACTTCGGTCTGTTTGACAGCTTCAAAGAGCTTTCCCTCCTCGGTGGTGGACCGATTGTGCTTGGCACGCACCAGGAGTTCGACGGACGGATTCCGGCGCTGCTCATCAAAGAGTTCAAAGAAATCCGCCTCCCGATCCAGGACCGATACCAGCCGGGTATGCGGCATTTCCTCGGCCACTTCCACGCAGTCGCGAAGCCCGAGAATCCAGGCAAAACTCTCCTTTTCTTCAATAGGAATGTCGCAACTGCGCCGGGTGTCTGTTTCGCATTTCGAGATAGGAGCCAAGCACCGGGCGTTCAATACTCCCAATGGCAATCCGTCCGGAGTAACGGCCAGCGTGGAGTGCAAATGCAGCCCCATGCTCTTGGCCCCGGTTTGATTGGAGCCTATCACTCCCAGCCCCTCACAACGGTCCAGGCTGGAATAGTCCAGATCGCTGCCATCCTGGATGCACAGAACCGTCTGCTGTGCCTTCATGCGCCGAATGGTCCTCTCGCGGTGGGGCACGAGGATGTTTTCCATGTTCACAGCCGTTTCATCCGGGTGGTCTATCAGCCTGTAATATCCCTTCACTGCCGCCCAGTCTCCTTTAGCTATGCCGCTAAAGGCGCGATCCGGTTTAGTTGCCTTTGCATCGGCACATTCCACAAGCCTTTCGCCCAATCTCTTGTCACCCAACGGAGCCCCTCCGAATTCCTTTTCCGCCCACTGGTCCGCACCAAGACCATCCGCAATCTCAAGACCACTCAAACCACTGTCTGGCGCAAGCCCCATCTTGAGGCGAAAGTCCCTCTCGACAGGATAGAGGTAAATATCTTTGAGCGTTTCGGCCATCTCCCAATGCCGATCCTGACGCCCTCGACCTTGGGTGCAACCCACTCGCACCCAATTGGCTGCCCGGTAGCAGGTGCCGGAAAAGCTGGTCGTGTCTACAAAGCTTTCCACCAACCATGGACGGAACCCGTATCGGTTTTCAAAATTACCGGGCACTGCCCGCAGGATCGTTCCCAGAAGAAAGGAGGCCAGGTTGTGGCAATGTACAGCCGGGCGAATCAGAAACCGACTAAGTCCGATCACGCGGTGCAGATGAGAGCGTCGTGTTTCGCTGTCCCAACCGATCCATCGATCCCTGTCCTGAAGCTGAAGCGCCGCCGCTCCAAACCCCGCCGCTCCAAGCCAACCGTGCTCCGAGCCGATCAAGTATCGAATCTGGCGTCCCACGAGGGGACCTGCTCCCTTGGGATGTTCGCGGATCATCATCTCATTCCAAATCCGCATCCGGTTCTCAGTCTCTACCACAATCAGGCGCAGTCCGCATAAATCTCCGACTTGCGCGGGAACGCCTTGTGGAGGTGCAACCGGCTCAGAAAGGCGCCTGGGACTCCCGGGGGTCCATGACGCGACAGGTCGGGGCAACTCAATGTGGCCCTTGGATTCCAGTTCCCGAAGAGCCTTAAGGCAGCTGCTCGTCTGAGCACTACCCCGGGCATCGAAAAAACCATAGTGCTCACAGAGCAGTACCGCGACCATCGTTCGGTTCATATGGCCGTTCTCATCGAGCACCGACCGTATGTGCTCGATTACTTCAGGCTGTGACAGAGTCCGTTTGAGTTGGTTTTGTGTTTCCATACCGACATGCTACACGGCATGGCGCGGCTTGTCCAGTCACGATTTACGGGTAAAGGGCAGGCCTAGCGCAGTAAGGCCGCACGAATCGTTGCCGTCCTCCGGTCCCTGTATTTTAGTTGCTCACACAACCTCGATTTCGATATGCCCGGGAAACTCCGGGCATAATCCACTTTTTTCCATTTCCCCTTTGGTGCTGAAAAAACGCATGTCTCCGTACTCGTCGCATTGCCAGAATTCTTTTGCGCCGGCTTGAAAATAAAGTCTTCTCTCGTCTTTCATCTCGGTGCTGCTGTTTGACGGGGACAATACTTCGATGACGATTTCCGGGGATTCGGGAAAAGAAAGCGGGGCGCCGTACTTTTTGAGGAATGCAGTGCTCGCCCAAGCGACATCGGCAACTCTAACGCCCTCCGATGTTTGAACGGGGCACTCTGCAAGCGCCTCACCCAAGCCGGATAACACCAACCATCGAAGTATGCGTGACTGATACAATGCATGCTTGCCCGAGGCCGGCGTCATCACGATTTGCCCCCATTCATTCGTTTCAATCTTGTAGGGTAGGTCTCTCAAACTTGGATCTTCGACCACTTCACGCCATTCCATCCGAGTCCCCTTTCCAAAGCACCGGGTGATGGTGACAAAAAGCTCCAGGTTCTCGCCGCTATCCCGGCGCGTTTGCCGTCCTCCAATCCCTCGACGCAACCCCTGCGGCGGTGCCTGTCACTACACTTCGATGTCGATGTGCTCGGGGAACTCCCTGAAAATCTCGCTTCTTCCCAGTTCCCCTTGAGGATTGAAGAAACGTATATTGCCAACGTCGTCGCAGAACCAAACTTCTTTGGCTCCTTTCTCAAAATACAACGCCGCTTTCCATTTCATCAATTTCTCGCTGTTGGAAGGCGATTTTACTTCAACCACGACTTCGGGGGATTCCAGGTAGGGATTGTCATTATCTTTATTCCTCCTGTAAAATTCAGTGCTGCTCCATGCGACATCGGCGACCTTGGTCCCGTCGGACGTTGTTTCAATCGGGCATTCGATAAAAATCTGTCCTTCTTTGGCCAGCCTGTCAAGCGTTCTGACGATCAGGCTTTGATATATTCCATGTCTACCTCTGGCCGGTGTCATCAAAATGTAGCCTTCCGCACTCGTTTCGATTTTGAAAGGGAGGTCTTTCAGGCTTGGGTGCTCAACCACTTCACGCCATTCCATCTTATGTCTCCTTTCCCAAGCGCTTGGTGACAAAAACATAGAGGTCCTCTCGGCGACCCGCGCGAACCTGTCGCCATTGCCCGGTGCACACGGCTTCGTTGAGCCATCCGGAAACGTCGAGTTCCGTTTCACCAACACTATACGATCTCTTTTCGGGGTCGACCAGTTTTTTTGCGCCCGGCCGCCTTGCTTCTCGGCGTTCGAAGGCCTTGGATGTCTCTGCCCTGGTCCACCAGTTCCCCGCTCCCGGGTTACTATAAAATGACATCGCAGACTCAACCGCCCGGCCCGCTCGACCCGCCTCCCACAATTTTAATGCCCCGAAAAGCCCGGATAATCCGGGGAGTCGATCCTTCAAAAGCCCACCGGTACTTTGATTTTCGCGCCTCCTGTGAGGGAGGCTTCCGAAACTCATCAGGGTAGCGCCTGATACCCCCGCTGCGCTGTTTATGCGTCCTGCAAAGCCATCGGCAGAGCCGCGTCGTGGTGTACCGATCGATAAACCGATAAGCGGAGGTAACCGGACCAAGAGAAAAGTAGTTGGCCCATCCTCCAAGTTACTGATTCAATCGGATTACCATTTCCTCGGCATCGAGCCATTCCATATCTCTGCCTGTCTGGACATGTACCGCTTCGGTCAGGCGCTTGATGCTCTTCCGCGATGGACGAGTGCCTATATAAGACCTCCCTGTCTTGGATGAGTAGCACCGGCCGAAGGTGTACCCGAGGAAGTCAAATTTACCCTCCGGTAAGCGGCAGGTTCGAGTCTTTTCTTCGTTCACAGTAAGTTTCAGCCTGCTCATCATTTGCCGCATCGCATTGAGCGCCGTGGCGGCGTTGCCCTTGCAGCAAATGACCAGGTCGTCGGCATAATTGACAATCCGTGCGCGAAGCCCCCGTTCAAGACCCGCTTTCTTCCACCCCAGAATGAACCGCCGCATATAGAGATTGGACAGCAGGGGCGAAATCGGGGAGCCTTGCGGAATACCTCTTCCGGAGTCCCGGTTTGTTGTCGTGCGTTTCTTACGGCCCCGTTCATCACGCTCTTCTACCGGAGCATTAAGCCACATCCTCACAAGATGCAGCATGCGCCGGTCAACCAGCCGACGCGCTACCGATTTCATGAGTTCGGGATGAGGGATCGTGTCGAAATAACCGGATAGGTCGGCGTCTACGATGTCCATGTAGCCGCTGATCAACAACCCATGCACTTCTCGCACTGCGCTCTGCGCATTCCGGTCCTGCCGGTAGGCGTGCTGTTCGGGCGGCAGGTCGGCCTCAAAAATTGGCTCCAAGACCAGCATTGCCGCCGTCTGACATACTCTTTCCGCCAGCCGGGGAATGCCAAGTGGCCTGAGTTTTCCGTTCGGTTTTGGAATATAGACCCTTCTTACCGCCTCCGGGCGGTATGTTCCTTCCCGGAGATCCTGCGCCAATTCCTCGAGCCATCGTTCACGCCCATACGCCTCAACATCGTCGAACGTCAGACCGTCTACGCCTGGTGCGCCCTTATTGGCACGGCAGCAGAGGTAGGCATGCGTCAGTACGTCTGTTCGATATATCTTGTCGTATAGAGCATAAAAGCGAAATCCCGGTTCTTCCTTCGCTTTCGCATGTAACGCCGTTTGCAGCTTCTGAACGCTAATTGGAGTTGATAGGTTGCCCAATCTCCTGTCCTTTGCCACTTTCAACGTCAGTTCCGGACTGAGGTCCCTTCCCTCTACCGGCATTACTCGGCTTCATCGGTACTACGAACCTCTCCGCCACCCCATGGCGCCCGGCCTGTCCGTCAGCGGCCTCCGGTTGGTCTTAGCGCTCGACCACGCCATGGAGCTTCCCGTGTTGCATCGGCCTTCCTCTTACATGCATGCTGTCGGCACTATCCCGGCGGGACCATCAGGTGCATACTTCGCTCGCTTCCCCTCTGGTAGCAGCCTTCCCCGATTTCTTGGCGGGTCGGCTTCAGCATCGCGTTTTTCGAGGCCTGCTCGGCGTTCACTCACGTTACGGCCTGCAAACTCGCCAAGTCACTTTTCATGACCCTCTACATCGGAGGCTTCAGACGCTTCGTTACCTCCACGCCTGCCCCGACTGCTACCGGCTGGAGCGAAAGGTGCCGGGCGGGCTTCGCACCCGCTGAAAGGCCGTGCCTTTGCACGGCGCACAAAAAATAGCACGCTAGGGCAATCGACGGCCCGCGTTACGAGTCTCATTGAAGAAGTCGGGATGCCGCTGTACCAATTTGAGAGTTTTTCACTAACATTTCGGGATAACTGAACGCGGGAAATTTCATCATTCCACTTCTCTTTCAATACTCAGAGGTGGCGCCAAAGTCTTGCGGAATTCTCGCGGTTTTGGTATTACCTCCTCGACTTGGTGCGAGCCCAATGGCGCCTCGCCCAAGAGACGGTAAAGCAGCCCAACAAGGCCGCCGGGATCTCCGGTAAGAGTGCAAGTCCCAACATCTTCAGCGCAATTATTGAGAATTCCAGTGACCTGGCGGGGGGATACAACATTATACGGGCCGCGATTATAAGAAGGTAGTGTGCAAGGATCGCCCCTACTGAATACCATATGGCCCTGAGCGTTCCCCTTGTCCATATCCAAAATGAAACGCCAACTATAAAAGGAGCCATAAACGAGAAAATCAAGATATGCAGAGGAAGGCTGTGGCAAAGCATTCCAAAAGGCGTCTCAAAGATCCAGATCATGCCACCTGCAATCAGGCAGACTGCAATATATGCAATTATCTGAGCCTCCATTCTCCAGCCGATCAGCGGGGGTATTGTGCGTCCACTTTCTTAAGACAATTCTCAAGCGCTGAATCCTCTTCATCGAAACACTGCGTAGGCCCTATGAGTGCCTTGTTGCAGTTCCAATACTCGACTTGCGCCGACTCTTCGCAGTTCAACTTTCCAAGAAAATTCATAATGGAGTTAGATATTGAGGACCTTGGTTCTGGAGGCGCGGTGATAATGGTCGAATCGGTCTTTTGTGCATTCGAATAACCGACCCACAGGGGCGGAGTTGCAGGTAAATTTGTCGGAGCACCCATAATTCTAAATCTCCAAGCATGCGAATTCTAGACAAAACATCCCCCAGGCAGTCTTGAATGTCCGGGTTTCCTGATTCTATCAATTGCCAGAATACCTCGGCCCGATATTGCCTGCCAAACGGCAACCAGAAAAGGCAACCGGAAGCGTAAATAGAAACGGCAACCAGAAACGGCAAAAAGGGATTTTTGTACATCTCCCACGAAAAGTTGGAATAGGGGGTCTGCTCTCGAATCGGAAAAATGGCACGCTAAGCCAATCAATGGCCCGCGTTGCCTTCTCGGATTTCATTCAACAAGTCGGGGTGGCCTCTAGGACCCGGATGTCAAACTCGACTAAACTCTCCTGGTAAACTTCAATAGCCGCGATACTGTAGCTGGATGGACATTGAAGAGTCTGGCACCATCCGCTGCCGTCTTCTGACCGGAATTAACCAACTTTCCTGCTGTTGATGTTTTTGAGCTTTGGTTGGCGACCTCCGACACGACCCTGCTTACGGGCGGCCTCCAAGCCGTTCCTCGTGGGCTCGCGCAGCATCGCCCGCTCGAACTCCGCAAAAGTTCCTGCAATCTGCATCATCATGCGGCCCTTTTCTACGTTCGCGAAAGCCTCTCGAGCAGTTTGACTGCGACTCCGTCGGGAACCAGTCCGGCAACGTCGCCTCCCGAGCGCACCACTTCCTTGATGATCCTCGAGCTGATATATATCCAGCGCATCCCTGTCATTATGAATGCGGTTTCGATTTCGGCGTTCAACTTGCGGTTCATGAGCGCCATCTGGAATTCGTATTCAAAGTCGCTGACAGCCCTTAGACCTCTGACTATGGTTTTTGCCGGAATCGATTGCACGTAGTTGACGAGCAGGCCATCAAGAAGGTCGACCTTCACACGGTCTTTATCCGGATGGTCCGCGAGGGACTCCTTAATCATTTCCAGACGTTCTTCGGCGGAAAAAAGGGGCTCCTTGCCGACGTTTACCGCAACAGCGATGATGATCTCGTCGAAGATCTTGAGCGCCCGCTCCAGCAGGTCGATGTGGCCGTTGGTGATAGGGTCAAACGATCCAGGGTAAACCGCGATACTGCCCATCTTTCCTCCTGCCCGGGGAAATGGCCATAACCATTAGCGTTGGAGCGGGAAGGTCGGCCCCGAAGCTGGAAAACAACTGCTTGAAGGCCGGGATCACGAAGATCATGATGACGGCGGTGATGACAAAGGCGATGACGATGATGGAAACAGGATAGAACAGCGCGGATTTGATTTTGCTCTTGATGGCAAGGATTTTTTCCTTGTAAGTGGCCAAGCGGTCCAGCAAGCTGTCCAGGATACCCGCGGCTTCACCCGCGCCGAGCAGGTTGCAGTACAGGTCGTCAAAATACAGCGGAAACTTTCGGAATGCCTGTTCCAGGCTGCTGCCGGTCTCCACGTCAGTCTTGATGTCGAACAACAGGCGCGCAACGGCGGGGTTGTCATGACCCTTGCCGACGATGTCGAATGCCTGCAGCAAGGGGACCCCGGATTTCAGCATGGTGGCCAGCTGGCGCGTAAACAAGGTGATGTCTTTTTCGGTGACCTTGCCCCTGCCGGACGCACTCTTCTTGATTTTCGTGACGGTAATGCCCTGACGGCGCAGTTGTGCGGAGACACTGGCTTCGCCCGCGCCGCGAATGTCCCCCTTGATGACTTTACCGGTTTTGTCCTTGCCTTCCCAACTGAATTGGATTTCTTTGGTTTTTGCTGTCTTGTCGATAGCCATCCGGATACCTCGATTCAAATGCGGCCCAGGGAAACTTCCCGTTAAATATCAAAACCAGCACAGACACGCCAGATTCTAAAGGATTTTTGAATCATGCCCGGCTTTCCGGTCTTTGTAAAGCGGCTAACTGCTTGGTTTGTTGGGTTGTACCGGGAAGATGCGCGCGACTTTGACGGCACGGTCCTGGGTTTGAATAATCTCGATGGGATAGCTGCCGATCTTCAGGCTGGTTCCCGCCTCCGGAATGTCTTGCAGGTGTTCGAGTATCAGGCCGTTGAGTGTTTTTGCTTCACCCAGCGGCAAGTGAAGGCCAAGTTTGCGGTTCAATTCGCGCAAACTGCTGCTGCCTTCGAGCAGCAGGCTGCCGTCGTCCTGACGAAGGAATTTTCCGGTCTGGGAGGGAGATTGAGTGGTGAAATCCCCGACGATCTCCTCCAGAATGTTCTCCAGCGTCACCAGACCCAGCAATTCGCCGTATTCATCCACGACCAGTCCCATACGTGTCTGGCGCTCCTGAAATTGTTGCAGTTGTTTTAGCAACGGCGTGTCGGACGGAATGAAATATGCATCGTTGAGTATCTCGCGCAATTGGGCAGTGTCCAGCGCTTCTTCGAGCAGCAACGGCAATACCCGCTTGATGTGCAGGATACCGATCACGTTGCCTGGCGTTTCGGAATACACCGGTAACAGCGTGTGATGGCAGGTAATGATCTGATGGCGCAATTCGTTCGGAGCCGCATCGGCGTTCAGGCCCTCGATCTGGTTGCGCGGAATCATCACGTCATTGACGGTGATGCGCTCCAGATCGACCAGGTTCAGCAGCATCTTCTGGTGTTTTCGCGGCAGGAAATTTCCGGCCTCCAGCACCAGCGAACGCAATTCTTCGAGGCTCAGTTTGTGGTGGCTGTGGTCGGTTTGCACCTTGATGCGCAATAGCCACAACATGCCGCGCACAATGGCCGTTGCGATGGACACAACCGGGTAGAACAGCTTGATGAAGACCGCCAGCGCATAGCTGGAGGGCAATGCGACGCGTTCGGCATGACTGGCCGCGATGACCTTGGGCATGATTTCGCTGAATACCAGGATCGCAAAGGTGATGGTCAGCGAGCCCACCAACAGCGGCGTGCTGTTGCCATGGCCGAACAGCCGCAGGACGATGATTTCAGCCAATGTGGCCGCCGCCACGTTGAGCAGCGTATTGCCGAGCAGGATGGAACCGAGCAGCTTGTCGGTCTGTGCCAGCAATCTGGCAGTGAGTTTTGCGCTCTTGTTGCCTTTGCGTACCAGGTGGTTTAGGCGATAGCGATTGATAGCCATCATGCTGGTTTCGGACGCGGAAAAGAACCCGGAGCAGATCAGGATGATCAGAAGGGCCAAAAACAGCACGCCCAGCGAGAAATCGTCCAAAGCGAACAACCTTGAATTAACGCGAGGCTCGCAGTATCGGGGCGGGTGATGGCAGTGTCAATCGCGGCGCCCCCTCGGTCCAAAGGCAAGGAAGAGCGTGCACATGAAACAGGTCGCTAACGAG
Organism: uncultured Pseudomonadota bacterium; assembly: GCA_963725375.1. Taxonomy (GTDB): domain Bacteria; phylum Pseudomonadota; class Gammaproteobacteria; order Burkholderiales; family Gallionellaceae; genus Sideroxyarcus. The sequence goes on along the minus strand of CAVRYQ010000069.1, from coordinate 19,546 downwards.
AAGCGCGGCGATATGCCCACATCATGAGTACTATGCCCGCGATCACCATGGGCAGGCTCAGCCACTGGCCCATGCTGACGCCGAACGTCATCAAGCCGAAGATGCCATCGTCCGGGTTGCGCGTGAATTCGCCGATGAAGCGGAAACTGCCGTAGCCGATGAGGAACAGCCCGGATACCGCACCGACCGGGCGCGGCTTGCCAGAGAACCACCAGAGCAGCGCGAACAGCACCACTCCTTCCAGCGCGAATTCATATAACTGCGAGGGATGGCGCGGAATGTTGTCCACCTGCGGAAAAATCATTGCCCATGGCACATCGGTCGGTCGCCCCCACAGCTCGCCGTTGATGAAATTGCCCAGCCGCCCGAACCCAAGACCGGGCGGCACCAGCGGCGCGATGAAATCCATCAGTGCCAGCCACTGGATGTTGCGGTTGCGCACAAACAGCAGCATCGCCGCCAGCACGCCCAGGAATCCGCCATGGAATGACATCCCGCCTTCCCAAACGGCGATGATTTTCAGCGGATGCGAAAAATAATAGCCGGGGTTGTAAAACAGCACCTCGCCCAGACGTCCGCCCAGCACCACACCGAGTACGCCATAAAACAACAGGTCATCGAGGAATTTTGCGTCCCAGCCGGGGCGATCGAGCCCGCGCAAACGTTTCCGGCCCAACCAGATGAAGCAAATGAAGCCGAGCAGGTACATCAGCCCGTACCAATGGATGCCGAAAGGGCCGAGATGGATGGCGATGGGGTCGAATTGTGGATGAACGAGCATGGTGCGAATCGGTTAGAATTGGGCGACAGATTATACGTGCATCATCATTACATCAGAGAGACATCATGCCTGCCTATCGTTCCCGCACCTCCACTCATGGCCGCAACATGGCCGGCGCACGTTCCTTGTGGCGCGCGACCGGCATGGTTGACGGTGATTTTGGCAAACCCATCATCGCGATCGCCAACTCCTTCACCCAGTTCGTGCCCGGACATGTCCACCTGAAAGATATGGGGCAGCTTGTGGCGCGCGAGATCGAAAAGGCGGGCGGCATCGCCAAGGAATTTAATACCATTGCAGTTGACGACGGCATCGCCATGGGACACGACGGCATGCTGTATTCGCTGCCCTCGCGCGACCTGATCGCGGATTCGGTGGAGTACATGGTCAACGCGCATTGCGCCGACGCGCTGGTGTGCATCTCCAACTGCGACAAGATCACCCCGGGCATGCTGATGGCCGCGATGCGCCTGAATATCCCGGTGGTGTTTGTCTCGGGGGGGCCAATGGAAGCGGGCAAGGTCAACTGGCAGGGCAAGACCAAGGGGCTGGATCTGATCGACGCGATGGTTGCCGCAGCCGACGGCTGCGTGAGCGATGAAGAGGTGGCGGCCATCGAACGTTCCGCCTGCCCGACGTGCGGCTCCTGTTCCGGCATGTTCACTGCGAACTCGATGAACTGCCTGACGGAAGCGCTCGGCTTGTCTCTTCCAGGCAATGGTTCGCTTGTGGCCACGCACTCCGATCGCAAGCAATTGTTCCTGCGCGCGGGCCGCTTGGTCGTCGAGCTGGCGAAACGTTATTACGAGCAGGACGATGCCTCGGTTTTGCCGCGCAGCATCGCCAACTTCGCCGCTTTCGAGAATGCAATGACGCTCGACATCGCCATGGGCGGGTCAACCAACACGGTGCTGCATCTGCTGGCCATCGCGCGCGAAGCAGAGGTGGATTTCACCATGAAGGACATGGATCGCCTGTCGCGCCATGTGCCGACACTGTGCAAGGTGGCGCCCTCGTCCGAATACCACCTCGAAGACGTGCATCGTGCGGGGGGAATCGCGGCGATCCTGGGCGAACTGGACCGCGCCGGGCTGTTGCAGGGCGAGGTCGGAACGGTTCACAGTCCGACGTTACGCGAGGGGCTCAAGCATTGGGACATCGCGCAAACGCAAAGTGATGAAGTGAAGAAATTCTTCCGCGCGGCACCCGGCGGCATTGTCACCACCATTGCCTTTTCGCAATCCATGCTGTATCCGGAACTGGATGCGAACCGCGCGCAGGGTTGCATCCGCGACAAGGCCCATGCCTATTCTGGGGATGGTGGCCTGGCGGTGCTGCACGGCAACATCGCGCTCGATGGCTGCATTGTGAAGACGGCCGGTGTGGACGAGAGCATTCTGAAGTTCACCGGACGTGCGCGCGTGTTTGAGAGTCAGGACGCAGCAACGGCCGGCATACTCGCGGACAGGATCGTCGCGGGCGACGTGGTGGTGATTCGCTACGAAGGCCCCAAGGGCGGGCCCGGCATGCAGGAGATGCTGTACCCAACTTCATACCTGAAATCGAAAGGCTTGGGCAAGGTCTGCGCGCTGCTCACTGACGGGCGATTCTCCGGCGGCACTTCCGGCCTTTCCATCGGCCACGCTTCGCCGGAAGCAGCCAGCGGCGGCGCGATCGGATTGGTGCAGGAAGGCGACCGCATCGAGATCGATATTCCGCAACGCAGCATCCATCTGGCGATCACGGATTCAGAGCTGGCCCAACGGCGCGCTGCGATGCAGGCCAAAGGCGAACAGGCATGGAAGCCGGTGGAAGTTCGTCAGCGCAAGGTGTCTTCGGCGCTCAGGGCCTACGCCGCCATGGTGACGAGCGCAGACAAGGGCGCAGTGCGCGACGTGACACAGGTGGAGAACAAGTAACGTTACTCAGGCAGGGAAGGGGCGGTATCGTGAAAGCTATACTGGTTGCAAATCCCAAGGGCGGCAGCGGCAAGACGACGTTGACGACCAATATCGCCGGCTACCTTGCTGCGCGTGGGCAACGCGTGGCGATACTGGATATGGACCGGCAAAAGTCGGCAACGCAGTGGCTGGCAAATCGTCCGCGCAACCTGCCTGGCATCGAGTCTATGCATTCCGAATCGGATATGGATTCGCCGGTGGACTGGCTGGTGATCGACTCGCCCGCCGGACTGCACGGGAAGAATCTGGATCATGCCTTGAAACTGGTGCACCGGGTGATCGTTCCGGTCGCTCCGTCCGCTTTTGACATCCGCGCCAGCCGTGATTTTCTCGACGCGCTCCATCACGAAAAAACCGTGCGCAAAGGAAAAATATTCGTCGGCGTGGTTGGCATGCGCATGGATTCGCGTACCCGGGCAGCGCTCACGCTGGAGCAGTTTCTGAAAGGGCTGGATCTGCCGATACTCGCCTATCTGCGCGAAGCGCAGGTCTACGTCAATGCCGCTTTCGAAGGCAAGACTCTGTTCGACCTGCCGCCCTCGCTGGCGGAACGTGAACTCGAACAATGGGCCTATCTCACCAACTGGATGGAGCGCTCAGAAGATTAGGCCTTAACCTTCCTATTAATATCAATAAGATATTTGTTTGAAACGAGGGCTTTTGCATATACAGGTGCTGTTCATGGCATTCTGGTTAATTAGAAAACGCTGATAAAGGTTTGCAAATGGGATCATGTTGTTTAGAATGCATTTCCGTTTGTTTAACTTTAGTTTAACGCTGGTTTAACAAACAGAGACATAACCAAAAATGGAGAAAGATATGAAATCTATCGTAGTTTGCATGATCGCAGCTGCAGGCCTGATGGCAGCAGGTTCTTCAATGGCAACGGATATGCCGGATCTGGCCAAGAAAAGCGGCTGTACAGCTTGCCACAAGATTGAAGGAAAACTGGTTGGTCCGGGCTGGATGGAGGTTTCCAAGAAATACAAGGGCGATGCGGGTGCAGCAGCCAAATTGGACGCCAAGGTGGCCAAGGGTGGTGCGGGAGCTTGGGGTAGCATGCCCATGCCGCCCAACTCTCCCAAAGTTTCGGATGCAGACATCAAGACGCTGGTTAAATTCATTCTGGGTCTGGACAAGTAAGCCCGAAGCGGCACTTGTGAAAAAGCCGGCGAAAGCCGGCTTTTTTATTGCCAAACGCGCTGAAATTGACAAGGGATAGGGCGCTCCGCATAATCCGGGCACTTTTATCAACGCGCCCGATTTCAATATGTCGATCAATCAATTATCCATTCTTGTCATATTCGGCATCATGCTCGCCGGATGCGGGAAAAATGAGACAGCATCGAATCCTGCGTCCGGTTCTGACGGACTCGTGGTCAGGATAGGCGCGGTTGCGCCACTCACCGGTCCGCAGGCGCACATCGGCAAAGACAATGAGAACGGCACGCGCATGGCGATCGACGACGCGAATGCCAGGGGCGTGACCATAGGCGGCAAGAAAGCGCATTTCGAGTTGCTGAGCGAGGACGACCAGACCGATCCGAAAACAGCGACCATCGTTGCGCAAGAATTGGTCGACGCAAAAGTGAACGGGGTGATCGGGCACCTCAACTCCGGTACTACCATTCCGGCTTCTGCCATCTACTTCAAGAACGGCATTCCGCAGATATCTCCTTCCGCCACTGCAGTCAGGTATACCGCCCAAGGGTACAAGACGGCGTTCCGCGTGATGACCAACGATGCGCAGCAAGGCAAGGCGCTGGGCGAATACGCGGCCAGGGTGCTGGGGGCGAAGCTGATCGCGGTGATCGATGACCGTACCGCCTACGGACAAGGCCTGGCGGACGAGTTCATCAAATCCGCCGAGGCCGGCGGTGCGAAGATCATCGTGCGTGAGTACACCACCGACAAGGCCGTGGACTTTACCGCGGTACTCACGTCGATCAAGGGCAAGCAACCCGATCTGGTGTTTTTCGGCGGCATGGATCCGCAGGGCGTACCCATGATCAGGCAACTGCGCGCATTGGGCATCCGGACGCAATTCATGATGGGCGACGGCGGGTATACACCCAAGCTGATCGAACTGGCGGGCGATGCGGCGGAGGGCGTATATGCTTCGCTTCCGGGCGTGCCGCTGGACGCCATGCCGAGCGGACGTGATTTCGCCAGGCGTTATGAAGAGCGATTCCACCAGCCCATCCAGCTTTACGCACCGTATTGCTACGATGCAGTCAACGTGATGATCGCCGCGATGCAGAAGGCGGGCTCGGCAGAGCCCGAAAAATACCTGCCGGAACTCGGGAAAACCGTGATTGATGGCGTGACGGCGAAGATCGCATTCGATGAAAAAGGCGATATCAAAGGCGGTGCGGTGACCGTGTATCAGGTGCATCAGGGCAAATGGCAAGCCATGCAGACCATGGGCGGCAGGCCCGTAGTTAAGCCGTGAACTTGTTTGCAGTCATGGAAAGCGACACCGGGCGTGTCGCTTTTTCTTTGTATGGATCGTCGAAGTAATTGTGGATATTTTCTTTCAGCAAATCATCAACGGCCTGGTGCAGGGCAGCGTCTATGCCCTGGTGGCACTGGGTTATACCATGGTGTACGGCATCCTCGGCCTGATCAATTTCGCGCACGGGGAAGTGGTGATGATGGGCGCGATGATCGCACTGACCGTATTGCAGGCTACGCTTGCGGCCGGTATGCCGCCGCTGCTCGCGGTGTTGTGCAGCCTGGTGGCTGCGATGGCGGTGTGCATGGCGCTGGGCTACTGTATCGAGCGCATCGCCTATCGTCCGCTGCGTAACGCGCCGCGCCTGGCGCCGCTGATCACCGCCATAGGCGTTTCCATCGTGCTGCAGAATGTGGCGATGATGATCTGGGGCCGCGAATACCACGCCTTCCCGCTGCCGTTCACGAGCTCGTCGCATCAGTTCGGCGGGGCCGTCGTAAACGATGTGCAGATCGCGATCGTCATCGTTGCCCTGCTGATCATGTCCGCGCTGATGTGGCTGGTGCATCGCACCCGCATGGGCAGGGCGATGCGCGCCGTGTCCGAAAATCCTGCCGCGGCTGCGCTGATGGGAGTGGACATCAATCGAGTCATTTCCCTCACCTTCATGCTTGGCTCCGCATTGGCAGCGGTTGCAGGATTCATGGTCAGCGCCAACTATGGCATCGTGCATTACTACATGGGCTTCATGCTGGGCCTGAAAGCGTTCACGGCTGCCGTGCTGGGCGGCATCGGCAACCTGCGCGGGGCAATGGTGGGCGGCGTGCTGCTGGGCTTGATCGAAAGCCTGGGTGCCGGCTATATCGGCGATATCACGGGAGGTTTTCTGGGCAGCAACTATCAGGATGTGTTCGCTTTTTTTGTTCTGATCGCGGTGCTGATCCTGCGTCCTTCCGGGCTGCTCGGCGAAAAACTGGCGGAGCGCGCATGAACTTAAAAATCAAAAATCTGGCCACAGAGATGACAGGGTGGACTGCAACTATTAGAGGGTGTCGGGTTGGAGGTTTCAGAATCACAAGCGTTCGGCAACAAGCTGCCCGCTGTCGTACCACAAAATTCCCTGTGACCTCTGTGTTCTCTGTGGCGAAAAGGTTTTTCTAGAATGAAGATCAACCTCAACTCAAAATTGTTCAACGCGCCAATTGCCATCACCCTGCTGGCGCTGCCTTTCATCATCGATGCACTGCTCGGCCACGGCTGGGTGCGCATCGCAGACTTTGCCCTGCTCTATATCATGCTGGCACTGGGACTCAACATCGTGGTCGGCTATGCGGGCCTGCTGGACCTGGGGTATATCGCATTCTTCGCTGTGGGCGCCTACACCTACGCCTTGCTCTGTTCGCCGCAGTTCGGTCTGCACTGGCCGACGTGGGTGGTGCTGCCGCTGGGCGCGCTGATCGCCTGCGGCTTCGGCGTACTGCTGGGCGCGCCCACGCTCAAGCTGCGCGGCGACTATCTCGCCATCGTCACGCTCGGCTTCGGCGAGATCATCCGCATCTTCCTCAATAACCTCAATGCACCGGTCAACATTACCAACGGCCCGCAGGGCATCACCGGCATCGATCCGTTGCACGTTGGCAGTTTTTCGTTCGGCAATACGTACAACTGGCTCGGCTTCCGCGTGGACGACGTGCACCTGCATTACTATCTGTTCCTCGTTTTCACCCTGCTGGTGACCTTCGTTTCGCGCCGCCTCGAAGATTCGCGCATCGGTCGCGCCTGGGTGGCGATACGCGAGGACGAAGTCGCCGCCTCGGCGATGGGTATCAATACCCGCAACATCAAACTGCTCGCCTTTGCGATGGGTGCGACGTTCGGCGGCATTTCCGGTGGCCTGTTTGCGGGTTTCCAGGGCTTCGTCAGCCCGGAGAGTTTCAGCCTCATGGAATCCATCATGGTGCTGTGCATGGTGGTGCTGGGTGGCATGGGCAACGTCGGTGGCGTGGTGCTGGGAGGCGTACTGCTGGTGGTATTGCCGGAACTGTTTCGCAATGCAGCGGGGCCGGTGCAGCAAGCGCTGCTGGGTCGGGTCATGATTGACCCGGAAAGCCTGCGCATGCTGATGTTCGGCCTGGCGCTGATTCTGGTGATGCTGTGGCGGCCCGCCGGATTGTGGCCCTCCACGCAGCGCCGTCGCGAATTCGCTGCGCAGGACAGTGTGCTGCAACAGGAGCAGGAAACGGTATATGACGCCAGCAAATAACGGGCACGCAGAGTCTATGCCCGTTTCCCTCACTCCTGGCTCTGATGGAACCGGTAGCCATTCGACCAAGCCCGCAGGCGGGCAAGTCGATGGTTATCTCCCGCAAGCGGGCGAGAGGGATGCGGTCCCGCTGCTCGATCTCGTCAATGTAGGAAAGAATTTCGGCGGCGTGACCGCGCTGGCAGGCGTGTCGCTATACATCCGGCGCGGAGATATCTACGGCCTGATCGGTCCGAACGGCGCAGGCAAGACCACGCTGTTCAACGTCGTCACCGGGCTTTATCAACTGGACAGCGGTTCGTTCGATTTTGCGGGCCGACGCTATACGCGCTGCAAACCGCATGTGCTGGCGCAAGCCGGCATTGCACGTACCTTCCAGAACATCCGCCTGTTTGCCAACATGAGCGCGCTGGAGAACGTCATGGTCGGGCGCCACCTGCGCACGCGCACCGGCATATGGGGAGCGCTGACGCGGCATGCTGCGGCCCGTGCAGAGGAGCGCAACACATTGCAGCTCGCCCGCGAACTGCTGGACTACGTTGGCATCGATAGCCCTCACCAGACTCTCGCCAAGCATTTGTCCTACGGAGAACAACGCCGCCTGGAGATCGCCCGCGCACTGGCCACGGAACCCAAACTGCTCGCGCTGGATGAACCCGCCGCCGGCATGAATGCGACGGAAACGGCTGCGCTCAAGTTGCTGCTGCAAAAGATCCGCGCCGGCGGCGTCACCGTGCTCCTGATCGAGCACGACGTCAAGCTCATCATGGGGTTGTGTGATCGCGTCGCCGTGCTGGACTACGGCAGGAAGATTGCCGAAGGCGTGCCAGAAGAGGTGCGTCGCGATCCGGCAGTGATCGCAGCGTATCTCGGCGGCGGCACCGAAGGGGGCGCATGATGGGGCACCTTCTGGAGATGGAAAACCTCAAGGTTTCCTACGGCGGCATCCAGGCGCTGAAAGGCATCAGCCTCCGCATCGCAGCAGGGGAACTGGTCGCGCTCATCGGCAGCAACGGTGCGGGCAAGACCACCACGCTCAAGGCGCTGGCCGGGTTGTTGCATCCGGCTTCCGGCAAACTGCATTATCAGGACAGGGCACTGCTGAACATACCGGCGCATCGGCGCGTGGAAAACGGCATCGCGCTGGTACCGGAAGGACGCGGCATTTTTGCGCGACTCACAGTGGAAGAGAATTTGCTGATGGGCGCTTACATCCGCAGCGACAAGGGCGGGATCGCCGTTGATCTCGGACGCCAATACGAGCTGTTTCCGCGCCTTGCCGAGCGCCGCACGCAACTCGCGGGGACGCTTTCCGGCGGCGAGCAGCAGATGGTGGCGATGGGACGTGCCTTGATGAGCCAGCCGAAATTGTTGATGCTGGACGAGCCCAGCATGGGACTTGCACCGCTGATGGTGGAAAAGATATTCGAAACCATACGCAGCATCTCCGCACAGGGCGTCACCATCCTGCTGGTCGAGCAGAACGCGAAGCTGGCGCTGGAGGCTGCGCAACGCGGCTACGTACTTGAGAGCGGAGCGATTACCCTGTCCGGCACGGCAGGTGAGTTGCTGGGGAGCGACGCGGTGCAGCGGGCATACCTGGGGGCGTAGCCAGAATAGTCTTGCGATGTTCGTGCAAATGCGCTGACGGATTATCCCGATGCGAATTGCCCTATGAGTTTCGCGCCAGCCTAGTCGTGATGAATTTCCACTCGGCAGGATCGAGCGGCGTGATGGAAAGACGATTGCCGCGCTGAAGGGTGCGCATATGTTCCAATTGCGCGTGCCTGCGCAACTCGTCGATGGAAATGAGCGCGATTTTCTGCACTAGCTTCACATCCACGTTGAACCAGCGCGGCGTCTCTTGCGTGGCTTTGGGGTCGAAATATTTGCTCTCCCTGTCGAATTGCGTGGCATCGGGATAGGCGGTACTGCAAACCTGCGCGATACCGGCGATGCCGGGTTCCTTGCAATTGGAGTGGTAGAACAGCACGCCGTCGCCCGCTTGCATCTGGTCGCGCATGAAATTGCGCGCCTGATAGTTGCGTACTCCATACCAGGCCACGGTTTGATCCGGCAACGCAGCAAGATCGTCTATGCTGCAATCGCCGGGCTCCGACTTCATCAACCAATATCTCACGTCAATTTCCGCCGATAAAGAAAATGCGGCTTGCGCCGCATTTTGAATGGAGTCCCCCGCCTGTGCCGTTGACCCAATATCTTGAACCGGGGTTCAAGAGGGTCGGTTCCCGGTTACATCAGGTGCATCCGCGAGGGATGCTCACAACAGTAACTTTAATGGGGCGCAACCTAAGCATTAGCTCATTGGTTCAAAGAATTATGAGTCTGACGAACACCGCAGGGGACAAACTAGAACAACTCATCCTGTTCCGCTAACGTCGCATCGATGGTTGCCTGCATGGAGTCCATTCTACGCTTGAATTCGGCGAGGTCAAATCCCCCGCCGATGCGCGTGGTGAGCAGCTCGTGGGTGATGTTGAGCGCGGCCATGATGGCAATGCGTTCGATCGAAGCGATCTTGCCCGCGTCGCGGATTTCGCGCATTTTCTTGTCCAGATAGGCAACCGCGTCGAGCAATTCGGCGCGTTCGTCATCCGGGCAGGCAACGCGCAATTCGCGGTCGAGTATGGTCACATCCAGTGAACTGATCTTGCTCATTGCGCATCCTCGGGAAGCTGGGACAGAAGTTTCTCCAGTCGCAGTGCCGCCTCGTTGACCTTGTCCTGGCTTTTTCGCTGCTGGCTCAACGATGCCGCGATTTCCTGGCGCAACTGCATATTTTCCGCGCGCAAGCGCTGAGTAAGCTGCACCAGTTGGGTCAATTTTTGGTCGAGGACGTCGAGTTCGCTATGCATGCCCGAACTATAAATTTAAAAAGCCTGTTAAGTCAATCGGTAACGACGTGTTTTGCAAGTGCTTTGGAATTTTGTCAGCCAGGCTCTGGTAGAATGCGCACCGCTTCAAGGTGCAGAAAGGCGTGAGCCTTTCAGTTAAACGGGAAACAGGTGAGGAGGCATAAACTCCAAAGCCTGTGCTGCCCCCGCAACGGTAAGCGAGTGTGGATATGCCAATTGGCCACTGTGAGCAATCATGGGAAGGCGGCAAATCAAGACTTGCGAGCCCGGATACCGGCCTTGAACGAGGTTCAGGAAATGCTGCGGGAGGCGCATGGAAGCTCGTTCTACAAGGGCCATCTGCATTTTCTCGCCGCATTCCTGATTTTGTTCAATGTTCCAACGGGGACGTTTGGAATCATTCAGGAAATGTCTATATGCAAATCAAAATCAAGTTTTACGCCGCCATGCTGTGCGCGGTGCCTGCGTTCGTCTTTGCCGCTTCGGACGAAAACCCCGGCGAAGAGGCGCTGCCTGAAACATTGGTATCCGCATCACGATTTGAGGAAAGTTCGAACCATGTACCTGCTAACGTTAAGGTAATTACCCAACAAGATATTGAAAACTCCAGTTCAAACAACATTCCTGAAGTTTTGTCCCAGATTGGCGGACTCGTTGTAAATGGCACCAGCCTGGGGCAGCTTGGACTTGGGGCTTCCGTTGACATGGGCGGCTATGGAGCAACGGCAAACAGCACCACGCTAATTCTGCTCGATGGGCAAAGGCTGAACCCCATTGATTCATCGTCAGTGTCGTGGGAGTCAATCCCTCTGGATTCCATACAGCGCATAGAAATTCTTAGAGGCGGCGCCAGCGTTCAGTACGGGAATGGTGCTGTCGGCGGTGTGATTAATATCATCACCAAGAATGGCACAAGTAATGTTAACGACATCACCGTTAAGGCAGGCAGTTATGGCACTGTGATGACCAATGCAGGGCTGAGTATGGGATCAGGAAATACCGCGCTGAGGCTGAGCGCGAACACGGGAAATACCGACGGCTGGAGGGACAATTCGGGCGCAAACCTGTATTCGTTCGGGGGTAAACTGACCCAATCCTTGGGTGATACAAATAAGATGTACCTTGGAGTCAACGCCAGTCATTCGAATGCTCAGGCTCCAGGTGGCGTTGTTGGGGAAGTCGGGCAAGGCAATCCGCAACAAGCCAAGTTCAACAATGTTGGTTCAGCCAATAATGTGGACAATGCAAGCATGTGGCTGGGGGATGTGCAGTGCCTGAGTGACAAGCTGAGTTTTGAAGGGGAGGCGATGTACGGTTCTCGAACGTCAAATTTCTATCAGCCGTATTATTCCGGCATTACGGCTTTCAATGCGGGTTTTGCAAGCCCAACCGATAATAATTTGCAAAGCTGGTTCTGGAATCTGACACCGCGTGTGAAAGCTGATTGGGGTGCATGGGGAACCACGGTCGCAGGATATGACTTCAACAAATCCATTGAAGGCTCCAATGATGCATACAGTTCCCTGGCGCAGCAAAATTTGATCGCATTTCGCGCAACACGAATGAGCGACAGCGGGAATGCTGCTTTGCTCAGTCGCTCTCCTTACGTAATCGAACGGCTTCCCCTGACCTCATCTGCAGAATTCAGCGGTGGGCTCCGGCACCAGATCCAATCCGCGTCTGCTTATGATTCGAATGCTTATTCGATAACCACTGTCAACGCGAGCAAGGTGTATTCCGCCAATGCCGCCGATCTGGCTTTTAACCTGAATTATTTTGAGGGACAGAAAGCATTTGTCAAATGGAACCAGTCTTTCCGGTTTCCGAATATCGATGAATTCTGGGGGTGGGATCCAACGTATTCCTATCGAGTTTTTAACGGGATATTGCAACCTCAGGTGTCGCGAGCTTATGAGGTGGGAGGGGAGTGGAATTTCTGGCTGACGCGGATTTCGGCTTCGATCTTCAGATCCGATACTCAGAATGAGATCAGATACGATCCAGGCACCGGTACGAATTTGAATGACCCCAATGGCATTCGCCGCCAGGGCGTCATGTTCGATTCCACTACCAATGCAACTTCAAATCTGGTTATCTCGGTGGGCGGAAAGCTCCAGAGATCGTACTACTCGGATGGCGTGTATAGCGGGAATACGATCAGTCTGGTGCCGAACGTGACTTTCAATGCACGAGCCAACTACACGGTGGATGCGCATTGGGGCTTAGGAGCGGTTATTAATTATGTCGGCAGCCAGTATTACGACGGTGATCTAACCAATACGTTGCACAAGATGCCATCAGCAACCGTTGCAGACATCTATTCAAGTTACAAATCCGGGCCGTGGGAAACACGTCTGACGATCAAGAACCTGACGGGTGCAAATTACGCATCAACCGGTGGATATGGAAGTGTGAGCATGCCCAATGGCTCACTGGTGCCAAACTACTACTACTATCCGAGCGATCCCAGGGCTTACTATTTGAGTCTGAAATATGCGTTCTGAGCACTGAACAGTTTTCGTCAAGAAAATCACATCGCCCCGGCACAAAGAAACATGCCGGGGTTGCCTGTCGCAGGAACAGCGTCTGTCGCCTGCCCCGGCCTTTTCTGTTAAAGTTCACGTCAATTCCGGATTGGCGCGAAAATGCTTTTAAGGAGGCAACATGAAGACCTTGCAGAGTAAAACGATATGGATAGGCGTGGCGCTGGCAATGCTGATGGCGCTGACGCGCTTCAATCATTTCGGCTCGGCGGCGGCTTTGCCCGATGCGTCGTACGCAGTGTATTTCCTGGGCGGGTTGTACCTCGCGCGCGCGCGCGGAGCGTTGCTCGTGCTGGCCCTGCTGCTGGTGGAAGCTGCACTGGTGGATTATTACGCGATCAATTTCCGCGGCGTCAGCGGATGGTGCGTCACGTCGGCTTATGGATTTCTCGTGTTTGCATATTCCAGTCTGTGGTTCGTCGGGCGCTGGTACGCGCCGCGTCATGATCTGACCGGCAAAGGCCTGCTGGGTCTGTGCGCCGCCGCAGTCGCAGCGGGTAGCGTCGCCTTCATCATCGCCAACGTCAGTTTTTACCTGCTGGCCGGATATTTCGGTCGCATGAGCGCAGCAGAATATGCGTCCAGCGTCGCACAATATTTTGCCCCCTATGTCGAAGTGGCCGTGCTGTATATCGGTTGTGCAGTCGTTTTGCAGATGCTGTATTCCATGCTGGCGGGCAAGCGGCACGGTGCCAACGCGGCCTGAAGTTTCGTCGACCGAAAGTGAGACTCCGGCAGAAGATTCGATTTTCAGAAGCAACGCAACACGGACAGGGCGTGGCTCTGCAAATTGCAGGCAATTCAGTTGACACTGCTGACACATCTGGTAAATTTGATATCCGAGAAAATCACTCAACCAAAACCCCGTCCTTTTTCCCCAACCACTCTTTCAGGAGATCATCATGGCTGTACTCGTAGGCAAACAAGCTCCCGATTTCACCGCGCAGGCGGTGCTCGGCAACAATGAAATCAAGGAAATCACGTTTTCCAAATTCACCAAGGGCAAATACGCGGTTGTTTTCTTCTATCCGCTGGATTTCACTTTTGTTTGCCCGTCAGAATTGATCGCGTTCGATCACCGCCTCGAAGAGTTCAAGAAGCGCAATGTTGAAGTCATCGGCGTATCCATCGATTCCCAGTTTACCCATCTGGCATGGAAGAACACGCCGGTCGACAAGGGCGGCATCGGCCAGGTTGGCTACACGCTGGTGGCCGACGTTAAACACGAAATCGCCAAGGCATACGATGTGGAATCCGACGGCGGCGTTGCTTATCGTGGCACCTTCCTGATCGACAAGGCTGGCTTGGTGTGGCACCAGTACGTGAACAACCTGCCGCTGGGCCGCAATATCGACGAAACACTGCGCCTGGTTGATGCCCTGCAGTTTACCGAAGAGCACGGCGAAGTCTGCCCGGCCGGATGGAGCAAAGGCAAGGCTGGCATGGGAGCATCAACCGAAGGCGTGGCCAAGTACCTCGCAGCGCACGCCAAAGAGTTGTAAGAGAAACGATCCGTTTCAGAAGCAGGCTCCTTCGGGAGCCTTTTTTGCGCTCGTTATTTCGGGTGAGGCCAGCAGGTCAATTGCTTTTCAGCAACACCCAGACTGCGCCACCACCGCCAGCTTCCGGAGGTGCCTCGCAGAATGCCAGAACTCGCGGATGCTGGGTCAGCCAGTGACGGGTGTGGATTTTCAATATCCCATCGCGCCCTTCGCTGCGCCACCCTTTGCCGTGTATCACACTGACGCAGCGCAGTCCGCGTTGCGTTGCGTCATGCACGAATTCTGCAAGCAATTTTCTCGCAGCGTCCGAGCTGAGGCCATGCAAATCAAGCGCATCCTGTGGAGGCCATGCGCCGCGCCGCAATTTGCGCAAGGTCATCCGGTTCAAGCCCGGGCGCAGGAACTCCGAGGCTGCGCTGTCGCCCGCGCCGTGATCGGACAGGATGTCTGCAACGACGGCGGGAACGGGCTGGTCACGCGTGGCGATTTTGCGTGGCTTGGGAGTGAGTGTGATGCGGTCGGGCGGAGCAAGCGGTATCACACCGTCCAGCGCCTGCCGGAACAAGTCTGAGTCTTGTTCCGGTTTTTCCTTCACAGGTTACCCCAGCGCAGAAAGATACTTGTCTGCGTCCAGTGCGGCCATGCAGCCGGTCGCGGCGCTGGTGCATGCCTGGCGATAGATATGATCCTGTACGTCGCCTGCCGCATACACGCCTTCGATGCTGGTCTGCGTAGCATTGCCCTCGCGTCCGCCGCGCGTAACGATGTAGCCGTTCTCCATCTCCAGCTGCCCGGCGAAAATATCGGTATTCGGTTTATGACCGATCGCGATGAACACGCCAGCGACCTTGATGTCCTGTGTCGCACCGCCCTGCACTTGCTTGAGGCGAGCCCCGGTCACGCCGCTGTCGTCGCCCAGGACTTCTGCCAGCGTCTGGTTCAATTGCAGCGTGATCTTGCCTTCCTTCACTTTTTCCATAAGGTGGTCGATCATGATGCGCTCGGCGCGGAAGGTGTCGCGTCTGTGTATCAGCGTGACATGTCTGGCGATGTTGGCCAGATAAAGCGCCTCTTCAACAGCGGTGTTGCCGCCGCCGACGACAGCGACATCCTGGTTGCGGTAGAAGAATCCGTCGCAGGTCGCGCAACCCGAAACGCCTTTGCCCATGAAGGCCTCTTCCGAAGGCAATCCGATGTATTGCGCCGATGCGCCGGTGCAGATGATGAGCGCATCGCAGGTGTAGCTGCCCGCATCGCCGACCAGCAGGAACGGTTTCTGCTGTAGCCTGGTGGTATGGATATGATCGAATACGATCTCGGTGTTGAAGCGTTCCGCATGTTGCTGGAAGCGTTGCATGAGTTCCGGGCCCTGCACGCCGTTCACATCGGCAGGCCAGTTATCCACTTCGGTCGTTGTCATGAGTTGACCGCCCTGCGCCATGCCAGTGATGAGCACGGGTTTGAGGTTGGCACGCGCCGCATAGACGGCAGCCGTGTAACCGGCGGGGCCGGAGCCGAGAATGATGAGGCGGTGATGCTGCGAGACTTTTTCCATATCGATGATATTGCTTTTCCGTGGTTGTGTATTTTCCAAATTTAACAGTGACGGCTCATGCTGTCGAGTAGAATGAGCCGGTTTGCAATACCGAGGCGTTATGAAGAAACGATTATTTCTTTTTCTGTTGTTCATGCATTGCTCCGCACAGGCGGCCGATTTTCCTGGTATTCCGGCCTTCATCGACGAGATGGTGGCCAAGCATCAGTTCAAGCGTAACGAGCTGGAACAGGTATTCAGGGTCGCCGAATACCGCGCCGATGCCATCGACTCCATCACCAAGCCGGCAATCCTCAAACCCTGGACGGAATATCGTCCGAGCTTCATCAATCCGCAACGCATAGGTGAAGGCGTGCAATTCCGGGAAAAATACTCAGCCGCACTGAAGCGCGCCGAGAAGCAGTACGGTGTTCCGCAGGAGATCATTCTCGGCATCCTCGGGGTGGAAACGATGTTTGGCCGCAACACCGGCCGCTACCGGGCGCTGGATGCACTGACCACCCTGGCTTTCGATTACCCGCGCCGGGCTGATTTTTTTCATGATGAACTGGAGCAATACTTGTTGCTGGCGCGCGAACAGGAGTTCGACCTGATGTCAGTGCAGGCGTCCTACGCCGGGGCGCTCGGTATTCCGCAATTCATGCCCAGCAGTTACCGCCGCTATGCCGTGGACTTCAACCATAACGGCAAGATCGACATCATGAACGAGCCGGAAGACGCAATCGGCAGCGTCGCCAACTATCTCAAGCAGTACGGCTGGCGCAGCGGCGAGCCGGTCGCAATCTTGTGCAAGATAGACGATGAAAAGCGCCTCGGGGTGGTGGGGGAGTCCAGACCCTTCATCGCCTGGCAGGATGCGGGAGTGACGCCGCTCCAGAAACCCGACGGCTACCTGCCGCCTTCATGGCTGCTGGATTTCACGGTGGAGACCGGCAAGGAATACTGGCTGGTGTTCAGCAACTTCAACGTCATCATGCGTTACAACAACAGCAACTACTACGCAATGTCGGTGTTCCAGTTGGCCGAAGAGATCCGCCGCGCGCGTTACTGAATGACGCGACGGATGCGCCGCGCGCCGTTGTAACGCGCTTTCCAATAGTGCATCTGCATCTGTTCCGTGCGCACACTCTCCCCGGTTCTTGGCGAGTGCACAAACTTGCCGTCGCCCACGTAGATGCCAACATGCGAATAAGACGCATTCTGGGTGTTATAGAAGACCAAGTCGCCGGGACTCAATTCGTCTGTATTGATGGGTGCGCCAACGCGGCTGATCTCGCGGCTGGTGCGCGGCAGGCTGATGCCGAGCGAGTGGAGGTAGACGTGATCTACAAAGCTGCTGCAATCAAATCCCTGATCGGCCGAATTGCCGCCGTAGCGATAGGGGGTGTCGGCGAGACTCACCGTATACATCACCAGATCGTTCATCTGGTCGTCTGAGGCGTCATATTCCGGGCCTGTCATCGTGCTGCAGGCGCCGAGAAATAGCAGGATGGGAAGAATCAATGCTCTGTTCATGCGTGCAATGTATGTCAGCGCAGGGCGCACTGTAAAGCGGGGAGCATACCGTGCGGCGTGTCGGCGCAACATCGGCCGGTTGGGCAAAAACCCGGCCTCAAACGGGTGATTGACCGCATCCCGAGTCGGGGCTATGGTTGGCCACTCTGGTATAGAATTATCAACTCGAATATTCGCAGGAGCAGACAATGAGTTTTACCGAAGCTGACGTGCTGGGCGCGTTAAAGAACCTGACCGATCCCAATACCAGAAAGGATTTCGTCAGCAGCAAGGCCGTGAAGAACATCAAGATCAACGGAGCGGATGTCGCGCTGGATGTTTTGCTCGGTTATCCTGCAAAGAGCGTGTGGGAAGAGATCAGAGCCCTGGTCGAAACCCACCTGAAATCCGCATTGCCTGGCTGCGGCAAGATCAGCGTCAACGTAAGCAGCAAAGTCGTGCCGCATGCGGTGCAGCGCGGCGTGAAACTGGTCGATGGCGTGAAAAACATCATCGCAGTGGCGAGCGGAAAGGGCGGTGTCGGGAAAAGTACCACGGCGGTGAATCTTGCACTGGCGCTGGTGGCCGAAGGCGCCCGTGTCGGCATCCTGGATGCCGACATCTATGGACCTTCCCAGCCCACGATGCTGGGCATTACCGGGCGGCCGGTTTCCAAGGACGGCAAGACCATGGAAGCCATGGAAGGGCATGGCCTGCAAGCGATGTCCATCGGCTTCATGATCGAGGGCGACGATGCGCCCATGGTCTGGCGCGGCCCCATGGTGACGCAAGCGCTGGAACAGTTGTTGCGCCAGACCCGCTGGGACAACTTGGATTACCTGGTGATCGACCTGCCGCCAGGCACGGGCGATATCCAGCTCACGCTGGCGCAGAAGGTGCCGGTTACAGGGGCGGTGATCGTTACCACGCCGCAGGACATCGCGCTGCTGGACGCCAAGAAAGGCCTGAAGATGTTCGAGAAGGTGGATGTGAAGATCATCGGCATCGTGGAGAACATGAGTACGCATATCTGTTCAAAGTGCGGACACGAGGAACACATCTTCGGCGCGGGCGGCGGAGAGAAGATGTGCGCGGACTACAAGGTGGAGTTCCTAGGCGGACTGCCACTGGATATCCGCATTCGCGAGCAGGCGGATTCAGGCAAGCCTACGGTGGTGGCCGATCCGGACGGCAAGCTTGCGAAAGTCTACAAGCAGATTGCACGGCGCGTCGCGGTCAAGGTCGCTGACATGGCGCAGGATCACAGCGCGGCGTTCCCCAAGATCGTGGTGCAAAACACCTGATTGTGGCGTCATTGCCATGAAGGTGCTGCGGGCCAAGCTGTACGAGCGGGAGGTGGAGGAGCGGAGCGCCAAGGCCTCCGAGATCGCCGCTGAAAAAAAGGAGCTCGGCTGGGGCAGCCAATTCCGCTCCTATGTGCTGCACCCCTACAAGATGGTCAAGGATTCGCGGACCGGGGTGGAAATCGGGCAACCCGGACGCGGTGCTGGATGGGGCCCTGGAGGATTTCGTGGTGGCATACCTGATGGGGGTGCGCCGCCAGACGAGCGACGAGGAATAGCCACAGGCCGGCCACAAAAAAAGCCGCTCACCGGGGATGACCGGGGAACGGCTTTTTTTTAAAAAACATGACTCTTCCAGGTTGGCCTAAGGTTAAGCTTTATACGCTTGCGCTACCGAAGAGTTGGGACTCATCATCAGATCCGTCGTGCTCGCCATCGTCTGCGGCGGCGTCTGGTATATCAAGGCGTTTTTGCTGTCCATGAACTTGATGTGCAGTTGGCCTTTACTGTTGTAGACAAACACCACCGAACCGATCCTGCCGCCGGTCGCGCCGTTCCCTGGCTTGGGGCTAACCTTCAAGGCGTACCGGACCTTGCCCTGCAAGGTTACCGTGTCAACCGAGGGCGCCTTCGTTCTTGGGCCGCCGTGCTGCCGGCCGTCCCTGAAACGGTTGTTTCGGCCCCGCCGGACACCGCCCCGGCAACCGTCGTTGCGTCGGTTGCCACCGCCCCGCCTGCCGCTACCGAATATGTCGTCATGACGTTTCCCTCCCTTCATAAAAAGGGTCCGCGGAACAAGACTTATTTATTAA
>CAVRYQ010000068.1:0-7834 GCA_963725375.1 uncultured Pseudomonadota bacterium | reverse complement strand
TCGGTCAGGCCCAGATGCAAGGGGTAGTCGCAACGGTTTGCCAGTTCGCGGTAAACGGCGATCAGATCCTGCACGCCGCTCACCTTGCAGGAAAGCACGATACGGTCATGCGCGAGGCCGAGCTCTTCGGCGCGCCGGGCGGAGTCCAGCGCAGAAACAATCAATGCCTCGCGCGTGACTTCGGCGACTTCCCTGGGCTGCGTCAATCCGGCGTTCTCATCCATCATGCGCACCACCAGGTCCTGATCCAGGCTGCCCCAGTTAACGCCGATGCGAACCGGCTTTCCATACTGTCTGGCCACCCCGATCATCATGGCGAACTGGTCCTCGCCCTTGCGGTTCTTGCCCACGTTACCTGGATTGATACGGTATTTCGCCAGTGCCTGGGCGCACTCCGGGAATTCGGTCAGCAAACGGTGTCCGTTATAGTGAAAATCGCCGATTAGCGGCACGTCGCAACCCATTGCATCCAGCATTTCGCGGATGCGCGGGACTTGCATGGCCGCTTCCGAAGTATTCACCGTGATCCGGACCAATTCGGAGCCTGCCTGGGCCAGTTCGAATACCTGGCGCGCCGTGCCTTCGGCATCGACAGTGTCGGTGTTGGTCATGGATTGCACGACGACATGGGCACCGCCGCCAATTGCAATATCGCCAACAAGCACGCGCTGCGTCGGACGACGCGGGACAGGAGAATGATTCATCATTATTCCACCTTCAGGTGCGCAACATCCATCCCGGCATATGCCGAAAGGTCGATCTCTTTGCCCCTGAAAAACAATTTGACATTGGACGGATGTGCGATCGTTATGTCGTATGGTTCGTGCCGGGGGCCACCAACCCATTTCTCGGTGCCGCGCGGATTGTTCTTCGACAGGAGAATCACCCCCTGGGCATCCTTCACCTCCACCCACGAATTGTCGAGGAATACTAGGTGCAAAGGCCGCCGCTTGAGGACTTCCAGCGGCACAGGCGGGTTGTCCGCCGCGGGTGCCGGGGCCGGTTCCACCCGCGAAAGTGCTTGCTCGGTTGCTTGTCCGGTTCCGGACAATTTGGGCTGTCTGACCGCCGCTGCCGGTGAGGATGCCGCTTCAAGCCGTAGTGGCGGCTTTGCCGCAGGCAGTCCGGCACCGGACTTTTCGGCCGCTTTGTTTTCGGTTGTTTTAGGCACTTTATTGCCGACCGCATTGTCAGGCTCTGACACCTGGACAACTTCAGCACTCTTTGTCGGCAACGCGGTCTCCGCAACTCCGGAAACGGCAACTTCAGCCTTCGGCAAAATCACGGGTTCGACGACAACCTGAGTAGTTTTCGCAATCCGCTTTTCATCGTGAAACAGCACAAACAATCCCAATACCAGCGCAATACCCAGTGCGCCGGCAATCAGCAGCACATTGCTGCGACGCAACGCTTGCGTGTTCGGAAACGCGACATTGACCGCGTGAGCCTTTGCGGCAACATGGCTGGAGATTTCTGTCGGCAATGCGGCGATCAGCGCCATTTCATCCAGATGCAGCGCGCGCGCATAGCTCCGCACGAAGCCCCGCAAAAATGCGGGTTCCGGCAAATGCGCGAAATCATTCGCTTCCAGCGTTTCAACCTGCTTCGGGGCAAATTTGATGCGTTCCGCGACATCGTGCACGCTCATGCCCAGACGCTCGCGCGCTTCGCGCAACGCCGCACCGACGTCAAGCGTCGGCTGCTGTGGAATCGCAGGTTCTTTCTTCGCGTTATCGGCGGCGCCCGACGTATCCATCATTGCCCTTGCAACAACAGTTGCACCTCGCGCGAATCGGGGAAATTCTTGCGCAGTTGCAGTGCATAGCTGGCTTCGGAATCGCGATCACGCGCCTTGCGTTCGATGCGCACCGCCAGCCAAAGCTGCTCTGCGTTCAGTTCAGGAGTGACCTGCACGAAACGGTTCAGGTAGGATTTTGCTGCGACAAAGTCGCCATTGGCGTAATTCAGGTCCGCCAAACCGTAGAGTGCGTTCGGCATATCTGGGCGCAAAACCAGCGCACGCTGCAGATTGCTCTCCGCCTCCTTCATGAGTCCCGCTTTCCTGGAACACAATCCCAGGTTGGTGTAAGCCGTCTCGGGCGTGGCATATAGCGGATTGTTCAAGGCATCCTGGAATTGCTTGAACGCTTCCTTCATGCGCCCGCCCTGGCAAAGAAACCAGCCGTAGTTATTGTGTGTTTCGGAACTCGTGTTATCCAGTCTCAGGCTGTGCTGGAAATCTTCATCCGCCTTGTCGTCTTCATGCAGCGCCATGCGTACCAGTGCGCGTACATTATAGGCCTGCGAAAAACCGGAATCCGCCTTGAGCGCCACCGCCACCTCCTGCAAGGCCACGCCATACTGGGTCCGGTCGTAATACATGCCTGCCAGTTCGGTGTGCACCCTGGCGATCTTCTGCGCACGCGTCGTATCGCCCTGGGGCGTGCCCGTGGAACCTCCGCCCTGCGATGCACAGGCTGTCAACAGCAACAATACCAAGAGAAAGGGGTTGAATGGTTTCATTGGCTCGCCTCCGTCAGTCGATGTGTTCGCTTCGTCTTGTCCTGCACCTGCCCTGCCAATTGCCCGCAGGCGGCGGCGATGTCGTCGCCGCGCACCTTGCGTACCGTGGTAACGATATTTGCCTGCATCAGCACATCGCGAAAACGCAGTACGGCCTGCATGTCGGAACGCTGGTACGGCGCCTGAGGAAAAGGATTGAACGGGATCAGGTTGAATTTGCACGGCACGTTGCGCACCAGCTCGATGAGTGCGCGGGCATGTTGCACGCCGTCGTTCACCCCCGCCAGCATCACGTATTCAAACGTCACGAAATCGCGCGGTGCCTTTTCCAGATAGCGCAGGCATGCAGCCATCAATTCGCGCAGCGGATATTTCTGGTTGATCGGGACCAGCATGTTGCGCAAGGCATCGTTCGGCGCATGCAGCGAAATCGCAAGCGCCACCGGGCATTCGTCGCGCAACCTGTCCATTGCGGGCACCATGCCCGAAGTGGAAACCGTCACTCGGCGGCGCGACAGTCCGTAAGCGTTATCGTCCAGCATCAGACGCAATGCACTTACCGTGTTGTCGAAATTCAGCAGCGGCTCGCCCATGCCCATCATCACCACATTGGTGATGGGCCAGTTGCCGTCAGCGCGGCGGCCCAGTTCGTGGTTTGCCCACCACACCTGGCCGATGATTTCGGCGGTCGAGAGATTGCGGTTGAAGCCCTGTTTGCCGGTGGAACAGAATGAGCAATCAAGCGCGCATCCGGCCTGGGTCGAGACGCACAGCGTGCCGCGGTCTTCTTCCGGGATGTACACGGTTTCAACCGCGTTACCCGTGCCCACGTCCAGCAACCATTTGCGCGTACCGTCAGTCGCGGTTTCTTCCCTCATCACTGCGGGAGTCTGGATGCAGGCGATCTGTTTCAGCTTTTCGCGCAGCGAAATAGCCAGATCGCTCATGGCATCGAAATCGGACTCCCCGTTCTTGTATATCCAGCGCAACACCTGCTTGGCGCGAAAAGGCTTTTCGCCCTGTTCCGCAAACCAGACGGTCATCGCTGCCGGCTCAAAATCGAGGAGGTTCTGCTTCATCAATAACAACTCAGCGCGAATAAACGTTCAGCGCCGGGAAGAAATAGGCGATCTCGACCGCAGCCGTTTCCTCCGCGTCGGAGCCGTGTACCGCATTGGCGTCGATGCTGTCGGCGAAATCCGCTCGAATCGTGCCTTTTTCCGCCTTTTTCGGGTCGGTTGCGCCCATCAGGTCGCGATTCTTCAGGATTGCGCCTTCGCCTTCCAGCACCTGGATCATCACCGGGCCGGAAATCATGAAATTCACCAGATCATTGAAGAACGGGCGGGCGCGGTGCACGGCATAGAAACCTTCCGCTTCGGCGCGTGACAACTGGGTCATGCGTGCGGCGATGATTTTCAAGCCTGCGCTTTCAAAGCGGGAATATATCTGGCCGATGACATTCTTCGCCACGGCATCGGGTTTAATGATAGAAAGGGTACGTTCAACGGCCATGCTTCTCTCCAAAATGAATGTGCTTCAGAAAATTCTGAGGCCGCGATTCTAGCAGGATTTGGCTACCCTGTCGCAGGGCGGCCTCTGCCTCACAGGAGGAAAGCAGATTTTGATATTCAGTAAAACAGGCGTGGTGGAAGGTGCTGAAAGCGGTTCGTTCATACCTGTCATTCGCAAGCCACCAATATCCCCGCCTCTTCCGGCCCCGCCTGGAAATCGGCATGGATGGCGATCCCTGTCACGCACACCAGCTCCTCGCCGCAAAACAGCAGCGGCAAACGTTCGCGCTCCCAGGGCGGGACATGATGCTCCTGAAACAGGTTTTTCAGGCTGCGCCTTGCGGCATCCGCACGCGGACGCAGCGATTCGCGCCCCTTGCGCAGCCGCAGCGACGCCGGCGCGCTCTCCAGTTTTGCAAGACTGATGCCGAATCCCTGAACGCGGCTGAAGGAGACGACCTTGCCCGACGCAGGCCACCGCAACCCGGTTTCGCCATGCCACGGGACCACCATTTCCGGATCGAAATTCACCTGAAAGGCCGTCACATAGGCCTTGCCCTGATAGCGGCGCAACTGCCAGCAGCCAAATTCCATGCAGATCGCGGCATCTTCGCGCGCGCGGCACAACTGGCGCAGCATGTCATCGAGTTGTGCGGCATGCGGCATCGCAGCACCCTGCACGTGAAGAAAATGACGCAGCAGGTTTTTTGCGCGGGGATGGGAAAGTATTTTCAGGTTCGGTATGTCGAGCGCCACATCAAGGGGCTGCCCCTGCGCGTCCTCCCGCGCCAGCTCATCAAGCAGGCCGCATGTTTCGGCAAAATGCCCGGCACTGCGCACCAGTGTTTCGCGGTAAGCCGGAAATCGCTCCTCCAGCAAAGGCAGCACGCGATTCCGCAGGAAATTGCGCGGATAGTAGTCGTCGGTATTGCTCTCGTCCTCGATCCAGTGCAACCCGTGTTGCCGTGCATGGGCGATCAATGCCGCGCGCGGAATATCGAGCAGAGGACGCAAGGTTGCGGGCGCGCGAGTCGGCTTAAGCGGCGTCGCATCGACCCGGCTCAGGACCGGCATCGCCGCAACGCCCCTGATCCCCGCCCCGCGCAACAACTGCAACAACAGAGTTTCCGCCTGGTCATCGGCATGGTGTGCCAGTGCGACGACATCGCACTTCTGCCCGGCAAAAGCGGCATGTCGCAGCTTGCGCGCGGCGGCTTCGATACCGTGATCTGCCCGCAACGGCGAAACATCGACGCGTTCGATGCACAGGGGAATGTCGAGCCGGAGGCAGAACCCGGCGCAGAAATCGGCCCAACTGTCGGCATTGGGGCTGATCCCGTGATGGACATGCAAAGCGGAGAGTTTCCACCCGAATTCCGGTGCAATCGCGTGCAGCACGTGCACCAGCACGACGGAATCCATGCCGCCGCTCAAGCCAACAGAGAATTTACGACTGATGCCCTCGCCGAACAGGAAATGACCGGAAGCCACGCTCATACCCAAGAACGCATTCCGTCAACGGTGTCGGTTGGATTTGCGACTTCCTTGAACTTTCCATAGCTCATCAGGCGGTCGAATCGCGTCCCGCATCATTTCATCCGGCGGTTTGAGATTGCACGTGCTTGAGCGCGTCCTGCAATGCCTTCTTCAGCGTTCTGCATCATCGCCGCATAGTCCCGGTGCGCGCCGCCCAGCGGCTCGCTGATGATCTTGTCGAGCAGTCCAAGCGTCTTCAGGCGCGTCGCCGTGATGCCCAGCGTCTCCGCGGCATCGGGCGCCTTTTCCGCGCTCTTCCACAGGATGGAGGCGCAGCCCTCGGGCGAGATCACCGAGTAAGTCGCTGTATTGCAGCATCAGCATCGCGTCGCCGACGCGATCGCCAGGGCGCCGCCGGAGCCGCCCTCGCCGATCACGGTGCAGATGATGGGCACGCGCAGCTCCGCTCATCACGTACAGGTTGCGTGCCGATCGCCTCGGACTGGCCGCGTTCTTCGGCACCCACGCCCGGATAGGCGCCGGGAGTGTCGATGAAGGTCATGATCGGGATGCCGAATTTTTCCGCCAGGCGCATCAGCCGCATCGCCTTGCGATAGCCCTCCGGGCGCGGCATGCCGAAGTTGCGATATTGCCTCCTTGGTGTCGCGACCTTTCTGGTGGCCGATGACCATCACGCTCTGGCCGTTGAAACGGGCCAGACCGCCGACGATGGCCGGGTCATCCGCATAGTTGCGATCACCGTGCAACTCCTCGAAATCGGTGAACAGATGCTGGATGTAATCCAGCGTATACGGGCGCTGCGGGTGGCGCGATACCTGGGATATCTGCCACGGCGTGAGCTTGGCGTAGATATCCTTGGTAAGCGACTGGCTCTTCTTCTGCAACCTGCCGATCTCGTCGGAAATGTCGAGCGCCGAGTCATCCTGCACATATCGCAACTGCTCGATCTTGTTCTCCAACTCGGAGACCGGTTGCTCGAAATCCAGAAAGGTAACTTTCATCTGCACTATTTCCGTGTTGTCCGGGTGCGCATGATACAGGAAGCCGCCCGGCGAATTAAGCCCTATATTTATGGTTCATCTGACAATTGCGTGGGTAAAAGATAATCTATCGTCTCTAACTTGGTTAAGGGACGAGCGATGGAAAGCAAAGAGTTGTACCGGCACTTGCTGGGGATAAACGAGCCGTGGACGGTAGAGCGTGTTGATCTGGACATGACGCAAGGCCGAGTTGATGTGTATGTTGGGCATGCGAAGGGCGTGCGCTTTGCCTGCCCGGAATGTGGGCAGGAACATCCCGTGTACGACCATTCTGCTGAACGGGTTTGGCGACATCTGGACAGTTGTCAGTTCATGACCTACCTGCATGCCAGTCCACCGCGCGTGTCTTGCACTGAGCATGGCGTTCGGCAGGCGCGCCTGCCATGGGCGGACGAGGGAAGCCGGTTTACGCACCTGTTCGAGGCGCTGGCGGTGAATGTCCTGTTGGCAGCCAATATTGAACGTGCTGCAGGATTGTTGCGCATCAGCTGGGATCAGGCGTGGCACCTGATGGAACGTGCGGTGTTGCGCGGTCGTGCTGCCAAAGGCGATGCCTTGCCCAAGCAGATCGGCGTAGATGAGAAAGCCATCGCCAAGGGGCATCAATACATGACGCTGGTCTGCGATCTGGATCAGGCGACGGTGGAATACGTTGGCGAGGGGCGCCGTGAAGAAAGTCTGGCTGCCTATTTCGACGCCTTTGGGTTGGCGCGCTGCGCCGGGATAGAGGCGATCAGTCTCGACATGTGGCCGGCCTTCATCAATGCGTGCCAGGAAATGTTAATGATGATATCCACTTATCCAAATCCCGTATCTTCCTTCGCTACCTTGCACTATTCACTCTATGATGAGTCATCGGTCAGCATTACAATCTACGATGTGCTTGGCAGGATCGCAGCCAGTCCGATTGTTAACGCGATGGAGAGCAGTGGGCCGCATGAGGCTTTGTTTAATACGAATGACTTACCCTCAGGACTTTATTCGTGCCGTTTTAGTGCGGGTGGTTTCGAGGAGTTTGTGAAGATTGTGGTGTCTCATTAAGCCATCACTATCAGGATTGTCAAGGGATTCTTCAATTCAATGGGATGTTGCATTATTAGCATGGAAGGTAGGATGAAAAAATAGAAAGGCAAAAATATGGAGTGCTATGACTTGTTTTCAGATATTCGCGACATTTTGGTCGCTGGTGCAGCAGTTGCAACCGCTATAATCGCTTGGTTAGGTCTATCCACTTGGAGGAAAAAACTTGGCAAATATGAC
>CAVRYQ010000067.1:0-3977 GCA_963725375.1 uncultured Pseudomonadota bacterium | reverse complement strand
AGGTAACGCCTTTCTTCCTTGAGCGATCGATTGTGCGCATTCCTCAATACTTCTGTCCGGCGTTGAGATCATTAGAACATCCAGGGTACCGATCTCGGATATCTGTTCTCCGGGTGTGCCTTCTCCGATAAAATTCACGGCAGCTTGACTGCTCTCGATGGACCTATTCACCACACAGCCGATTTTAAAGACTCCCGCCTGAGCCCATAGCCGCGCAAGAGTTCTTCCAACTTTTCCAGCGCCCACGATGTCTAGCTTTCGCGTCACGAGGATAGCCTCAATATTTCAGCTTCAGTATTCACTGATAACCCTGCCTCGTCTTAACCGGGATTTCCATTTTGTCTTCCTGGTTGCCAGCGATTATACATCCGATGCCGCCCCCGGATACGGGAGAAACGGAAGGGGCTCCATGATCAAGCGATTTCTCATACACCTTTCCCTCCCTTGTCTTCCTTTAACCTGTTGGCTTGTCCGCCGTCGCCCTCTATCCGGTCGGTACCGGCAGCGCCTTGTAGATTCTGCGGCTTGGCAAAGGCAGCGCCGGCACGAAAGACTACTTCTTTGCCCAGGCTCTGCTGCCGCTCGATCTCCGGCAATAGCAATTCATCCCAGTCTTCGGCGCTGCGCACGTTGCCCGGCCGCAACTTCGCAGCCAGACAGTGGGTGTCGTTTCTGCAAGCCTGCATAGCTGAGGAACTGGCTCAACGGTACTTGTCACAGTGTTGGTAGCCAGACGTAAAGTACGTCGGGCTCGCGCTCTTCGTTCCGCGAGCCATCAGTGAGCTTTGATGATACGAACCCGCGGGATTCATAGAATCGATGCGCCCGATCGTTGCGCTGAAATGTCCAAAGGGTTAGGCCGCCAGGACGCTGCTTTTTCGCTGTAGCCAGAAGTTTATCGCCGATCCCCTGGCCTTGACGTGCAGGGGCGACATATAGGTGGTCCAGGCGAACCCCATCCAATGCGATGAACCCCGCCACCGCGCCATCTATTTCGGCGACCCATACTTCCTCGTGGGGTAGCACATGGCCGGCAAAGTACGCAGTTGTGTCCTTCAGTGAATGGAGCGCTGGTAACCATGGCATTGCCTGGTGACGCGAATCGAAATGTATGGTTGCTATAGAGCTCGCGTCATCGCTCTGTGCCGGTCTGATCTGAAACTTCCTCATCCCTGAAAATCAACCTTCAATGAGGTGCTGAACGATAGCTACGGCGGTTCTCCAATTCCTGTGGAGTCTTTGGATCGAGCAATGTGGCGTTTTCTTAAGGGAAAACGCCACTTGACCGCATCGGTTCCGCTCTACACCAATTGGAGAACCGCTATAAAACGGCCGGTTTTGTTTCTCGCCCATTGGGCGCCGCCCTTCGCAGTGTTCTCATCGCATTCAAACCCATATGGGTATTGATGCGGACAAACATCCAAAGACTCGTAAGTGCTGTTCAAAACGGAAATCTGGGTCTATGGAGAAATGCTCAGTAGGTTATTCAAAATAGGTAACCGCATTTCGCTCCGTCTCCCAAACCTTGACGCGGCTCACCTTAGCGCGGCACTCACTCGATTGCGAAACCAGAGAGCCGATTTCCCGGTAAAGATAGCGGGCAATATTTTCCGCTGAAGGATTGGCTTCTCGAAATGGCTCAAGGTCATTGAGGAATTGATGATCGAGCCGGCCGGTCACTTCCTTCATCAGAGCCTTTACATCCTTGAAATCGCACAGCAATCCAATTTCATTCAACATTCACCAGTGATCGTGAGCTAAGCTTTATAGTTGTGGCCGTGCCAGTTTTCGCATTTGCCCAAATATCCCCGAAGTGCATGTCCGGCAGCGAAACTGGTCTCAACGTCAAGCAAACATTAAACAACAACCTCCCGCAAATGACTGCGGCCATCTCTGGATCGCCAAAGATGGCCGCAGTGTTCCGTTGCGTTCCATGACCTGGCAGTTACGACAGGCCGAGTATTTGACCGGTTTCGGGATTGATATCGATTTCGTAATAACCGGGCCGGCTGGAAAGTCCGGGCATGGTGCTCATTTTGCCTAGAAGCGGGTAGACGAACCCTGCACCCACGCTGGCGCGAACCTCACGCACGGGAACCACAAATCCGGTCGGCGCCCCCTTGAGAGCCGGGTCATGGCTGAAGCTCAAATGCGTCTTGGCCATGCACACCGGAAGCTTGTCGAAGCCTTGGCGAGTGTACAACTCGATCTGCTTTTCCGCCTCCGGCGAGTATTCGACTCCGGCGCCGCGGTATATCTCGCGCACGATGCACTCGATCTTTTCCTTGAGCGAAGCTTCGCGCGGATACAGGAAGTGGAACTCGCTGGGCTTCGCGCAAGCCTTGATCACCGCTTCGCCCAGCGCCACAGCACCGGCGCCGCCCTCGGCCCAGTTGTTGGCCACCACGGCATCTTCGGCGCCGGCTGCAATCGCAGCCTTACGCACCAACTCGACTTCCGCGGCCGTATCGGTACTGAAGCAGTTCACCGCTACAACCACCGGCAGCCCAAACTTGCGCGCATTTTCGATGTGCTGCGTCAAATTGACACAGCCCTTCTGCAGCAATTCAAGGTTTTCTTCCGTGTAGATGTGGGCGAGTTTCTGTCCGGCCACCACCTTGGGGCCGCCGCCGTGCATCTTCAGCGCGCGAATCGTCGCCACAATCACCGCGCAGTTGGGAATCAGCTGGCTCTCGCGGCACTTGATATTGCAAAACTTCTCGAAGCCCATGTCGGCGCCGAAGCCGGCTTCCGTAATTACGTAACCATCTTTTCCGACCAGTCTCAAGGCAATCATGTCGGCCACGATCGACGAGTTGCCGTGTGCGATGTTGGCAAAGGGGCCGGCATGGACAAACGCAGGAGTTCCCTCCAGCGTCTGCATCAGGTTGGGCATGATCGCGTCCTTCATGATCACCGTGAGCGCCCCGCCTACGCCCAGGTCGTCGGCAGTGATCGGCTCACCCTTGCGGTTCGACCCAATCACCATGCGCCCCAGACGCTCGCGCATGTCGTTCAAACTGGTGGTAAGCGCCAGAACCGCCATGATCTCGCTGGCCACTGTGATATCGAAGCCAGTCTGGCGCGTGTGTCCCTTCTCCTCCGGTCCCTGTCCAACCGTGATCCCACGCAGCATCCGGTCGTTGGTGTCGATCACGCGCCGCCAGGTAATGGTTGCCGGATCGATATCCAGACGCGCCCACTTTGAACGCTCCTCGGGAGTCAACTCGTTGGGATCTTTCTTGCTGATCCCCAGTTTGCGCAGGCGGCGAAACATGACCCGGCTGAAATGGCGCGAGCCGTCCTTGGCCGGCGGACAGAGGCGTTCGAAGAGTTGTTCGTCGGTTGCCTCCGACTCGTGCATCATGCGCGTGTCGATGGCCGCGGCCAGAAGATTGTTGGCTGCGGTGATGGCATGAAGGTCGCCTGTCAGATGCAGGTTAAACTCCTCCATCGGAATAATCTGGCTGTATCCGCCGCCGGCCGCGCCGCCCTTGATACCGAAGGTGGGACCCATGCTTGGCTGCCGGATGCAGGTAAACACCTTCTTATGAAGATGCGCTCCCAATGCCTGGCTTAGCCCGACTGTCGTCGTCGTCTTGCCTTCGCCGAGTGGAGTCGGCGTGACCGCCGTTACCACCACGTACTTTCCAGCAGGCTCGTTGCGCAGTCGATCGAGAATCGACAACTTCACCTTCGCCTTGGTATGCCCGTATGGCTCCAACTCGTTACTGAGGATTCCGGCTGCCGTGGCGATTTCGCCAATCGGGATTGGAACCGCTGCTTGGGCGATCTCAATATCGCTGGGCACGGCTTTCTTGGCCGGGGCGCTTGCGCCTGCAGCAGGTGACTGAGTTGCCGAGGTTGAGTGATTCGAAATTTCTGCAGTATTCTGAGCCATTTGCTGGTTTCTCCGTTGGGCTGGACTTTTGTGTGATCAACGTCATAGTATAATAAAACTTTCAAGATTCAAAGTG
>CAVRYQ010000066.1:0-8239 GCA_963725375.1 uncultured Pseudomonadota bacterium | reverse complement strand
AACCCCGCCGTCCTGCACGCGCTCAACCCGGCATACGCGATCGATTTTGCGCTGGAGCATCCGGCCGGCATGTTCATGCTGCTGTCGGCGGTGTTTCTGGCGCTTACCGGAGGAGAGGCCCTGTATGCGGATATGGGGCATTTCGGCGCAAAGCCGATACAACTGGCCTGGTACGGCCTGGTCTGCCCCGCCCTGCTGATCAATTATTTCGGACAGGGCGCGCTGGTGCTCCGATCGAGCGATGCGATCCAGAATCCGTTCTACCTGCTGGCACCGGATTGGTTCATGCTGCCGCTGGTCGCACTGGCCACTGCCGCAACGGTGATCGCCTCGCAGGCCACCATTTCCGGCGCCTATTCAATGACGCTGCAAGCCATGCGCATGGGCTATCTGCCGCGACTGTTCATCCAGCACACGTCGGATTCGCAGCGCGGGCAAATCTACATTCCTGCCGTGAACTGGATGATGATGGTCGGCGTCATCGTCCTCGTATTCCAGTTCGGCTCTTCTAACGCGCTGGCCGCGGCATACGGCATCGCGGTGTCGGGCACCATGATCATCACCACGCTGCTGACCGTCTTTGTCACGCTGATGCTGCCGGGACGGGGGCGCGTGCTGCTGGTGCCCGCGTTGCTGATATTCGCACTGCTGGAACTGATGTTTTTCACTTCCAATCTGACCAAGCTCTTTCACGGCGGCTGGATGCCCCTGGCGTTCGGCCTGCTCCTGTTCCTGCTGCTTTCGACCTGGAAACGCGGCAGCACGCTGATCTCCGAGCAGCGCCGCAAGATCGACATCCCCATGTCCCTGTTCATCACCGGAACGCAGCCCGAAGTGCCGCGCGTGCCGGGCACAGCAGTTTATCTGACGGCAGACCCGACCATGGTCCCCAGCGCCCTATTCCACAATCTCAAGCACTTCAAGGTGCTGCATGAACAGACGCTGTTCCTGCATGTGATGACCGAGGATGTGCCGTACATCGAATTGGCCCGGCGCATGGAAGTCACACAGCTTGCACCCGGCATGTACGACGTCGCGCTGCGTTTCGGTTTCCGCCAGGAAGTGGACATCCCGCTGGCATTGCAGGCTCTGGGAGCGCACGGCGTGGAACTTGAACCAATGTCCACCACCTTCTTCGTTGCGCGCTCCAACATCGCGGATGGCCCGGGCGGCATGTCCGCCTGGCGTTGCGCCCTGTTCTCATGGATGACTCGCCAGTCCGAAGGCGCGACAAGCTTCTTCAATCTCCCGCCCAACCAGGTGGTTGAGCTGGGCACCAAGGTAATGCTGTAGAGCGACATCGCTGCACGGAAGTTATATCGATATAGCCTGACAGCGGTTGAAGCAGCTGCTGATTCGGCGGATAATTGCGGTCTTCTTAGGAGTGCTGGTCGAATGACTCAATACTTACTCATCCTCGTCAGCACGGTGCTGGTAAACAACATCGTGATGGTGAAGATACTCGGACTGTGCCCGTTCATGGGCGTATCCAAGAAACTCGAGGCCGCCATCGGCATGGGCGCCGCCACGACCTTCGTGCTGACGCTGGGTTCCGGCGCCAGTTACCTGATCGAGCATTACCTGCTCGGGCCCGATCTCGCCTACCTCACCACGCTGTCGTTCATCGTGGTCATCGCCGGTATCGTGCAATTCACCGAAATGGCGGTGAAGAAAACCAGCCCCGAGCTCTACCAGGTCCTCGGCATCTACCTGCCGCTGATCACCACCAACTGTGCGGTGCTGGGCATCCCCCTGCTCAACGTGCAGGCCAAACATGATTTCATGCAGTCGCTGCTGTTCGGCTTCGGCGGTGCAGTGGGCTTCACACTCGTGATGGTCCTCTTTGCTGGTATCCGCGAACGGCTGGAGGGCGCCGATGTGCCGGGAATCTTCAAGGGATCGGCCATCGCGATGGTCACAGCCGGGTTGATGAGCCTTTCATTCATGGGGTTTTCGGGCCTGGTGAAATGATCGCTGCACTATGGGTCATGGTCGGCATCTCCCTGCTGCTTGGCGCGGTGTTGGGCTTTTCCGCGATCAAGTTCAAGGTCGAGGGCAATCCGCTAGTGGAGAAGATCGACGCCGTGCTGCCCCAGACGCAGTGCGGGCAGTGCGGCTATCCCGGATGCAAGCCCTATGCCGAAGCCATCGCCAAGGGCGAAGCCAACATCAACAAATGCCCCCCCGGCGGTGAAGAAGGCATACGCAAACTGGCCGATCTGCTCGGCGTTGAATATGTGCCGTTCGGCGAAGGTGCGGTACCCAAGGCCAAGGCTGTCGCCTTCATCGACGAGCAGGTCTGCATCGGTTGCACGTTGTGCCTGCAGGCCTGCCCGGTCGATGCCATCGTCGGTGCGGCCAAGCAGATGCACACCATAATCGCCGCCGAATGCACCGGCTGCGAGTTGTGCATCGCGCCCTGCCCGGTGGATTGCATCAGCATGCAGCCCATCGGCGCGGACATCACCAACTGGAAATGGGATTACCCCACCATACCCATCGTACAGGTTGCCGCAAGATGAGACCGTTGTTCAAATTCCACGGCGGTGTCCATCCGGACACGCATAAGGCCGAATCGACGCGCACCCCGATCGCGTCGGCACCGCTCCCTGCCAGGCTGGTCATCCCCCTGCATCAGCACGTGGGCAATCGCGCGGTACCGACGGTTCAGATCGGCGAGCGCGTGCTCAAGGGCCAGGTCATCGGCAGGCCGGAGGGGCGCCTTTCCAGCGCGGTGCATGCGTCCACTTCCGGCACGGTCAGCGCCATCGACATGCAACTGATCGCCCACCATTCCGGCCTGCCCGATCTGTGCATCACGCTGATACCTGACGGCAGGGATGAATGGATCGCGCACGACGGCGTGGACTACAGGCAGACCGAACACACCGAACTGCGCCACTTGCTGCGCCAGGCCGGCGTGGTCGGCCTGGGTGGCGCCGTGTTTCCCAGCGACATGAAATCGTATTCGCACAAGCACAAGATCACGACGCTGGTGCTTAACGGTGCCGAATGCGAGCCTTACATCACCTGCGACGACATGCTAATGCGGGAACGCGCCAGCGACATCCTGCGCGGCGCAGAAATATTGCGCGAACTGTTGTATGCGGAAGAAGTGCTGATCGGCATCGAGGACAACAAGCCTGAAGCCATCGCCGCGATGCAGCAGGCCGTACTTGACGACAAGCACGGACACATGGAAGTGATTGCCGTGCCCACGCTCTATCCTGGCGGTGGTGCAAAGCAGCTTATCCGCGTGCTCACCGGCATCGAGGTCGCCGCCGGGGTGCGCTCCACCGAAATGGGCGTGCAGTGCTTCAATGTCGCAACCGCCTATTGCGTCTGGCGCGCGATCACATACGGCGAGCCATTGCTGTCGCGTATCGTGACCGTCACAGGCAACGTCGAGCATGCGCAGAATTATGAAGTGCTGCTGGGCACGCCGGTGGATGAGCTGGTCGCACTGGCCGGCAGCAGGCCCGATACCGACCGCCACATCATGGGAGGGCCGATGATGGGCGTGGACTTGCCATCCGGTTCGGTGGGCGTGACCAAGTCCACCAACTGCATCATCGAGGCATCGCCCAGCCTGTTTCCGCCGCTGCCGCCCGCGTTGCCCTGCATACGCTGCACTCGCTGCGCCGATGTGTGCCCGGCCGAACTGCAGCCGCAGGACCTGTACTGGCATGCCAAGGCCAGGGATTTCGGCAAGACACAGGAATATCACCTGTTCGACTGCATCGAATGCGGCGCCTGCGCCTACGTCTGCCCCAGCCATATCCCGCTGGTTCAGTATTACCGTTTTGCGAAGAGCGAGATATGGCAGCGCGAACGCGAGGCGCAGGCGGCCGATCTCGCGCGCGAACGGCACGAATATCGCCTGCAACGCATCGAACGCGAGAAGCAGGAGAAGGCCGAGCGCTTGGCCCAGAAAGAGAAAGCCGCGCTCGCGGCAAAAGCGGCAAGCCCCGCCCCTGTCGTGAATCCGGAACCGGCACTCGTCAGTGCGGCCGCGAATGCCGAAGACACCCTGCAGATGCGTATCGACGCGGCCGTTGCGCGCGCCCAGGCGCAGGCTGCGACCGCGCAGCCCAAGAACATCACCGCACTGACTCCGCAGCAACAAGCCGAGATCGCCGAAATAGAAGCGCGCCGCGCCAAGATTCGCGAAATGGCCGCGCATCCCGGCGCGGACGATGAACCGCCGAAGTCCAATCAAGGATAGCCAATCATCATGTGGAGTTCCCCTTTTATCACCCAGCCCAGCAGCGTCAGCCAGATCATGTTGCGCGTGCTGCTCGCTCTGATTCCCGGTATCGCGCTGTATGTCTGGTATTTCGGCCCGGCCATCCTGATGTCGATCACGCTGGCTTCCGTCACTGCGCTCACAACCGAAGCGGCCATGCTCAAGCTGCGCCAGCGTCCGCTGAAGCCCTTCCTGACCGACAACAGCGCCCTGCTCACCGCTTGGTTGCTGGCTTTGTCCATTCCCGCGCTCGCTCCGTGGTGGCTGGTGGTGGTCGGCACCGCCTTCGCCATCGCCATCGCCAAGCACCTGTACGGAGGACTGGGCAACAACCCGTTCAATCCGGCGATGATCGGCTACGCCGCACTGATCATCTCCTTCCCCGTGCACATGACGCACTGGATCACGCCGCACGGAATGGGCGGAGTCGAGCTGCCGTTCGCGGAACAACTGGACTACATTTTCAACGGCGTACTGCCTGACGGCCTGAAGCTGGACGCGGTGACCACGGCGACACCGCTGGATACGCTGAAGACGCAATTGCACCTCGGCCTGTCTGCGAATGACATCCGCAGCATGCCGATCTACGGCTACCTGGCAGGCAAAGGCAGCGAGATGGTGGCGATCGGATTCGCGCTCGGCGGCCTCTATCTGCTGGCCATCCGAATCATTTCCTGGCACCTGCCGGTTGCTTTCCTTGCATCCCTGTTTGCCACGGCGGGCATATTCCATCTGGCGGACCCGACGCATTACGTTGCGCCGCTGTTCCACTGGTTCTCCGGCGCGGCTATGCTGGGTGCGTTCTTCATCCTGACCGACCCCGTCACTTCACCGACCACAGCCAGAGGAAAACTGATCTTCGCCACCGGCGCGGGCCTGCTCACTTACCTCATCCGCGTTTTCGGCGGCTTCCCGGACGGTATGGCCTTTGCCACATTGCTGATGAACATCGGCGTTCCGCTGATCGATGCGTGGACGCAACCCAGGGTATTCGGCAAGAAGGGAGAAGGAAAATGAAACGCATCGCCCGCTCCACCCTGCAAACCGCCGTCAATCTCGTGTTCTTCGCGGTGCTCGGCACGGCCATCCTGGCGTCGGTGTTCTCCCTGACCCATGGTGCAATCGTGAAGAGCGAAGAGGGCGAGAAGCTGAAGCTCATCATGCAGATCGTGCCGCATGACTTGTTCGACAACGATATCATCCAGGACACGCTGCTCGTCCCCGCCGATCCGTTGCTGGGCAACGACGGGAGCACGCTCGCCTATCGCGCCCGCCTCCGTGGAGAGCCTTCCGCGGTCGTACTGGAAGCCATCGCGCCCGACGGTTACAGCGGCAAGATCGCGCTGATACTGGCGGTGCGGGCCAACGGGGAACTGGCCGGCGTGCGCGTGGTCGCACACAAGGAAACGCCGGGGCTGGGTGACTACATCGACGCGGCAAAAAGTCCATGGATCAAGGGGTTCGACGGAAAATCGCGCGAGGTGTATAAAGACGCGGACTGGAAAGTGAAAAAGGACGGCGGTCAGTTCGACTACATGGCGGGAGCGACCATCACTCCGCGCGCAGTGGTCAAGGCGGTTAACAAGGCATTAATCTATTTCGGCGATAACCGCGACAGGTTGTTCGCGGCAAGCGAACCGAAAAAGGAGAGCAGCAAATGAGCCTTCAGGAATACAAGGACATCTTCCATAACGGCGTATGGAAGCAGAACACCGGCGTGGTGCAGTTGCTCGGCATGTGCCCGTTGCTGGCCGTCAGCAGCACGGTCGTCAACGGCATCAGCCTGGGTCTCGCCACT
This sequence comes from uncultured Pseudomonadota bacterium, assembly GCA_963725375.1. Taxonomy (GTDB): domain Bacteria; phylum Pseudomonadota; class Gammaproteobacteria; order Burkholderiales; family Gallionellaceae; genus Sideroxyarcus. Next base: position 2,195 of record CAVRYQ010000066.1, on the reverse strand, counting down.
GCGGTCGTGATGGCGTTAAGCGGTGCCGCGGTCGCCCCGATCCGCAACTATGTGCCGAACGAGATTCGCATCCCGGTATTCATCCTCATCATCGCGGTGCTGGTCACCGTGGTGCAATATCTGATGAATGCCTACATGTACGGGCTTTACGTGGTGCTGGGCATTTTCATTCCACTCATCGTCACCAATTGCATCGTGCTGGCGCGGGTGGAAGCCTTCGCCTCGAAGAACCCGATGCTTCCGTCCGCCTTCGACGGCTTTGCGATGGGTCTGGGACTGACCGCAGTACTGGGCGTACTGGGCGCGTTCCGCGAGATCGTGGGCAAGGGCACGCTGTTTTCCGGCATTGACCTCGCGCTGGGCGATTGGGCCAAGGACTGGGTGCTGCATGTGTTGCCGAACTACAAGGGTTTCCTGCTCGCCATCCTGCCCCCAGGCGCCTTTATCGGCCTGGGCTGCCTCATCGCGGGCAAGAACTGGCTCAACCTGCGTGCGCAACGCAAGAGCAATCATCCTGTCATGGCCAGGCCCATAGACGCCGGCTGCTCACCCGCGGCACACGGATGAACGCAGGCAAACGCCGCGATATATTTCTTCGGCTGCAAGCGGCGAATCCGCACCCCACCACCGAGCTCGAATACTCCACGCCGTTCGAGCTTCTGGTCGCGGTGATCCTCTCCGCGCAAGCCACTGACAAGAGCGTCAACCTTGCCACGCGCGAGCTGTTCCCGATCGCGCACACGCCGCAGTCGATACTCAGCCTGGGGGAAGCCGGGTTGCGCGAATACGTGCAGCGCATCGGCCTGTACCAGATCAAGAGCAGACATATCATCCGGATGTGCCGCATCCTGCTGGAGCAACACGACGGTCGGGTACCACAAACGCGCGAAGCGCTGGAAGCGCTGCCGGGCGTGGGCCGCAAGACCGCCAACGTGATCCTGAACACGGCCTTCGGCCAGCCCACCATCGCGGTGGATACGCATATCTTCCGCGTCAGCAACCGCACTGGCCTGGCCCCCGGCAAGGACGTGGCGGAAGTTGAGCGGAAACTGCTGAAATTCGTGCCCGATGAGTTCAAACTCGATGCGCACCACTGGCTGATTCTGCACGGGCGCTACGTATGCCAGGCGCGCAAGCCGAAATGCGGCGAGTGCATCATCGAAAGCCTGTGCGAATATAAACAGAAAGTTTTCTGATTGGTATCTGCTCATACTTGAGCTGGCGGATTTTCTCTGGCCGAGTTACGTTGGCAGCATGCAAATGACCGCATCCAATAAATTTGGCGATTCCATGGTACGTTTCCGGGCAGACGAATGGCTTCAATGTGGCAATTTTCGTGGCGCGCACTTTTCGGCCTTATGTAGCGCTCCAGTGCGACCTGCAAAGTCGCTTTTATTTCTGTTTCATAGGAGGAATTATGGCCTAACGAAACCGGTTGTTCCATCAACCGTTCCCTACCCAGACATGCGGAGCCGGTAACAGCTCGGTGTGAAGCTCTGGGGACAATGTAACCGCCGATCAATATCGGTACGCCAACCCGCGAGGGAAAGCGGAATCTGCCAGCACTAAGGTGGAGAGGTGCTAGGGATGAGTGGGTACGATCAACATATGTGAACTTTCATTAAACGTCGTAAAACATGACAAGCCAAATGTGCTGATAGGCTTGAACCAAAATGGTAAGCGGTCAGGAATGGCTCGTTGGCGCTGGGTCATCGTGGACAGTGTACCGCCGGCGAAGAGAAAGGATCCGCCCCACCCTGAAATAGATGCGGAACAGGGTAAGCCCGTAGTGTCGCCGGGAACGGCAGGTGAACCGCAAGGGATACCGTTGGTGCTGCGGGTAAAGGAACGAGGAAAAAGCGAACGCCGTTCTGTAAAGGAGCGGATAGGGGTTGCAATATCACCCCACGCGAAAGCGGGCAGACTTCCTTATGGTCTCTCTTCACAAGAGAGTTGGTAGAACCATCTAAACGGAGGGAAAGCAAATGGACGCTGCAACACTGGCGTGTGCATCTTCCGGCGTGACGTGGAACGGTATCAGTTGGATTGATGTTCAACGTCAGGTAAGACGGCTGCAAGCGCGTATTGTGAAGGCAACACAGGAAGGCTGCCACAACAAGGTGAAAGCCTTGCAATGGTTGCTGACCACTCGTTCAGTGGCAGTCAAAGCGCATCTTGATAAAATCCGCGAAGTC
>CAVRYQ010000065.1:0-23193 GCA_963725375.1 uncultured Pseudomonadota bacterium | reverse complement strand
TCGGCACCCTTGTTTTCGTCAAGATAGGCCAGCGCATCCTGGTTTGACCAGGCCTTCTTGTAAGGACGCTCCGAAGTCAGCGCATCAAAAACATCGGCTACCGCAACGATGCGGGCGTCAAGCGGGATGGCCTTTCCGCTCAGGCCGTTCGGATAACCGCCGCCATCATATTTTTCGTGGTGGCAATGCGCGATCTCGGCCCCAAGGCTGATGTACTTCGAGTGGCTGTTCTGGAGGATGTGATAGCCGATGGAACAGTGCGTCTTCATGGTCGCGAACTCCTCACGATTCAGCTTCCCCGGTTTGAGCAGGATATGGTCCGGAATGCCGATCTTGCCAATATCGTGCATGGGGGCGGCCATCTCGATCAGGCTGCAACGGTTCTCGTCCAGGCCCATCCCTTCGGCAATCAGGCGCGAAAACCTGGCCATGCGCAATACGTGGTTGCCGGTATCCGCATCCCGATATTCTCCCGCCTTGGCCAACCGGATCAGTGTCTCCTGTTCGCGTTCCCGGATCCGCCGCGTTGCATCGGCAACGGCTTCCTCCAGCTTTTGGGAGCGGAGCAATACTTCTTTATGGTACCGGTGCAACATGAGCAGGTTGCGACAGCGAACCTGGCATTCATAGTGATTGAATGGCTTGGACAGGAATTCGGCGACGCCCAAATCCAGCGCTCTGTGTCGTATTTCATTGTCATTCGACACGGTGATCATGACGACGGGAACATGCTCGAGGTGTGGAAGGCGCCGCATCGTCTTGATCAATTCCAGCCCGGACATTTCATCCATCAGATAATCGACCAGAATCAGGTCCGCCTGGTTCAACCTCAGCCAATCGATGGCGGCCACCGGGGAGGCGAATGCCTGAACGGAGATGTCTTTGCGCAAACCGCGCACGATCTTGTCGAGGATGACGCGACTGGTGAATTCATCGTCGATGATCGCGATGGTGGGATTAGACAGGCTCCTGTCGTTCTGGCCGATAATTTCAAATGGCATGGTGGTTGTCCCTTCATAGTACGCATCGTGAGATATTGCGCCCCGTCTATCGTGCGGGGTTAGGGGTGACAGACAGCTGGTCCGGATATCGATAGGTTCGCAGCGAGCCTATATGAGTAAATTCTCCCAGGCAACGGTCGTCAACTGCCAAAATGATGGCATCCCCAATCCTGTGCTTAGCGACCAATCGGCGGAAAACTTTAGGAACTGCCATTCTAAGCAAGGATTTGAGATAATTCGAGTGCAATTCCGACTTGGTGTGCTTCCCGGTATTTGAACATGAGTGAATTTCAGTTGAGTCTTTTGATCATCGGCCTCGTGGTCGTTGTTGGTGTTTTTCTCTACGGGCAATGGCAGCAATGGAGATATCGCCGCAGCCAGGGCGAACCCGTCAGATCGACGACGCATGCTGAACCTTTCCTGAAGATCACTCCCGAGGTTTCCGCCGTGGACGAGCCGCCCGTCACTCAGGAACTGCCGGGTTCGGAAGGTGGAGGCAAGCCGGAGGCCGGGGCGGAAGATGAGGTTTGCGGCCTGCTTAACGACGCAACAGATTATGTTGTCATATTTCTGCTCAAAACCGTGCGCACGCCTTCAGCGTTGAAGGCGCTGTGGTCGCGTCGGTTCGATTTCGGCAAGAGCATTCATGCTTGCGGGCTGAACATCAGCAGCGGGCTGTGGGAGCGCCTGATTCCGGAAAACGGCCAGAACTACCGCGCATTCCGGATCGGCCTGCAGCTGGTGGACAGATCGGGTGCCGTGAGCGAAAGTCGGCTGTCAGCATTCCGCGATCTGTTGAACGAGGTCGCGGCACAATTGCAAATCGAGGTGAAGTTGCCTTCAGTTGAAGATGCATTGCAACGCGCGCAGGAACTGGATCGCTTTTGTGCCGATGTGGACCAGATGATCGGCATCAACCTGCTGACCAGCGGCGACCGCAAGCTGGCCGGGACCGAAGTTGCGAGTGCGGCCGGGCAATTGGGGATGAGTGTGCAGAGCGATGGTACCTTTCAACTGGCAAGTGAACACGGCATCCCGCTGTTCAACCTGAGCGCATCCGATGGCACGGCATTCCACCCCCACACCCTCAATCAGTCGCGCGTGGATAGCCTGACCCTGCTGCTGGACATTCCGCGCGCAGCCAGACCGGTTCGCTGCTTTGACGAGATGGTGGCGCTGGCCCGGGAGTTGGCCGGGATATTGCGCCTGACGTTGGTGGATGACCAGCGAGTGGCGCTGAATGACGGCGCGATCGCCCAGATACGCGCGCAAGTTGCAGCCACCGAAAACCTTATGCTCGTCGGACACATCACGCCGGGCAGCGCGCAGGCTCTGAGATTGTTCGCCTGATGACGGCAAGGCAACGGATCGCGCATTTGCGAGCTGAAATAGAGCGTCACAACCATGCCTATTATGTGCTGGATGCACCGGCCATACCCGACGCAGAATACGACAAACTGTTCCGCGAGTTGCAAGCGCTTGAAGCGGAGCATCCGGATCTGCTGACCCCGGATTCGCCCACGCAACGGGTGGGAGGCAAGGTGCTGGAGGGTTTTGCCTCCGTGCGCCACACCGTGCCCATGCTTTCCATCCGGACGGAGACCGATACCAAGTCCAGCGGCGCAACCAGCTTCGATACGCGCGTGCGCAATGCATTGGGGACTTCGGATGAAATTGAATATGTCTGCGAACTCAAGTTTGACGGCCTTGCCGTCAGCCTGCGTTTCGAGAACGGAATCCTGGTGCAAGCGGCCACGCGCGGCGACGGGGAAGCGGGAGAAGATGTGACGCAGAACGTGCGTACCATCCATGGCATCCCGTTACACCTCAAGGGTTGTACAGCCGCGGTGCTGGAAGTGCGCGGCGAGGTTTACATGTCACGCAAGGCCTTCAATCGCTACAATGACAGGCAACGCGAGCTGGGCCTGGCCACGCTGGTAAATCCTCGTAACGGCGCGGCGGGCAGCATCCGCCAGCTCGATCCCAAACTAGCAGCGAAGCGTCCGCTGTCGTTCTACGCTTACGGACTAGGTGAGGTTCAAGGCTGGGATTTGCCCGCCACGCACAACGGCATACTCGATGCGCTGCAATCCTTCGGCCTGCCGGTGTGCGCCGAGCGCGCGGTGGTGAAGGGGGCGGAGGCATTGTCGGCTTTTCATCGCCGCGTTGAGGCGAAACGCGATGCATTACCGTTCGACATCGACGGTGTGGTGTACAAGGTCAATGACCTGAAGTTGCAGGCCGAACTCGGCTTCGTTTCGCGCGAGCCGCGCTGGGCGGTGGCGCACAAATTTCCGGCGGAAGAGCAGCTCACCGTTGTGCGCGACATCGAGGTGCAGGTCGGGCGTACCGGTAAGCTGACTCCCGTTGCCAAGCTGGAACCGGTATTTGTCGGCGGCACCACGGTCAGCAACGCCACGCTGCATAACGAAGGCGAGATCCGCCGCAAGGATGTGCATATCGGCGACACCGTGATCGTGCGCCGCGCAGGAGACGTGATCCCGGAAGTGGTGGGCGTGCTGCCGGAGCGCAGGCCTGCGGATGCCAGGGCGTTCATCATGCCGACTGCTTGCCCTGTATGCGGCAGTCATGTGGTGCGCGAGGAGGGCGAAGCGGATGCGCGCTGTACCGGCGGATTGTTCTGCGCCGCCCAGCGCAAGCAGGCCATCCTGCATTTTGCCGGGCGGCGCGCGATGGACATCGAAGGCCTGGGTGACAAGCTGGTGGACAAGCTGGTGGACGAAAATGTCATTCGTTCTCTGTCCGACCTGTACCACCTAGATAAGACGGCACTGTCTGCGCTGGAACGCATGGCGGATAAGAGCGCACAGAACATTGTTGAAGCGCTGGAAAAAAGCAAAAATCCGACATTGGCGCGATTTATTTTTGCATTGGGCATTCGCAACGTGGGAGAGGCGACAGCAAAAGAACTGGCTAGGCATTTCGGGAAGTTGGAAAAATTGCGTACAGCAGAGCCGGATCAGTTGTTGAAAGTTGCCGATGTTGGCCCGGTGGTGGCGCAGAGTATTTATGAATTTTTCAGGGAACGGCACAACATTCAGGTGATAGATGATTTGCTTGACGACAAGGGCTGCGGCCTGACGGTGCAAGAAAGCGAAGGTGTCGATACTCAAAAGCTGCCATTGTCGGGCAAGACCTTCGTGCTCACCGGAACGCTCGCCAGCCTGAGTCGCGATGAGGCAAAATCCCGTCTTGAAGCGTTGGGAGCGAAGGTCGCCGGCTCGGTGTCGAAGAAGACCGATCATGTGGTCGCAGGTGCAGAGGCAGGCAGCAAGCTGAAAAAGGCGCGGGAGTTGAATATACCCGTATGGGATGAGCAGCATTTACTGGAACAATTGAAAGAGTACGAAAAAAATGAAACATAAAATCACGAAAGCCGTATTCCCGGTTGCTGGTATGGGCAGTCGCTTCCTGCCTGCAACGAAGGCAACCGCCAAGGAAATGTTGCCGGTGGTGGACAAGCCCCTAATCCAGTATGCGGTAGAGGAAGCGGTCGCGGCAGGGATCACCGATATGGTATTCATCACCGGTCGCAACAAGCGCGCCATCGAGGATCATTTCGACAAGGCCTACGAACTGGAAGCGACACTGGATGCGCAGGGCAAGACCGAGTTGCTGCGCCTGGTGCAATCGGTGGTACCCAAACACGTGAATTGCATCTACATCCGCCAGGCGGAACCCCTGGGCCTGGGGCATGCCGTGCTGTGCGCGAAGCCGGTGGTTCAAAACGAGGCTTTCGCGGTGATCCTTGCCGACGACCTGATAGACGGGAATCCGCCCATCGTCAAACAGATGGTGGACGTATTCGCCAAACATCAATGCTCCATCCTCGGTGTACAGGATGTGCCGCGTGCACATACCAAGCAGTACGGCATCGTCAGCAGCACGAATCTGGAAACAAATGTCGAACGGGTGCATGTCATTGTGGAAAAGCCGAAGCCGGAGGTCGCACCTTCAACCCTGGCCGTGGTCGGGCGTTATATCCTGACGCCGCGCATCTTCCATCATCTGGAGAATATCCAGCCCGGTGCGGGGGGGGAGATACAACTGACCGACGGCATCGCCGAACTGATCAAGGAAGAACAACTGCTGGCCTATCGCTTTAACGGTATCCGCTACGACTGTGGCTCAAAACTGGGATACTTGCAGGCGCAAGTCGCGTTCGGGCTCAAGCATGCGGAGTTGCGCCAGGATTTTGCCGCTTACCTGCAAACCGTGTCGTGATCCTGAACAACCAGCAAGCACGCAGCATTCTGCAAGATGCCGAATTGATACATTCGGCGGACGAAGTTCAGGCCGCCGTGCAGCGAGTGGCGCATGCGATCAATGCCGCGTTGTCAGATCAGCATCCGCTGGTCTTGTCGGTGATGGGCGGGGCTGTCGTGTTTACCGGGCAACTGCTGCCTTTGCTCGATTTCCCGCTGGATTTCGATTATCTGCACGTGTCCCGCTACGGGAACGAAAAGCGCGGCGGCGAATTGCATTGGAAGGTGGCGCCGCGGGAAAATGTGCGCGACAAGATCGTGCTTGTACTGGACGATGTTCTGGACGAAGGGGAAACCCTGCATGCGATCCGGCAGCGCGTGATGGAATTGGGAGCGCGCGGGTTCTACAGCGCCGTGTTTGCCGATAAAAGGAACGGAAAGGACAAGCCCATACGCGCGGATTTCGTCGGCCTGGAGTTGCCGGACCGCTTTGTGTTCGGCTACGGGATGGATATTCATGGAGCGTGGCGCAATCTGCCCGCCGTCTATGCAGTGAAGGAGCATTGATATGCTGGCAATCATCGGGGGTACCGGGCTTACCCAACTGACTAACCTGAAAATCACTCACCGGCAAGTGATGCGCACGCCGTATGGCGAGCCATCCGGGCCGGTGACGTTCGGTACCATCAACGAGCACGAAATCATCTTTCTCGCGCGCCACGGCTACGGTCATACCATTCCGCCGCATCAGGTGAATTATCGCGCCAACCTGTGGGCGCTCCGCGACCAGGGCGCGCTGCGCATCATAGCGGCCACTTCCGTCGGCGGAATCCGCGCGGATATGGTGCCGGGCACGCTGGTGGTTCCGGATCAGATCATCGATTATACCCATGGGCGCGACTTCACTTATTTTGACGGCAAGGACAGGCCTGTTACACATGTTGACTTTACTCACCCCTATGACGAACAGATGCGCCAGCGCATACTGGCCGCGGTGAAGCGGGCGGGTGACATCTGCGTGGATGGCGGCGTGCACGCCGTTGCACAAGGGCCGCGGCTGGAGACGGCGGCGGAAGTCGACCGGCTGGAACGCGACGGCGCGGATATGGTTGGCATGACCGGCATGCCGGAAGCTTCGCTGGCAAAGGAGCTTGGCCTTGCCTATGCAGCCATTGCGGTTGTGGTGAATCATGCGGCCGGGCGCGGTAGCAGTCGCGACCGTGTTCCGCTCGAAACGATAGGTGTCGTGATGAGCCCGGCGATGGAGCGCGTGCGCAATATCCTTGAACACGCGGTGGAACAAGATGGCGACTAGGGAAGTCTTGCGTATGGGCGATGCCCGCCTGCTGCGCAGGGCCGAGGAACTGGTCCGGTTCGATACTCCCGAATTGCATGCGTTGCTGGCCGACATGCGCGACACCATGATTGCCATGGATGGTGTCGGTCTGGCTGCGCCGCAGATCGGCGTGAATCTGCGCGTGGTCATCTTCGAAGTGAACAAGAATCCACGCTATCCCGATGCCGAAACCGTGCCGCAAACGGTACTGATCAATCCGGTTCTCACACCATTGACCGACGCGATGGAAGAAGGCTGGGAAGGATGCCTCAGCGTCCCCGGCATGCGTGGCCTGGTTCCGCGCTACACAAACCTGCGTTACCAGGGGCGCGACGAATATGGCGCGCTGATCGATCGCGTCGTGAACGGTTTCCACGCTCGGGTGGTGCAGCACGAATGCGACCATCTGGATGGTATCCTGTACCCAATGCGCGTTCGCGACTTGAAGGACTTCGGCTTTTCCGATGTGCTGTTTCCCGATGCCGGGGGGCGGGACGAATAGCATCGCCGAAACCGGATGACAGGCGGCCCATGCAACTACCGCTATGCCGGGTCGATGGCCGGGAAATGGCAAAATTCTCTACATCGAGCCGCCTCTGCGCCAGCCGGGGTGGTGACGTGATAGAGTGCCTCATCTGAATGCAACATGGAGGTAGCGGTGGCGCGTACTTTATTGCTGGTCGACGACGAGAAAGATGTCATCGCCTCCCTTGAACGTCTGCTCCGCCATGACGGCTACAATATCCTGCACGCGTACAGCGGCAGGCAGGGGCTGGAGTTGCTTGCCCAGCACGAGGTCGGCGTTGTCATCTCCGACCAGCGCATGCCCGAGATGTCCGGGGTCGAGTTCCTGACACGCGTCAAGGAAATGTATCCGGAGACGATGCGCATCGTATTGAGCGGTTCTGCCGACTTTGATTCCGTCAAAGGTGCCATCAACGAGGGCGCTATTTACAAATTCTTCAGCAAACCATGGGACAACGAGGCCTTGCGCGTGAACGTGATGGAAGCATTCTGGCGCCAGGAACTGGCACGCGAAAAGGAAACGTTGCTGCAGGAGATACAGGCGGCAAATGACCAACTGGCGCAGGTCAATCTGGAACTGGCAGCCGCCATGGAGAACAAGGACATCCAGATCGAGCGCATTGCACATTACGATGCGCTCACCAATCTGGCCAACCGCATCCTGTTCTTTGACCGGCTCGATCAGGAACTGGCCCGTGCGCATCGCGACAACCATATGGTCGCAATCCTGTCGCTTGATCTCGACCGGTTCAAGCAGGTGAACGATTCTTATGGTCATCCGGTGGGAGACCAGATACTGCAGGCCGTGGCGGGCAGGCTGGCCAGTCACGTGCGTATCGGCGACACCGTGGCACGGACAGCAGGCGACGAATTCGGCATGGTGCTGACAAGTCTGAAAGCCACCCACGAGGCGGGTGAAGTTGCCCAAAAGCTGCTGGATTTGTTCGTGCACAATCCCATATCGACAGGTGACAGCGAGATTTTCATCACGCTCAGCGTGGGGATCAGTATTTATCCGCTGGATGGGCTTAATACAGCGACATTGTTGAAGAATGCGGAGGCCGCGCAACATCAGGCAAAGGCAGAAGGCCGAAACAATTTCCAGTTTTATGCCGCACACATGAACGCCACTGCGTGGCAGCGCCTCAATCTGGAAACGGAATTGCGCCGTGCCATCGAGCGTGAAGAGTTCGTTCTCTATTACCAGCCCAAGGTGGATATGGAGAGTGCAAAGATCGTGGGCATGGAGGCATTGTTGCGTTGGGAAAGTCCCGAACGCGGACTGGTCACCCCGGGTGAATTCATTCCGCTGCTGGAAGAAACCGGCCTGATCCTGATGGTCGGGGAATGGGTGCTGCGAGCTGCGTGCAAGCAGGCGCGCGCGTGGCAAGCAGAGGAATTGCCGAATGTCCATATCGCGGTCAACCTGTCCACGCTGCAATTCAGGCAACCGGATTTCGCGGGCCTGATCCTGGGTGTTCTGGATGAGAACGGCCTGGATCCGGCCATGGGAGAAATCGAACTCGAACTGACGGAGAGTCTGTTGATGAGCAACGTGGGCGTGGCAATCGACACGCTGAACAAGTTGCATGACGCGGGCATTCGGTTCTCCATAGATGATTTTGGCACCGGCTATTCCAGCCTGAGCTATCTGAAACGCTTCCCGATCAGCAGTCTGAAGATCGATCAATCGTTCGTGCGCAATCTTTCCAGCGATCGTGAAGATGAGGCGATAGTCTCTGCGATCGTCGCGCTGGGCCATAGTCTTGGATTGAACATCATCGCGGAGGGCGTCGAAACGATCGCGCAACTGGCGCAATTGCGCCAGATGGGCTGCAATGAAATACAGGGATACTTGTTCAGTCGCCCGGTGATGGCCACGGAAATGACCTATTTGCTGAAAAACGACGCACGCCTGCAATGTCGCCTGGAGCCGTGATGGAGCGCACGCTGCTGCTGGTGGATGATGAAGAGAATATTACCTCCGCGCTCGTGCGCTTGCTGCGCCAAGACGGCTATCGCATTCTGCGGGCCAACGGTGGTGAGGCCGGTCTGGAATTGCTGGCAAAAAACGAAGTCGGCGTGATCATTTCAGACCAGCGCATGCCGGGGATGACGGGCGTGGAATTTCTCGGCAAGGTGCGGGAGCTCTATCCGGATACCGTGCGTGTCGTACTCAGCGGCTACACCGAACTCAGCACCGTGACAGATGCCATCAACCGCGGGGCGATATACAAATTCCTCACCAAGCCGTGGGAAGACGAATTGCTGCGCGCCAACGTGGAGGAGGCTTTCCAGCGCTACGAAATGAAGATGGAAAATGTGCGCCTGGCTCGCGAACTGGAGAATGCGAACGAAGAATTGCTGCGCATCAACCATGAGCTTGAATTGCGCGTGGAGGACAAAACTCGCGAAATAATGCGTAATCTTGAAGTGCTGCAGGTATCGCAGGAAGTGCTGGAGCGCCTGCCGGTGGCGGTGATCGGGATCGGCGACGATGGTGTGATCGCCATTGCCAACCAGAGCGCGCATGCCCTGTTTGGCGAGAAGGGCACGTTGCCGCTGTTGGGAGAGACCGCCGACAGTGTGATGCCAGCAGAATTGCTCAGTTGCATGCTGGATGAGCATGGTTGCATGTCCGAAAGGAAATTGCGCTATCGACTGGCGGATGGTCGGCAGTCCCAATGCTGGTGCAGCCCGATGGGGGCGCATTCTTCGTCGCAGGGGGTGGTGCTTGTCGTTGTCGCCGATCAGGAATGAAGGAAAATATGCCCGTTAATGCAGACAAGAAAGCGCTTCTGGAAAAACTCCATCAACTGCCGATCATACCGTCGGTGGTGCGGGATGTGATGTCCGGCTTCAGGGATGCCAATGCGGGCAGCGCCACCATGGCGCGCAAGATCGAGGTTGACCAGGGGTTGAGTGCCAGGGTACTGCGAGTGGCGAATTCCTCGTTTTACGGCTTGTCGCGCGAGGTCGGTTCGATACAGGACGCGGTGACGGTACTGGGGTTCGACACGATACGCTCGCTGGTCGTGTCGGCGGGATTCACTCACGCATTTCCTGCGAGCGACGATAATCTGTTCGATCGTCGCGCCTATTGGATACGCAGCTTCAAGGTGGCTTCCTACACCGAGGCTTTGGCGCGGTGTCTGGGCGGAGCGCAGCAATTGTCCTTCACGTCAGGCCTGTTTCACGACGTTGGACAGCTTGTACTGAGCATCTGCATTCCGGAAAAGTTCGCGGATATACTGGCGCAGCAAAAGGCTACCGGACAGGCGCTGATCGAGATCGAGCAGGCCGTGCTTGGTTTTGACCACGCCGAGATCGGCGCGGAAATGGCCAAGCGCTGGAAATTTCCGCCCGGGATCGAGCACGCCATCAACTTTTGGCACATACCAACGCATGAACCATTCGAGCCGATCAGCGGCATGGTATTTGTGGCGGTATCGCTCGAAAGCGGGCTGAATGGCGAGGCCTTGATTGACAGCTTGCCCGGAATATTGCGCGACCGTTTGCACATCAGTTGGGAGCGCATCGTGCTCGCGCTGCCGCGGCCGGACGAACTGGATGCCGTGGCAAATCTGATGATGGAGTCGTAAATTTCGGATTGCGCGGCAATGAGAATGGAGCGATGACGATGGAAACAGGAATGAGCGAAAAGCCGGCAATCCCGGAAACAAAGGCCGGAACGGGAGAAGCCGCGACATTGCTGTTCGTGGATGATGAAGCCAACATCCTGGCTTCGTTAAAGTGCTTGTTTCATCCCGGCGGTTACAGCATATTTACGGCTGAAAGCGGTGCGCAGGGTTTGGAGATCATGCAGCGCGAAGACGTGGATCTGGTGGTGTCCGACATGCGCATGCCGGGAATGAACGGCGCCGAATTCCTGGAGCAGGTCAACGCAAGATGGCCCGAGACGGTACGGATACTCCTGACAGGCCATGCCGAAATTTCCGCAACCATCGACGCGATCAACAAGGGCCATATCTACCGGTATATATCCAAACCCTGGGAAGATAGCGATATCGTCCTGTCCATCAAGCTTGCCTTGCAACAGAAACAGCTGGAGCAGGAAAAAATCAGGCTGGAGAAATTGACGCGGCGGCAGAACGAAGAACTTCGGGATCTGAATGCGAATCTGGAAGACAAAGTCAAGGCGCGCACAGAGGAGTTGCGTCAGGCAATGGGATTTCTCGAGATCGCCCATGAAAAACTCAAGCAGGGTTTCATCACCTCGATCCGGGTCTTCTCCAACCTGATCGAGATGCGCGAAGGCGCGATGGCAGGGCACTCGCGCCGTGTAGCGGAACTGTCCCGTGCAATCGCCCAGAAGATGCAGGTGAACGATTCGGAAGCACAGGACATATTTCTGGCGGCATTGTTACACGATGTCGGGAAAATCGGCTTTCCCGACTACCTGCTGGAAAAATCATTCGCTAACCTGACCGGCGAGGAACGGCTCGACGTGATCAAGCATCCGATCAAGGGGCAGACGGCATTGATGGCACTGGAGCAGTTGGACGGGGCCGCGACACTGATTCGCAGCCACCATGAGCGTTTCGACGGGCAGGGTTATCCCGACAGGCTGGCCGGACTGGCGATACCGCTGGGCGCGCGGATCATTATGCTGGCCAACGAGTATGACGCAGCCCAGATCGGCATGTTGTTGAGCAAGCGCCTGAAACCAGCAGAGGCGATGTTGTTCATCCAGGAAGGGAGGGGGAAACGCTACGATCCCCGGGTGGTGGACGCCTTCATGTCCGTGATGGAATCCGCGGCTCATGTCGTACAGGAACTGGCGTTGAACCCGGAACAACTTCGGCCCGGGATGGTGCTGTCGCGCGATTTGCTGAGCAGTCAAGGTGACCTGTTGCTGTCCAAGGACCATCTGCTGAACGCTACATTGATTGACCAGATCAGGAGCTTCAGTCAAATCGGCGATGAACTGGTCATTTATGTATTTGATAAAACGTAAGGCTCAACCCCGTGTTTCATGCCAGGCAGGTCAAAGGAATCACTGCATTCCAATTCGGACAGTCCATGGTGATGATCGAAACGGGGAAGTCACGCAATGCGAGCTGCAAAATCAGACGCTGACGCTCGCCATAATCCTGGAGAGATGAGTTTGCACAGGTTGCTTGAACGTCAGATCAGGATGTACCTGGGCAATCCGGTGGCGCTGCCACCGCAGGTTGCAAAGTTCATTGCCGCTGTCGAAGAGGCGTATATCAGTGCCGATGCCGACCGCCTGATGATCGAGCGTTCGCTCGATCTGATGTCGAAGGAGCTGACGGAGGCCAATGCGGAACTGCGCAAGGAATTGGCGGAACGCAGGCGTACCGAGGCGGATCTGAAAAAGGAAAAGGACGAACAGAGCATCCTGATCAGGAAACTGGAGGATGCGCAGAACCTGATGCTGCAATCGGAGAAAATGGCATCGATAGGGCTGCTTGCGGCAGGCGTCGCGCACGAACTGAACAACCCGATCGGCTTTGTCCATTCCAATCTGGGTATGCTGGAAAAATACGTGCGATCCGTCTTGCGGATGATGGAGTTGTATGAAATGGCTGAAAACGCGATCCCGGACCAGGACACGCGGAAATTGCTGCAGGCGGCCCGGAAGGAACTGGATATCGCATTCCTGAAAACGGATGCGAATGCCCTGATGGAAGAGTCGAAGGACGGCATCTCCCGCGTCAAGGCGATTGTGCAGAATCTGAAGGAATTCTCGCATGTGGGCGCTTCCGACGAATGGCATTTTTCCGACCTGCATAAGGGGCTCGACAGCACCCTGAACATTGTCAACAACGAGATCAAATATAAGGCCGTCGTGGTCAAGGATTATGGCGATATCCCGGAAGTGGAGTGTCTGGCCTCCCAGCTTAACCAGGTGTTCATGAACCTGCTGGTGAATGCCGCGCATGCAATTGCAGAACGAGGCACGATCGCAGTCCGCACCGGAAAGGACGCGGGCATGGTATGGGTGGATATTTCCGACACCGGACATGGCATCGCTCCCGAACACATGCAGAAAATATTCGATCCGTTTTTCACCACCAAACCGGTTGGCAAGGGCACAGGGCTGGGACTCTCGCTGTCCTACGGGATCGTGCAGAAGCACCATGGGAGAATGGAAGTACGGAGCGCCGTCGGCGAGGGGACGACATTCCGCATCTGGCTACCGATAGAGCAGCCTCATTGACCGGCAGGCAACGACAGCCTAGGGCAAGTGATACAAAAAATCGGCAATTTTGAACGAGGGCTGGAACGTATATGGAAATTGAAGATAAATTCGAAGCCTTCATCTGGGACAACAAATTCGACACCGATGTCGGTGTGGTGGACATCCAGCACCAGAAGCTGGTCGACATCATCAATCGCCTAGGCTCGATCAGTGCGAACCAGACGAGATTCGCAGAGTTGGACACCATCCTGAACGAGCTGGCAGATTACACGGTGTACCATTTTGACACCGAAGAAAAGCTGATGAAACACTACGCGATCGACGCCGACCACCAGGTCGTCCATATCAGGGCGCATCGGCATTTCGCCAGCCAGGTGACACAGGCCGCGAAAATTCTGCGGAGCCGCCCTGACATTTCACGGCAACTTCTCACGCCCTTGCTGAAATACCTGACCAACTGGCTGGTACAGCATATTCTTGGTATGGACAAACGCATGGCGCAGGAAGTCCTGGCTTTACAGGCTGGCGACAGCCACGAAGAGGCCACCCGCAAGGCGACCGCCTTCATGACCCAGGCGGCAAACGTGCTGATGGAAGCGTTGAACGAGATGTACGGGAAACTTGGGGACAAGACACTGGAGGTGATGAAAAAGAACCAGGAGCTGGAAGCGGAACAGGAGGCTTTGCATGCATTGAATGAGCAATTGGAACAGCGCGTGCAGTTGCGCACCGCCGCAGTGGAGCTGGCCAATCGGCAATTGCAGGCTAACAATGCCGAACTCAAGCAACTCAACGAACAACTGGAATCCGCCCAAATCCAGTTATTGCAGGCGGAAAAGATGGCTTCCATCGGCCAGCTCGCCGCTGGCGTGGCGCACGAGATCAACAATCCCGTTGGATTCGTCAATTCCAACCTAGGGACCCTGGGGAAATATGTCGGCAGCATGTTCAAGGTAATCGACGCCTATGCGACGGGAGTCGACAATGAAGCCAGTGCATTTCCGGAAGTGGCGCGGATCAAGAAAGCGGTGGACTTTCCTTATCTGGTCGAAGATATCCCCAACCTCCTGAAGGAATCCCAGGAGGGCCTGGCGCGCGTCAAGCGTATCGTCCAGGACCTCAAGGATTTTTCTCATGTCGACGAAAGTACATGGCAGCATGCCAATCTCGAAAACGGGATGGACAGTACGCTGAACGTCGTGGCGAACGAGATTAAATACAAGGCGGAAGTTATCAAGGAGTACACGGGGTTGCCGGAGGTGGAATGCATGCCATCGCAAATCAACCAGGTGTTCCTGAACCTGTTGATGAATTCCGCGCAGGCCATCGACAATAAGGGTGTCATCACGGTACGCACAGGAAGCAGCGGGCAGGAGGTGTGGGTCGAGGTCGAAGACACGGGCAAAGGCATCGCCCCGGAGCATCTCAGCCGCATCTTCGATCCTTTTTTTACCACCAAGCCTGTGGGCAAGGGCACGGGACTCGGATTGTCGCTCTCCTACGGAATTGTCCAGAAACACCACGGTCGTATCGAAGTGAAGAGTGAAGTGGGCAAAGGGACACGGTTCAGGGTCTGGTTACCGATGCGGCAGACGTCCGTAGCCTGACTTCGAGGTCTGCATCGTTGCTTCCCGGCAACTTTGCATTCCTGTTTATCCATATATGCATACAGATGGAAATGGAGCCGTACGCATTCGGTGCATTCGTTCTGCGTCAGCCTGAAATCAACCATCGTTATTTTCGATTGTTTGGATAAAAATAATTCGTTTGATTAATTAATTCCCGTCACGCATATTCCTGTCGGGCTTTGGAGATTAGTCATGACCCTGGATCAACTTAGAATATTTGTCGGCGTTGCCGAGCGTGAACACATGACCAGAGCGGCAGAAGCGCTCAACGTGACCCAGTCGGCGGCGAGTGCGGCCATCGCTGCGCTGGAAGCGCGCCATGACGTGACGCTGTTTCACCGCATCGGACGGCGCATCGAGTTGACTGAAGCGGGACGCGTGTTCCTGGACGAAGCCCGGGCAGTGCTGGGCCGTGCGGCGAGCGCGGAGCAGATTCTTTCCGAGTTCGCCGGCCTCAAGCGCGGCACCTTGCGCCTGGTCGCGAGCCAGACCATCGTTGGCTACTGGCTGCCGCAACATCTGGCTGCCTTTCGTGCGCGCTACCCCCAGATCGCAGTCGATCTGGCGATCGCCAACACGGAGCAGGCGGTGCATAGCGTGACCGCCGGAACGGCTGAGCTCGGCTTTGTCGAGGGCGCCGTAGACGACGGTGCAATATCCCATTGGCCGATCGCGCATGACCGATTGCTGCTGGTCGGTACGGGTCCCGTGGAACAGATCGACAACGAATGGCTGCGCAGCGCACGCTGGATCATGCGGGAATCCGGATCGGGTACACGTTCGACCTTCGAAGAGGCGCTGCGCATCAGGGGTGTTGATCCGGAAACCCTCGATGTCGCACTGACGCTGCCGTCGAACGAATCTGTCCTGACTGCCGTTGAAGCCGGTGGCGGGGTGGCCGTGCTTTCGGCGCTGGTGGTGGCGCGCGCGCTGCATCGAGGAGTGCTGCACGCGTTGCCGTTCGAATTTCCTGCACGCCCGTTTTTTGCCTTGCGCCACAAGGAGCGCTATCGCAGCAAGCCTGCAGACGCATTGCTGGATTTGATAAAGGTAAATACACAATGACCCGCAGGAAATTTTTCGAATTATTAGCGGACCTCAAGCCGTTTGCGCAGCTCGAACATCCACGGGAAATGATCCGCCAGTTCACCCCCAACTGGTTTGCCGCCACCATGGGCACCGGCATTCTCGCACTGGCCCTGCCTCAGGTGCCTGGCGCAGGCCCCGCATTGCGCGCGACAGGCGAGGGGCTGTGGCTGTTCAACATTGGATTGTTCACATTGTTTACCGTGCTCTATGCCGCGCGCTGGGTGCTGTTCTGGCATGAGGCGAAGAACATATTCAGCCACAGTATCGTGTCGATGTTCATCGGCACCATCCCGATGGGGCTGGCGACCATCATCAACGGATTCCTGGCCTTCGGCCTGCCGCGCTGGGGCGAGAGCATGATCTGCGTGGCCCAGGTGTTGTGGTGGATCGATGTGGCGCTGGCGCTGTGCTGCGGCGTGCTGATTCCATATTTCATGTTTACGCGGCAGGCGCATGGCATCGAAAAGATGACCGCGATATGGCTGTTGCCGATTGTCGCGGCCGAAGTTGCCGCGGTGAGCGGGGGCTTGCTGGCACCGCATCTGGCCGACCCGGGCGCCCAATTCCACACGCTTATCGCCAGTTATGTGCTCTGGGCCTATTCCGTGCCGGTGGCCTTCGCGATTCTCACCATACTGTTCCTGCGCATGGCGTTGCACAGGTTGCCGCCGGATAGCATGGCCGCATCCAGTTGGTTGTCGCTCGGGCCGATCGGGACCGGCGCGCTGGGCCTGATCCTGCTGGGGGCAGAGGCCCCTTCCATCTTTGCCGCGCAAGGCATGGCCGGTATTGGCTCGGTCGCGGAGGGCGTCGGCGTGATCGCGGGTACGCTGCTATGGGGCGTCGGCCTTTGGTGGCTGTCGCTTGCTACGCTCATCACCATCCGTTATTTCCGCGCTGGCGTTCCGTTCAATCTGGGCTGGTGGGGTTACACCTTTCCGTTGGGCGTCTATACAGTCGCGACATTGAAGCTGGGAGTCGTGTTGAAAATCGCCGCACTTTCCGCCTTCGGTATGATTCTGGTTGTCGTGCTTGCCGTGATGTGGATTCTGGTCGCCGCCCGCACTATCCATGGCGGCTGGAAAGGCCATTTGTTTGTCTCGCCCTGTATCGCGGTCGTCAATTAGAAATTCCGGAGGCGGCTGCATTGCTTTCCCCGGATCGCCAGTGCAGTGTCAGAATGCCGCATGAGCGTCACAACTCATGTGGCGCCCTTGTTTCTAAGTTGTTCGGCAAGCTCGGTATCCTGTTCGCTGATGTGGTTCCATAGCCACTCGTTGATCCTGTGAGTGACGATGGCCAGCTCTTTTTCATTGAAATTCAGGTTCCCGAATATGGAGCGCAGATTTTTCAGGTGCACCTGATGTGCGTCCCGATGCGCTTCCAGGTCTGGGAGACCATGAAGCTGCATCAGGTCTTCTTCGGTCTTGAAATGTATCCGACAAAGTTCGATCAGAAGATCAACGCGTTTCATCAAACTTGCCGAATGATCCCCTTTCTTCAGCGACTCAATGATGCCCCGGATGAAGTTGGCCATGGCTTTGTGCTGTTCGTCCAGGATGGGGATATTCAAATCGGCACTGGTTGTTGGCAATGCGATGGAAGACTGGCTCGCCTTCCCGGATGGAGTGGGCAGATTCCTGCCAAAGCCTATCAAGCCTTTGCCGGTGTTCTTGGCGACATGAACGGCATCATCTGCCCCCTGCATCAATTGTTCGGCCAGATTGCCATCTTGCGGGCCCAGGACGATGCCTGCACTGGCGCCGATTTTGACATGCCTGCCGTTGCCTAAGCTGATAGGTTCTGACATCGATTTCATGATCTTGAGGACAACAGTCTCCGCCACCCCCTTGCTGGTTACTCCATCCAGTAAAATGGCGAACTCATCGCCGCCGGTTCGAGCGACAGTGTCGACGTCACGCACAGCGGAAGTCAGGAGATTGGCCACGTCGCACAGCACCAGATCACCCGCATCGCGACCGTTGACATCATTCACCGCCTCGAATTCATCCAGGTCAAGCAAGATCAAGGCAAAGCCGCTCTCGTAACGGCGTACGCGGGCCAACTCCCGATTCAGTTGCTCAACGAACAGATCGCGATTGGGCAGCCCGGTTAACGCATCATGCGATGCGAGATGTCCGGTGCGCGGCACGTGCGCTGTACCGTCGCTTTCTGATGCAGCACGCGCCCCTTTTTTTTCTACCATGGCTTTTCCCTCTGTACAGCGGTTAAAACGTATTCATCGTCCAGGCCGGGTCAATCTTGAAAATATGGACAGGCAGGATTTCCTGAATCGACGACTTGTCTGTTATCGTTGCCGTTGTCCCGACGTCAACGGAACCATACATCAATTGGACGCCAATACATATAGGCCAGAATACCTATGGAAACGCAGAACAAGTCCCCTCGCCCATCCGGGATGGGGTAGGGTGATGGAATGTGCGTGTCTTGATTTTGAGAAAACATCAATAATCGGCAATTCCCCGTCTACAAGCGCGACGGAGCCGGGAACGCCCAGTTTGTTGGCGAGAATAATATAGACCATACGCCAAGGAACGAGAAAGTGCGCCTGAAACTGGGTGAGGCCTTCGATGTGACGGCGGACAAGAAGCAAACTGACTTCAGGCGCCTGCCCAATCCTGCAAAGGGGAATGTTTTATACGAAAGCGCGTTCGAGATCGTGTTGAAGAATGCCAAGAAGGAGGATGTGACGGTCACCGTGCAAGAGCCGATTCCGGGCGACTGGAAGATGCTCGAAGAAAGCCATGTACATGAAAAGGCGGCCAGCAACGCGGCCGTCTGGCATATTGCGGTACCGGCGGAAGGGCGCACAACGCTGACTTATCGTACGCAGGTGCGCTATTGAATGGCATCGCCATGCCGGGGTCTGAACGCGGATATTTCGACAGGAATGCTACACAAATGAAGAAGCCCGCATAGCGCGGGCTTCGTTTTCAGATACGGAGCGCAGGGGCGGTTATGCCTTGCTTACCAGTTCCTTTAGTACATACGGCAGGATGCCGCCTGCGCGATAGTAGTCCACCTCGATCGGCGTATCGATGCGCAGCAACAGCGCGACGTTCTGCTTGCTACCGTCTTTGCGCGTGATCGTCAGCGTCACGTCCTGCTGCGGCTTCATGTGGTCATTGATGCCGATCAGGTCGAACGTCTCCTCGCCGGTCAGGTTCAGGCTCGACACGCTGTCGCTGCCCTTGAGCTGCAAGGGCAGCACGCCCATGCCCACCAGATTGCTGCGGTGGATGCGCTCGTAGCTCCTGGCGATGACGGCCTTTACGCCCAGCAGTTGCGTGCCTTTTGCTGCCCAGTCGCGGCTTGAACCCGTGCCATATTCCTCGCCCGCAAAGATCACTGTCGGTGTGCCGTCGGCGATATGTTTCATCGCGGCGTCGTAGATCGCGACTTGCTCGCCTTTGTACAAGGTGTAGCCTCCCTCCACGCGGCTGCCGTCTGCATTCGGCGGCAGCATGAGGTTCTTGATGCGCACATTGGCGAAGGTGCCGCGCATCATCACTTCGTGGTTGCCGCGGCGCGAGCCGTAGCTGTTGAAGTCTTTCACGGCCACATGATGTTCCTGCAGGTATTTGCCTGCGGGCGTGGTGGGCTTGAAACTGCCGGCCGGACTGATGTGGTCGGTGGTCACCGAGTCGCCCATCAGCGCCAGTGCTTTCGCGCCCTTGATGTCGCCGACTTTGGGCACAGCACCATCGAAGAACGGCGGACGCGCGATGTAGGTGGAATCATCCCACTGGTAGCGCTCGCCCGTGGGTGCCTTGATGGCGTTCCACAAGGGCAGGTCCCTGGTCAGGTCGGAATACAGCTTCTGGTAGACCGCCGGGTCGGCAGCGAACTTCATCACGGTCTGGATTTCCGCACTGTTCGGCCAGATGTCTCTTAGGAAAACGGGCTGGCCGTCCTTGCCAGTGCCCAGCGGTTCGCTGTCGAGGTTGATATTCATCCTGCCGGCGATGGCGATAGCGACCACCAGCGGTGGCGACGCGAGGAAGTTGGCCCTCATGTTGGGGTGGATGCGCGCCTCGAAGTTGCGGTTGCCGGAGAGCACTGCCGCACACACCAGGCTGTTGTCGACGATGGTCTTCTCGATGTCTTCGCGCAAAGGGCCGGCGTTGCCTATGCAGGTGGTGCAGCCGTAGGCAGCCACGTTGAAACCCAGTTGTTCCAGCGGTTTCAGCAGGCCGGCGTTGGTCAGGTATTCGGTGACCACACGCGATCCGGGTGCGAGTGAAGTCTTGATGTGCGGTGCCACGGTCAGGCCCTTCGCGACTGCCTTCTTTGCCAGCAAACCTGCGGCCAGCAACACGCCCGGGTTGGAAGTGTTGGTGCAACTGGTGATCGCGGCGATCATCACGTCGCCATTGCCGATAACCGTGTCGCTCTTGCCGGTCGTGAAACGTTGGGTCAGCTTGTCGGCGGGCTGGTTGAAGCCGTTCTCGGCGATGGGCTTGCTGTAGAGGGTGTTGAACGATTCCTTCATCTTCGACAGGGCGATACGGTCCTGCGGGCGTTTCGGGCCGGCCAGCGAAGGCTCGATGCTGTTCAGGTCGAGTTCCACCACGCCGCTGTAGTCGATGCTGCCATCCTTGGGTACGCCGAACAGACCCTGTGCCTTGAAGTAAGCCTCGAAGGCTGCGACTTCTTCTTCGGTGCGTCCGGTGCTGCGCATGAAATTGACGGTGACTTCGTCCACCGGGAAGAAGCCCATGGTGGCGCCGTATTCGGGGGCCATATTCGCGATCGTGGCGCGGTCGGGCAGAGTAAGAGCGGACGTGCCTTCGCCGAAGAACTCGACGAACTTGCCCACCACTTTCTGCTTGCGCAGCAGTTCGGTCACGGTCAGCACCAGGTCGGTCGCGGTGACGCCTTCGCTGAGCTTGCCTTTCAGGTGCACGCCGACCACGTCCGGCGTCAGGAAATACACCGGCTGGCCGAGCATGCCGGCTTCCGCCTCGATGCCGCCCACGCCCCAGCCGACCACGCCGATGCCGTTGATCATGGTGGTATGGCTGTCGGTGCCGACCAGTGTGTCGGGATAGGTCACGCCGTCGTTTTGATGCACGCCGCGCGCCAGGTACTCCAGATTGACCTGGTGCACGATGCCGATGCCGGGCGGCACGACCTTGAAGGTATCGAACGCCTGCATGCCCCACTTCATGAAACGGTAGCGCTCGGTGTTGCGCTCGAATTCCATTTCCATATTCAGCTTCAGCGCGTCGGGCTGGTTGAAGTAATCGATCTGTACCGAGTGGTCGACGACCAGGTTCACCGGCACCAGCGGCTCGATGATCTTTGGATTCTTGCCCATGTTCGCCGCGGCATCGCGCATGGCGGCGAGGTCGGCCAGCAGCGGCACGCCGGTGAAATCCTGCAGCACGATACGTGCAACGACGAACGGGATTTCATCGGTACGCGGTGCGTTCGGTTTCCAGTTCGCCAGTTGCCGCACGTGCGCCTCGGTCACCTTCTTGCCATCGCAATTGCGCAGTACCGATTCCAGCACGATGCGGATGGAGACTGGCAGGCGCGAAATATTGCCTGCTCCCGCCGCTTCCAGTGCGGGCAGGGAATACAACGTCGATTGCTTGTTGCCGGCGGGATTGAAGGTTTTGCGCGTATCGAACAGATTGTGGGACATGACCAATGGCTCCAAAGTATGAAACGGGACAAGTACATCAGTTGCAAAGGGCGAAACGGGGAAGGCGCGGAATTATAGCGCGACGCACGGAAGGCCGGGAGGTTCGGCAAGATCGGCGCCGCGTGCCGGGAAAGCGCTGGACAAGGTGATTACACTGGCATCTGTCCGGTTCGCCGGGATTGTTCGATTAATAAAATAATAATTAGTATTAATTTCGCGGCGAGCGCAGGTGAAAGCCAGCGGCGGAATCGGTGCCTGGTTCAAACCAATGTGCCTGATACAAGTTTCCGGTGTGCTTCGTGATCGTCCGTCCGGGTCAACCAGGTTGTGTCTGGTACTTGCTAGTCCGGGATCACCGCCGGCTGTGACGCAGGCGTACCTTTCCCGGGTGTGCGCACCAGCAGCAGCAATGGAAGCATCATCACGAAGTTGAGCGTGGCGAACCAGAAACTGTCCACGTAACCCATGTTCTGTGCCTGATGCAGCACGGCCCTGGCGGCCATCGCAACGCCTTGCGCATCCTGCGCGCCAAGATGGAGGGGCGCGAGATAAGTCCTCAGCGGTTCGCTGTACGGTGTGATGTCCCCGCGCAACAGGCTCCAGTTCTGCTGCGTGCTGCGCGAAAAATAGGTGGCCAGAATGGAAATGCCGAACGAGGAGCCGACCGCGCGGATCAGGCTGTAGATGCCCGCCGCCTCCGCGGCAGCTTCCCTAGGCAGGGTTGTGAAGGCGAGCGTGGAAATAGGCACAAAGATCAGCCCCATACCCATGCCCTGCAGCATCATCGGCACGATCAGGTCGCTTGCGGTGATGTCGCCGGTAAAGCGAGTCATCAAGTAGTTGCCCGCGATACTGGCACAGATGCCGGTGAAGATGAAGTTGCGCGGAGGTATCCTGTTCACGAACTTGCCGACGAAGATCATCACCAGGAACGATGCCAAGCCGCGCGGTGCCATGTAGAGACCGGCCTCGAAGGTGGGGTAGTCCAGGAATTCCTGCAGGAACAGGGATTGCAGCAGCATGCCGCCGAAGAAGCCGATGCCGATCGTGGTCATGATCAGACTGGCGACCAGGAAATTGCGGTCACGGAAGATGCGCAGGTCGAACAGGGGATGATGCTTGCCGGTGAGCGTGTAAACGATGAAGAAAACCAGTGAAACTACCGTGACGCAGGCGGCGAACACCAGGGTCTGCGAACTGAACCAGTCGTCCTGGTTGCCGCGATCCAGGATGAGTTGCAGCGCGCCTATGCCCAGCGCCAATGTTGTGAATCCGAGCCAGTCCATGCGCCGTTCGCGGATGGCCGTATCGGGCACATGGCGCATCGCAAGTATCACGGAAGCGATGCCGACCGGCAAGTTGATATAGAACGTCCAGCGCCAACTGATGGCTTCCGTGAGCCAGCCGCCCAGCGTCGGCCCCATGATGGGCGCGACCATGACGCCCATGCTCCAGATCGCCATGGCCTTGCCGCGCTGTTCACCGGGGAATATCTGCAGCATGATGGACTGCGACAGCGGCACCAGCGCC
>CAVRYQ010000064.1:0-14922 GCA_963725375.1 uncultured Pseudomonadota bacterium | reverse complement strand
GACCAATGCGCCCAGCATCAATGCTTCACCCTGACCGAAGTTCAGAGTGCTCGACGTTGCAAAAGTGAGTTGGTAGCCGAAGGCAATCAGAGCGTAAATCATGCCCAGTGCGATGCCGCTGACCACAAGTTGTATGAAGATTTGCATGACGAGAGCTCCTTCCATTTGCCAAATGGGCCGGAAATTCCCGGCCCATTGGCGACTCGCAAAATGACTTCAGGGGCACCGGCTATTTGATGTTTTGCTCGGCCTTGTTGGCATACACCACGTGGCCGTCCCTGACTTCGCCCATCACGACCATGCTCCTGGTGATCGCTTCGTGATTGTCATGCGTATAGGGATGGTCGTAGGTCGTGACCACACCGTCGATCTTGGCATTCAGGTTTTCCAGCGCTTCGCGCACCTTGACGCCGTCGGTGCTCCCGGCCTGCCTGATGGCAGCAGCGAGGATATACATGGAATCGTAACCCTGGGCGGCGGAGACGGGAGACGGGATGCGCCCATTCGCGGGGTGGTAGGCCTTGATGTACGCCTCGATAAAGGCCTTGCGTTTCGGTGTATTCGGCTCCTGGATGAAGGTTTGCGGCATGAGTGCGCCATTGCCGTTCTTGCCCGCGTTGTCGATGAAGTTACCCATGGACAGCGTCCAGCTTCCGATCATCGGCACTTTCCAGCCCAGCTTTTCCATGCCGTTGGCAATCTGTGCCAGCTCCGGGCCAATGGCGTAGGTCAGGATCGCCTGGGCACCCGCTTCTCTGGATTTCAGCAACTGCGCCGTCATGTCCACATCCTTGATGTTGAATTTTTCCACAGCGACCGCGGTGATACCCTTGGCTGCCAGTACCTTTTCCAGATCGGCGCGGCCGAGCTGGCCGTAGTTGGTGGAGTCGGCAAGGATGGCCACCTTGGTGAACTTGTGCACATCGAGCGCTTCCTCAACGATCATCGAAGACTGGATGCCGTCATTTGCGGAAGTGCGAAACACATAGTTGTCGTGATAATCCGGCGGCAGGAATTGCTTCGTAATGAGCGAACCGGTTGCCACGTTGTTGATGACGGGAATCTTCGCTTCCTCATAAAAACGCTGTGCCGCGAGCGCAACACCTGTATTGATGAATCCGACAGTCGCGACGACGCCTTCCTTGTTGATCAGCTCCTGCGCCACCTGCACACCGCGTCCGTTATCGGCCTGGTCGTCCCGCTCGATCAGGTCGATCTTGCGCCCCAGAATCCCGCCGTTGGCGTTTATTTCGGCCACCGCAAGTTTCACGCCGTCGCGCATGGAAACGCCCATTGGGCTGGAACCGCCGGTGTACGGTCCGGAAACGCCAATCTTGATCGGGTCGGCAAATGCGGAACATGAGGCCGCAAAGACGATTGCAGCAACGACAGATTTCAATTTGATGTTCATATTTCTCTCCCGGGTAATGATCAATCAAAAAAAGCAGCAACGAATACACCTGCACACGACTGGACCAGCTTATAAAAATGAGGACAAACAGTTTGCGCCAAACCTGCTGCACGCCATTATCGCGTTCAAACCTGACAGTGTGCTGACGTTAGGCAGAAAAGCAGGATGAATATTACATGGAAACGAAGCATTCAACGCCAATTTGGGGCACGCCCGATGTGCTGCAATGTACCCGTGGTCATGCCCGCACCCGTTTTGTCATGCGGCATGTCCGGTCAGCCTCGCATAGGCGGTGGCAACGGCGTGGTCATCGCCGACGTTGCCCGGAAAAATCACCACGGGCAGGTTCGGGTAACGCGGGTGATCGGCCGGACAACACACCACCGAACATCCCGGCAGTATCTGCCCGACCACGCGCGATGTCCGCAATGCTAGACCTGAACTCAATACGTCGTTGGAAGTGATGCCGCCCTTGCTGATCAGGAAGCCTAGGCTCCCGGGCAGGCTCCGCACCACATCCATCATGAAGGCCGAAACCATTTCACCGAATGCCAGCCGTGCCTCCTGGTCGGGAAACGTTTTTTCGAAGCGGCTGGTAAAGACCACCGGCGTATGGCCAGCCGCATGGCTCGACGTGCATCGACCGCACGATCTCCGCCAGCAGCGCGTCGCGACCGGCGGGCAATTGCTCCACATCCACCTCGATGGGCGCAACCCCCGGCATCTTGAGCAATTGTCCCAATTGCGCAGTGGTCTTCCTGACGTGCGAACCGACAATGACCGCACCCGGCTTGCCGCCGCGCACATAACGCGCCATGTCCTGCGCAGCCACAGGCTGGACGGGCAGGCCCGCCAGCGCGGTCAGCAGACTGGCCGCACTGCGAAACAGGAAATGCTTGCCCTGACCGGCCGCACGGCGCAACTGCTCGGCAAAATGGTTCAGGTCGCTCCTGCGTTTCCGCATCCACGACACAGCACGCATTGCCGTGCAGCTTCATCAGGCGCGACAGGCTGTCGCCGCGCACGTCGCGTCAACAGGAAACGCTCGACCTGTTCCGCCCTGATGTGGCCGCCGATGTTTTTTCCTCGACGTAATCCGGCAGATAACTGTGGCGATAACCGAACACCGAGTCGCGCGCGAACTCGGTTTCATGCACCGGCGGTTCTTCCCCTGTACAACTTCAGGTAATGCACGCTGCCGCGCGTGACGCGGCCGCCCTCGAAAAACGCCGGCACCAGGAAATGCGCATCGAATGGCCCCAGCTCCTCCGCGATCACGTCGGTCTCCACCGGGTAGTGGCCGCGCAAGCGTGGAGTCCGAACGGCTGACCAGGATCGGATTGATTTCATGTCCGCTCTCTCTGCAGCTCCGCCAGCACCGACTTCAGGTTGCGGCAGACCTCGCGGGTGATTTCCGCGGCCGCCTGCGGCAACCATGCCTCGGGTATTCGTCAGCACGAAGAACAACGGAGACGCGTCGATGATGGCCTCGCGCAGGGTCGCCTTGTCCCAGCACGTCAACAGCAGGCAACTGTGCACCGTCTGCGATCCGGTGGGGTCGTCATCCAGAACGATGATTTTGGCTTCTGACATGTTGTATTTTCCGATACCCTGACTGGCGATCTCAATGCAACCTTTAATAATCAGCTTGCCAGTTTCATTGTCCGCGTGGCCATCGCCTCGCCGGTAAGACCATTGAACTCCATGATCTCGGCCGGACTGGCAGTGGTCTCACCGCGCTTCCACGCAAACGTGTCGCGCCCGGAGGCACGCGTGCGCAACAGGACCGGCTCCAGCACCCCACTCGGTCCGCCGCTCACGGCCAGCAGCACATCGCCGTCGAACAGCGCGTTGAAATGCGCGTCGTCCATGAACTTGTTGTCAGGCTCCGCCACGGTATCCCACGCGACATCGGTGGGGCGATACAGGCGGCGCGGATTCACGACGGCCACGATGCGCACGCGATAACCGCAGGCTTCCAGCTTGTCCTTTGCCTCGAATACCGGCAGGAACACCATGTCGCCGGTGACCGCAAACACCACCGTGCCCTTGCCCGCATCCCTGCTTTCATAAATGACGGCTGCGCCCGTTTCCACCGCCTGCCGCGCCTCGTCCACGCTCATGTAAACCGGCAACGGGCTCTTGGACGCGATGATTACCATGCACTTGTTGAAGCTGTTGGTGGCGTACTCGTATGCCGCCTGGATCGCGTTCGCATCGCACGGGAATAGCGGGTAGGTGTTGCCGTTGCGCATCTGCGCGGCAAAATAATTCTCGATCTCGGGGCGCTGGTGCGTCCAGCCGTTGCGCCCCTGCTCCAGCGCGCCCGCCGTAAACATGGTCACGATGGAAGGCGTCTTGCGGCGCAGTTCGGCCATTGCCTGCGCCACGGTCTGCACGATGGGCCAGCCGTTGATCGCGAAGCTTTCGTAAGATAGCCACAAGGCGCGCGAGCCGAACAGCGCGAGGGCCGAAGCGAGACCGGCGCAGGCGTCCTCGTTCAGCGGCTCGTACACCTGGCCTTCCGGCTCCTGGTTGTACAACGGATCGGCGGTCGGGTGTCGGATCTTCAGCGCGTCGTTGATGTTCTTCATTGCCGACGCTTCGTTGCCGTCGGCATTGGTCACCACGAAACGCCTGTCGCGGGTACCCACGTAGGCCACCAGCGCACCCATCGCGGTTGCAGGTACCGCCTTCTCACCCCTGGCAAATTCGTGCACCGGCATCTTGCCCAGCGGCGCCATCTCCAGCACACGCTCGGTCACTGACGTTCTGGCGGCGGGCCCGCCTCCGGCGCGCACGAAATTCTCGCGCACAATTGACCATGCATCCGGATGCAGGGCGCGACGCTTCAATCCATCGATCATGTGCGGCTTGTCCAGACTGTCGGTCGGATACAGGTTGTGCGACTTGGCACCCACGGCATGTACGCCCGCTCCCTTCAATTGCTTGATAATGAAGGCGGTCAGGGTGCCGCCCAGAGCGGATTTGGCTGCCCTGTCCACACCCGCCAGCACGGCACCGGCAAAGGCGAGGCGCTGCTTGTGCGAAAAATACGAGCTGTCCGCATAGGCGCCGGACTGGTTGCTGTCGTCGTAGTCCTTTGCATCGACCAGCACCACTTCCCTGAAGCCATGACCTTTCCAGTAGGCAATCATCTGCTCATTGGTAAAGCGCGACACCATGGAATGATGTTCCTGGCTGTAACCGTTCCAGATCAGCGTGGGCAGGAAGTTGGTTACCCTAGGGTAGGCGGTGTTGAAGTGCAGCATGGAGTTGAGCACATAGGGCTCGCCCATGCCGCCGTCGCCTATGGTGACCGGGAACAGTTTGCCGGGATGCAGGAGAGCGCCGGCCATGGCGAAGTGCTGGCCCTGACCTAACGGACCGGCAGGCGCAAGCAGCCCGGGAATGGCGCCCGACAAGTGACCGAGCAGGCCGTGCTTTTCGCGGAAACGCGCCATCAGGTCAGTCACGGTCTTGATGCCCATCTCCTCCAGCGAAGTGTCGAGGAACATCGCGCTGTAAAAGCCGGGGGCATGGTGCCCTACTTCGGTCACGATATTGGTGTGGCCCAGCATTACCAGCGAGGCATAAGCCTCGGCACTGCTGGCAAAGCCGCCCGGATGCCCGGAGCCCTTGGAGCCGCAGGTCTGCAAGGTCAAGTAGCGCAAGGCATCGGCCATCAGCAGGGTCTGGTATGCGGCATCCGCCGCATGCGGGTCGCTGATTGCCGACTCGCCCACCCTGATGGCCGCGGACTGGGCATGCCGGGAGAACCCCTCCCAAACCGGTCCGAAATATTGAATCCCCCTGCAAAAATCCGGCGTGGCAGATGCGCTCATGGTCATTGTGATCGTTCCTTAAAGTTGACTCCGAAAAAAGGGGGCTGCGTCAGCGACAGCGATTGCCGGTCTTCACTACCCATCAGTTGATGAATGATTGGCTGAATTGCTTGGCATGAGAATACTTGCCGGACTATAATTTCACAATACACAATCGTTTTCATAATGCGAAATATGAAAGAAGGGGCTAATTCCATACAGGTCATCGAACGCCTGGCACAACTGCTGGATGTCATCGCCGCACATGAAGAACCGGTGAGCCTCAAAGTGCTGTCGGCCGAAACCGGGCTGCATCCCTCGACCGCCTTCCGCATACTCTCGTCGCTGGCCGAGCAGGGATTTGTGGAGCGCAGCACCAGGGGGAACTACCAGTTGGGAATCAAGTTGATGCAACTGGGCGGTCGTGTCAGGACCGGCATCGACATCCGCAAGGTCGCGCTGCCGCTGATGGAAAAGCTGCGCGATCAACTGGACGAGACGGTCAACCTGACAGTGCGCGAAGAGGATGAAGTGGTGTACATCGAACGCTCGCTGGCCAGGCGCATGATACGGGTCGAGCAGGTGATCGGCAGCCGCGCGCCCCTGCATGTGACCGCGGTGGGCAAGATGATGCTGGGCGACCAGGGAGAAGCCGCTTGCCGCAGCTACGCGAAGCGCAGCAAGTTGCCCGCCTATACTTCCAACACCCTTACCAGAATCACCGATCTCGTGCGGGAATGCGCCACAGCCGTGAATCGCGGCTATGCCCTGGACAATGAGGAAGCCGAGCTGGGCGTGGGGTGCATAGGCACGCTGGTGCGCGATGCCAGCGGCGCAGTTGTTGCGGGGCTGTCGGTATCGGCGCCCATAGAGCGCCGCAAGGCCGAATGGATTGCGCAGGTCATGGAAACTGCTGGAAGGCTTTCGACACTGCTCGGTTATCATGCGAAATAACGGCGCCGCGCCCGTTTTTCAGCCAGCCACACCACATACAACGTAAAGGGTCCGTCACATGAAAATCAAATCCTTCCATCCACCTCAACGCATCCTGATGGGGCCAGGCCCATCCGATGTCAGCGCGCGCGTGCTGGCAGCCTTGGCGCGCCCCACCATCGGCCATCTCGACCCGAGATTCGTCGACCTGATGGATGAAATGAAATCCCTGCTCAAGTACGCGTTCCAGACCGAAAACGAGTTGACCATGCCGATCTCCGCACCCGGCTCCGCAGGCATGGAGACCTGCTTCGTGAATCTGGTCGAACCGGGCGACAAGGTCATCGTGTGCCAGAACGGCGTGTTCGGCGGGCGCATGAAAGAGAACGTCGAGCGCTGCGGTGGCATCGCGGTGATGGTGCAGGACGACTGGGGACGCGCGGCCGATCCGCAAAAACTGGAAGACGCGCTGAAGGCCAACCCGGATGCCAAAGTGGTCGCGTTCGTGCACGCAGAGACTTCCACCGGCGCGCTGTCCGATGCGAAGACGCTGGTCGACGTCGCGCACCGGCACGGCTGCCTGGTCATCGTCGACGCGATCACTTCGCTGGGCGGCTCGCCAGTCAAAGTTGATGAATGGGGCATCGATGCCATTTATTCTGGCACGCAGAAATGCCTATCCTGCACGCCCGGCCTCTCGCCCGTCAGCTTCGGCCCAGCAGCGCAGGAAAGGATCAAGAACCGCAAGGGCAAGATCCAGAGCTGGTTCATGGACCTCAACCTAGTGATGGGCTACTGGGGCGGTTCGACCAGGCGCGCCTACCACCACACCGCGCCGATCAATGCGCTGTACGGCCTGCACGAAGCGCTGGTGATGCTGCAGGAAGAGGGACTGGAAAATGCCTGGGCGCGCCATGACAGGAACCATCTCGCGCTGCGTGCGGGGCTGGAAGCGCTGGGGCTGAATTTCGTCGTCCCGGAGAACGAACGCCTGCCGCAGTTGAACGCAATTTCCGTTCCCGAGGGTGTGGACGAAGCTGCGGTACGTGCGCTGTTGTTGTCAGATTATCAACTGGAGATCGGTGCTGGCCTCGGTGCGATGGCCGGAAAGGTGTGGCGCATCGGTCTGATGGGACACGCCAGCAATCCGCGCAACGTGCGACTCTGCCTGGGTGCGCTCGACGATGTGCTCGGCCGCATGAAAGCACCGGTCCGGAATGGCGTCGCGGTGGATGCCGCGAACCGGTTTCTGACGGCCTGACACCCGAAGCAACGGCCAACGCTTAAGAAGCGATCAGGATGGCGCGAAAGTCGTTCACGTTGGTCAGCGTGGGGCCCGTCACGAGCGAATCTCCCAACGCCGTGAAGAAGCTGTGCCCGTCATTCCGGGCAAGACTGTCGGCGGGCCGTATGCCCTGAGCCCACGCTCGCGCGAGTGTATCGGGCGTGAGATATGCACCCGCGATCTCCTCGCATCCATCGACGCCATCGGTATCGCCGGCAAGCGCGTAAATGCCCGGCGCGCCCTGCAATGTCAGACCCAGCGCCAGAAGGAATTCCACGTTCCTGCCGCCGCGACCGTCGCCGCGCACGGTCACGGTGGTCTCGCCGCCGGACAGCAATACGCATGGCGGCCTGAATGGTTGTGCGCGTCGGCTCACTTGCAGCGCGATCCCGGCCATGACCTTGCCCACGTCGCGCGCTTCCCCCTCGATCGCATCGCCCAGGATATGGCAGACCAGCCCATATTTGCGGGCCTCGTCGGCAGCCGCCTCCAGCGCCATCTGCGGTGTCGCGACCAGGTGCGTTTCTATCGCAGGCAGGCGCGCGTCCCCGGGTTTGATCGATTCCCCTGTACCGCTTTCCAGCAGGTCGACCACACGTTGCGGGACGTCGATCGCATAACGCCGCAGGATGGCGAGCGCTTCTTCGCAGGTGCTGGCATCGGCGACGGTCGGCCCCGACGCAATGTCGGCCGGATTGTCTCCGGGCACGTCGGAAATGATCAGGTTCACCACGCGCGCCGGGTGGCAGGCGGCGGCCAGACGACCGCCCTTGATCGCCGACAGGTGGCGGCGCACGCAATTCATCTCCGCAATCGTGGCGCCACTCTTCAGCAGGTTTCGATTGATCTCCTGCTTGTCTTCCAGCGACAGTCCGGCTGCGGGCAACGACAACAGTGCTGAGCCTCCGCCGGAGATCAGGCACAGCACAAGATCATTCACCGTGAGCCCGGAAACGAGGTCGAGCATGCACTTCGCGGCCGATGCGCCCGCCTGGTCCGGCACCGGATGCGCGGCTTCGACGATCTCGATGTGCCTGCACGGCACGGCATAACCGTAGCGCGTGACGATCAGTCCTTCCAGGCACGACGGCCAGCAGTCTTCCACCGCGCGCGCCATCGCCGCCGAGGCCTTCCCGGCGCCAATCACGATCAGCCTCCCCTTTGGCGGCGACGGCAGGTACCGGGGAACGCAGAGGCCGGGCTGCGCCGCGGCAACCGCAGCGGAGAACATTTGCTGCAACAACGCACGCGGATTTATTTGCTCGTCATTCATTCTCGATCAGCTCGAAGCACAGCAACGAAGAAACAGGACTGCAAAAAAACTGCGGGGCGGCGTCATTATCGACCGTTGCCGGAAACTGTGCAGCCACGAAAATTGCGCCTGCCCGGCTTACACGCCCTGCGTCAGCCACCACCAGCCCGTCAGCGTGACAAATGAACATATCAGGCCTACGGTCACCATCAGCGTCGCCAGGGGCGGGTCGAGGTCATGCTCGGTCGCAAGGATGGCGGCGGTGATCATCGGCGGCATGGCCGCCTGGAACAAGGTGACCTGTATGGCTTGGCCATGTGCGCCGAGCACCTGCACATATAACAGGTACAAGACCAACGGCGCCAGCACCAGCTTGAATGCCAGGCCCAGCATCAGATTCCTGCCGTTGCCCGCGAGATGGCCCATCCGCAATTGGAAACCGACCGCCAGCAGCGCCAGCGGCGCCATCGTGTCGCTCAAGCGCTTGAGCACGATCGCAAGCCACTCCGGATAGTCAAAGGGAATCAGCACCAGCGCAACCAGCAATGCGATGAACGCCGGAAAGCGGAACACGCGCCTGGCCATGTCGGCGATACCCGGACGCCCCGATGAATAGATGCCGGCAAACATGATGCCCAGTGTGGAGAGCGCCAGAAAGGAACCCAACTGGTCCACGACGATGCCGCTGGCAAGTCCCCCGTGGCCGTAATACGCCTCTATCATCGGCAATCCGAAATAGGCCGTATTCCCCAGGCCGCCGGTCAGCGTCAGTGCGCCGACCGTGGAACGTGGCAGGCCCAGCCAGCGTCCGGCAAGCCAGAAGAATCCGGCTGACAGGGCAAAAACCAGCCACCCCATCGCCGCCATCAGGCCAATATCGCCGCCGATCTTCAGGCCGTGCACGGACAACAGCGTCAGCGCGGGAAGGGAGATGTGCAGCACAAAGGAGTTGAGCACCGCCGGGGTATTCACCGGCATGCGCTTGAAGCGATGCAGCAACATGCCGGCGACGAAACAAAGAACGAGAAGGATGAGGTTATTCATGCAACCGCTCCGCGCAATGCGGAATCACTGCGGGATATTCGATGAAATGTACGCTTTCAGTTTCGCCACATCCGCATCCATCACTTCGCAGCGCTGTGGCAGTCTCTCGATCCCTTCCAGCGCGGCAGGACGCTCGGGTTGCCGTCCCAGGGCTTCCTGTATGGTTTCAGCGAACTTGGCCGGCAGCGCGGTTTCCAGGCATACCAGCGGCAGGCTGGGACGGCGCTGCTCCAATCCCACTTTGAGTCCGTCGGCGGTATGCGTGTCTATCATGACGCCGTATTCCTGCCACACTTCGCGTATGGTCTTGAGTCTGTCCTGGTGCGTGCTCTTGCCGGAAGCGAAGTCGAATTTCGGCAGGTCGTCCCAGTACGAAGTGCCCTTGATGTCGAACGCACCGCCCGCGTCCACCTTGCCCCAGAATTCGCGCACCTTCGCCCCGTCGCGACCGACCAGGTCGAACACGAAGCGCTCGAAGTTGGACGCCTTGCTGATGTCCATTGACGGGCTGCTGGTCTCGTAAGTGTGATCGGTGCCGCGCGGACGGTACACGCCGCTGCGGAAAAACTCGTCGAGCACGTCGTTCTCGTTGGTGGCGAGTATCAACTGGCCGATGGGCAGGCCCATCATGCGCGCGATGTGCCCGGCGCAGATGTTGCCGAAGTTGCCCGAAGGCACCGCGAAAGCAACCTGCTCGTCATTGGATTTCGTCGCCGCGAAGTAGCCCTTGAAGTAGTAAACGACCTGTGCCGAGACGCGCGCCCAGTTGATCGAGTTGACGGTGCCGATCTTGTATCCGGCCTTGAAGGCATGATCGTTGGACACCGCTTTCACCATGTCCTGCGCGTCGTCGAACATGCCGTTGATGGCGATGTTGTGGATGTTCGGATCCTGCAGCGAATACATCTGCGCGCGCTGGAAGGCCGACATTTTCCCGTTCGGCGACAGCATGAACACGCGGATGCCGCGCTTGCCGCGCATCGCGTACTCGGCGGCGGAACCGGTATCGCCGGAAGTCGCACCGAGGATGTTCAGTTCTGCGTGCTGCTTCGCCAGCGCGTATTCGAACAGGTTGCCGAGCAATTGCATCGCCATATCCTTGAACGCCAGCGTCGGGCCGTTGGAAAGTTCAAGGATGTGCACACCTTCCGGCCCAGCGTGCGCAAGGGCGTGATCTGAGCGGCATCGCTGTCGGCACGGCCATTGCAATAGACCTGTGCGGTGTACGTCTTGCAGATGATGGCTTTCAGGTCCGCCGCCGGAATGTCGGTGGCGAACTTGGACAGCACCACGAAAGCGAGATCGGCATACGACAACTTGCGCCAGGCATCCAGTTCGGCGCGTGTCACCTGCGGATAATGCTCAGGCAGGTACAGGCCGCCGTCCGGCGCCAAGCCGCCCAGCAGTATATCGGTGAAGGTTTTTGCGGGTGCGTTGCCGCGGGTGGAGATGTATTTCATTTGCGTTACCTCAACGTCAAGCAGGTTGGGTGGAGCGTAGCGATACCCAACATTGGCGCTCCACGCGATGGGTATCGCGTTGATCAACCCATCCTGCATATTATTTTCCGAGTTCTTCCAGCCGCAGCCTGGTCACCTTTCCCGCCACCACACCCAATGCCTCGATCTTCCCAATCGCTGCGTTGATGCGCTTCTCGCGCGTCTGGTGGGTCAGCATGATGAGGTCGGTCTGGTCTTCACCCTCGCCTGGTTCCTTCTGGATCACGGCGTCGATGGAAATCTGCTCGTCGGCCAAGATGCGCGTGATGTCGGCCAGCACTCCGGGCTTGTCCTGCACACGCAGGCGCAGGTAGTAGCTGGTAATCACGTCGTCCATCGGCAGGATTTTCAGGTCGGCCATCGCGTTCGGCTGGAACGCCAGATGCGGCACGCGGTTCAGCGGGTCGGCGGTGTGCCATGCGCGTCACGTCCACTAGGTCGGCGATCACGGCGCTGGCGGTCGGCTCCGCACCCGCGCCCTTGCCGTAATACAGCGTTGCGCCCACCGCATCGCCCTGCACCACAACCGCATTCATCGCACCTTCCACATTGGCGATCAGGCGTTTGGCCGGGATCAGCGTGGGATGCACGCGCAGTTCCACGCCTTCCGGCGTGCGCCTTGTGATACCCAACAGCTTGATGCGATAACCGAGTTGTTCGGCGTACTTGATGTCGGTCGCGTCCAGTTTCGAAATGCCCTCGATATGGGCCTTGTCGAACTGCATCGGTATGCCGAACGCCAATGCAGACAGGATGGTGATCTTGTGCGCCGCATCCACGCCCTCGATATCGAAGGTTGGATCGGCCTCTGCGTAGCCCAGGCGCTGCGCTTCCTTCAGCACGGTGTCGAAGCTCAATCCCTTGTCGCGCATCTCGGACAGGATGAAGTTGGTGGTGCCGTTGATGATGCCCGCGATCCATTCGATGCGGTTTGCGGTCAGGCCTTCGCGCACTGCCTTGATGATGGGGATGCCTCCCGCTACTGCGGCCTCGAACGCGACCATCACGCCCTTATCCTGCGCGGCCTTGAATATCTCGTTGCCGTGCGTGGCCAGCAGCGCCTTGTTGGCGGTGACCACATGCTTGCCATTCGCGATCGCCTTCAGTACCAGTTCCCTTGCAACGCCGTAGCCGCCGATCAGTTCGATGACGATATCCACCTCCGGATCGGCCACCACCGAGAATGCGTCGTCCGTCACCCGGCATGCGCCGCCGGTGACTTTCTTCGCCAGTTCCACGTTCCTGTCCGCCACCACCGTGATGCGGATGGGGCGTCCGGCGCGGCGCGTGATTTCTTCCGCATTGCGCTGCAAAACAGTGAATGTACCGCCGCCGACCGTGCCTATACCGAGGAGTCCTACATTGATTGGTTTCATAACTTAACCATGTAAAAGGTAAAACGTGAAAAGTGAAACATGAATGGCGCGATGTGGTTACGATTTTACGTTTCACATTTTACCTTCCACGTTTCACCGCTTGTAAGTCCCGTGTTGCTTGCGATAGTGTTCCAGGAAGCGCGCGATACGGGCGATGGCTTCTGTCAGGTCATCCGAGTTGGGCAGGAATACGACACGGAAGTGGTCCGGATGCTTTCCAGTTAAAGCCGCTGCCCTGCACGATCAACACCTTTTCCTGCTCCAGCAGTTCAAGGATGAACTTCTGGTCGTCCTTGATCGGGTACATCTTGTGGTCAAGCTGCGGGAACAAGTACAGCGCGGCCTTTGGTTTGACGCAGGTGACGCCGGGGATATCCGTAAGCAGGTTGTAGGCGAGGTCGCGCTGCTTGTGCAGCCTGCCTCCCGGCGCGACCAGATCATTGATGCTCTGGTACCCACCCAGCGCGGTCTGGATGGCGTATTGCCCCGGCACGTTGGAACACAGACGCATTGAGGCCAGGATGTTCAGACCGTCCAGATAATCCTGCGCAGTCTTCTTCGCGCCGGAAACGACCATCCAGCCGGAACGGTAACCGCAGGCCCGATAGTTCTTGGACAGGCCGTTGAGCGTGACGAACAGCACGTCGTCTGCCAGCGAGGCGATGGATGTATGCGTTGCGCCATCGTACAACACCTTGTCGTATATCTCGTCGGCGAAGATGATGAGCTGATGCTCGCGCGCGAGCTGGATGATCTCTTTCAGTATCTCGTCGGAATAGACGGCACCGGTCGGATTGTTCGGATTGATGACGACGATCGCGCGCGTATTCGGCGTGATCTTGTGGCGCATGTCCTTGAGGTCGGGATTCCACTCGTTGGCCTCGTCGCAGAGGTAATGGCGCGGCGTGCCGCCGGCGAGCGTCACTGCTGCGGTCCACAGGGGATAGTCGGGCGCGGGCACCAGCACTTCGTCACCGGGATTGAGCAGGCCCTGCATGCACATGACGATGAGTTCGGAAGCGCCGTTGCCGATATAGATGTCGTCTATCGTGACGCCCGCGATCTTCTTCAATTGAGTGTAATGCATGATCGCCTTGCGTGCGGCGAACAGGCCCTTGGAGTCGGAATAGCCGGACGAATTCGGCAGATTGAGGATCACGTCCTGTTGCACCTCTTCTGGTGCATCGAAGCCGAACGGCGCAAGATTCCCGATGTTCAGCTTGATGATGCGCTGGCCTTCTTCCTCCATCTGCTTTGAACGCGCCATCACCGGGCCGCGGATGTCGTAGCAGACGTTGGCCAGCTTTGCGGATTTCAAAACCGGCTTGCTGGCGGGGATATATTTTTCGGATTTCACTTGAGTGTTCCGAATCTGCCCGGCTGGAGCCGATGGTAGAATCACCAGCATACAGACAAGGCGTTGCAAAGGTCGCGATTCTACCGCGCCGCCGCTGCCCGCCGCAAATGGAGAGATCTCTTTGGCGCTGCATCTGAATACGGATACCAATCTCTACCTGTTCACGGGTCACGGTAAAGGTTATGTCGCGATCAACCATCAGCGCTATCAGCAGCCCGTGGTTGTGATGGCGCGGGAAGTGCGTACCGACTGGGCCGCCACAGAATTCTCCGCGCTGTCCGCAAAGCATTTCGAGTACTTTCTCGAACTCAGGCCTGAAGTGCTGCTGCTCGGCGCCGGTGCGAAACAGCAGTTCGCCCATCCCGACCTGTACCGCCAACTTGTCAAGGCCCGCATCGGCGTC
The DNA here is from genome assembly GCA_963725375.1 of uncultured Pseudomonadota bacterium. GTDB lineage: Bacteria > Pseudomonadota > Gammaproteobacteria > Burkholderiales > Gallionellaceae > Sideroxyarcus. The sequence goes on along the minus strand of CAVRYQ010000064.1, from coordinate 538 downwards.
GAATTCATGGACACGCCTGCCGCCTGCCGCACCTACAACATCCTGGTCGCCGAAGACCGGAAAGTGGTTGCGGCGGTTCTGCTTTAGAAAAGACCGGAAACTATTTGCCATAGAGGACACAGAGATCACAGAGAAAACAGCTTCAAAATCAGCAGACCTGTTCTTGTGGCCGCTTTCTCTGTGATCTCTGTGGCCTGATTTTGTTGTTTCTCAACCCAAGGAAACCATGAACCATCCCCTGCACGCCGTCATCACCCAGACCGAACAGGTCATCCTCGGCAAACCGCGCCAGATCAGGCTCGCGCTCGCCTGTCTGCTGGCGCGCGGACATTTGCTCATCGAGGACCTGCCCGGCGTGGGCAAGACCACACTGGCGCATGTGCTTGCCGGAACACTGGGCCTGCAGTTCCAGCGCATCCAGTTCACAAGCGACATGCTGCCGGCCGACATCCTCGGCGTCTCGATCTACCAGCGCGACAGCGGCGGAGTTCAAGTTCCATGCCGGACCGATCTTCGCGCAATGTTCCTCGCCGACGAA
>CAVRYQ010000063.1:0-19956 GCA_963725375.1 uncultured Pseudomonadota bacterium | reverse complement strand
TTATGTTTTTGTATACTTCTTCGACTCATCGTATTGCTGGTCATCGTCGCGGTATCCGCGGAATCCGGGTTGTTGATGAATGTTCCGTCGGTCGCAGACCATTCCGCAGCAGTATTGGGCCCGAACCCTCCTGCCAGCAACAACTCCTCCGGCCCCAGATATTTTGCCTTGGAACGTAGTACCGCATCGTCGATATCGGAAATTCCTCCGCCGCTGTTCGCGACACCACCGCTGTTCATGAAATAGGATGTGACGCCAAAACGCATCGACGTGCTGTTACTCTGAAGTACACCGGTCGGCTTCCACGTCGCATTGTCGCTGTATTGCTGGCAATCGCTCTCGACACCTATCAACGGATTGCAGACTTCCGCCCGAACTGGGTAGGTCGTGGAGCCGTTGCCCAACGATACGTTATACGAAGAATAATAATAGACCGGAGTGCCGTAGGTTCCGGTATAGCTTGAATCGAAGTACACCGAGGTAACTGTGTTTATCTTGTTTGTGATGTTGTAATTGGTGATATACCGTTTTGAAGATATGGTCGTATAAGAATATGAAGCGTTCGTGGATGAAGTATAGGTATCGGTTGAACCGGTAAGCGTAAATGTGGTGCAGTAGTAATACGTCTTGCCGCTGTTTACAACGGTGGAATAGCTTGAGCAGGATGCCGTGGTGCCATCGCCATCAAGCGACGTACAGGTCGTCGTTGGCGTGGACCCGGAAACAGTACATGTCACATTGCTATTCGTTGTAGGCGTTGATACCGTATCCGTGGTCGAAGCCAGGCCGCCCACACTTGACGACAACGGCATATTGATTGCGAATCCCGTCCCTCCCGTAAAAAGGGCGAAACTGCTGCACACATACGGAGAACCCGCGGTGCCACTGCCAGTCCAGCCCGAACTTGAACATGTCCCGGTCGCCCCGTTCGACAGGGTCGCTGTGCAGCTTGGAGGGAATGCAGTAAAACTGCCAGACGGGCAGCTCAAGGTCACGCTGCCATTGGTCGGCGTCGGACTCAGGACACTGGAAGTCGCACCGGACGGGGAGGTCACCGGAACGCCCGCCGAGTCGGTCTGGAAAGCCGAGCATTGGTAAGGACTCGATGACGTACCGGTGCCAACATAGGTTGCACAGCTCGTCGAATCGCCGCTCGAAAGCAAATAGCCATATCCGCCGCTTGAACCTGTGCCGGCGCAGTTGAAGCCGCCGCCCGAAAGCAGTTGCGGGCCCTGACAGGTGGCCGTGGCAGCCGTCGTTCCCCCCGCGGTGATTACCATCGATATCCCGTTACCCTTATTCACAATGGTGAGCGTTGCGCCGGCTCCATAGCCAGTTGTGTAGCCGTCTTCCGTGTAAGTCTTGGTAATGAAGTTGCTGCCCTGGCTGGTTTGATAACTTCTCTGGAGTACCGTCAGCCCGCCCGGGTTGGTCGTGGAATTCGGAAGGTCGACCACCCTGTTGCCTCCGGTCATTGCGAAACGGAATTCATCCAAGCCCGCCATCGACACCCAGTTCAGGAAGTTTCCGCTCCAGCCTGAGACACATGCGTTAGGCGACCCGGATACGGTGGTCGAATATGCAATCGGGTAGAACCAGCCGGTCACCGAACCGCTGGTCAGAGCTGGGCCGTAGGAATAGCATTTCGTGTTGTCGAAATAACCGAGATAGCTATTGTTGCGGGAATATGAACTGGCGTCCTGATAGGCCGGCGTGATTGCGGTCGGGAACTCCACCGAAAGCGCAAACATGATGTTGGGTGGAACGCCGCTCTTCAAACTCAAGGGCAACTGGGACAATGTTCCCGCAGTGGAGGAAATCGAAATTGCAGCCAGCAATGCAGCAATCAGATTCGTTATCACCCTGATCATCTTCATGTCGTTACCCCTTTATGCTCCAAATGGATCGCCCTGTCGAGGAAAAAGAACCTGCGGCAATCCATCAAAATGTCTGGCCGAGTTTAGTTTCTTCCGATTCAATGTCAAATCCGTGCGACAAATGGTTATTTTTGAAAGACGGACGGTAAGCGGGGTGACGGCATTCCGGAGAAGTCGTTTGAAGCGAGATGAGCTTAGCGACCCGTGACCAATGTCCTGGGAAGCGGGAACACGACATTCTCCTGAATGCCTTCCGCCTCGCGCACGCTGATGGCGCCCAGTTGTTTGAGTCTTGAGATGACTTCCTGCACCAGCACTTCCGGGGCAGAGGCGCCCGCCGTGATGCCGACATGCTGCTTGCCCAGCAACCATTCCGGCTTGAGTTCAGCGGCGTTATCGACCAGGTAGGCAGGCACTTCAAGTTTGCGCGCAACTTCGCGCAGGCGATTGGAGTTGGAACTGTTCTGCGAACCGACGACGATGACCAGGTCGCATTGTCTTGCCAGCAGTTTCACCGAATCCTGGCGGTTCTGCGTGGCATAGCATATGTCGTCTCTTTTCGGCCCGGTGATGAAGGGGAAGCGCGTCTTGAGCGCGGCGATGATGGCGCTGGCGTCATCTATCGACAGCGTGGTTTGCGTCACATAGGACAAGTTCTGTTCATCCCTGACCTGCAGCACTTGCACGTCCTCCGGCGTTTCAACCAGGTACATGCCACCGTTGCTCTGCCCCATCGTGCCCTCGACTTCCGGATGTCCCTTGTGGCCGATCATCACGATTTCCTTGCCCTGCCCGCGCATGCGCGACACTTCCAGATGCACCTTGGTCACCAGCGGGCAGGTCGCATCGAACACGGTCAGGTTGCGCGCTTCGGCTTCGTGGCGGACCGCTTGCGGCACGCCGTGCGCGCTGAAGATGAGGATGCTGCCGGGCGGCACATTGGCGAGATCTTCAATGAAGATTGCCCCTTTCGCTTTCAGGCCATCCACCACGAATGTGTTGTGCACCACTTCGTGACGCACAAAGATCGGCGCGCCGTGCAATGCCAATGCCCGTTCCACGATCTCGATGGCGCGATCAACCCCGGCGCAGAATCCGCGCGGGTTAGCGAGTACCAGTTCCATGTTCTCTTCCCTTGAGGCTGTCCCAGATCAGCAAAGCCGCACCGCAGGTGATCGCCGAGTCGGCCAGATTGAATGCGGCAAAGTGATAACCGCCCCAATAAAAATCGAGGAAGTCCACCACGTAGCCGTAAGCGATCCGGTCGATCAGGTTGCCCAGCGCCCCGCCGAGGATGAAAGCCAGCGCGAAGCAGAACAACTTCTGTGCCTGGTGCTTGCGCAGCAGCCACACGATCCACACTGAAGCAACCACGGCGATGGCAGTGAACAGCCAGCGCTGCGCTCCACCCACTTCGCTCAGGAAACTGAAGGCCGCACCGGTGTTATGCGCCAGCACCAGATTGAAGAATGGCAACACAGCCAGGGATTCACCATAAGCAAAATGACTGCTGATCGCCGCCTTGCTCAACTGGTCGAGCACGATGACGACCACTGAAACCAGCAACCAACGCTTAAGCATAGCGGCGCGCCTCGCCGCTACCGTACAAATTGCTCACGCAGCGCCCGCACAGTGTCGGATGATTGGCATCTCTGCCAACATCCGAACGGTAGTGCCAGCAGCGTTCGCATTTCTGGTGAACGCTGGGCGCCACCTTGATCTCCAGGTCGCTTTCGTGCAGGTGCACATTGGCGCGCGAGGTGATGAACACCAGTCGCAGATCGTCATCGAGGCGAGCGAGCAATTCATAAGTCGCTTTCGGCGCATACACGTCCACTTCGGCCTGCAATGCCGATCCGATCGCGCCGGTCGCGCGCTGCTCTTCCAGCTTCTTGTTCACCTGTTCGCGCACCGCGCGTATGTCGCTCCAGGCCCCCACTGCCGCCCCCTCCAGTCCGCAGTCCGGCAATGCGTACCAGAGTTGTTCGAATACGCTCACGTCGGATGCGCCCTGCAGAGTCGCCCAGACTTCCTCGCCGGTGAAGCTCAAGATCGGCGAGATCAATCGCGCCAGCGCTTGCGTGATGTGATACAGCGCATTCTGTGCAGAACGGCGTGCCTTCGAATTCTCTCCAGCGGTGTAGAGACGGTCTTTCAGGATATCCAGATAGAAACCGCCCAGCTCTTCGGTGCAGAAACCCTGCAGCTTCTGCACAGCGAAATGGAACTCGTAGCGCTCAAAGTCACCGCATACTTCATCCTGCAGTTTCTGCGCCAACGCGAGCGCATAGCGATCGATCTCCAGCCATTGTTCCACAGGCAACGCATCGCGCCTGATGTCAAAGTCCGCGATGTTCGCCAGCAGGAAGCGCAGGGTATTGCGGATGCGGCGATAACTGTCCGTCACGCGCTTCAGGATTTCTTCCGACAGCGATATCTCGCCCGAATAATCGGTCGAGGCGATCCACAGGCGCAGCATGTCCGCCCCGAGCCTGTTGCAGATGTCCTGTGGCTCGATGCCGTTGCCTTTGGACTTCGACATCTTGTGACCCTTGTCATCCACCGTAAAGCCGTGCGTGAGCAATTGCCTGTATGGCGCGCGACCGTCCATGGCGCAGCCGGTCAGCAGCGAACTCTGGAACCAGCCGCGATGCTGGTCCGAACCCTCCAGGTACAGATCGGCGGGATACGCCAGTTCCGCACGCCTGCGCAGCACGGCGTAGTGCGTCACCCCGGAATCGAACCACACGTCCATCGTGTCGGAAAGCTTGCGGTAATGCGCCGCATCCGCGCCCAGCAGATCGACGCTGTTCAGGCTGAACCACGCTTCGATTCCGGACTGCTCGACCAGTTTGGCGACCTGCTCCAGCAATTCCCCGGTGCGCGGATGCAAAGCCATGGTTTCCCTGTGCACGAAGAACGGCATCGGCACGCCCCAGTTGCGCTGGCGCGACACGCACCAGTCGGGGCGATTCCTGATCATCGCTTCAAGGCGCGCACGCCCCCAGCCCGGGAAGAACTCGGTCTGCTCCACGGCCCGGTTGGCCAGCACGCGCAAGGGATCGCCTTCGCCCTGCTCCATGCCGATGAACCATTGCGGTGTGGAGCGGAAGATGATGGGTGTCTTGTGGCGCCAGCAATGCGGATAGCTGTGCTTCACTTTTTCCTGATGCAGCAGGTGCCCGCTCGCTTCCAGTGCCTGCAACACGATGTCGTTGGCCTTCCACACGAACACACCGGCCAATGGCGTGCCGCCGGCGGCGGAGTCGTTGAGATGAATTTTCCGTCGTCGCCCACCGGATTGTCGTCCGGCAGGCCGTAGTGCTGGCCCACCACGTAGTCGTCCACGCCGTGCGCGGGCGCGGTGTGCACCAAGCCGGTACCCGCCTCCAGCGTGACGTGCTCACCGCAGATGACGGGCACAATGCGGTCGTAGAAAGGATGCTGCAGGGGCAAACCTTCCAGCGCCGCTGCCGTAGCAGGTGGCGGCGATGCCGTCGCCGCGGTCGTTGCTGCCGCCCAGTTGATAACGTTTCAGGCAATCGGTCGCCAGATCGTACGCCAGGACCAGATATCCCTTTTGCGGTCCTGATCAGGTCGTACTGCAATTCCGGATGTACGCTCACCGCCTGGTTGGCAGGCAGCGTCCAGGGCGTAGTGGTCCAGATCACCGCATAGACTTTGGCATCTGCCGGGCAAAGACGACCCCGAATGCCTTTTCCATCGCGTGCAGATCTTTCACCTCGAAGCCGACGTCGATCGCCGGCGGAGACTTTGTCTTCGTATTCCACCTCAGCTTCGGCCAGCGCCGACTGGCAATCCAGGCACCAGTTCACCGGCTTGCGGCCTTGATACAAATAGCCGCGCTCATTGATCTTGCCGAGTGCGCGGATGATGTCGGCTTCGGTCTGGTAATCCATGGTCAGGTAGGGATGATCCCAGTCGCCGATCATGCCGAGGCGGATGAAATCCTTCTTCTGGCGCTCGATCTGCTCCCTGGCGTATTCGCGGCACAGTTCGCGGAACTGCGATGGCGGTATGGCTTTGCCGTGTTTCTTTTCCACCTGCAATTCGATGGGCAGGCCGTGGCAATCCCATCCCGGCACATAAGGTGCATCGAAACCGGCGAGTGTTTTCGATTTGACGATGATGTCCTTCAACACCTTGTTCACCGCGTGGCCGAGGTGGATGTCGCCGTTCGCATAGGGCGGGCCGTCGTGCAGGATGAATTTCGGGCGTCCCGCAGCCGCCTTGCGGATGCGCTGGTAGCGCTGCTGCGCCTGCCATTGCGCCAGCATCTGCGGCTCGCGCTTGGCGAGGTCGCCGCGCATCGGAAATGCGGTGTCAGGCAGATTCAGCGGATACTTTTTCTTGTCTTCACTCATGTTCGATAAACCATTTCTTTGTATTTTCAACATCCAGCGCGATCTGCCGGGTCAATGCTTCCAGATTCGGATACTTCTCTTCGTCACGCAGTTTTTTCAGGAACTCCACGCGCAGATGCCTGCCATAAAGTTGCTGCGAAAATTCGAACAGATGCACTTCCAGCACCGGCTTCGCATCCTGCTTCAGCGTCGGACGCACCCCTAGGCTCGCCACGCCCTGCAGTACGCCCAGTCCCTCGGCATGTGCCAGCACCACATAGATGCCCTTGAGCGGCGGCAAATTGTGTTTCAACTGGATGTTCGCGGTGGGGTAGCCCAGCTTGCGTCCCATGCCGTCCCCATGCACCACACGCCCGCTGATACTGTAAGGTCGGCCCAGGTATTCCCGCGCCATGCGTATCTGCCCTGCCGCCAGCGCCGCGCGTATCGCAGTGCTGGAAATGCGCACTCCGCCCTGCAATACGCTGTGCACGGCCTGCACTTCAAAACCGCACTCGCTCCCAATCTTCTCCATCAGCGCGAAATCTCCGGCGCGCCCGCTGCCAAAGCGGAAATCGTCGCCGATCAGCACGAATTTCGCATGCAGCTTGTCGTGCAGTGCATGGATGAAATCCTGTGCCGTCTTGCGCGCGAACTGCGCGTCGAAGCGACACACATGTACGCGGTCTATCCCCATGGTGCGGAACAGTTCCAGCTTCTCGCGCAGGCTGGTGAGTCGTGCCGGCGCCTGCTGCGGCGTGAAAAATTCGCGCGGATGCGGCTCAAAGATGATCACGACCGTTTGCAATCCGCGTGCCTGCGCAGCAGCATGCAATTCCCCGAGCATCGCCTGATGGCCAAGATGCACACCGTCGAAATTGCCGATGGTGACAGCGACAGCGTGAGTGTCTGCAGAATTTAAACCGCGTAGAATTTGCATAGGGCGCGGATTATACCGTGAGATACCCTCTTGAGCCCCACACGGCGTCACCCCAAAAGAAGCGCCACAAAAAAAAGCGGGCTAAACGCCCGCCTTTTCCTGCATTGACGGACGATCTTCAGGACGTCCCGCCCACGGTCAGGCCGTCGATGCGCAAAGTCGGCTGCCCCACCCCGACCGGCACGCTTTGCCCCTCCTTGCCGCAGGTGCCGACACCCGGATCGAGCGCCATGTCGTTGCCGATCATGCTGACCCGCATCAGTGCTTCGGGGCCGTTGCCGATCAGCGTCGCCCCCCTTACCGGATAGCTGATCTTTCCATCCTCGATCATGTAAGCCTCGGTGGTCGAAAAGACGAATTTGCCGCTGGTGATATCCACCTGGCCGCCGCCGAAGTTCGCGGCATACAGCCCGTGCTTGACCGAAGCAATGATCTCCTGCGGCGTCTTATCCCCGTTCAGCATCATGGTATTGGTCATGCGCGGGATCGGCAGATGCGCGAACGACTCGCGTCGCGCATTGCCTGTCACCGCGGCGCCCATGAGGCGGGCGTTCATCGTGTCCTGCAGATAGCCGCGCAGGATGCCATCTTCGATCAAGACCGTGCGCTGCGTGGAGTTACCTTCGTCATCCACATTGAGCGAACCGCGCCGATCGACAATGGTGCCATCGTCCACCACGGTCACGCCCTTCGCCGCCACGCGCTCGCCAATGCGTCCCGAGAAGGCCGAACTGCCCTTGCGGTTGAAATCGCCCTCCAGTCCGTGCCCCACTGCTTCATGCAGCAGGATACCGGGCCAGCCGCTGCCGAGTACCACGGTCATGTTGCCCGCCGGCGCGGGACGCGCATCCAGATTGATCACTGCCTGATGCACCGCCTCCCGCGCGTAGCGTTGCAGCATTTCCTCGCTGAAATAATCATAGCCGAAGCGCCCGCCGCCGCCCGCAGATCCTTGCTCGCGGCGACCGTTCCCTTCGACGATGACTTGCAGCGAGAGGCGCACCAGCGGGCGGATATCGGCACTCATCAATCCGTCGTTGCGCGCCATCAGCACCACATCGTATTCGCCTGCCAGATTCGCCATCACTTGCGTGACGCGCGGATCAAGGGCACGGGCATGGCGCTCCAGACGCTCCAGCAACGCGACTTTTTCTTCTGCTCTCAGCGTAGCGATGGGATCCTGCGGCAGGTAGAGCTCGCGCACCTTGCCTGCATGCAAATGCGCTGCCGCCTGCTTGCCGCCCTGACGGGCGATCGCGCGGGTAGCCAGTGCTGCATCTTCCAGCGCAGGCAGCGTAATGTCGTCGGAATAAGCGAACGCGGTTTTGTCTCCGCTGATCGCGCGTACCCCCACACCCTGGTCGATGTTGAAGCTGCCCGACTTGACGATCCCTTCCTCCAGCGACCAGCTCTCGGCGCGGCTGTATTGAAAATAGAGGTCGGCATAGTCCACGCGGTGCGCCAGCATCTTGCCAAACACCTGTTCCAGATGGCGCGCTTCCAGTCCGTGTGCTGTGAGCAGGGCGTTTTGTGCCAGTTGCAGGGCCGCGTTCATGCCTTTTCCAGATGGTCGCAGGAAAAAGTGCGGTGGGACAGTGCAGGCAGGCTGCTGCGCAAACTGGCCTGGTAGTTCGGGTTCACGTCGGCGATGACCACGCCGGAACCGCGCTGCAATTCGTCCACGATGCGACCCCACGGATCAACGATCATGGTGTGGCCGTGCGTCTCGCGCCCGCTCACGTGGTAGCCACCCTGCGCGGCGGCGATCACGTACGACAGGTTTTCGATGGCGCGTGCGCGCACCAGCGGTTCCCAGTGCACCTTGCCGGTGGTCGCGGTGAATGCAGACGGCAGCACGATGATATCAACATCCTTCATAGCGCGGAACAGCTCGGGGAAGCGCAGGTCGTAGCAGACGGCCAGGCCGATACGGCCGAACGGGCTGTCCACCACTACGACCTTGTCGCCCGCCTCGATGGTGTTGGCTTCGTTGTAGTGCTCGTTGCCGAGCGTCAGGTTGAACAGGTGGATCTTGTCGTAGCGCGCGACTTGCGCGCCCGTTTCATCATAGACCAGCAGGCTGTTGCGCACCTTGTCCGGCACACTTGCCGCCAGGGGGATGGAACCGCCCACCAGCCATATCCTGTGCTTGCGCGCCATCTCGCTGAGAAAGCCCTGGATCGGCCCCTGCCCGGGCTGTTCGCGCACCTTCACCTTGTCCTGCTCGTTCATGCCCATGATGGCGAAGAATTCGGGCAGCACCACCAGCTTTGCCCCCTCTTCGGCGGCCTTCGCGATGAGGCGTCGCGCCTCGCTCAGGTTGCCTTCGACTTTCGGACCGGAAGCCATCTGGATGGCGGCAACCTTGAATGCATTGAGTTGTGCGGCGATACGGGATTGGGTGCTATCGAGCGGTGACATATGCGATGGCTTTCAAATGTTGTTCTGGTTATTCGGACACTACGATCATTCTGGCAATCAATCTCCGGAGCCTGACCCATCCGAAGTGGGCGCGGGTCTGGATTGCCCCACCTTCTCCACCTTGGGATCCGCCCAGCCGCCGGTGACATTGTATTCAAACGACACCAGCTTATCGAGCGGATCACGCAATAATTTGTTTGCCAGCAACACACCCACCCCGACCACGGGGCCCGCAGCAAACGACAGCAGCGACACGTTATCACCGATCGACGGCAGGATGCGCACCTTGAGGTCCTGCGTCTCATGGATCATGTCCACCTGCCCCGACATGGACACCTTCGCCGCCGATCCGGTCAGTTTCATGTCGTCAGTCATCAGCAGGCCATTGACGATCCTGGCGTTCCCCGTAATGCTGTCGAATTCGAACCCGCTGCTGAATACGTCCGTAAAGTCCAGCGTGATGCGCTTGGGGATGGATTGCAGGTTCAGCACGCCGAGCAGTTTTGCCGCACCCGGATCCACCTTGAGAAATCGCCCCTTGCCGACATTCAAATGCACCGAACCGTTCAGCCTGGAATAACTGAAGGAATCCGGCGCGCCGACCCAGTGCAGGTCGCTCGCAAGCGTACCTTTGCCGTCCTTCAGACTGTCCGGGTAGCCCGAACGCGACAGAATCTTGCCCGCGTCACTGATATCGACCTGCACGTTGAGTTGCGTCTGCTCGGGTTGCACCTGCCACTTGCCGCTCATGTTCAGCACGCCGTCGGGATTGGTGAGCAGCAGGCGATCCAGCAGCACCGTGCCACCTGACTGGCTCAACTCCATTTCCAGCCTGCCCAGGTGACGCCCTTTGTAGAACAGCTTGTCCACGGTCACGTCGACCGCCGGGAACCAGGTGTTGTCGGGAATCCGGATTCGGGCCTCGGCAGGGCGCTCAGCCCTGGGAGCATCGCTCTGCCCTTCGCCTAGCATGGCGGTTTTGAAGCGCCCCAGCAATTTGCCGTTTTCCTGCGGCTGCCAGATCAGGTCGCCGGTCAATTCCCGGGATGCCATGCGCAGGCTGAGCAAACCGTTGCGTGCGCTGCCATTGATGCTGACCTCGTTCGCCGCGCTGCCGTAGCCGGTCAATTTATCCACCGTCACTTCGATACCCGCAATATTCGGCAACAACCCGCCCCCCCCGGAGGTCAGGTCCAGGCCGTTCCAGCCTTCGAGCGACAATTGCGGCAGCTTTCCGGCAATCCATATACCTTCCCTGCGCCCCACGCCTTCATATCGGCCGAACAGAATGCGTCCATTGCGCAGGTTCCATGTTCCGTCCGCGTTCAACTGGCGCGAGACTTTTGCATCGATCAACTGCCCGTACCGGAGGCTCCATATTTCGCGCCTTGGATTGAGGTTCCGCTTTTCCAAATGTAGCGAGATATGCTCGCCCGGGGTCTTTGACAGCGGCGCAGGCAAGGTTGACGCAATGCCTTGCAGGTCCGAATCCGCCGTCACCTCGACCAATTTGTCCTGGGCACGAATATCGGCAGTCCATCCGGTTGATCCGTGCGCCCGCTTCAGCACGGGAAGTGCGATCCTCTTGTTCAGATTGTCCAGATCGAGCGTACCGCGGACCTTGGTCAACAGCGCGCCATTTTCAGTGCGCACCGTCACGTGTGCCTCTCCGCCCAATATCTGCGCCGCGATATCGCCCGCGTTCACCGACGCTTCGGTGAACAGCATGGTGCCGTTCACGTTTCGCAGCGACGGGATGTATTTGCCGAGATCGATCTCGTTGTTGACAAAATGATAGTCCCCTCGCACCTTGACAGGCCCGCCTCCGCCCAGCGGAATATCGAGTTGCAACCCCAGTTTGCCGTCGCCGCTCGCCTTGATGTCTTGGGTAAAGCCGCCCAGCATGCCGTTCACGGGGCTCTGGTCGATGTAATCCAGAAAATGCCTTGTGGTCTCCGCGACATCTCCGCGCACTTGCAACACCGGCCCGGCATCCAGCAGATCGGGAATGCCGACTTTGACGTTCTGGATATGCGCGCCTAGCGTCATGGCGCTCGCCACATCGATGTCCAGCTTGTTCCCCTGTATCAGCAGATGGGCCGTGGCATTTTCCACGCGCGGCCATCCCTTCATGAACTCCACGGCCACCCCCCTCGCCCGCGCCTCGAGCTGGAAGATGCCGTGCTTGCCCCCTGCAAACGGAAAATCGCGCAGGTCGCCGCGCAAGCGCACATGCAAGCTGTCCGCCTGACCGCCTTGCAGCGCCGCCTGCAGCCAGTCGCGAGTCTCTTTATTCACCGCAGGTACGGGCGCGTAATGCGCGGTGCGCTGGACCGCCACACGCGACATGTCGAGCGTGGCGTCCACAGATCCCGGCCCCTCGTGCTCGGCCTGATAACTGCCGTAGATCGTACCGGCGAAATCGGCGTTGGCAAGTTCGACATTGTTGACCTTGATCTCCAGCCCCCGCGCATTGCGCGCCCAACCAGCCCGTGCCGCAAACGTATCGAACTCAACCGGCTCGGCAAACAATTGAGGTGCATCCAGCGTGAGCTTGTGGCTGTCGAGCGAGAGCGTACCACTGCTGTCGACGCCATCCACGCTTCCGCTCAAGCCGGAGAAGCCCGGCAGATCGTTAAAACGACGCATGGACAGGCCAGAAAATCGCGCCTTGATTTCGTAGTGCAAATTCTCCCCGGCACTGCTTTGCCACAAGGCATGCAGGTCCGAGATGCGCCCTTGTGGCGCCGTTGCGGCAATCCGCCCGTTCAGTTCGTCCCCGAGCGGCAGGTAGGACGCCAGCATGCCGAGATCACCGAGATCCAGCAGATTGGCCCTGATCTCGCCGGACGCAAATCCGGACCCACGCCCGTCTGTCAGGCGCAAATAGAAGTCGGTCGGCTTCAATCTAAAGCCATCGCGTATCTGCAGCGACAGCCGTTGCGTGGTGACCTCGAACCCGCGATCCAGTTGGTGCCAGCCGATGCGCCCGCGCAATTCGCGCAGATCAAGCTGCGGCAGTTCTTCCGCCAGGCGTGCCTGCACGCCCGCCAGGGCCACGTCAGCATCCACGCTGCTCAACTGTCCGTGCTCGAAGCCCATCCACAGGCGCAGTGCGCCCTTGCCACTCTTGAACGCGTTCGGCAGTGTCAGCCAGGGCTTCCACGCAAGCACGTCGGCATAATCGAGCTGGGTAAACAATTGCCCATGCCACTCGCTCATGTCGGCGAAGCTGTCCCCCACGAAGTTGCCCCTCACGTCCAGGCGCGACGCCAGCTTTTCCGGTGCAGACGCACGCAGCGCAAAACGATGGTGGCCGTACCGGTTGTCGATGCTCAAATCGAGCTGCTCGAGCACCAGCACCGGTGCAGCACGCAATTCATCCTGCCAGGTGATGCGCCCGTTGCGGATAATGACGCGCGTCTGATGTAACAGCCAGTCGGAAGAACTTTCCGTATCCGCAGATTGCGCCGCGAGCGGAATCCCGGCGACATACCACAGCCCCCTTGCGTCACGTCGCACTGACAGGTCGGGGCTGTCTATCTGGAGGCTGTAGATTCGCAACTCCGCAGCGAGCAAACTCGTCCAGGCGATCGTGTTCTCCAGACGCGGCAGGTTCAGCGCGACGTGCCCCTGCCCATCCATCAGCTGTACGTTGGTCAGCAACAGGCGCGGGCGCAAGCCATCCCAGTTCGCTTCGATGCTCCCTATGGTCAGCGGCTGTCCCAAGGCGGCACTGGCTGCCGCGGTAATCTGTCCGTGATAGCGCTCGATATTGGGCAGGATGCTGTAGCGCAGGGTCAACACCAGCAGCGCGGCGGCAATCGCCAACAGCATGAGGGCTTCCAGCATGAAACGGGAAAAATGCCCCATGCTGCGCCAGGCCAGAGAAACCGAAGTTTTCAGCATGGGACGCGGCGAAATGACTTGAAGAAACGAGACAGGCGGAACATGGTGAACCTATAATGCCGGGCAGTAGGACAGTGCTTGCATTTTAACCTGAACGCCTCCTGATGAATATCGAAAACCCCCGCTCCCCGGCCAATTTCGACCAACTGGTACGACATGCCCGATATTGCAGCCGCTATCTCGCCCGCTTGCTGGATGCGCAGCCCGAGTTGCCGGACTGGCTGCACGAAAATATTGGCACACCCGGAGATGGCAGGATATTGCACGCCTGGTCGGATGCGCTCCCTGCGGACGACGAGGCACAGTTGGCACAGGCACTGCGCAGCCTGCGCAAACGTGTGATGCTGCATGTGCTGACGCGCGACCTGAACGGACTGGCCGATCTCGACGAAGTAACGCGCAGCATGACTGCGCTGGCGGAACTTGCCGTGCGGCGCGCGCAGGACTTGACCATGCGCAACATGGTTGAACAGTTCGGATGGCCCATCGGAACCGAGAGCGGCACACAACAGGAACTGCTGGTTATCGGCATGGGCAAACTGGGCGGCGGCGAATTGAACGTCTCTTCCGACATCGACCTGATCTTCGTCTATCCCGAAGACGGAGAGACCGATGGCACCCGGAGACTTAGCAACCACGAATTCTTCAACCGTCTCGGCCGCAGGATCATCGCGCTCGTCAACGATCTGACCGCCGACGGTTATGTGTTCCGGGTGGATATGCGCCTGCGCCCCTACGGCGACAGCGGCCCGCTGACCATGAGCTTCGCCGCGCTGGAAGAATACCTGGTCGCGCAGGGACGCGAATGGGAACGCTATGCATGGATCAAGGCGCGCGTCATCGCACCGGCGTTCAGCACACACATCCCGGAACTGGAAAAGCTGGCCCAGCCTTTCATATTCCGCAAGTACCTGGATTTCGGCGCATTCGATTCCATGCGAAAACTGCACGCGCAGATCCGCGCCGAGGTCGCCCGCCGCGACCGCCATCACAACATCAAGCTCGGCCCCGGCGGCATCCGCGAAATCGAATTCATCGCACAGGTGTTCCAGTTGATCCGCGGGGGCCGGGATGCGGGGCTGCGCATCCGCCCGACCCGCCAGGTGCTGCAACAACTGGCGCTGGACGGCGAACTGGGTGCCGATACGGTCAAACAGTTGGACGAAAGCTATGTCTTCCTGCGCAATCTCGAACATCGCCTGCAATACCTCGACGACCAGCAAACACAGGAACTCCCGGAGGGCAAAGAACAGCAGAAGATCATCGCCATCGCGATGGGCTATGCCGACTACGCAGCATTGATGGCAGCGCTCACCCCACTGCGCGATTTCGTCAGCCGACAATTCGAAACCGTGTTCGGTACCCGACAGGAAGCCAATGAAAATACGCGGTGGCGCAGCGATGCAAGTGCGGAAAAACTCGCCGCGGCGCTCTCCGCGCTCGGTTACCGGGAGAGCGTTTCCCTTGCCGAAAATATCGTACAGTTGCGCAAGGGCAGCCGCTATCAGCAATTGCCCGAGATCAGCCGCGAACGTCTTGACGCACTATTGCCGCGCCTTGCCGAGTTGTGTCCGGAAACACCCAATGGCGACAACGCGCTGCGTCGCACCCTGGTACTGCTGGAAGCCATCGCGCGCCGTGCCGCCTATCTCGCCTTCCTGACCGAGTATCCCCAAGTGTTGCCGCGTCTCGTGCGCGTACTCGCCGCAAGCGCCTGGGCGGGCGACTACCTGACGCAACACCCCATCCTGCTCGACGAATTGCTGGACAGCCGGGAGCTGTATGCCGCGCCCGACTGGGCAGTGCTCGACGCCAGGCTTGCCGCCCTGCTTGCAGCGCTGGCCGGGGACGCCGAACGTGAGATGGATAGCCTGCGCCAATTCCAGCAGGCGCAGGCGTTCCGCCTCCTGGCAATGGATCTGCAAGGCCTGCTGCCCCTGGAAAAACTGAGCGATCACCTGAGCGATCTTGCCGACCTGCTGCTGCGTCACGTCCTGAACCTGTGCTGGAGCAACGCGCGCAAAAAACACAGAGAGGACCCGCAGTTTGCCGTGATCGCCTATGGCACGCTCGGGGGGCGCGAACTCGGCTACGCCTCAGACCTCGACCTGGTGTTCCTATACGCCGACGACCATCCCGATGCCGGGGAGAATTACGCGCGCCTGGCACAGCGCATCAACACCGTGCTTTCCAGTCATACCTCCGCCGGCCGTCTGTATGAAGTCGATCTGCGCCTGCGCCCGAACGGCGAAAGCGGGCTGCTGGTCAGTTCGATTGCCGCATTCGAGGAATATCAACTCCAGCACGCCTGGATGTGGGAACACCAGGCGCTGACGCGCGCCCGTTTCTGCGCCGGCAACAAAACTGTCGGTGCG
Organism: uncultured Pseudomonadota bacterium; assembly: GCA_963725375.1. Taxonomy (GTDB): domain Bacteria; phylum Pseudomonadota; class Gammaproteobacteria; order Burkholderiales; family Gallionellaceae; genus Sideroxyarcus. The sequence goes on along the minus strand of CAVRYQ010000063.1, from coordinate 4,070 downwards.
CAATTCGAGCGCGTGCGCGTGGAGGTACTGCGCAGGCCACGCGATATTTCCTTGCTGCGGCGTGAAGTGGTCGAGATGCGCAGGAAAATGCGCGAAGGCCATCCGAACCGGACCGCCCAGTTCGACATCAAGCATGACAGCGGCGGCATGGTGGATATCGAGTTCATGGTGCAGTTCCTGGTGCTTGCCCATTCCACCGCCCATCCCGAGCTGACCGCCAACAGCGGGAATCTCGCATTGCTGGAGACGGCAGCGAAACTGGAATTGATCGACCGCGAGACCAGCGGGAAGGTGCGCGAGCTGTATCGCGAACTGCGCCGCCTACAGCACCAGATGCGCCTGAACAACGAAGCACCATGCCGCATTGAACGGGGTCGCCTGGATACGGCTCCGGTGTCGGCGCTGTGGGAGTCCTTGCTGGGAAGCGTCTAAGCGGAGGCCGGCGCATTGCCGGACGTGGGGAGATGAAAGACCCTGCCGCCCGCTCCCGCTTCGCCTGACTGCCCGACGCGCCCGATCATGCGGTACGATGTCATCTCGCCCTTGCCCTTCACGTTCAGCATGCTGGGGGGCTCAAACAGGTAGCCAAAGCGCAGGCGGTTGTAGGTCAGCTTGTCGGTCAGGATATGTCCCGCTTTCGCATCGTCGGTCAGGCGGCTGGCGATGTTCACTGTGTCGCCCCACAGGTCGTAGATGAAGCGCTTGGTGCCGATCACCCCCGCCACGACCGGCCCGGTCGCGATGCCGATATGTATGCCCAGGTTGCGTTTGACCAGCGCCGGATGCCTGGAGACGAAATCCAGCATCTCGATCGCCATGTTCGCCATGTCTTCCACATAATCCGGGCGTTCGCGCGAAATCCCCCCGACCACCATGTAGGCGTCGCCGATGGTCTTGATCTTCTCCAGCCCGTATTTTTCCGACAGATCGTCAAAACCGGAAAATACGGTATTGAGCAAGCCAACCATCTGTTCCGGCGACATCTGCTCCGTGAGCTGGGTAAAGTTCACCAGGTCGGCAAACATCACGGTCACATCCGCATACCCGTCGGCGATCAGGCCCTGGTTGTTTTTCAGGCGTTCGGCAATATTGGAAGGCAGCACGTTGAACAGCACGCGCTCGGACTTCTTCTGCTCTTCGGCCAGCAAGGCATGCTGCTGGTCAAGCTGGGTCTTGATCTTTTCGGTCTCGATCACGAAGTAGCGCACTAGGAAATACAGGATGGAAGACATGGCCGCAAAATTGAGCGCAAAAAATACCCCGATGGTATTCATCGGGATGCCGGTGGCAGAGCCGGTGCCCAGATAGAAGTCGAAGAAGCCTGACAGCGCCGTCAACACGATATAGGCGACAAACCAGGGAATGGACTCGCGCCAGCCGGACACCACCAGTGCGCCGATCGGCGCAAGCAGCGCCCACAGCGCAACGCCGCTGGACGTAATCGAACTGCCTATGCTCCATTGCATGACGAAGGGAGCAAACAGGAACAGAGTGAGCTGGACAAAGCGGAGCACTTCGAAATTGCGGGTGCGCATGTAGTAGACCAGCGAAGCGACCAAGATCGCCTGGTATCCGAGCGGAACGTTGCTGGAGAAGTTCAGCCCCATAAGCCAGTAAATGGCCAGCCAGAACATGACGGCAAACGTCATGAAGGCCGCCGCAAAAATGAGCAGGCTCTTGCGCAGCTTGTCTTCCTGCGTGTCCATCATTTCGGGCCTGATTTCATTCGAATCGATGTGCTGCACCATGCTGTCCCCAATATCCCGCCCGTCCGCGTTCGCGATGATTACATGAACCCGGAACAAAAGGAATACGCCGAAGGCATGAGGCGGCTGGCTGTTTCGCACCCTGCCCTTCATTATCAATGCAGAAACGGCTAGAATCGCTGCCTTCGCAACAACAAAACGAATTTGAGGAAAACAACATGTCCATGTCCGACCGCGACGGCTTCATCTGGTACGACGGCAAGCTCGTACCTTGGCGCGAAGCCACCACCCACGTACTCACTCATACCCTGCATTATGGAATGGGTGTATTCGAGGGGGTGCGTGCATACAAGACGGCACAGGGCACCGCCATATTCCGTTTGCAGGAACACACCGACCGCTTGTTCAATTCGGCCTACATCTTCAAGATGAAAATGCCGTACGACAAAGCCACACTGCAGGAGGCGCAAAAAGAAGTGGTGCGCGCCAACAAGCTTGAATCCTGCTACATCCGCCCCATCGTGTTCTACGGTTCGGAGGCCATGGGCATCGCCGCCACCGCCATCAGCGTGCATGTCGCCGTGGCTGCGTGGCCGTGGGGAGCATATCTGGGCGAGGAGGGCATGGCCAGAGGCATACGCGTGAAGACTTCCAGCTTCACCCGCCACCATGTGAACATCAACATGTGCCGCTCGAAATCGGTAGGCACCTACACCAACTCCATCCTCGCGCATCAGGAAGTGGCGCACGACGGCTATGACGAGGCCTTGCTGCTCGATGTGGACGGCTATGTGGCCGAAGGTGCCGGCGAGAACATCTTCATCGTGAAGAAGGGCAAGCTCTACACGCCCGACCTGACCTCATGCCTGGAAGGCATCACGCGCGACTCCATCGTCACGCTGGCGAAGGACATGGGGCTGGAGCTGATCGAAAAGCGCATCACGCGCGACGAGGTCTATTGCGCCGAGGAAGCATTTTTTACCGGCACTGCGGCGGAAGTGACGCCCATACGCGAACTCGACAACCGCACGATCGGTTCGGGCAGCCGCGGCCCGATCACCGCCAAATTGCAGGCCGCGTTCTTCGACATCGTCGCGGGAAAGAACGCCAGGTATGCAGACTGGCTGGCACACGTATAAACCTGACTAGCAAAGGGAGAACATGTCCAACGAAAACATCTCGCAGCCTTACGTCGAGGTCAGTGCGGAAGCCCTGCCCCTGTTCTGCCCGACGCCTGCAATCAGCCTGTGGAGTGCGCACCCGCGAGTCGCCATCCCGGTAGACAAGCTGGGTGAAGCGCGCTGTCCGTATTGCGGCACTCTATACAGGTTCAAGGGTGAACTCCCGCGCGGCCATCATTGAAGGATGACGCCCGCCTTACAGGCCATTCTCGCGTGAAAAAAATCCTCATAATCGCCCCGAGTTGGGTGGGCGACTGCGTGCTGATGCACCCCATGCTGCATCGCCTGCAGCAGCGCCATCCGGATGCGCGGATCGATGTACTGGCACAGCCATGGACGGAAAAGCTGTTGCGGCAGATGCCCGAGGTCCATGATGTCCTGGTCAACCCGTTTCCACACGGCGAATTCGGCTTGTTCTCGCGGCGCCGCTTTGGCATGCAGTTGCAGGACGCGCAATACGACCAGTCCATCGTGCTGCCCAACTCGTGGAAATCGGCGCTGGTCCCCTATTTTGCTGACATCCCGCTGCGGACCGGCTTCATCGGCGAAAAGCGCTACGGGCTGCTCAACGATGCCCGCAAACTCAGCAAGAAGAAGCTGCCGCTGATGGTGGAGCGCTTTGCGCAACTTGCGGAAGCGCCCGGCGACGACATCGCACGCCCTTTGCCCTCGCCAAAATTGACGGCCGACGATTCGCAACGCGCAGACGCGCTTGCCAAATTCGGCCTGTCGCTGGACAACCCTGTCGCGGTTTTCTGCCCCGGAGCGGAATATGGCCCGGCGAAGCGCTGGCCGCCCCATTACTATGCCGAATTGGCCCAGTATTTGCGCGCTCAGGGCTATGCGATCTGGCTGATCGGTTCAACCAAGGACAAGGAGGTCGCCGACAAGATCGTCGCGCTCGGCAACGAGCCTTGCCGCAACCTGTGCGGGACCACCGATCTCGCCGAAGCGATCGCGCTGCTGTCCTGCGCCGACCTGGTGGTCAGCAACGATTCCGGATTGATGCATATCGCCGCCGCACTCGATCGTCCCCTGCTGGCGCTCTTCGGTTCCAGCAGCCCGCAGTTCACCCCGCCGTTATCGAACAACGCCCAGGTGCTCAAGCTCGACCTGCCCTGCAGCCCCTGTTTCAAGCGCGAATGCCCGCTTGGGCATTTCAACTGCATGATCAAACTCCCGC
>CAVRYQ010000062.1:0-56760 GCA_963725375.1 uncultured Pseudomonadota bacterium | reverse complement strand
CTGCAACGCGCTTCGAAAGATCTCCGTCCGTTTGCATGGCCTGCATGGCTTTCTGCAATTCCCGCGCGGGCCTGGTTACCAGGCCGATCAGCCCGCCGATGACGAAATACAAGACGATTTGCAGAGCGATCTGCACGCCCCACAGCGTCACGCTGACGCGCTTCACCACGGCATATTCGTCGCTAATGTCCAGCGTGATGCTGGCCGCTCCGTTAACCGTACCCTCCGGCACCTGGTGGCACATCAGGCAGTTCGTGCCGCGAAACTCCTTGCTGGCGATGAAAGGCACGACCACGCGCAATGCGTGCGCGCCATCCTTTTCCAAGAGCTCTTTCTGCTGTTTTGCCGAAGAAAGTGCGAGCCGATCCAGATCGTCGGTCGGCTGCTCGGATGGCATGCCCGGGCCGAATTGATCCTGCACTGGCTTGTTGCGGATGACCCGCAATTCTAGGACATGTTCGGACGCACCCATTTTCTTCACCAGCAGGGTGCGCTGATCTTCCTGACTGATGACGCCGGTCAGCATCATCAGGTTGAGCCCGTTGATCAGCCCGTCCGCCGAAACGACCGCCTTTTCGCGCGCGCCTTCCAGCACGTGTTCCTTGAACTTGTCCACAGCGATCACTTGTGCCGTCGTCAGAACAGCCACGAGGACGAGTTGTATGGGAATCTGCAGCTTGTTCTTCAGCGAAAGCCTGCTCCACCATTCTTTCATTTAATTCACCCTGACCATTTTGTCCAGTTATATGCATGCCACAATAGCCCTAACGGCATAAGGTGAATATTCTTTAATGGTGCACCGGAGCCTGGCCCGCGTTGGGCAACGCATGAGACACCGCCTGACCGGCTGTAATTGCGGGCGCGGACGCAGCGCCAGCCACTCCGGACGCAGCCGCCGGGTTCAGCGTATCGAGCGGATCCCCGGTTTCGGCATCGATATCCACGCTGCCGCCATCTTTCAGGGCAGCCTCTTCGGCCTTTTTGTTCATCACGATGATGCTGATGCGACGATTGACGGGGTTGAGGGGCTGTGTCTTGTCGAACAGGACTGCCGACGACAGTCCGACCACGCGCACTATCTTGTCATCTGCCAGCCCGCCCTTGATCAGCTCGCGGCGGGATGCATTGCCGCGATCAGCCGACAGTTCCCAGTTGCTGTAACGACCGTCCGCGGTCGCATATGGCTGCGCGTCCGTATGTCCGGACAGGCTGATCTTGTTTGGCATTTCGTTCAGCACGCTGCCGATCGCGTGCAGAATGTCCTTGGTGTAGGGTTCCAGTTCGGCACTACCGCTCTTAAACATGGGGCGATTCTTTTCGTCCACGATCTGGACGCGCAGCCCTTCTGAGGTGATGTCGAGCAATATCTGGTTCTTGAATTTATTCAGCCTGGCGTCCGCATCGATCATTTTTTCGAGGTTGGCTTTCAATTCCTTGAGCTTTTCGAGTTCTTTCTTTCGCTCCAGACGCATGAACTCTTCCTGTGTCGCCTTGAGGTTGATGATCTTTTTTTCCGGTGGCTGTTCACCCGATTTGACCTGCCCTGCGCTGCGCGTCAGATCCTGACCTCCGCCTTTGATGATGCTGGAGCTGTCGCCACTGCCGGTTCCGCCCATCAATGCGACATACAACGGCGTTTTGAAATATTCGGAGATGCCGTTGAGATCGCCTTTGGATGTCGACCCCAACAGCCACATCAGCAGGAAGAACGCCATCATCGCCGTCACAAAGTCGGCATAGGCGATCTTCCATGCCCCGCCGTGATGACCTCCCGCTACCTTCTTGATGCGTTTGATGACGATCGGTCTTTTGTCTTCGTTGGCCATGGCCTGATTCTACTGATTTGTTGTTGGGTGGCGACTAGCGTTTCTGCTTCACATGCGATTCCAGCTCGAGGAAGCCCGGACGCTCGGTCGAATTGAGCGCCTTGCGCCCGAACTCCACGGCCATCGCAGGGGCATAACCGTTGAGGTTGGCCAGCAGGACGACCTTGACGGCTTGCAGCATCTTGCCGCCCTCTTCGGCTTTCTGCTCCAGCAAACCGGCCAGCGGACCGACGAAGCCGTACGCCAGCAAAATGCCGAGGAAGGTTCCCACCAGCGCATGCGCGATCAGCATGCCCAGCTCAGCCGGCGGAATGCCCACCGATTCCATGGTGTGCACCACCCCCATCACCGCGGCAACGATACCGAATGCCGGCATGCCATCGCCCAATTTGGCAATCACATGGGACGACACCATCGCTTCGTGGTGATGCGTTTCGATTTCCACGTCCATCAGGTTCTCGATCTCCATGGCGTTCAGGTTGCCGCTAACCATGATGCGCAGGTAATCGGTGATGAATTCGACCACGTGATGGTCGGCAAGTATCTTGGGATATTTGGCAAATACGGGACTTTCATGCGGATTTTCGACATCGCCTTCGATGGACATCAGGCCTTCCTTGCGCACTTTGCCCAGCAGTTCGTACATCAGCGCCATCAGCTCCATGTAGCTTTCTTTGTTGTACTTGGAGCCTTTCAGTACAGTCGGGAGGTCCTTGAATGTCGCTTTTACCGCCTTCATGGTGTTGCCCACGAAGAAAGCCCCCAAAGCGCCGCCGCCGATCATTAACAGTTCCAGCGGCTGCATCAAAGCAGCCAGATGCCCGCCGGCCATGGCGAAACCGCCAAATACGGAGCCCAGGACCACCAAATATCCTACGATCACCAGCATAATTTGCTCCCTCGAAGCTACACTTTTTTATGGTTACGATGGCATCGTAGCATTCAGGACGCAACAACGCCGCTACTACCGATGATACCTACTCGCCAGTAGTAGCGGCGCGTGATGTGATAACTTTAGGCGACAGTAGCTTCACCCATCGCAGCCTTTTTTGTTTTCCCGGCGCGCGAAGGCGGGCGGCAAATGCCACAGTTGTAGCTCTCGCAAAGCTCGTTGGTGTGCACGACGAAATGACCGCCACACTCTTTGCATTCCGTAAGTTGCAGCATTTTGGCCTCGAAAAAACGAATCAGGAACCACGCACGGGTGATGCTCAGCACCTGCTCTCCCGTGGTAGCCGAGACCTGCTCCAGGTACAAACGATAACTTTTGATCAGCGCCTCGACACCCGAAATACTGGCATGTTTCAGCAAATACTGGTGTATGCCCATGAACAGGGAGGAATGGATATTGGGCAACCAGCTCATGAACCAGTCCGTAGAGTATGGCAGCATGCCTTTGGAAGGCGATTCCCCCTTGACCTCCTTGTAAAGGCGCAGCAGCCGCTCCCGGCTGAGTCCTGTCTCTTCTTGAAGCAACTGAAGGCGTGCGCCCAATTCGATCAGATCGACTGATATCTGTATTTCGCGGGCCTCGTTCACTACGCTCTTGTTTCGCATGATCCCCACCTTGCCGCTCAGAGAACCAACGCTTCGGCGGGCCGCCCCGACATCAGGATGGTGGCATGAGCCTGCGACATCATCCTGTCCTTGTTGTAATCGGTAACCATGTTGAGCAGCAGACGCTCATCGAAGCGGAAGCGGCACAGCAACATGTTGGATGCGGCCATTTTGAGCATCTGGGCCGAAGTGAGCCCCACGATCAGGTCAGCCAGCTCCTCGCTCACTCCCAGCCTGAAAATCGCGCTGGCCTTGTCATCGCGTATCATTTGCTGCGCCAGTAGCATATAAGAAAGATTGGTTTCCTTGATTTCTTCGTGCAGTTGTTTTGTGTTCATAGCAGTCCCCTCGCTTAAACAGTGTGATGTCTTGTTACGACGGTTGCATTTTCGGGGAGAAAATCCAATGAAAATATCCGACGACTTCCGATTATCTTGTAGGAAGATGACTTACAAACAAGCAGAACCACCCATCCTGGCAGCAATGCCAACATGGGCGGTTCTCGAGTACCAAGCTTTGCGAGGGGACACAACCGCTTGTACTGACAATATATCGGCGGGGATTTTGAAAACTTTAGGGGAATTTTTGAAAAATCGTACAAATTTTTATTTGTCGACTTAACATATTGATATTTATTTTATTTATATGGCATTTTATCTTTTTTCATCGGAATGCGCCGAAATCAGCAAGCAAGCCGGGAAATTATTTAACTTGCAACCTTGTTCCAGTCTTTTCCGGGCTTCATCGTTGCGATGCAGATACTTCAGCGCGACACCTTCCGCAAAATACGCACGGCCATCGTTCGGCTGGATTGAGATCGCAGCCTCAAATTGATCCACGGCGTCCTGGTATCGACCGGAATTGCTGTACGCCATCCCCAAGCCGTAACGACCCGGCTCAAGCTTGGGACTGATCGCAGCTGAACGCTCAAAATCCTTGGCAGCCTCTTCCCATTTCCGCTCTTCCATCAAACCCTGGCCGCGGTTAAAGAATATCCGGTCTGCACCCGCCACTCTTTCGGTCTTCAACAACAGTGCTGCATCGTTCCACAGGCGGAATGTGTTGCCGAACACCCATAAGCGATTCCATGCCAACGGAACGAGCAGGATTAGCACGCATCCCAGAATCAGTGCCGTCCTTCGTTGCTGAAAATGCAGCAGTGCCAAAGGAATCAGCAGCATCATGCCCGGCATCCACAGATAACTGCGATAAAGAACGAAGGGCTCCTGCACGCGAATCCCCGCAAGCTCTACACCGAACTGCAGCCAAGGGTAGAGCAAAGCGTATCCGGCCAATCCTTTCATTCCACCGCGCAACAACAAACGGAAGGCCGCTACGCCATAGATAATGAACGCGCCCCCCCCGATCCAGGCGCCCCAGTCCGTCCAGTCGGAAACGAATGGCTCGCGCATATCGATCGACATCCACGACACATTCGGCAGCAACCAAAGCAACAGGTATTTAAAGAACAGGCCCGTCTGCGTCAATATGCTCAGCAGGTGCAAAAAGGGAGTGCCCGCGACCACCCCTTGCTGGTCGAACAAGTCCGCCGCCATCGGCTCGTAAGGCGCACCAAGTGCGCCTCGCGCTATCAGGGTCACCAGCACGGCCACAACGAAAAAAGCACCCCAAGTCCCCCATATCGCGCGCTTCGAAGCGATATTTCTTGCGCCCAGCAGCGGAGTAAGTGCGGCCAGCAGCAAAGGCGTCAGCACGCTGTGTTCCTTTGAAAAAACCGCGAGGAAATAACACAGCGCTGCCAGCGCGAGCCAGCGCACTCGCCCTGTCAATAAGCCGCGCAAATAAGCCATCTGCATCAACAAGGCAAAAAGCGTCGCCATCAGGATGCTGCGCTGCACCACATAACCCACCGCGTAGACTGCCACCGGATGCAACGCAAACAACAGCGCACCCAGCCAGGCACCCCAGACCGCCAATTCAGAATCACGCTGATCGGGAAGCACAGCACCGCTCAGCTGGCGCAGCAAGTAGAACAACAGGATGGTATTTGCGGTGTGCAGCAGGAGATTGCCCAGATGAAAGAAATGCGGCACCACGTCGCTGAAGACTGCGGCTGTCCAACCCAATGTGGCGTAAGGAAACCAGCGCAAATCGAAATGAAAGCCGGCATGCGCGTAATGATCTGCCGCGCCGTTAATGAAAAAACTCAGGTCATCAAAGATAAACGGGTTGCCGAGGAACGGCACATAAACAACACTTGCCGCAGCCAGCAATGAAAGCAGCCAGCCACGGTCGCGATTCCGGAAATAATCAAAAAATATTGCGCGGTTTAACATGGATGTCGTTCCCACAAAAAAAACAAACCCCTCCGAAGAGGGGTTTGCGTGCAACATAGTTGGACTTATTGAGAGGTTGCTGTGCAAGCAGCACCAGCATTGTTGAAGTACTTTGTCAAGATCGGATCAATAGTGCCAGTGGTTAACTGACATGCGTAATGCCATACAATCGCAGTACCGACAACGACGGTACCTGCGGCGGTAACAGGCGGAGGTCCACCGGCAGGAACTCCAGCTGACGGCGTAATGGTAATCTGGGCTCCATCGATCGTACCTGCTTTGATCTTACCTGCCGCAATGGTCAGGGTCAAAGCGAAATTGTCTCCCAGAGCGTTGGTGTTGTAATCCAAGGACGCCACTTCAGGAGGCAGGGCAGGAAACGAACTCAAACCTATTGACGTCCAAACATCTGTCGCTCCAACCGCTTCTGCTGTACCAGCTGTACCAGGATTCGTCACCTGAGTAGCTGTACCAATAGGAAAGCTTCCATTTTCCTGATAATACATTGCCAGTGCAGTTTTAATCGAGTCCATGGTCGACTGCACTTTGGACAGTTTGGCCTTGACGACATAGTCTTGATAAGCCGGAATCGCCACCGCTGCCAGAATACCGATGATCGCAACCACGATCATCAGCTCGATCAGGGTGAAACCTTTCTGAATTTGTTTCATATTGAGCTCCTTGGAAGAATTATTGTTGCCGTTGCAGGCTACACACAGGGTGTGCGGATGTATAGTAGCAGAAGCCGTGCCAGATGGTAACCGATTGCAAAACCAGCCGTTTTATTGACTTGCCAGCCCGAACCGGCTCAGACGGCACGCGGGTGGCAACCAAACAAAGCACAGAAACGTCAGGCTACTGACGTTTTTCGTCACCTGCCATGCATGTGCATCGCAAACACGCAATCTGTCACGGGGTATAGCCGGGGATCCGGCTTTCATCCACTTCGTCGATCTGCTCCGGCCTGAGGAATTGCCTGGCGTAGCTGAGATAAACTTTTTCGCGGATAAAGACGTCGAACAGATCGGGATCGATATGGCCGTTTTCCTTGAACTTGCCCAGGATTGCCAGCGACTCGGTGAGCTTCTTCCCTTCCTTGTAGGGCCGATCCTTGGCGGTCAACGCTTCGAAAATATCGGCAATGCCCATCACCCTCGCCTGTATCGACATCTGTTCGCGCGTCAGGCCCCGGGGATAGCCTTTGCCGTCCATGCGCTCGTGATGGCCGCCCGCGTATTCCGGCACATGCTTCAGGTGGTTGGGCCAAGGCAGCGCCTCCAGCATCTTGATGGTGACGTTGATGTGGTGATTGATGATCTCGCGTTCCGCCGCTGTCAGCGTACCGGCACGAATGGTCAGGTTTTCGACCTCTTCAGCGCTCAGGAAGTCTGATGTTTGACCGTGAATATTGCGCCACTGGTATCGGGCGATTTGTCGTACCCGCACGATATCGGCATCCTGCATCTTTTCCGAGCCGATATTGCAGCGGTGCAGGAACTCCCGGTCGCCATCGAGTTGCCGCACCTTCGCCTCGTAGTCGGCGCTGGTGCCGATTCCCTTGAGTGCCTCTATTTCTGCGTCGCGCTTGAGAATCTCGAAACGCGTGTCGATCAAGTCAATGCGGTCGAAGATCGTCTCCAGCTTGGTGGATTTGTCGACCACGTGCACCGGCGTGGTAATTTTCCCGCAATCATGCAGCAAGCCGGCGATCTTGAGTTCATAACGATCCTTGTCGGTCAGGCTGAAATCCTTGAGCGCTCCCCGCTTGGCCTTGTTCGCTGCTTCAGCCAACATCATGGTCAGCGCGGGAACGCGTTCGCAGTGTCCTCCGGTATAGGGAGACTTGTCGTCGATGGCGGTATTGATGAGATTGATCAATGACTCAAACAAGTCTTCCAGTTGCTGGATCAGTCGCCTGTTGGTCAGCGCGATAGCAGCCTGCGAAGCCAGCGACTCCAGCAGATGCTGGTCATCTGCGGAGAACGGAACGATTGCGCCGCTGATCCTGTTCTTGGCATTGATAAGTTGCAAAACGCCAATGATCTGGTTCTCGTGATTCTTCATCGGCACGGCCAGAAAAGAAGTGGAGCGGTAGCCGGTCTTCCTGTCGAAACCTTTGGTGCCGGAAAAGTCGAAGCCTTCGGCGGTATACGCGTCGGCGATATTCACCGTCACATCGTTCAGCGCAACATGCGCCACCACCATGGAATGATTGGGCTTGCCGTCCTTGTCGATCAGGTGGATGGGGTAGGGCTTGATGGCATTGCCGGTGGTGCCACCCTGCGCAATACCCAGCGAGTCCGTGCGCATGATGGAGAATGTCAGTTGCTGTTGCTCCGGTTCTAGCAGGTACAAGGTGCCGGCGTCGGCGTTAATGATGCGCATGGCTGCAACCAGAATGGTCTCCAGCAGCCGGTTGATGTCACGTTCGCTCGAAAGCGCAACGCCGATGGCATTTAACTCCTCCAGCCGGTGCAGCAGTTTTTCGCCTTGCGTCATGACTTTCCCTGATTCCGCAGTGCTGTCAAGACTACTTGATACAAACGGCGCGCACTTGATGGATATCGGTGATGCCGCCCAGGACTTTTTCGATACCATCCTGCTTGAGGGTGCGCATTCCTTCTTCCAGCGCAAGCGCCAGCAACTCCGCGACCCGCGCATGACCCTGTATGGCTTTTTTCACCGCATCGGTGCCGATCAGCAATTCGTGCAGGCCCACGCGCCCGCGATAGCCGGTACCGGAGCATTTTTCGCAACCCACTTTTTCGTAGAGCTTGATCTGGCCCTGGTCGTCGCCAAACAGTTTGACCCAATCGCCGTACACTGACTTGTATGCCGAGTTGGCGTCCTTTTTCCAGGTCTCGGTGTTGCGCATTTCCTCGGCATATTCGGTCAGCAGCGCCTTGATCTCGTCCTGTGACGCAATATGGGCTTTTTTGCAGTCCTTGCACAAGCGCTTGGCCAGGCGTTGCGCAAGGATGCCCAGCAGGGCATCGGCGAAATTGAATGGGTCCATGCCCATATCGAGCAAGCGGATGATGGATTCGGGTGCACTGTTGGTATGCAGGGTGGCGAACACTAGGTGGCCGGTGAGCGAAGCCTCGATACCGGTGGACACCGTTTCCTTGTCACGCATTTCACCCACCATGATCACGTCAGGATCAGCACGCAAGAAAGAGCGCATGATGGAAGCAAAGTCCAGTCCGGCTTTCTTGTTGACCTGCACCTGCCGCAAACCTTTTTGCGTGATTTCCACCGGATCTTCCACCGTCCATATCTTGGTATCCGGCGTGTTGATGTGCTTCAGGATCGAGTGCAGCGTAGTCGTTTTGCCGGAACCCGTCGGTCCGCACACGAAGAACAGACCATAAGGCTTGGCGATGGTTTTTTTCACCAGCTCAAGATTGCGTGCCGAAAAACCCATGTTGTCCAGCGGGATGGGTTCGCCCGAGGCCAGGATACGCATCACCACATCTTCCACGCCGCCCTGTGACGGAATGGTCGCAACGCGCAATTCGATATCCAGTGGACCGTATTTCCTGAACTTGATCTTGCCATCCTGAGGCTTGCGCTTCTCGGAAATGTCGAGGTCACACATGATCTTGATGCGCGTGATCATCGCGTTTCGGTAAGTGGAAGGCACTTCGATATAGTTCAACAGCGAGCCGTCCTTGCGCAGGCGTATTCCCGTTTTGCCCTTGCCCGGCTGGGGTTCGATATGGATATCCGAGGCGCCCATCTTGTAGGCATCAATGATGATCTTGTTGACCAGCTTGACCAGTTCGTTATCCGCTGCCGCGCTGACTTCATCCTGGCTGACGCCCGCCTCTTCCTCTTCCCCGCCGCCCATTGAAGTCAGCAGGTCATCCATACTGCCGATATCTTCAAAGCTGCCGGTAACGTCGCCCATACCGGAACTGCCGCCGCCGTAAAACTGGTCGAGCGTCGCCTTGAATTCACGCTGCGTACAGACTTTGTAGATCAGCCTGTTCTTGGGGAAAATATTGTTGACCACGCGCGAAGCCTGGATACGTTCCGGGTCGGTTGTAAGTATGACCACACCCTCCGGGGTGTCGTCCACCGGCACCCAGTGGCTGCTTTCCACGTATTCGCGCTTCAGGTTGCGCAACAGCTCGGACGGCTTGATCCGGTCTGCCTTGAGCGGCTCATACGGCACACCGAAGAAACTCGACAGCGCCTTGCCCAGTGCGTCCGGCTTGACCTGGAATTCGTCCAGCAGCACGTCTTCGATGTCCACACCCTTGCGCCGAGCCGTGCGCGTTGCCAGCTCGAACTCTGCCGCGGACATCACCGCATCGGAAACCAGAAAGTCGTATTTTGTCCTGACCGTATTGGCCTGTTGCTGACGCTGCCTGAGCGCCACCGCCAAGGTTTGCGCCAGTTCGCGCACCCCTTCTTCCACCATTGAGGGGAAAGATATGCCGGCCTTGTTGTTGATGACCTGCATCACCCCGATCAGGTCGCTCCCTTCCACGTCGATGATCGGCGCAACCAGCATTTGTTTGGTGCGGTAACCGGTGCGTCTGTCTACGTCCTGCAGAAAACGCAGGGTCGTGCTGTAGGCAGCCAGTTCCTGCTCATCATAAACATCCTTGAGATTGAGCATCTTCTTGTGGAATGCGGCATATCCGGCGATGCTCTGTTCCGCTATGGGCAGCTTCAGGTCCTTGAACGAATTCAGCCCGGTCTTGACCTTGGAGATCAGCGATGCCTTGTCTTCACCCACGACGTAAATGGTCAGGCGGTCTGCGTTGAACAGGGTGCAGATGTCCTTGCTGACATCCAGCATGATCTCGTCGATGTTACTGGTGGCGTGGATTCTGTTGGTCACGTGATTGAGGTTCCTGGTGAACTCCAATCGCAGTCCCATCTCATTCATGTTGCCTTGTCCCAGACTGGCCATTCCATTCCTCCTCAATCCTTATAACCGCTATTGTTGCCGCGCCTTCGGCACCGACCACAGACCATTCTCCAGAACATACACGTCGTATCCGGCCTGCGCCAGAATGAACGCAGCGGCAGCGCTGCGACGGCCACTCTGGCAATACGCGATGTACGTTGTCGCGGTGCTGAGCACCCCGATCGCATTGCGGATGTCATTGAGCGGTACGTTGATCGCTCCCGGCAGCTTGTCGTGCCGGTATTCCGGCGGGTGACGCACATCCAGCCAGATCGCGCCCTGGGCCACCTTTGCCACGGCATCCTCGTAGCTGATGCGGTGCAACAGGGGCTCCTGCATCAATTCCAGGAAATCCTGCTTCTTCAGGCGCAGCAGCATACCGTTACTCTTCATCGTCACCGTGGCATTGCGCTTGGAATCCGAGATCAGCGCCTCCTCGCCAAAGACATCGCCCGCCTTGAGTTCGGCCAGCACCAGATTGGCTCCGCCGACCAGGCGCGTGACCTGTGCGCGCCCGCTCTCGATCAGGTAATAATAATCCCCATCATCGCCTTCCCGGACAATGACATCCTTGTCCCAAACTGCGACCGCCTCGATGCAATTGAGGAGTTTTCCGATGTTGGCCGACGGCAGATGCGCAAACGGACTGTTGCTCAGATTTTCGGCGCTGAACATGCCGGAATAGAGCAATCTTTTCAGTGTCGGCTCCGAGCCTTCCTTCATTGCCGCAGATTTCACGTCATCGTGATAAAACTGGTCCCATGTCACCATGCGGTCCAGCAGTTCGTCGTCAACGCGCAACAATTGGACATCGCTCAAGGCCTGCGCCGAGCGTATATGCGGCTGGCGCTTCCCGATCGGGTGGCGCGCCCATTCCGAACCGGAGCGCATCAACACCCGGTTGTCATCCTCGTACTCCACTTCCAAATCACCACGCAACAGGTAGACCGATTGTCCGGTGGGCGGATGTTCCCTGAACGGATCGCCGCCCAGCGCCACGCTTTCCACGTGGCAATAATCCAGAAGCTCACGCAGTCGCGCCGGACTGAACGATGAGATCGGTTCCAGCGCGGCGAGTACTCTGATGTCCAGGATATCCTGCATGATGTCTGGGTCCGATCCTAAAACTCGAATACCTGCCCGTTTTGCAGCATCTTCGGCACGAATCTCCGCACGCACTCGCTTACCTCCTGCATCGTCAGCTCGATCTCGCCCGGCTTCAGGTGCGTGATGTAAATTCTGGGATCGAGCTTGAGCTTGTCCAGCTCTTCTGCCAGCAAGGAAGGGCAAAGATGCTTGGAAACGACAGCAAGATCCCTGTCCGCATTGGAGAATGCCGTTTCGACGATCAGATATTCCAGATTCCCGATCTGGTTCACCGCATCCCACAAGGCATCGCATGTGGTCGTGTCTCCGCTGAACACCAGGCTTTTCCTGCCACTGTCAATGCGGAATCCGACCGCCGGCACGACATGATTCGCCGGCAATGGCGTGATCTTGCGTCCGCCGATCTCCACCGTTGCCCCGGGCTCGATCCGCTCGTAACGCAGGAGTGGTTGGTGTAGGCTGGGTATTTCGCTGAAATCCGGCCATATCTCCCAATTGAAAACATGCTGCTTGAGAATGCCCATCGTTTCGTCGGTGGCATGAATCACCAGAGGCTGGTCACGCATAAAGCCTACGCTGTCTACAAGCAACGGAAGGCAGGCGATGTGATCGAGATGGGAATGGGTCACAAAAACGTGGTCGATCACGCTCATCTCGGCCAGGCTCAGGTCGCCGACACCGGTGCCGGCATCGATCAGCACGTCGTGATCGAGCAGCATCGATGTAGTGCGCAAATTGCCGCCGATTCCACCACTGCACCCCAATATTCTCAGTTTCATCTTGAGAGCACCCTTTTGCGTTCCTGCTGTATTTATTTCGTCCTGAAGACGAACACACCGTCCCAACTTTCGCCTGGCGGATTGTTGCGGTAGTGGATGATGCGCTCCGCATACACCGCATACAATTTTGAGTCGGGAGCCATCTTCTGCAAGTTGAACAGTTGCAGCTCCGCCCTGTCCCAATCCTGCTTGCGATACATGCGCAGCGCCTGTTGGAACAATTTGATTTCCTCCAGTGCGGCCTGCCCGATCGCACCCACCAGACCAAGCGGCTCAAAAATCGCCACTGGCATGTCTTTCCCTTTCACGCGCACCACATCAAGTTCGCGATAGACGAATTCGGGCGCTTCTTCTTTGGTATTTTCTCCCACTATCACCGCCGCGCCATAATCCCTGGTGATGCCTTCCAGGCGCGATGCCAGATTCACCGCGTCGCCCATGACTGTATACGCCACCCTCACTTCGGAGCCCATGTTGCCCACGCTGACGCGCCCGGTATTGATCCCGACACCGATATGGATCTCCGGCCAGCCGCGCTCCCTGAATTGCGGCTGCAGTTCGCTCAATCGCCGTTGCATCTCCAGCCCGGACAGCACCGCCTGGTAGGCGTGGCGCGCATCGGGCAGCGGTGCCCCCCAGAACGCCATGATACAGTCGCCCATGTATTTATCAATTGTGCCGCGATGGCTGTAAATCACGCGAGAGAGCGGCGTCAGGAACTCATTCATCAGCAGCGACAAATCCCTGGGTTCCAGCCCTTCCGAGATCGTAGTGAAACCACGCACATCGGAGAACAATATCGTCATATCCCGGCTTTCGCCCTGCATCAAGACGTGCTCGGGATTTTTGCTCATTTCCTCCACCACTTCGCCGGGAACGTACTGTCCAAACAGGCCCGTAATCTGCCGCTTGGTGCGTTCCGTCACGAAATAGCCGTAAGTCATGTTCAGCGCGAACAGGGACAGGACCATGATCAATCCGCCCGCCAGAGGCAAGGCCAGATTGCCGTACTGCCAGGCCGTGCCGTTCACGGCCACGTCGAACAGCAGCGCGCCCATCGAAAGCAATGTGCCGTAGATCGGACTCAGCAAGGGCAGCAGGACCGCCAGCGCCACGCCCGTGATCAGCAATAACAATACGTTCGCCCCCAGCACATAAGGCGGATTCTGCTTGACGTCCTGATTGAGTATGCCGCTGATCATGTTGGCGTGCACCTCCACCCCGGGATAGACCTCGCCGACCGGTGTCGACCGCATATCCATCAATCCCGGCGCGGTCGTGCCCACCAGCACGATCTTGTTCTTCAGTTCCGCAGGCGGGGTACGTTCATGCAACACGTCGGATGCGGAAACATAATGGAAGGTGCCGCGAGCTCCCCGGTAACCAACCAGTGCGCCGACCTCCGCATCCACCGGAATGCGCAGGTTGCCCTGTGGCGACTCCAGCGTCAGCCACTCCAGCCCTGCATAGTTCTTGTCTTTGCTGACCGCATATCCCGGCACCAGTTTTGGCATGCCCAGCGCGGCGCGCACCACGGCCAGCGACAGCGATTCATAATATGCTCCGCCATATTCGACGACCATCGGTATGCGGCGCACCGTGCCGTCAAAATCCACCATCGGATTGAAATGTCCTGCCGTCGTCGCACTGCTTTGCAGCTCAGGCAAATTGGCCCCGAAACTGTCCCATTGAATAAACGAGACCATGCGCCCCTTGAATGTTCCTGCCGGGAATACCGGGTCCGGCAGGGCGCCGCTCCGGTCGGATCCGCGCTCGCGGTCGCGGAAGTAGTAACCTAGCACCACGTTGCGGTGCCTGATCTTGTCGGCAAAAACACGGTCGTATTCCAGTTGTGGCCTGATCTTGTCCAGCGCGGACCGGAACTGCGGCACTCCCTTGAGCTGGTTGCGTGCCAGTTCCTGCAGCACCGCGAGTCCGGAACTGTCGTCCTTCTCGGCAAATACCACGTCGAAGCCGACCACCGCAACGCCGTAATGATCGAACAATGAGTCCATCAATGCCGCCAGCTTGTCTCGACGCCATGGCCAGCGGCCTTCCTCTTTCAGGCTCATTTCGTCGATGTCGAGAATCGCGATGCGATCATCCCCCGTGTTCGGCAAGGTCAGTCGTAGACGGTAGTCGTACAGTTTTGCATCGATGAATTGAACGAAGCCCAGACGGTAGAATTTTGCGGCGTCACCGAGGAATAGCACAACAATCGCAAAACCGAGCGCAATAAGAAGTGCATGCTTCTTCACTTGCCACCCCGCCTTTCAGGGCGCCGGATTGCGCGTTGACCGATCACTTGTGCAATCAGGTCTTGTAGTAGAACTCCATCTTCACACCGGCCAGTTCGATGAGGTCATGATCCCTCAACTGATGCGGCTGCTCACCGATGGACGAGCCGTTCACGGTGGGGAAGCTGCCGCCTTCCACATGGGTAATAAAATAGCCGTGCGGGCGGCGCGCGAGAACCGCAACCTGGACGGCGGGCTTGCCCAGTGTCGTCAGGTTCTTGACCAGTTCCAGCTCCTTGCCGGCATTGGGACCATTCAATATTTGCACCAGCGCAACAGGAAGCGGATTGGTCTGCGCTTCGGCCACCGTTCCGCTGGCTGTGGCATTGAACTGTGCGGCAGCTTCCGTCCTTCGCGTCAAAGTGACATCCAGCGGAGATTTTGCATAACCATCCCTCGACGGCATCTTCACCGGAGCGCGCAATACCATGGTCTTTTCAAAATCCGTAGCCGAGGTTTGCGTGGGTTGATCATTCAGATATTTCAGCTTGTACTTACCGATCTCGATCACATCGTTGTTCTGCAGGAAGTGTTTTTTTGTCGGCGTGCCGTTGACCGCAAGTCCGTTCGTGCTGTCCAGGTCTTCCAGGAACGAATCGTTCAGGATGGTAACGATGGCGGCATGATCGCTGCTCACCGCAAGGTTATCGATCACGATATCGTTGTGCGGCTTGCGCCCTATCGTCGTGCGTTCCTTGTTCAGCGGATATTCTTTCAGCACCGCCCCGTCCATGCTGAGTATCAATTTAGCCGGCATATCATCAATCCCCGTAGTTAATTCCTGCTATCTCATTTTCCAAACCATGTGCACACTTTTTGCCACCACCCGCGAGGGGCAGCGTAATGTCCCTTGATCCTGACCAGAATGACCGACACATTGTCGCGCCCGCCGTTGTCGTTGGCCTGTTGTATCAGCTGGGTTGCCGCCAAGGGCAAATTATTCTGCAGCATCTGCAACGTCGTCCCGATATCCTCGTCCTCGACCATGTCGTTCAGACCGTCGGAGCACAACAGATAGATGTCGCCGACTTGTACTTCATGCACATGCAATTCCGGATCGACGTCGGCGTCGATCCCGACAGCGCGCGTCACCAGATTCTTGTTCTTGGACAGGCGCGCGTCTTCCCTGCTGATCATCCCGCTGTCGATCTGCTCCTGCAGCAGCGAGTGATCGCGGGTGATGCTCTCGAATGCCTCGCCACGCAGGCGGTACAGGCGCGAATCGCCGACATGCGCCACCGCCACCCGATCATCGTAGAACAATGCGGTGACGATGGTTGTGCCCATCCCGGAATATTGCGGCTGGCTTTGCGCAGCACGAAAGATGGACAGGTTGGCCTTCTTCACGTTTTCGCGCAGCAATTCCACGCCCAACTCTTCGGCGGTACTTCCCGGCTCTTCCGGGCGTGCATCCTGCAGTCGGTGCCGCAACTCGGTAGACAATACCGAAACAGCGATCCCGCTCGCCACTTCGCCGGCATTATATCCGCCCATGCCGTCCGCCAGCACTGCCAATCCGATGTCCGCATCGTAAGTGACGCTGTCCTCATTGTGTGAGCGCACTATTCCGGGGTCGGTCTTGCCGACTATCTCAATCGCATCATGTATATCCACTCACCACCCCTGAAAGCATCGTTATATTGTCACCCATGACCATTCACAAGCTCGCTGCACATTGCCGTATCGCTTCCGCCATCGCATGACCGCTCACATAGCGGTCTTCGATCTTTTTGGCCAGCGCCCTGTTGATGATCGCCACCACGCACGGCGGCACGTCCGGATTGACACTCCGGATATCAAGATGTGGCTCGTTGGTGATCCGGAACATCAACTGCGCCATGGAATCACCAGCGAACGGGAGCTTACCACAGGCTAGTTGGTACAGGCTCACACCCAGTGAGAACAAGTCCGAATGCCCTTCGATCTTGGCACCCGACAACTGCTCCGGCGACATATAGGAAGGTGTACCCAACACCATGCCGGTCTTGGTCCGGGACGAATCGGTGATGCGCGCAATGCCAAAATCGGTGACTTTCACCGTATCGCTGTCCAGGTCATACATGATGTTCGCCGGCTTGATATCGCGGTGCACCACATTCAGGCTGTGCGCATAGCCCAGCGCATCGGCCACGCGCGCAATGATGCTCAATACCTTGGGGAGCGGCAGCAAATTCGGCGATTTGGTATACATCACCAGATCCCTGCCCTTGAGAAATTCCATCGCGATATACGCCAGGTCGTGTTCTTCGCCCGCATCGTACATCGTGACGATATTGGGATGGTTCAGGCGTCCGGCCGTTTCGGCCTCGCGGAAGAAGCGTGCCTTGACGTCCTCCAGCTCATCCGCCTCGAACTCCTGCGCCAAGGCCATGGTCTTGATCGCCACAACTCTGCTGATCTTGGGATCCTTGCCCAGATAGACCACTCCCATCGCCCCCTTGCCCAATTCTTTCTCGATCTCGTAACGTCCCAGCATCGGCCTAGCCAGCCCCGGCTGGTCCAATTTCATCGTGCTGTCGTTGCTGCGGCCGGCAGAACCGCCCAGCACGATCGTTTCCGCCATCGCTTTTGATTGTGCAGTGCGTGCTTCCAGGTCGCGGAACTTCGGGTTGTGGTCGGCCATGTACCTGAACACCGATTCGGCCTTGTTGAACTGGCGCTTGCGCTCAAAATCCAGCCCGAGGTTGTACAGCACATCCATCAGGCTGTCGTCCAGCGGCACTTTGCGAAATTTGTCGAAGGCCATATCAAGCTGCCCCTGCCCCTGGAATGCCAGGCCCAGCATGCGATTGCTCTCCGCGGAGTCCGCATCGGATTTGAGCTTGCCCTTTTCCGTCATCAGGAAGCGCTTGGTCGTCAGCAGCAGATGGCCCACGAGCAAAAGTGCCGCCGGCAGCATCAATTGCAGCCACATGGCCTGCGTCGTCATCAGGATAAAATGCACGGCCAGCAACAGCACGAACAGGCTACCCGTGATCGCGGCAGCCAATCCCGCACTCAGGCGTGGCATCAGCAGGATCAGGTACAGCGAAACCGCAAGAAATACGCCGCCCTGGGCCCAGAATGCCCATCTCGGCGTTACGAAGAAATCCTGCTTGAGGATGCTGGAGACCGAATGCGCCAGCGTCAGCACGGGCGACGTTCCGGCGGAGATCGGCGTCACTTGCGATGCTCCGACTCCGGCAGCAGTCGCACCGATCAGCACGATCTTGTCGCGGTATTTGTCTGCGGGAATCTTTCCGCTCAGCACGTCGTAAAAGGAATCAACCTGGAATGCAGGTTTTCCATCGCGGTCGCCATAGAAAAAAGTGTGCATGCGCAGAGATGGATCGGTGGCAATGTTGAGGTTGCCGACCCTGACGCTTTGCCCCAGGATGACTTTGATGTCTTTGGGCCCGAGGTTCAGGCTCTTCGCTGCCAGCATCAACGACAACGACGGGTAATACTGGTCGAAATAGCTGATCACCAGCGGCTCGGTGCGCACTCCGCCATCGGCATCTGGTGTGGCATTGAGGTGGCCGATGGCGAGGGCGGTTGAGCCTATGGATGGGATCGGGAATTGCGCACCCAGCGCCGGGATGGGCAATGCAGCATCTGCGCCGCCCACCACATTGGTCAGGTTGTTCTTGAGGACATAGTCCGGGAGTGTGCTGTCCGGTTTGCCCTGCGGCTCGCCCAGTTCGAAATACATGCCCAACAGCACGTTATTGGCCTTGAGCATGCTTGCCGCCAGCTTCTTGTCGTTATCCAGATGATCCAGGGCATCCTGCATCAATGCATTCAGTTGCGCCCATTCTGCCGGATCGCTGCGCTTCAGGGAAGAATCAGCAATGATGGCGCCGATCTTGTTGATATAGTCCAAGCCTGCGTCGACCTGCGGCTCGAAGAAAAAAGCGGTGTTTCCGACTACCTTGGCGTGCCCGGAAGCGAGGATGTCCAGCATCTTGCCTTGGATGGCACGTGGCCAGGGCCAGCGCCCGAGGTTCGCGATACTCTGGTCGTCTATGGCGATGACCGCGATCTTGTCGCTGGGCGTCCGGGAAGAGGCCAGCACGCCCCAATCATAAGCCTTGCGCTCCATGCTCTGAATCAAATCACTGTTGGCGCTTAACAGGAACACCAATGCAATCAGCAAAGCGGTGAACCCATCCGTTTTCCAAAATGATTTCTTCATATTCGCCGTGCCCATTTCACTCGATCACTGAGCGTCTTGGGCGAATACTAAAACAATTTTCAAAATCAAACCATACCTGTTTGATTTATCAGTCGTTTCACTTGATGAGCAGCACCGGGATACTCGACAGGTTAGTGACTTTGCTGGCCACTGACCCCAGCAAAAGGTTGGACAAATTGTCCTGCCCATGCGCGCTCATCACGATCTGGTCCACCTGCCGCGCTTGTGCATATTGCACAATTGCCTCAGCAGGGGCGCCGATACTGATGTGATAACCATAAGCCAGTCCGGCCGCATCCAGCTTGGCGCGCGCTGCAGCCAAAGCGGACACGCCTTGCTCGCGATAATAATCGTTTATCGTGTCCTGGCTGATAAACAGCTTTACATTGCCGGAAGCCAGCTTCCATTGCACGTTCAACAAGCATACCAAGGGCTTTTCCTTTAACCAGGCAACGCTCCTGATCACGTAATCCACCGCGCGGGCGGCTTCATCTGAACCATCTACCGGAATCAATATTTTCATCGTAATGCACTCGTTCAGGATTTGTCGTGCGAAGTGGGCACCTGCTCATCCAACAAATCGATCACCCGCAATTTTGCGGTCTTGCGCGCCGCCAGCCACTTGCCAAGCACCAGCACAAGCAGCGCGCATCCCGCAGGAATCAGCCAGCCCGGCACATCATGCGATTTCAGCAGCGCTTTTTTAAAATGCGTCTCTTCGGCCAGCATCTCGCCTGCGACATAACCCAGCAACGCGCCTCCCGCCCAGACAATAAAAGGAAAGCGGTCGATCAGCTTCAATACCAGTTGGCTGCTCCAGGCAATGAGCGGAATGCTGACCAGCAGGCCGAATACCAGCAGAGCGACGTTCCCTTGCGCCGCGCCAGCAACGCCGAGCACGTTATCCAGGCTCATCACGAAATCAGCGATAGCGATCGTTCTTACCGCCCCCCAAACATGAGTATCAGCCTTGATGTTCCCCGCGCCATGCCCCTCGCCTTCAGGCTGGATTAGTCTGACGCCGATCCAGATCAGCAACAAACCACCGATCAGTTTCAGGTATGGCAGCGAAAGCAGGCTAACTGCGAAAAAAGTGAGTATGACGCGCAGGGTGATCGCCCCGGCCACGCCGAGAAAAATACCCTGCCTGTGCCGCTCCTGCGGCAGGTTGCGGCAGGCAAGCGCGATCACCACCGCGTTATCCCCGGAGAGCAGCAAGTCGATCACGATGATCTTGAATACATCCGCCCAGAACTGGGTGGAGCTCAACATTTCCAGCACGGCACTCCCTTCGAAAACAGAAAAGGGGAAAGGGGAAAGAGTGCCGGGACCTCACCTGCGGTGCGCAAAGGCCAAGGTCCCGCCCTTTGCTCCCTGCCCCTTCCCCCTTTCCAGTTTACTGCTAGCCCTTCAATATCTTCTGCATCGTGCGCCCCATTTCCGCCGGATTGCGCGTGATATGGATGCCGCATTCTTCCATGACCGCCAGCTTTTCGTTGGCGCCACCCTGGCCGCCGGAAATGATCGCCCCGGCATGCCCCATGCGCTTGCCTTCCGGTGCCGTGACACCGGCAATGAAACCGACCACCGGCTTTTTCATGTTGCCCTTGATCCAGCGTGCGCATTCCTCCTCATCCGTGCCGCCGATCTCGCCGACCATGATCACCGCGTCCGTCTCGGGATCGTCGTTGAACTGGCGCATCACATCAATGTGCTTCATGCCGTTGATGGGGTCGCCGCCGATCCCGACGCAGGACGACTGGCCGTACCCCAAAGCGCTGAGCTGCCCGACCGCTTCATAGGTCAACGTGCCGGAGCGCGACACCACGCCGATGCGGCCCTTCTTGTGGATGTGTCCCGGCATGATGCCGATCTTGATTTCGTCCGGCGTGATCAGACCGGGACAGTTCGGCCCGATGAGCAGTGTGCGCTTGTCCTGCATCTTGTAACGCGTCTTCAGCATGTCGTGCACCGGTATGCCTTCGGTGATGCAGATCACCAGATCCAGGTCGGCTGCCACCGCCTCGTCAATCGCCGCTGCCGCTCCCGATGGCGGGACATAGATCACCGACACCGTTGCACCCGTCGCATTTTTGGCATCGAGCACGCTGGCGTACACCGGGATGCCTTCGAAATCTTCACCTGCCTTTTTCGGATTCACACCGGCAACGAAACAGTTCGCCCCATTCGCATAGTTCTTGCAGTGGAAGGTATGGAACTGGCCGACCTTGCCGGTCATCCCCTGGGTGATGACTTTGGTGTTCTTGTTGATGAGTATGGACATGATATTTAACCTTTCGCAGCCGCAACGACTTTTTGCGCCGCGTCCGCCATATCGTTACCGGAGATGATGGGCAAGCCGGATTCCGCCAGTATCTTTTTGCCGAGTTCAACGTTGGTGCCTTCCAGGCGCACGACCAGCGGCACGGACAGATGCACCTCGCGCGCCGCAGCAACCACGCCTTCCGCAATCACGTCGCACTTCATGATGCCGCCGAAGATGTTGACCAGTATCGCCTTGAGGTGCGGATTCTTCAGCATCAGCTTGAACGCCTCGGTCACCTTCTCCTTGTTCGCGCCACCACCCACGTCCAGGAAGTTGGCCGGGCTGCCACCGTACAGCTTGATGATGTCCATGGTCGCCATGGCCAGGCCTGCGCCGTTCACCAGGCAACCGATGTTGCCGTCAAGCTGGATATAGCTGAGCTCAAACTTCGATGCCTCGATCTCTGCCGGATCTTCTTCATTCAGGTCGCGGTAAGCCACGATTTCCGGACGGCGATACAGCGCGTTGGAATCGAAATTGAATTTCGCATCCAGCGCCACCACGCGGTTGTCCGCCGTGATGATCAGGGGATTGATCTCGGCCAGCATTGCATCCTTTTCGACGAACGCCCGATACAATCCCTGCAACACCTTGACCGCTTCGGCATTCGCCACATCGGGTACGCCGATGGCACGCGCCACCTGCGCTGCGTCGGCATCGGTCAATCCGGTGACAGGGTCGACACGGACCGTGCGAATTTTCTCCGGCGTATGCCTGGCAACCTCTTCGATCTCCATGCCGCCTTCGCTGGAAGCCAGCAGTGCAACGCGCTGCGAAGCGCGATCCACCACCATGCCCACATACAATTCCTTGACGATCTGCGCGCCTTCCTCGATCAGCAAGCGGCGCACCACCTGGCCTTCGGGCCCGGTCTGGTGCGTGACAAGATGCATGCCCAGTATCTGGCCCGCAAACTGGCGCACTTCATCCAGTGACTTGGCAACCTTGACCCCACCGCCCTTGCCGCGCCCGCCAGCGTGAATCTGAGCCTTCACCACCCAAACCGTGCCGCCCAGTTTCCGGGCCGCCGCGACAGCCTCATCTACGCTAAAGCATGCTATGCCGCGCGGGGTTGGTACACCGAACTCGCGCAATATCTCTTTACCCTGGTATTCGTGGATTTTCATGATGACTCCTGTTATAGGAAGAGCGAAATTTACCAGACAGCGTCAGACACGCCGTTTGACGTCTTTTAAATAATAATCATTATAGGAACAATAAAACAGATCGCTACACAGCGCGCCCTGCGCGACCTTGAATACACGGAAAGGACTTTTTCACGCTCCCGATGATACCCCACAGCAGATCCCGATATCCCCGCGCAAATTGCATATCGTCTGCCATTACACCCCCCATATCAGCAGCATCTGCCTAATTCAGGTTCGTTCGGCGCAAGCATGCCGACACATAGCAAAAAGCCCCGTATCGCTACAGGGCTTGATCTTGTTGGTGCCGCCTATCGGATTCGAACTGATGACCTACCGCTTACAAGGCGGTTGCTCTACCAACTGAGCTAAGGCGGCTGGGTTGAAACTGGTGGGTCGGGCGAGATTCGAACTCGCGACCAACGGATTAAAAGTCCGCTGCTCTACCGACTGAGCTACCGACCCCTCCCAAAAGGGAGCGCGCATTATACGGGTTTGACCTCGACTGTCAAACGAGCTGGCAGCAGGCTATTCACTGCAATAGCGCGTGGAATCTGGCACTCCGGCCGATTGAAATCCTTCCCGGCGTAACCGGCACGAATCGCAGCGGCCGCATGCGCGACCTGCCTCGTCGGCCTGGTAGCAGGACACCGTCAGCCCGTAGTCCACACCAAGCCGGATGCCCTGCCGAATGATTTCGGCCTTGGTCAGATGCAGCAAGGGCGCATGCAATGTCAGCGGCTTGCCCTCCACTGCCGCCTGGGTCGCCAGATTTGCCATGTGCTCGAACGCAGCCACATATTCGGGGCGGCAATCGGGATAACCGGAATAGTCCACCGCGTTGACGCCGAAGAAGATGTCCTGGGCATGCAGCACTTCCGCCCACGCCAGGGCGAGCGACAACATGATGGTGTTGCGTGCCGGGACATAAGTGATCGGAATGCCGCTGCTCGCATGTTCCGGAACGGCAATGCCGCGGTCGGTCAGCGCCGAACCGCCGAATCCCGTGAGATCGATATTCAGCACGCGATGTTCGCGTGCCCCGAGCGCACGCGCCACTTTCTGTGCTGCTGCAAGTTCCGCGTGGTGGCGCTGCCCATAGTCAACACTCAGTGCATAGCATTCGAATCCAGACTCGCGCGCCATCGCCAGCACCGTGGCCGAATCCAGACCTCCCGACAGCAACACCACGGCTCGTTTCATGTTCAATGTCCTGCCTCGTTACCCCACAACAATTTATGCAACTGCACTTGCAGGCGCACCGGCAGGTGGTCGCGCAGCACCCATTCCGCCAGATCACGGGCTGCGAGCTGCCCTTGCGCAGGCGAGAACAGCACTGGACAACGCTGTGTCAACGCGTACTCCCGCATGGTTTGCTTCGCCCATTCGTAATCCGCCTCGTCGCATAACACGAACTTGATTTCGTCGTGCGGATTGAGGTGTTCCAGATTGCTCCACAGGTTCTTTTGCATTTCCCCGGATGCGGGCGTCTTGATGTCCAGCACCTTCATCACCCGCGCATCCACGTTGCTTACGTCCAGCGCGCCGCCTGTTTCGAGAGAAACCTCGTAGCCAGCATCGCACAGCGACCGCAACAAGGCCAGGCAATTCTTCTGCGCCAATGGCTCACCCCCGGTGACGGTGACGTAGCGCGGCGCATGCCGCCCCACCTCATCCGTGATCGCATTCAGCGCCATGTTCTGCCCTCCGCTGAACGCGTAGGTCGTATCGCAATAGGTGCAACGCAGCGGACACCCGGTCAGGCGCACAAACACAGTCGGCAAACCGACTCGACTAGTCTCGCCTTGCAATGAATAAAATATCTCGGTGATGCGCAATGACTCGCTGCCGATGTACGACATGACTTCGGGAAACTACTTGATGGCGGCAAGACGTTTCTTCGCCTTGTCGGAAGCATCGCTGCCCGGGAATTGGGAAATGAGCTGCTTGAGGGTCTTTCTGGCTGCCAGCTTGTTTTTCAGCTCCAACTGGCAATCGGCAATATTGAGCATCGCCTCCGCGGCGCGTGGATGATCTGGAAATTTCGCAACCAGCGTCCCATAACTGCCCAGGCAGTTCTTGTAATCCTTCAGCAGGAAATAAGCGTTGCCCATCCAGTAATGGACGTTCGCCTCATGTACAGACTGGGGGTAGGCCTTCAGGAAATCACCGAATGCCGAGGCGGCTTTCTGATAGTTCTCTGCTTTGTAAAACGCATATGCGGCTTCGAATGCACCGTTCTCACCCAGAGGGTTCGCCGACACATCCTTGGCATCGTCGGCATGCGCTGATGAAACGGCGGCCGAAGCGGCACCCGCTTCGATGCGCCGCAAGCGTGTATCCAGATCGACATAAAAATCCTTCTGGCGCTTCTCGGTATCCTGCAGGCTGTGAGTCAGCTCTTCGTTCTGCCCATTCAGCTTGCGCAACTCGGTATTCAAGGCATCGAGCTGCATTTGCAGATCGAGTGAGGTACGAACGGCCTGCTCCTTGTCCGCCTCTGCGGAGGACAAGGCCTGTTCGAGTTTGGTAATGCGCGCATCCAGTTCCTGAATTTGCTTGCGAGCATCCTCGTCAGCGAACAGTCCCGCCGCAGCGTGACTGCTCGCAACGCACAAGCAGACCAACAACCAGAAACGCATGGAGGGACGATTTATTTATAAACAATATCGGCGCGGCGATTCTGCGACCAGCATGCTTCATTGTGGTCGGCACAACGCGGCTTTTCCTTGCCGAAGCTGACTGTCTCGATCTGCGCAGCCTGGGCTCCGGACAGGACCAGCAATTTCTTCACGTTGTTGGCACGACGTTGTCCCAACGCCAGGTTGTACTCGCTGCTGCCACGCTCGTCACAGTTTCCTTCCACGCGAACCTTGTCATCCTTGTTTTTGCCCAGATAAGCACCATTGGCCTGGATTGCAGGGCGATCCGAATCCTGCACGGCATCCACGTCAAACGGGAAATACATACTGCGAACCTGCGGCATGGCAGCAGCGGCAGCATCGGCGGCCGACATTGTCTGTGCTGATTGCGCGGCGCCTGTTGCAGGTGCAGCAGAAGCAGATGACGAGGCTGGTGAGTTGACGGCCTCTTTCGGTTTTTCGCTCGCACACGCAGCCAAAAGATTTACCAAAACAATGCTCAGAATAATTTTCTTCATTTTTAATCTCCGTTATTTGCTATTTAAGGAAAGGGCCCCAAACCGGCTCACGTATATCGCCGTGCTGAGCAACCATCTTTTGCTTCACTCTGCCATCGCTGGAAACAGTTGATAATATACCACGACCTTGCGACTCGGTTGCGAACAAGACCAGTTTCCCGTTCGGGGCAAAACTCGGCTTCATTTCCCATCCGCCGCCGGTCAGTACTTGCATCTGGTTAGTCAGGAAGTCCTGCACTGCAATATAAAACACCCCTCCCGTAAAGCTGGAAAACACGAAACTCTTCCCGTCCGGGCTGGCGCGCGGCGAAAAATTGTCGTCCCCTTCGAAAGTCAGCCTTTCGGCGTTTCCGCCCGCCACAGGCACCCGATATATCTGGGCACTGCCGCCGCGATCCGAGACGAACAGCAGCGACTGACCATCCGGCAGGAAACTCGGTTCGGTATCGATTGCCTCGTCATAGGTAATGCGATGAAGGTTGCTGCCATCGCTATGCACAACATAGAGTTGCGCAACACCGTCCCGCGAAAGCACCAGCGCGAGTTGCCTGCCGTCGGGAGACCAGGCTGGCGCGCTGTTGCTCCCCGGGAAATCCGCCAGCAGCGTGCGCTGACGTGTCGTCAACGACTGCACGTAGATGGACGCATGGCCGCGTTCGAAACTGACATACGCGAGTCGGCTGCCATCCGGCGACCATGCCGGGGACATGATGGGCTCATCCAGCGCCAACAATGTCTGCTCGCCGTAACCATCGCTATCGGCCACGACCAGACGATATTTTTTCCCATCCCGATTGACGTAGGCAATGCGCGTGCTGAACACCCCCGGATTACCGGTCAGTTTTTCGTAGACCACATCGGCGACGCGGTGGCCGATGGCACGCAACTGCTCCGCCTTCGCGGTCACGGCCAGACCGACGAGTTCGGTATGCCGCACCATATCCAGCAGGCGGAATCTGGCTTCGATACGTCCGTCATTCAGCGTCGCCACTTTGCCAATGAGCAGCGCATCGACACCGGGCCACTCCACATAATTCACCTCGCCTGGTTCATGCGGCGATTTGCCCGCCGGATCGATCAGCTTGAACAATCCGGTGCGCTGAAGATCGTTGGACACGATGGCACTGATCGATTGCCCCGACAACTGCTCTTCTCCGGCGAAACGTACCAGCGAAACGGGAATCTGGTGCTCACCGGCCCCCGTAATCTCGATGGTCAGTTCTGCCCGCGCGGACAGAGCTACGCACAACAAAATAAGGGCCACAAAAAAACGCATTGCTTGCACTCCTACGGTTTGATCGACAACTTCAATTCACGGAACATCTTCTGCAGCGAAACATCTGTCGGCACCGGCAGCGGCTCTGCCGAGAGTATGGCGCGCGCCGCAGCCTCATCGTAAGCGGGGAAGCCGCTGGTCTTCACCAGCACCGGGTCATCCATCAGCATGCCGTCAGGCAACAGCGTTATTTTGAAAATCGCTTCCGCAGTGTCCGGCACATCCGACACCGTCCTCATTTTGCGCCGTATCTTGTTGCGAATCATGTCCTGATAGCGGTCGATCTGCGTCTGCGTCTCCGCATTCAGCTCAGCGCGAACCCGGGCCTGCACGGCCAGTCTTCTTTGTTCCGCATTCGCTTCATACGCGGCCAGTTCGCGCTGTTCGGCATCCTGCCTAGCCTTGGCTGCCGCTTCCTCTTTCCTGTCATCAGCTTTGGCGGGCGGCGGCTTTATGTCCGCTTTCCTGCTTTTCTTGTCACGAATCTCGATCTCGGCTTTCACCGGCGGAGATACAGGCGCTACGACCTTGGGAGGCGGAGTCGGTTCCGTCTTCGCAGGTGGCAGCGGGGCAGGGGGCGCCGGCTCGGCCATCGGTGCCGGTACCTGAGGAGGCATAGCCTCGGCCGTCGGCAGGTTATTCCACATTTCCACCGTGTAGCTCTCTGGCGAGTGAGATTGCCAACGCGTCGCAAAGTACAACGGCACAAAAAAAGCCAGATGCACTGCCAGTGCCAACGCACCAGCAACGAAAAAATGAGGCTCGCGATATGTCGATACAGCGTTCATCGCGCCTTGGTAAGCAGGCCAATTTTTTTGATATGCTGCTGCTGCAACATGTCCATGACGTTGATGACCTCCTCGTAGCGCACGTTCCGGTCAGCGGAAATCACCACCGGCTGATCAGGGTTCTTCGTCAGCATTTGCTGCAAGCGCGCGGCAATCTCATCGTGCGACACTGGGAATTCCACCCCGCCCCTTGCGTGGTCACGCAGCAATAGCGTGGTGTCTTTCTTGATAACGACTTCCATCGGAGCCACTGCCGGTGCCAGTGATTTCCCCACGCTGGGCAGGTCGATCTGCCCGGGATTCATCAAGGGTGCGGTAATCATGAATATCACCAGCAGCACCAGCATCACGTCAATGTAAGGCACGACGTTGATCTGGCTCATCTGCGGATGAGCGGAGCGTCGGCTATAGTTCATGGCTGAACCTCCAAGTCATGGCTGCCTCTGCAACACGTTCGAAAATTCCTCGATGAAACTCTCGAAACGCGAAGCCAGGCGCGTGATGTCATGAGCGTAGCGGTTGTATGCCACCACCGCGGGAATCGCCGCGAACAAGCCCATCGCTGTCGCCACCAGCGCCTCGGCAATGCCGGGCGCCACCTGCGCCAGGGTTGCCTGGCCAACGTTAGACAGACCGCGAAACGCATTCATGATGCCCCATACCGTGCCCAGCAGACCGACATAGGGGCTGACGGAACCGACCGTGGCGAGAAACGACAAGTGCGATTCCAGGTGATCCATTTCGCGCTGGTATTGTGCCCGCATCGCACGGCGCGTGCCATCCATCACCGCCGCGGCTTCCACGCCATGCGTCTTTTTAAGCTTGACGAACTCGGCAAAACCCGCCGCGAAGATGCGCTCCAGCGCACCGACATCGCGCCGGGCCAGACTATTTGCCTGCTGGTATAACGCGTTCAGATTGGGATTTCCCCAGAACGCGTCTTCGAAATCGCGCGCCTGCTTCACGGCAGCGCGCACGGCAAACAGCTTGAGGAAGATATACCACCATGACATCAGCGACACCGACAACAACAAACCCATCACCAACTGCACCAGCAAACTGGCGTTGGTGACCAGATGAACGAACGACAAATCCTGAATCAGTTCCATAGGCTCAATCCCATTGTTGACGCAACATTTCCGGCACGCTGACCGGCTTGAAGGTTTTCACATCGACACACACGAGATGCACTTCGCCCTTTATCAGCACATCATCTCCGCGCAGCACTGTCTGGTCTATGCTCACACGGCTGCGCCCGATCTCCTTGATCTGTGACGTCACGGCCAACAGATCGTCCAGCAGCGCGGGCTTCAGATAATCCAGCCGGAGCGAGCGCACCACGAACACGACGCCCAGTTCTTTCATCAGCCCCGCGTTGCTGTAACCGAACGTGCGCAACCACTCAGTCCGCGAACGCTCCAAAAAGTTCACATAGCTGGCGTGATAAACAACGCCTCCCGCGTCCGTATCCTGAAAATATACCCGGACAGGCCAGGAAAAGACCT
This sequence comes from uncultured Pseudomonadota bacterium, assembly GCA_963725375.1. Lineage (GTDB taxonomy): Bacteria > Pseudomonadota > Gammaproteobacteria > Burkholderiales > Gallionellaceae > Sideroxyarcus. The sequence continues at coordinate 27,602 of CAVRYQ010000062.1, read as the reverse complement.
TTTGCTTATTCATCCCATAATTCCTTGCTGTCGCCGCTGCGTGGCTCCGCCGCACCGTGTCGCGACTGCACCAAACCGAAATGTTCATAGGCATTCGCTGTAGCCATGCGCCCTCGCGGCGTACGCTGCAGATAACCCTGCTGGATAAGATACGGCTCCAGCACGTCCTCGATGGTGTCGCGCTCTTCGCCTATCGCGGCGGCGAGGTTGTCCACACCGACCGGACCGCCCATGAATTTCTCGATCACGGTCTGCAACAGCCGTCTGTCCATCACATCCAGCCCGCGCGAATCCACATCCAGCATGGTCAGCGCCGCATCCGCGACTTCGCGCGTGGCATTGCCGTCGGCGCGCACATCGGCGTAGTCGCGCACGCGGCGCAACAGGCGATTGGCAATGCGCGGCGTGCCGCGCGAGCGCTTCGCGATTTCCAGCGCGCCATCCGGCGAGATGGGCAGCTCCAGCAATCCGGACGAACGCGTGACGATGCGCTGCAATTCCTCCGGCGTATAGAATTCCAGGCGCGCCACAATGCCGAAGCGGTCACGCAGCGGATTGGTCAGCATGCCCGCGCGCGTGGTTGCGCCAACCAGCGTGAACGGCGGCAAGTCGATCTTCACCGAGCGCGCGCCCGGCCCTTCGCCGATCATGATGTCGATCTGGTAATCCTCCAGCGCGGGATAGAGTATCTCTTCGACCACCGGCGACAGGCGATGTATCTCGTCGATGAACAGCACGTCGTTCGGCTCGAGATTGGTGAGCAGCGCAGCGAGATCACCGGCGCGCTCCAGCACCGGACCGGAAGTGTGGCGGATATTGACGCCCATCTCGCGTGCGACGATCTGCGCCAGCGTCGTCTTGCCCAATCCCGGGGGGCCGAACAGCAGCACATGATCGAGCGGCTCGTTGCGCTTGCGCGCAGCTTCTATGAATATTTCCAGTTGCCCGCGAATTTTTTCCTGCCCGACGTATTCGTCGAGCTGCTTGGGGCGCAGCGCGCGCTCCAGCGCCTCTTCCTGTTGCGAGGCGGGCGCTGCCGAAATGATACGCGGCGCGGCGGAAAGGTCGTCGTTATGGATCATTCCAGGGAGGATAAATTAAGCAGTTTCATGATTTGGACAAAAGCTTGAGAGCCTGGCGGATGCCTGACGAAACATCGGCCTCCTTGGGTAATTGCCTGGCGGCCCAATCGGCTTCCTTTTCATTGTAACCCAGCGCCAGCAGCGCGTTGACGATGTCGTTGCCGGAAGAGGCGACGGGCGCGCCCTGGACCACGCCAGCTCCCGTCACCGCGAATTTTCCCTGCAGTTCCAGCAACAGACGTTCACCAGTTTTCTTGCCTACGCCGGGAATCTTGGTCAGGCGGCCGACATCCTTGTTAGCCACCGCCACCGCCAGATCGTCGAGGCTCAACCCGGACAATACCGAGAGCGCGAGTTTGGGACCGACACCGCCGATCTTCAGCAACTGGCGGAAAGCCGCACGCTCCTCACCGGTGGCAAAGCCATACAGAAGCTGCGCATCTTCGCGCACCACGAAATGCGTATGCAGCACGACTTTTTCGTGCAGCGCAGGCAGGTCATAGAACGTGCTCATCGGCACGTCCAGCTCGTAACCCACCCCCTGGACGTCCACCAGTATCTGCGGCGGGTTCTTTTCCAGCAGGATGCCGCTCAGTTTTCCGATCATGTCGTTCCCTTGCTCAAAACCAGCGCCAGCGAAAACAGTGCGCCATGTACCATCATCGCCGCGATGGTCAGCCTGATTGCATCGCCCAGTTGTCGCGGTTGCGCAGCATGGCGCAACAGCAGACGCGCAGCCTGCACGCTCAACGGCAGCGCAAGCGACGCCAGCAGGACAAGCGGCGGCAACCAGCCCTGCGCCACGCTTAGCAGCAACCATATACAGGACAGCGCCACGATCAGCACGTAGCCCCAGCGCGCGTGCCGCACGGAAAGTCGCGCCACCCAGTGCAGCTTGCCCGCGACTGTGTCGGCAGCACGGTCGGGAAACTGGTTGATATAGAGCAGATTGGTCACCAGCAGCGCGTACGACAGTCCGGCAATGAAAGGCTCGGTTGCAAATTCCTTGCGCTGCACGAAATCCGTGCCGACGGTGATCGCCAGGAAGCCCGCTGCCACGCAGAACTCGCCCAGGCCGCGACTGTTCAGCCGGAACGGCGGCGCTGAATATGCCCAGCCGATAAACAGGCCGGCAAGGCCGACATACATCAGGTGCGGCGCAGAACGCGCCATGAGCCACAGCCCGGCGACCGCCACGCAGGCCATCAGCACAAAGCCGAAGTTGCGGGTCTGCACAGGCGTCAGCACCCCGTTCTGGATGAAGCGGCTGCCGCCGGTGAACGGAAATACGCGTTCGGTGTTGCGCGCGTCGGTACCATTGAGCGCATCATAATAATCATTGAGCACATTCACGCCCGCATGCGCCAGCAGCGCAAACAGCAAGGTGATCAACGCAAGCGGAACGTCAAACTCAATACCGTCATGCCAAGCGACCGCGAGTCCGATCAGGCAGGCCATCAGGCTGGCCGTCAGGAAAGCGGGGCGGGTCGCCGCGAAATAGCGGGCGAATGGGCTACGCCATGGCGCAGGAGGCGGAGGCGCTGCGCGAAAAACGCGCGCGCATCATCAAGGCGGAAGCTGAAACCGAAGCGGCGGAAAAACTGCGTCAGGCGGCGCAGACCATGATGGAGTTGCCCGCCGCGCTGGAATTGCGCCGCATGCAGATGCTGACCGAAGTCGGCCGCAGAACAGAACACCATGACCATCGTGATGATGCCGAGCGAATTCGTCGAGGCCGCCCGCGCTTTCGCGGGCAAGGCCGTCCGGACCTCGGACTAGACTGGATTAGCGTCAGCCTGCCTGCCGCCGCGCCCGCTCCATGGTCGAATAGGGCGTAAAAACCGCGCGCCGTGGAAATGAGGCGGCCGGCCTTGATCATTCGGTGTAATTTTACAGAAAGGTTTCCTTTCGTAATATCGAAGCCCATCTCGCCCAAAAGCTCGAACACCGCGTCGACGTGCATGCCGCCGGGTTCGCCCTCAAGCACCTCGACAATCATCGGTTCGAACTCGCCGGAACGGTCGCTGCCACCCTGACGGCCGACCACAGATAGATGAGATCTCCCCGCGCCGGGTCTGGGCGTCGCCGGCCGACACCAGAAACTCCACGGCCGAACGCCGCAATTCAAGACCCGCGCTGATGTCCTTGGCGGCAAGGCCGGAGATCACGATCTCGATGCGGGCGAGCAGCCTTCGCGCCTCGTCGCGCGCCTCGCGCGCGGCAAGGGCGTAGAATTCCGCATTCTGCTCGAAACCAGACTCATGGCGCTTCCCCCGTTTCGACCGAAAACCCATCCGCATCGCGCGAAAGAGAACATACAGCAAACAACTTCCGGCGTAAAAAAATCTACCGCAATCACGCCAAATTTACGAACGAAAACTTTACATTTCAGCAACCGTGATTAACAATGAGGAACTGTAAATTAGCCATTGTGAATGAAAAATTTACACCCCTCGTGGACAGCCGGATGGAGGGCGCAAGCATGAAAGACGACAAGAATTGGTTCGGGGCGAAATTCCCGGCGGAGGCCGGCGTGGGTTTCATGCATTCCCTGTTCGCCCCCCTGTTCCGCGCGCCGGTCAAAAGCCCGCGCCGACGCCCCAAAAGCCCTGCCGCGTCGTGGATTCCGGCGCGGACGCCTGCTGGACCGCCAGCCTCCATCGCGGCAACGATCTTCCGCCCTTCCTTCTCTGTGTCCACACCACCGCCGAATCGCGTCCGCGGTCCGGTTCGGTCCCTTCGACCGCCGTCGACGCCTTGATCCTGGCCTTGGCCTGCGGTTTGGCCTGAAAAGCGGATTGACGACGCTAAGAACGAACCAAGGTTTCTCCAAATAAACTCCGTTAAATCAAGAACATGCAAAGAGGTCGCCCGCAAGGCGCGGGAAAGGCCCCAGTTTTCGCTTGAAAAAACGGTCCTTTTAGGCGAAAAGACGCGCGACCGAGTGTCGCGGCGCTAAAGCGATATATAAGCGCGCCGCCGATTGTCGCGGTCACACGCTCGCTATATAAGGGCGGCGACTTTGTTGGGGAGTTTGCAAAATGGCCTCGGCCACTCATTCGGACACATATCGACCGTCTGAAGACGAACCGTTCATGAACGATCGCCAGAAGGAATATTTCCGGCGCAAGCTATTGAATTGGAAAGACGAAATTTTGCAGGAGGCGCGCGAGACGCTGACCGCCCTGCAAACCGAGAGCGAGAAATCACGCCGACATCGCCGACCGGGCCTCATCCGAAACCGATCGCGCCATCGAATTGCGCGCCCGTGATCGCCAACGCAAGCTGATCTCCAAGATCGACGCCGCTGTCGGCAGGCTCGACGACGGGACCTACGGATTTTGCGAAGAAACCGGCGATCCCATTTCGCTCAAGCGCCTGGACGCGCGCCCGATCGCCACTTTGTCGATCGAAGCGCAGGAGCGCCATGAAAGGCGCGAACGAGTTTATCGCGACGATTGAGTTGTTTCGGACGCAAGAAAAGAGCCGCCCTGCAGTTCTGCGGAGCGGCTCTGTTCAGCGATCTTTTTCCGAGCCCCGGCCTCAGGCCGGGGCTTTTATTTTTGGGTTATTTTTTCAGCGGCCTGCCCAGCAGTTTCGCCATTTCCTCTTCCAGCGATTCGAGCGGTTCGAATTCGCCGTCGAAAGTCAGTTCCGGCTTTGCCGGCTCCGAGGGAGCGGGAGGCGCCGGTTCGGGCGCCGGCGGCGGCTCGTTCGCCTCGGGCGGCGCAAAGACCGGGGGCTTGGGCGCAATGAAAGACGGCTGGGCCTGAGACTCAGCGTTTGGCGCGTGATCTTCCGCTGGCGTGGACGCGGGCTCCGGCGTGTGCGGCGGTTCGGGCGCCTCGGCGGGCGGCGGCGGGGGCGGCGGCGCGACCGGCGTCGCCCGGCGCGCGATTGGGGGCATCACAAAACGTGGACGCGGCGGCGCATCGCCGGCGCCCGGCGCGCTGGATGGCGCGGGGAACGGGACGGCGGCAAGGGACCCGCCGGTCTCACGCCGCCGACGCGCGGCGGCAAGGGGAAACGGGGCGCCGGGCGTTCGACCGGCGGCGGCGCCGGCGCGGAAGGCCGGAGCAGGAGCGGGTTGGGGCGCGGGCGCGGGCGTTTCCGGCGGCGCGGCGGGAATGGTCGATTGAAACGGAGAATGAATCGCCGGCTCAGGCGCGGGCGCTGGAATGGAGAAGGGCGGCGGCGCCGGAATCGCGGGCGGATTCAACCGCGGCCGGCGCGGGAATGAAAGGCGGGGCGGCGGCGGCGCGACGGCGGTCGACGTCTCGGCGCTACGGGCGTTGCGCGTTTCGCGCGCTTCGCGCGGCTCCACCCGCACAATGCCGGACTCGACCAGCACGTCGTTGGGACCGCCGATCAACAGCAGATGTTCGACATTGTCGCGCCGCACCAGCAGCAACTGGCGCTCGCCATCGAGGTCGAAGGTCTCGACGAAACCGAGACGCAATTGCCGCGCCCGCGACCCTCGCGGAATGCGCCGGCGCAGATCGACCGCGATCTCGACGATCTTGAGGATCAGCACGAAGGCGATAAGAAAGGCGACGCCCGCCAAAATCCACGCCAGCATTCGGTTGTCTTGTAAAAATGTCGGCATGGGCTCAGCCCGTCTCCTGGTCGTCGGACCCTGTTCGGCCTCGATTTATAACGCAAGGATCGGGCCCTTGCGCAAGAAAGGTTAATGTTTGGTTAACGCCTCTTTGGCCTGAGTTAACACCCGGACGCCGCCCATGCGACATTCTCCTTTCAACATGATGACGAATCCTTAGAATTATCTCCATATAAGAGGAAGATCGCAGGCAATCGCACAAAGGCGTCCATGAGCCCGAACCCCAGTCCCACCAGTCTCGACCGGACCGAACGCGCCGGCAGCCCAGGACTGGTTCTGGCGCTCGCGGGCTTTCTCGTCGCGGTGATGGCCGCCTTTTCCTTCATGCCGCACGAACAGGCCAACCGCCTGATCCTGGTGCTGCTGGCGGTCCTCGCCTTTATCGGCATTTCCGGCCTGCTCGCCTATGCGGTCGGCTTCGTGCAGATCTCCGGCGCCCAGGCCCGCAATGACCTCACAAAAATCATCGTCGACACCAGTTCAGACGGCATGGTCGTGACCGAGGGCGAATTGCGCATCGTCTACGCCAACGAGGCCTATATGGCGCTCGCCGGCGCCGTCGAGGCCGCGGGACTCCGCACCGTCGACCGGCTGTTTTCCGGCGCGCCGGAAGTGTCGGAGCCGCTTTACCGGCTGTCGCAGGCGGCGCGCGACGGCAAGCGCGGCGCCGAGGAATTGCGCCTCACCCCGCCCCTGCTCGGCGAAGACGCCTTCGGCTGGTATCGCATCCGCGTGCGGCCGATCGAACGCGCCGCCGGGCCGCTTGCCGCGCTCTGGACCATCGCCGACGTCACGCGCGAACGCGAGCGCCACGAAAACGTGTTTCAGGAATTGCAGCACGCCATCGATTTTCTCGATCACGCGCCGGCCGGCTTTTTCTCCACCGATCCCGGCGGCAATATTTCCTACATGAACGCCACCCTGGCCGACTGGCTGGGTTTCGATCTCGCCCAGGTCGGCTCCGGCGGCCTCGCCCTGCGCGATATCGTGGTCGGCGACTCCGCCGCGCTGCTGGCGCTTGGCATGGGGCCGCCCAGCACGGTGCGCACCGAACAGATCGATCTCGACCTGCGTCGCCGCGACGGGTTGCGCCTGCCGGTGCGGCTGTTGCATCGCGTCGCCTATGGTCATGACGGCGCGCCCGGGGCCTCGCGCACCCTCGCCCTCAATCGCGCGCCCGGCGGCGAACCGGCGGAAGAAGCCCGCGCGGCCGAGGTGCGTTTCGCCCGCTTCTTCAATTCCACGCCGATGGCCATCGCCACGGTGGACAGCGACGGCGCGATCCTGCGCTCCAACTCCGCCTTCGCCAGACTTTTCCCCGGCGCATTGAAAGCCGGCGACGGCGGACGCCGGCTGATCGCCAATGGCCTCGCCGAACCCCATCGCGCGGCCTTGCAAAGCGCCATCGCCGCCGCCGCCAGCGGCAACGAGGAAAACGATCCCATCGACGCCGCGCTGGCCGGCTCCGCCCGCTCGGCGCGATTGTTCGTCACCCCCAATGAAGAAGGCAACCAGCGCGGCGCTTCAATTTTCGCGCTCGACACCACCGAAGAGCGCAACCGCGAAGAGCAATTGCACCAATCGCAGAAAATGCAGGCGGTCGGGCAATTGGCAGGCGGCGTCGCGCATGATTTCAACAATGTGCTGACCGCGATCATCGGCTATTCCGACCTGCTGCTGGCCAATCACCGTCCGACCGATCCATCCTTCCCCGACATCATGCAGATCAAGCAGAACGCCAATCGCGCCGCCGGACTGGTGCGGCAGCTGCTGGCCTTTTCGCGCCGGCAGACGCTGAGGCCGCAGGTGCTGCAACTCGGCGATGTGCTGTCCGAATTGCAAATGCTGACCCGGCGACTGGTCGGCGAGAAGATCGAAGTGGACCTCAAGCAGGGCCGCGACCTGTGGCTGGTCAAGGCCGACCTGAACCAGTTCGAACAGGTGATCATGAACCTGATCGTCAACGCCCGCGACGCCATGCCCGACGGCGGCAAGATCTTTATTCGCACCAAGAATGTCGCGGCGGCGGAATGCCCCGCTTATGGCGAAAAGCTGCTGCCCCCCGCCGATTACGTGGTGGTGGAGGTGGAGGACACCGGGACCGGCATTCCGCCCGAAATCCGCGACAAGATTTTCGACCCCTTCTTCACCACCAAGGAAGTCGGCAAGGGCACCGGTCTGGGCCTGTCCATGGTCTATGGCATCGTCAAGCAGACCGGCGGCTTCGTCTATTGCGACACCGAAGTCGGACGCGGCACGACCTTCCGGATTTTTCTGACCCGGCACATCCCGGAAGAAGTCGTCGTCGAAGCGCCCAAGGCCGAGGAGAAGAAAGCCGCCGCCGACCACACCGGACATGGCGTCGTGCTGCTGGTGGAAGACGAGGAGGCGGTCCGCGCCTTCGGCGCCCGCGCGCTGGCGTCGCGCGGCTATACCGTGCTGGAAGCGGAAAACGGCGTCGAGGCCTTGCGCATCGTCGAGGAGACCACCGAGCGCATCGACCTGGTCGTCTCCGACGTGGTCATGCCCGAAATGGACGGCCCCACCATGTTCGGCGAATTGCGCAAGCGCGGCATCAAATGCCGGGTGATTTTTGTTTCCGGCTACGCCGAGGACGCCTTTTCGAAAAACCTGCCGGAAGGCGAGGATTTCGGCTTCATGCCCAAGCCTTTCACCCTGAAACAGTTGATCGAAACCGTGAAGTCCAACATGCGATGAGGTGGAACGAAACTTGACCGCAACAGTTGAATTTTGAGGAGCCCAGCATCGGAACGGCGGTCCCAATGGCTCACGCGGTGAACAGCGTCCTGATGTGTCCGCCCGATCATTTCGAGGTGGCCTATGTCATCAATCCCTGGATGGAGGGCCAATACGCCCTCACCGACGGCGTTCGGGCGCTCGATCAATGGACGGTTCTCAAGGACATCATCGAAAGCCGCGTGCAGGTGAGCCTGATGGCGCCGCGCGAAAACCTGCCCGATCTGGTCTTCACCGCCAACGCCGGTCTGGTTATGGATGGCGCGGTGGTGCTGAGCCGCTTCCGCAGCAAGGAGCGGCAGGGCGAGGAAGCCGTCGACCGTCGCTGGTTCGAAGAGCATGATTTCAAGATTTTCGAGCTTCCGCCCGAACTGTCATTCGAAGGCGCGGGCGACGCGCTGTTCGATCCGAGCCGGGCGCTGTTGTGGGTCGGTCACGGTTTTCGTTCGCACAAGGACGCAGCGCCCTTGCTGGAGAAACTGCTCGCCACCCGGACGGTTTCGCTGACCCTGGTTGACCCGCGTTTCTACCACCTCGACACCTGCCTTGCGCCTCTGGCCGACGGCTCCCTGATGTATTTCCCCGGCGCTTTCGATGAGGATTCGCGCGCCGCCATCGAAGCGCTCGTGCCGGCAAACCACCGCATTGCCGTCGATGAGGTCGATGCTCTGAAATTCTGCTGCAACGCCGTGGCGCTCGACGACCTGGTGATTCTCAACGACGCCTCCCAGGCCCTGCAGGACCGCCTGAAGGCGGCCGGATTAACGCCGATGCTGGCTCCGCTTTCCGAGTTTCTCAAGGCCGGCGGCGCGGCGAAATGCCTGACGCTAAATCTCTAGCTGCCGCCGTTCCCTATGGGTCGCGAGAAAGCCGCTTCATCAAGACCTGAAGTTCGCCAAGGATCAAAGGCAGCGCCTGAGCGGGAGTCATTTGGTCAACGTCTTCGACGTGCCAATATTCAATGCGAGCGGGCTCATTTAAGCTAAGCCATAAAGGAAACCGTTCCCGTAAAAGGGGAAGATGCTCTGCTTTTTTGAGTGCGACGATGTGATCGGCCGTCTCAAGGTCGACAGTCTCTAACTGCATTGGCATCCGCGCTAGTTTCCAGTCGAAAGCCACGCCGTTGCTTAGAAGAGCATGAGCCGCCGATTTGGAAAAAGGACCTATATTGCTGGCGCCTAAATCAACGGCGATTCCGCGCGAGATCGCTCTCCATCCGGGGCATTCGACGGGAGCCCAAAAGTTGAACATTTCTTCAGCGAAACGGCTCCGGTAATAGTTTCCGGTGCATAGAAATAATACGGTCTTCAACTCCACGCCCTCCCCAATGCGCTACCGAACCGCCCCATTGTTGCCGGAGGTTTTTGTTCAAATCCAGGAGCGGAAAAGGCGTCCAGAAAACCTGGCGCCACTCAGCTCAGCGTTTCGGCTTTCCGCTACCATCAAATAAATCGAACGTCACTGGCTTTTGAGGTGACCCAGCTTGGGGGCTCGCTCACCGCTGACCACGGCGCGATGACGTCGTCACGAACCGAAATGCTTTTGCGGTCGCAGAAGTCGGAGAAGCGAGCCGCCGCGCCGCCAAAGCCCCAGCTCTGGCGCCCAGATATGAAAGTGCGCGGGCAGCCGCTCCAAAGCGATCACGGTAATGAACGCGGCCATGACGGCGGCGACGACGATCATCATTCGGTCGTGCTTCGCAAGGCCCATGGAGAGGTTTAGAAAGGCTGTCGCCGCCATCGGCAAAGCAAGGCAGAGGGGCGAATGGCATATATTGCGCCACGATACTCCAAACTGCCCCGAACTAGCGCGTTGTTCGGAGCGGGTCGGCCTACGGTCGAGAACTATTTCGTCCCTGAGCAACACGGCATAGAGCGCTCGATTGGCGAGATGTGAAATGAGGCAGGTCGCCGCTGTCAGGACGGCCAACGCCAAGGCGAGCGCCCACCAGCTCAACTTGCTCGACGCGGAAAGCGACGGGGCCCAGAAATCAACCAGCGGAGCAAATCCGAGGATCCAGGCAAGGACCGGCAGCTGCATGCGTCTGCAAGTCCATTTCGCGATCAGGTCGCGTTGTTCGCGCCGGATGCGATAGCCCGCGCCGTCGACGCCGAACGGAAAAAATAGATAATCGCCCTTACCAGTCTCGAACCAAAGGGCTGAGTGTCGCATGCGGGTCATGTTCAATTCCTCCCCATGTCGAGTCATAAAAAGACTTCTGGACGCCGCGTTTTTACGCGGAGCGGCAAGAGAGCTGCTGGCAGGCGGCCGGCCAGCAAAATCGCCGGACGCTCGACCCAGGCGCAGAGCAATTGGGCCAGCCCGAGAGCGGCGACAAAGGCGACAACAAAAATGACGACGATGGGCGCTCGGCCGGACAAGAAGTGCCCGACGGCAAGAAGAACCGGCAGGTGAACGAGGTAAAGGCTGTAGGAAATCCGGCCGAGCCATTGCAATGGCCACATAGCCAGCGAACGATGGGCGAAAGGCCAGACGGCGGCGATCAGAATGGCGCCGACTGCGCCGCTAGCCGCCGCCAATTCGTTCCACTCCGACAGCAGCATCAGGCTGGCGACACAGGCGCACGCAAACAGCCACGCCGGCACGGCGGCGAGAGCGCGCCGGCACGCCTTCGAAGTGCATCGCGACCGCCATACCCGTGAGGAAGTAGATCGAAAAATAGACTGTCAGCGCGATCGATCCGACAGGAGTTCCGCCGACGAACAGGAAACCGCCGTAATGCTGCGACGGATCGATGGCGTCCTGCGTCGCTGCGAGAAAGCCTGCGATCGAGGCGACCCCGCCGCTCAGGACGACATTGCGCAGGCCCCAGCGTCGGACGGCCATGAAGATGAAGGGCAAAACGAGTGAAAACCGGAATTCGTGCACGAACTCCAGATTGGGTGGTCGAGCGTCGTGTCTCTGCCAACCGCTTGCGAAAACGCGTGGCGGGCGAGGATTGCGGCATCCGGCGCGCCGATCCATTGCGCATTGAACCACGCCGAAAGCGTGGAAGGTCGCACGGGCGCGATCAATGCAAACAACAGGCCCGAAAGCGCGATGGCGGCCAGGAAGGGCGGATAAATGCGCAAACATCGGCGCATTACGAATTTGACCAGCGAAAATTCGGCCTCGCGCTGCATGGAGCGAGTGAGGACAAAGCCGCTGAGAACGAAGAACAGGATCACGGCCGGGCGTCCGATGATGATCGGGCGAAGGCCGGGCCAATCGAGCCAGCCGTGAGCGATCTCCAGCCATGGCGAAGGGAGGGTCAAATAGAAATGATGGAAGACAACCATTACCGCGGCCAGTCCGCGAAGCGCGTCGAGCGCAGGCAACGTCCGCTCTTATCCGGGCTCCCGCAACTCTGTCGCGGATTGTCGGAGACAGGCCGGATATCGTCCCAATCGAAGACTTCCGGCGACAAGCTTGTCGACATGACAATTTTCCTCGTCCTCTCGCGTGAGCCGCGAAATGTTTGACCGATTTATTTTGCTTAACGCCAAGCTTTTACGGGACACCGGCCGCGTACATCCGGACGCGCAGTGATCGCATTATTGGTCGTAGGCTTCTGTGAACTGGTTCACAGCCTTGCAATTTCGTTCTGGATCTGTTTTCTACTCTTTTAGCTTCTGGGCTAGTAATTTCCCTATGCCGCTCTCCGCTGGTCAAAAATGTGCTCAAATTCCAGTATCCCTCTATCGCTGACGCGAACAAAAAAAGAACTTGCAAGAAAGAACAAACGCGGTACATTGACGACAAGGCGATTGCACTACCTGCGTCACCCATGCCAAAAGGATCGAACCAATGTCGCAAGCAAATCTCCGCCTCGTGGAAGGAACATCCGTGGACAAGACCAAGGCGCTTGACGCCGCTCTCGCGCAAATCGAACGCGCCTTTGGCAAGGGCTCGATCATGCGCATGGGCAAGAACCAGGCCACTCACGGAAATCGAAACGATTTCCACTGGTTCGCTTGGTCTCGACATTGCGCTGGGCGTCGGTGGCCTGCCCCGCGGCCGCATCGTCGAGATTTACGGGCCGGAATCCTCGGGCAAGACCACGCTCGCCCTTCATACCATCGCCGAGGCGCAAAACAAGCGGCGGCGTCTGCGCCTTTGTCGACGCCGAACACGCGCTCGATCCGGTCTATGCCCGCAAACTCGGCGTCCAGCTCGATGACCTGCTGATCTCGCAGCCCGACACCGGCGAACAGGCGCTCGAAATCACCGACACCTTGGTGCGCTCTGGCGCCGTCGACGTGCTGGTGATCGATTTGGTCGCCGCCCTCGTTCCCCGCGCCGAAATCGACGGCGAAATGGGCGACGTGCAGCCCGGCCTGCAAGCGCGCCTGATGAGCCAAGCCCTGCGAAAGCTCACCGCCTCTATCTCCCAAGTCGAAGACCATGGTGATCTTCATCAACCAGATCCGCATGAAGATCGGCGTGATGTATGGCTCGCCGGAAACCACCACCGGCGGCAACGCGCTGAAATTCTACGCCTCGGTGCGCCTCGACATCCGCCGCATCGGCGCGATCAAAGACCGCGAGGAAGTGACCGGCAACCAGACCCGTGTGAAAGTGGTCAAGAACAAGGTCGCGCCTCCGTTCAAGCAGGTCGAATTCGACATCATGTATGGCGAAGGCATTTCGAAATTCGGTGAATTGGTCGATCTCGGCGTCAAGGCGGGCGTGGTCGAGAAATCTGGCGCCTGGTTCTCCTTCGACAGCCAGCGTCTCGGTCAGGGCCGCGAAAACGCCAAGACCTTCCTGAAAAACAATCCGGACGCCGCAGCGCGAATTGAACAGACGATCCGCGAAAACGCCGGTCTGCTCGCGGACCGCATCCTCGACACGATTGAACCGGTCGGCGACGACGAATAAGGGTTTCTGACAAGGTTCGGCTCAACCGGGCCGAACCTGCTCGTCATGCGTCAAACCCTGAGCCCAAATCCCCTTGGCGTCGGATCCTGCAAGCTTTTGCCGCAAGATAATGCAACGCCCGCTCTCGACAGGCTCCGAACCGGCCGGTAGATAAGGCCGCTTGCCCGCGCGGAAAGACACATCATATGCGGGAGCAAGCAGACTGAGGCAGAGGATCGAGACCATTCCATGAGCGGCGTCAACGAAATCCGGTCCACCTTTCTCGATTATTTCGCCAGGAACGGCCACACCAAGGTCGAGTTCTTCGTCGCTCGTTCCGCGCAACGATCCGACCCTGATGTTCACCAACGCCGGCATGGTTCCGTTCAAGAACCTGTTCACCGGCGCTGAAAAGCGCGACTACGTCCGCGCCACGTCCTCGCAGAAATGCGTGCGCGCCGGCGGCAAGCACAACGACCTCGACAATGTCGGCTATACCGCGCGCCATCACACGTTTTTCGAAATGCTCGGCAATTTCTCCTTTGGCGATTATTTCAAGGAGCAAGCCATTGCGCTCGCCTGGGAGCTGATCGTCAAGGATTTCGGCCTGCCCAAGGACAAGCTGCTCGTCACCGTCTATCACGATGACGATGAAGCCTTCGGCCTGTGGAAAAAAATCGCCGGTTTTTCCGACGACCGCATCATCCGCATCGCCTCCAGCGATAATTTCTGGTCGATGGGCGAAACCGGCCCCTGCGGCCCCTGCTCGGAAATTTTCTTTGACCAGGGCGAGAGTCTGCGCGGCGGCCCGCCCGGCAGTCCCGACGAGGACGGCGACCGGTTCCTGGAATTCTGGAACCTCGTTTTCATGCAATATGAGCAGGTCGCGCCCGGCCAGCGCGTGCCCCTGCCCCGCCCCTCGATCGACACCGGCATGGGGCTGGAGCGCATCGCCGCGCTCATGCAGGGCGTCAAATCGAATTACGACATCGACCTGTTCCGCGCCCTGATCCGCGCCGTGGCGGAAGCCACCGGCGTCGATCCCGACGGCCCGATGCAGGCGAGCCATCGCATCATCGCCGACCATTTGCGCGCCTCCGCCTTCCTCGTCGCCGACGGCGTGCTGCCGGCCAATGAAGGGCGCGGCTATGTCCTGCGCCGCATCATGCGCCGCGCCATGCGCCATGCGCAGATGCTCGGCGCGCGCGATCCCCTGATGTGGCGCCTCGTTCCGGCGCTGGAGCGCGAAATGGGCGCCGCCTTTCCCGAGATCATCCGCGCCCAGTCGCTAATCGAAGAGACGCTGAAACTGGAGGAAACCGCGTTTCCGCGTCACGCTTTCGCGCGGCCTATCGATCCTCGACGAGGAATCGCGCGACCTGCGGGAAGGCCAGAATCTTCCGGCGACGTCGCCTTCAAGCTTTACGACACTTATGGCTTCCCGCTCGACCTGACGCAGGAGGCGCTGCGCGCGCGGAAAATCGGCGTCGACAAGGAGACTTTCGACGCCGCCATGCAGCGCCAGCGCGCCGAGGCGCGCAAGGCCTGGACCGGCTCCGGCGAAGCGGCGACGGAAGCCATCTGGTTCGCGGTCAAGGATCAGGTCGGCGCGACGGATTTTCTGGGTTACGACACCGAGAAGGCCGAGGGCGTGGTCGTCGCCCTGTTGCGCGACGGCGCGCAGCAAAACGCGCTTTCCGAAGGCCAGAAGGGCCTGGTCATCCTCAACCAGACGCCGTTTTACGCCGAATCCGGCGGCCAGGTCGGCGACACCGGCGTTCTGCATGGCCCGGCGTGCGCATGCGCGTCGAAGAGCACGACGAAAAAACTTGGCGACCTGTTCGTCCATGAAGTCGTCGTCGAGGAAGGCGAGGTCGCTCTCGGCGCGGCCTCGATCTCGAGGTCGATCACGAGCGGCGCTCCGCCATCCGCGCCAACCATTCGGCCACTCATCTTCTGCATGAAGCCCTGCGCGAAATCCTCGGCGATCATGTCGCGCAAAAAGGCTCGCTGGTCGCCGCCGACCGGCTGCGCTTCGATTTCGCCCATCCCAAGCCGGTCAGCGATCAGGAATTGGCGCAGATTGAAGACCTCGCCAATCAGGCGGTGCTGGAAAACGCGCCGGTGACCACCCGCCTGATGGCGGTGGATGAGGCGATCGAAGCCGGCGCGCGCGCCCTGTTCGGCGAGAAATACGGCGACGAAGTCCGTGTCGTCTCGATGGGAGGCGGGGCGCGCAAGCCCTTCTCGATCGAACTTTGCGGCGGCGTCCATGTCGCGCGCACCGGCGACATCGGCCTGGTGTCGATTGTCGGCCGCGGCGCCGTGGCGGCCGGAGTCCAGCGCATCGAGGCCAAGACCGGCATGGCCGCGCGACGCCATCTCAACGCCGAAGCGCGCGTGTTGCACGATCTGTCGGGTCTGTTGCGGGCGCCGATCGAGGACGCGTCGGAACGGCTCGCCGCCCTGATCGAAGAGCGCAAGAAACTTGAACGCGAACTCACCGAAGCGCGGAAACGGCTGGCGATGAGCGGCGGCGCTCAACCGAGCAGCCGTGCGGCAGATCGCGGGGGTGAATTATTTTTCGCGCGTGGTGTCAGGGGTCGAGATGAAAGACCTGAAATCGCTGGCGGACGAGGCCAAGCAGAGCGTCGGCTCTGGCGTCGTCGCCATTGTCGGGGTTTCTTCGGATGGGCGTGCTGGTGTCGTCGTCGCGGTCACGCCCGACCTGACGCCAAAATTCAACGCGGTCGATTTCGTGCGCCTTGCCTCCGAAAAGCTCGGTGGCAAGGGCGGCGGCGGCCGTCCCGACATGGCCCAGGCCGGCGGCCCCGACGGCGCGGCTGCCGAGGCGGCGCTGGCGGCTATTTCCGAACTGCTGGAGCAGCGCGCTTCGTCGTAAATACTTGTCATGCCGAAGTCGGGCTTGCCGACTTCGGCATGGTTTGCCTCCGTCAAGTCACCGCCGCTCGCGGCGATTCAAAAAGGCCAGACGCTCGAACATGTGCACGTCCTGCTCGTTTTTGAGCAGGGCCCCATGCAGCGGCGGGATCAATTTGGAGGTGTCGCTCTCGCGCAATTGCTCCGGCGTGATGTCTTCGTTGAGCAGCAGCTTCAACCAGTCCAGCAATTCCGAGGTCGAGGGCTTTTTCTTCAGGCCGGGAACTTCACGCATCTGGAAGAACAGCCGCAAGGCTTCTTCAATCAGGTTTTTCTTCAGATCCGGGAAATGCGTGGCGACGATCGCCTCCATCGTCGGCTTGTCGGGAAATTTGATATAATGGAAAAAGCAGCGGCGCAAAAAGGCGTCCGGCAATTCCTTCTCATTATTCGAGGTGATGATGACCAGCGGCCGCTTTTTGGCGCGAATGGTTTCGCCGGTCTCGTAGACGTGGAACTCCATCCGATCGAGTTCGAGCAGCAGATCATTGGGAAATTCGATATCGGCCTTGTCGATTTCGTCGATCAGCAACACCAGCCTCTCGTCGGCTGTGAAGGCTTCCCATAATTTGCCGCGCTTGATGTAATGGCCGATCTCCGTGACGCGCGGATCGCCCAACTGCGAATCCCGCAGGCGCGAGACGGCGTCATATTCGTAAAGTCCTTGCTGCGCCTTGGTGGTCGATTTGATGTGCCAGGTCAAAAGCGGGGCTTCGAACGCCGCCGCGACCTCTTCGGCCAGCACGGTCTTGCCCGTTCCCGGCTCCCCCTTGATCAGCAGCGGACGCTCCAGCGTCAAGGCTGCGTTGACCGCGACCCGCAGATCCTGCGTCGCGACATATGTGCTCGATCCCGTGAAACCCATAATTCGTCCTATTTGCCCAAAGCTTTGCTGGCCGTCAGCCCTGCGCCAATGTGGCGCCGCAGCACGCCGGGAGCAAGCGGCGGCTTTGCGGTCCAAAAATGACAATTCGTGGGGTGGCCATGGTCTTTCTCAAGGCGGAAAGGATGACTTGCAGGCTCAACCTCGCCAACGCTCGTACTAAGGTACTGCTTAAGCGCCCTATATTGTGACATTTCTACAACGGGGTGATGCGGAATGACCCAGAACGGGCAAAGTTGCGCCATAATGGGCGCGCCTCCCCTTCAACCCTGGTCCCGCTTCGACTAAGGTAAACAGATAGGAAGCCTCACGCCTGCAAAAAAGCTATGCAGAATATAATAGCGAGACCCGGCGCGAAGTTGACTTCAGGTTTACACTGTAACGGACGCCCTCGGGAGGGGTATTCAATATGAACATCAAGGCAACAATCATCGGCGCCACCATCGGCGCGCTCGGCCTCGTCGGCGCCAACAACGCTGCGCTCGCCGGCACCACCACCCCGCCCGGCGAACGCGCTGGTGTCGATCTCGCCACCCCGCTTCCGGAAGGCGTCTATTTCGTTGACCTCGGCGGCATCGGCAGCGATCGCGGCGCCGTGACCAAGGCTTCGACCTTCGATTATAACGTTCCGATCATCGCCTGGGCGACCCCGTGGACGATCGGCGCCGGCCGCATCCAGCTGATCGCGGCTGCTCCGGAAGCTTCCATTGCGGTTCCGAGCAGCGGCCCGTATGGCCCGTTCCACAACAACTCCGCTTATATCCGCGGCATGTACAACCCCTTCGTCGCTGGCCAGTATGCCTATAACTTCGGCAACGGCTTCAGCGCTTCCTACCTGGCCGGCGCCTATATCGCCGTCGACGGCGGCAACAACACCAACCCCTTTGACCAGACCACCTTCCATCAGCAGCTCGCTCTCGCCTATCACGGCGGTGGCTGGAACGCGACCGCCAACCTGATGTACGGCATTGTCGGCAACGGCTACAGCGGCGTCCACAACTCGGACTATTTCAACTATGACCTCGGCCTGACCCATACGTTCGGCAAGTGGGAAGTCGGTGTCATCGGCTACGGCTCCGTGACCTCGACGATCAACCACTATTACCTGAACGGCTTCTACAGGGCTCCACCCCTTCGGCGAGCCAGTTCGCCCTCGGCGGCTTGGTTGGCTATAACTTCGGACCGGTCATCACCCAGGTCGCGTTGTCCACGGACGTTGTCGATCACAACTACGCCAGCCACGCAACCTACCTGAACATCCACGTGATCATCCCGCTGTAGAATCCGGAAGTTCCGAAGGCCGTCGTCGCCAAGTACTGAGATTTGACTTGAGCCGGTCAGCCTCCAGGCTGGCCGCGCAATTCGCCGACGATGGTCCGCCATCGTCGGCTTTTTTTTGCCGTGACGGCTCTCACGGCGCATGGCAGACTGGATTCATGCTGCTCAATTTCTTCACCTCCCTGCGCGAGGCGCAAATCCCGGTTTCGCTTCGGGAATATCTGACTCTTTGCGAGGCGTGACTGCGGATCTGGCGGAAAAATCGGTCGAGGATTTCTACTTTCTCGCCCGCGCCTGCCTGGTCAAGGACGAGCGCAATCTCGACAAGTTCGACCGGGTCTTCGGCGAGGTGTTCAAAGGACTCGAATTCGGCGCCGATCTGACGCAAAACGCCGCAAATTCCAGAGGAATGGCTCAGAAAGCTGACGGAAAAATTCCTGACGGAGGAGGAGAAGAAGGAAATCGAGGCGCTGGGCTGGGACAAGCTGATGGAGACGCTCAAAAAGCGGCTCGAAGAGCAGAAAGGCCGCCACGAGGGCGGCAATAAATGGATCGGCACGGCGGGAACCTCGCCCTTCGGCGCCTATGGCTATCATCCCGAAGGCATTCGCATCGGCCAGGACGGCAATCGCAATTTTCGCGCGGTCAAGGTCTGGGACAAGCGCGAATTCAAGGATCTGGACGGCGGCGAGGAGCTCGGCCCGCGCAATATCAAGCTGGCGCTGCGCCGTCTGCGCAAGCTCGCCCGCACCGGCGCCGCCGAGGAACTCGATCTCGACAGCACCATTGGCGCGACCGCGCGCCAGGGCTTTCTCGACCTGCGGTTGCGCCCGGAGCGCCGCAACGCGGTCAAGGTGCTGCTGCTGTTCGACATCGGCGGCTCGATGGATTGGCATATCCAGCAGGTCGAACATCTTTTCGCCGCCGCGCGCACCGAGTTCAAGCATCTGGAGCATTTTACTTCCATAATTGCCTCTATGAGGGCGTATGGAAGAATAATGCCCGCCGCATTCAGAAAAGATGGCCACCTGGGACCTGCTGCACACCTATCCGCATGATTACAAGCTGATCTTCGTCGGCGACGCGTCGATGAGTCCCTATGAGATCGTGATGGAGGGCGGCTCGGTCGAGCATTACAACGAGGAGGCGGGAAAGTCTGGCTGGAGCGGGCGCTCAATGCTGGCCGCACGCGGTATGGCTCAATCCGCTGCCTGAAGTCGCATTGGCCCTATACGCAGTCGATCGGCATGATCCAGCGGATCATGGAAGACCGCATGTTTCCGCTGACGCTTGAAGGCATCGAGGCGGCGATGAAGGAGCTTACGCGCTAGCGCATATTTCCGGAATGAGAGTTCGATCCGATGGGTTCGGATCGGGTCGACCACGGCGGCGTGCTTCTTTTTTCAGGTCATTTTTTCAGGTCAGGCGTTGGATCGGCCGGCGCGTTTTTCTTGTCGGCAGCCTCCGCTTTGGCGGCGGGCTCTTCCAGGTTCGGCAGCGCGGCTTCCAGTTTTTTCAGCTCGCTTTTGGCCTGGATCGTCTCGCCGAAATCCTTCGGGCAGATTTCGGCCGCCTTGCGCAGATAGGGCAGCGCCTCGTTCGCCGCCTTGTTCATTTCCGCCCGCTCTTCGCCAACATAGAATTGCGCCTCGCAGTGCTCGGCCGGATTGTTCGCCGCTGCAATGGTCTGAGCACCATCCTTGGCGCCGAGATAGAATTGAACCACGGGCCAGGGCCAGGATTTTTGCGAAAGCTTGGCCGTGTGGGCCTGCAACTCGGATTTGGCGTTGGCGTCGCCGCTGGCGATAAACAGCCAGAGCGCGGCGTAAGCGTTGGCGGGGCTCAGCGTCAGCGCCTGTTTGAAATTTTCGGCAGCCTTGGCGGCGTCGCCCTTGGCGAAATAGGCCGAGCCCCGATTGAACCAGGCCAGGGAGTTGTCCGGCGTCAATTCGATCGCCTTGTCGAAATCGGCAATCGCCGGCGCGAAATCGCCACCGGTGAACCGGGCCGCGCCACGGGCGACGAGCGCCCTCGTGCTATCGGGATTGATTTCCAGAGCCTGATTGAAATCCGCCAAGGCTTTCTCTGTCTCTCCCTTGGCCAGCAAGAGATTGCCGCGATCGATAAAGATGGCGGCGTAGTGCGCGCCATGCTGAATCCCGCTGTCGTAATCGGCCAGCGCCTTTTCGGAATTGCCCCGCGTCAACAGGATATCGCCACGGATTTGATAGGCGATCACGCTATCGGCGTCGAGCGAGATCGCCTGAATGCAATCGCCAAGAGCCTTGTCGTCGTGCCCCTGCGCGCTGTAGATAGCGCAGCGGTTGGCGTAGGCCCAGCCGATGTCCTTCCCCTTCCACTTGCCGGACTCGATCAGGCTTGAGCAGGCGGCGAGGCGCGCGTCCAACGCGACTTGCCCGTTGCCACTGGCGCAGGCGATCGCGGTCGGCGATTGTTTCGATTTCGGCTGCGGCAAGACGCGCGGCGCCTCCATGCCCCCGAACCGATCGATGGAAAACCTGTCCGCCGCGCCAGCGGCGCCGCATGCCAAAGCCGCGGCCAAAGAAGCCCCCCAAAACCAAACAGCTTTTTTCATTCTTTCCTCCCGCCGCTTGGGGCGATTTTCTGCGATTCTTGGGCGCCGTCCGCACAACCTGTCTGGTTCCTCGGGCCGAAAAAAGCTCTAGCCTATCGCGATCAAACGCAAAAGCCGGAAATTTGAGGCGCCCGTCGCCGCCAATGGACGAGTCGAGCGGCGCCTTCACCGACCGCGTCGATTTGTCGCGCCGGGTTTGCCGCCGCCCGCGCCCGCGATGCTGACGCGTGAAAAATTCATGCTAGTCTGGCCCCATGCGTCACCTCTTCCTGTTCCGTCACGCCGAAGCCGTTCCGCTGTCCAAATTCAGCGACCGCGAACGGCCTTTGTCGGCGGGCGGGCGGCAGGCGGCGACGCGCGTCGGCGCCTTTCTCGCCCTTACGCGCCAGAAGATCGATCTGGTGCTGGTGTCGGACGCCAAACGCACGCAGGAAACCTGGAAACTGGCCCAGGCTGAATTTGGCGAGGCGCCCGAGGTCAGGATCGAGAAGGACCTTTATAACGCCGAGCGCGGCGACGTCATGGAGGAACTGCGCGATTTGCCCGACTTGGCGCAGGCGGCCATGATCGTCGGCCACAATCCCGCCATGAGCGAATTCGCCTCGCGTTTCGCCGGCGCCGGCGAACGCTCCGCGCTGGCGCGGCTGGAGCGCGGCTTTCCGCCAAGCGGTCTGGCGATTTTCAACGTTGACGTCGACGCATGGCGCAATTTGCGCTGGGACGGCGGCGAACTCACGCTTTTCCTGACCTGACCCTTTCCCTTTTGGCGTTCATGCTTAAATGAGCTGCAAGAGTTGATGGCTTGGCTGGCGTACCGGTTGAACCGCCAACCGGTCTCGTTTCATCAATGACGCGACTTTTTTTGCGAAATGCCGGTTCCCCAATTTTCGCGCAGCCGGAGTCCGCTTTGTCCTTCTTTTCCGATCTGATGCAGGAGGCGCTCAACAGCGCCGCCAACCTGTCCGAGCTTTTGCGCGGCAAGGGGCTGCGGTTGGGCGTCACCGGCCTGTCGCGCGCCGGCAAGACGGTTTTCATTACGGCGCTGGCCCGGCAATTGACCCAGCTTGCTGGTCCGGGGCAGAAAAATCCTCTGCCCGGTGTTTCGGGTCGCGGCGGAAGGCCGACTGGTCGGCGGACGGCTGGAGCCGCAGCCCGACGACCATGTCGCCCGCTTCGCCTATGAGGACCATGTCGCCGCCCTGACCGGCCCGGACCGGCATTGGCCGCAATCGACGCGCCAGATCTCGGAATTGCGGCTGCGGGTCGATTACATGCGCCGCGATGGTTTTCGATCCGGTCCGTCGCATTTCCATATCGACATCGTCGATTATCCCGGCGAATGGCTGCTCGACCTGCCGCTGCTGCAAAAATCCTACGCCGATTGGTCGCGCGAAACTTTTGAGGCCAGCGCCGGCGCCGCGCGCGCGCCCTTCGCCTCCAACTGGCGCGGCTTTGCCGCCACGCTCGACCCGGCTGGCCCCGAGGACGAAGCTCTGGCCCGCCGCGCCGCCGAGATGTTCACCGGCTATCTGCGCGCCGCGCGCGGCGACGTCTATGCCCTGTCCACCCTGCCGCCGGGGCGTTTTTTGATGCCCGGCGATCTCGAAGGCTCCCCGGCCCTGACCTTTGCGCCGCTTGCCCTGCCGGAGGGTGTCGAACTCGCGAAGGGAACGCTGGCGGCGATGATGGAGCGGCGCTACGAAGCCTATAAAGCCCTGGTGGTGTGGCCCTTCTTCCGCGATCATTTCGCCCGGCTCGACCGGCAGATTGTGTTGGTGGACGCCTTGGCCGCGCTCAACTCCGGGCCTGACGCGCTGCGCGACCTGCAAAATGCGCTGAATGAGGTTCTCGGCGCCTTTCGGGTCGGGCGCGGCAGACTGCTGGCGACGCTCTTCCGGCCCAAGATCGACAAAATCCTGGTGGCGGCGACCAAGGCCGACCATCTGCATCACCAGAGCCATGACCGGCTGGAGGCGATCCTGCGGCAACTGACCGATCGCGCCATTTCCCGTTCGGAGCTTTACGGCGCCGAGATTGACGTCATCGCGCTCGCCGCCGTGCGCGCGACGCGCGAGGCCGCGGTGCGGCACGGACGCGAAACGCTCGACGCCATCGTCGGGACGCCTCTCGCCGGCGAAAACCTCGACGGCCAGATTTTTCGACGGCAAGTCCGAAGCGGCGATTTTTCCCGGCCAATTGCCGACCGACCGCGCGTCAGGTTTTCCGCGGCGCCGGCCTGGCCATCCCCGAAGACGACGCCGATCTCCGCTTCCTCCGCTTCCGCCCGCCCCTCGTGGGCCCGGACGAGCCGCTGCCGCATATCCGGCTGGACCGCGCCTGCCAGTTCCTGTTTGGAGACCGGCTTACATGAATGACACCAGAAGATTTCGGCCGCGCGCCTTCCGCCTGGATGACCAGCCCAAGGCGACGCCGGACTTCGTCGTCGAGGAAAAGCCCGACGCCTATCAAATCGAGGCCGAGCTTCTGCTCGATCCGGCGGAACAAGCGGTCGAAAAGGCGCAAAAGCAAGGGTTTCTTGACGGGAGCGCCTTCAGCTGGGGCGGTCTCCTGCTCTCGGCGCTGG
Organism: uncultured Pseudomonadota bacterium; assembly: GCA_963725375.1. GTDB lineage: Bacteria > Pseudomonadota > Gammaproteobacteria > Burkholderiales > Gallionellaceae > Sideroxyarcus. Next base: position 4,004 of record CAVRYQ010000062.1, on the reverse strand, counting down.
GCGGCCTCGTGTCTTTCGCCTTCACCCTGTGGCTGAGCAACCTGATCGAGGCCCTGTTCGCCCGCTCCGCCGCGCTCGGCGTCATCGGCCTCTGCCTCGCCGCGCTGGCGTTGCTGGCGGCGCTGGTGCTGGCCGGGCGGGAGCTCAAGTCGATCTTCCGCCAGCGCAAGATCGCCTTGCTGCATCGCGAACTGGCGCTGGCGCATGAAACCGACGACAGCGCCCTCGCGCGGAAAAAGGTGCGCGAATTATCCGCGCTCTACAAGCATGATCCCCGCGCCGCCGCCGCCCGCGAAAAACTCGAGGCGTTGCGCGACGACATCATCGACGGGCGCGACCTGATCGACATCGCTGAACGCCAGCTCATGCCGAGGCTGGACGATGCGGCGCGCAAGGAGATCGCCGACGCGGCCAAACGCGTGTCGGTGGTGGCGGCGATCAGTCCGCGCGCCATTGTCGATGTGATTTTCGTCGCCGCCCAGGCCTTGAGGTTGATCCGGCGCATCGCCGAAATCTATGGCGGGCGGCCCGGCCTGCTCGGCGCATGGCGGCTGGCCCGCGCGGTCGGCGCCCATCTCGCCATCACCGCCGGCATGGCGGTGGGCGACAGCCTGCTGCAACAGGTCCTGGGCCACGGCATCGCCGCGAAAATTTCCGCGCGGCTGGGCGAAGGCGTGCTCAATGGCCTGCTGACGGCGCGAATCGGCCTGTCCGCCATGGCGGTCTGCCGCCCCATGCCGTTTTTCGCGCGAAAGCCGCCGGGAATAGCCGAAGTCGCGCCATTTTTGGTCGGCGGCGACAAAAACAAGGAAAGCTGAGCCCTCTCTCGCCCTCCTCGACGCTCGGGAGACAGCGGCTACGGGCTGCTTCTCACCCCTGACTGGCGGGCGTCTCGACTGTCAGCCCGTCGAGATCTTCTGAAATGATGATCTGGCACGACAGGCGCGAATTCGGGCGCGGATCGACGGCGAAATCGAGCATGTCGCCTTCCATCGGGCTGAGCGGCGGCAATTTGTCGAACCATTCCGGCGCGACATAGACCTGACAGGTGGCGCAGGCGCAGGCTCCGCCGCATTCGGCGACGATCTCGTCGATTCCGGCCTTGGTCGCCACTTCCATCACCGTCATGCCCGGCTTGGCCTCGACCTCCTGCCGTTTGCCGGAGGAGCTGACATAAACGATCTTGACCATTCAAAATTTCCCGATTTTTCCCAGAGCGCTTTCAAACGAGGCTGAACCGCGAGTGTTCGCGCTGTTCTAATCGGGATTTCGGCAAATCGCCACAGCGTTTTCAAGCGAAGGGACCGCCGGTTCGCGGGACGAAAAACGCGTAAAAAAAGAACTAACCCTCGAAATCGGGATTGAGGACATGCTGCGCCGCCGCGATCTCCTCGGGCTTGCGTCCGCTGGCGGCGGCGAATTCGAGCAGAAGCGCCTCGTCGGCGGCGACATAGGCGATGATTCCGGCGAGAAAACCCTCGTCCTGCGCCGCACTCCGCAGGTTGGCCACCTCGAGACCGGACAAGGCGACGAATCGCGAAAGGCGCTCCGGTTCGGCGACGAGGAAGCCCAGGGCGGCGATGGCCGTGGCCTCCGCGCCTTCGCGGCGGTCACGGGCTGGGGATTTCAAGGTCAAAAGCAGTTTCCTTAAGGTTAACGGGTCAAGTTGAGCGCAAATTTTCTTTTCGTCAATTTATGTCGCATAGTTTTGGTCCGATCGGCCCCTTAGGCATGGGCGGCCTCCTTGGCGGAATGAGATGAAGAAAAAGGTTCTGATCGTCGAGGATAATGAGCTGAACATGAAGCTCTTCAACGACCTGCTCGAAGCGCATGGCTACGAGACCGTGCAGACCAGGAGCGGCGTGGAGGCGGTCGGCCTGGCGCGCCAGCACCGGCCCGACCTGATCCTGATGGATATCCAGTTGCCGGAAGTCTCGGGACTCGAGGTCACCCAATGGCTGAAGGACGACCCCGAACTGGCGCCCATTCCCGTCATCGCCATCACCGCCTTCGCGATGAAGGGCGACGAGGAAAAAATGTTGCAGGGCGGCTGCGAGGCCTATCTGTCCAAGCCGATCTCGGTGGTCAAATTCCTCGAAACGGTCCGCGCCTTCATCGGCGGCTGAAAGGCGCGGGGTCCATGACGGCGCGGGTGCTGGTGGTGGACGACATCGTCCCCAATCTCAAGCTGCTCGAAGCGCGGCTGACCGCCGATTATTTCGTCGTCATCACCGCGACCAGCGGGTTTGAGGCGCTGGAGATCTGCAAGCGCGGCGAATGCGACATCGTGTTGCTCGACGTCATGATGCCCGGCATGGACGGGTTTGAAGTCTGCCGCCAGCTCAAGCAAGACCCCGACACCCTGCATCTGCCGGTCATCATGGTCACCGCGCTCGACCAGACCGCCGACCGCGTCAGGGGGCTGGAGGCCGGCGCCGACGATTTTCTGACAAAGCCCATCGACGAAATCGCGCTGCTGGCGCGCGTCCGCTCCTTGTCCCGGCTCAAGCTGGTGGTCGATGAGTTGCGCGCCCGCGCCGGCGCCTCGGCCCGCCTCGGCGTCGCTGCCGCCTTGCGCCCGGCGCTCGACGACGGAAATGGCGGGCGGATTCTGGTGGTGGACGACCGCGCCCATTCCGCCGAGCGCGCCGCCGAGGCGCTGCGTGGCGCCTATGAGGTCGATATCGAAACCGACGCGAAAGAGGCGCTTTTTCGCGCCGCCGAGGCTGATTACCAGGTCGCCCTCATCAGCCTGAATCTCGCCGATTTCGACGGCTTGCGCCTGTGCGGACAGTTTCGCTCGATTCAACGCACGCGCCATACGCCCCTGCTGATGCTGGCCGATACCGAAGACCGCAAGCGCGTCCTTCGCGGCCTCGATCTGGGCGTGAATGATTATCTGTTGCGCCCCATCGACCGCAACGAGATGCTGGCCCGCGTGCGCACCCAGATCCGGGGCAAGCGCTACGCCGACAATTTGCGCTTTAATGTTCAGGCGGCGATCGAACTGGCGCTGGTCGATCCGCTGACCGGCCTCAACAATCGCCGCTATCTCCAAACGCATGTCGCCGCATTGCTCGATCAGGCGGCGCGAAGCGACCGTCCGCTGGTGTCGATGATTCTCGACATCGACCATTTCAAGGCGGTCAACGACGCTCATGGCCACGACGCCGGCGACGCGGTTTTGAAGATTTTCGCGGCGCGGGTGAAACGCGCCTTGCGCGGCGTCGATTTGCTGTGCCGCTTCGGCGGCGAGGAATTTGTCGTCATCATGCCCGACACCAGATTGCCGGTAGCGAAAATGGTCGGGGGAACGCCTGCGCGCAACTGTGGCGGGGTCGCCCTTTCTGATCGAGAAAGGCGCCTGGCCATTGCCGTGACTGTGTCGATCGGCATTGCCGAAAGCCTGCCCGACGACACGCCCGACGCCCTGTTCAGGCGCTCCGACCGGGCGCTGTACCAGTCGAAAACCGCGGGCCGCAACCGCGTGACCGCCGCCGCCGCTTAAGCTTCAATCAAGGCGCCGAAACAAGCGGCTGGATCGGACCAAGGCTTTGGGCGATGATGCCGCCAATGACCTCATCTCCCTTTCGCATCAGCCAAACCGACCGCATCGGCGCCGTCCCCGCCGCCGCGTGGGACGCCTGCGCCAATCCCGCGCCTGCGGCATTTTCAAGCGCGGGCGGCGAGCGGTTCAACCCCTTCCTGACCCACGCCTTTCTCGACGCGCTGGAAACGTCCAAATGCGTCGGCGGCCGCACTGGTTGGATTCCGGCGCATGTGCTGGTCGAAACGGCAGAGGGGAAGCTCGCCGCCTGCGCGCCGGCTTATTTCAAGACCCTCTCGATGGGCGAATATGTGTTCGATCATGCGCTGGCCGAGGCGTTTGAGCGGGTCGGCGGGCGCTATTACCCCAAATTGCAAGTGGCCGCGCCTTTTTCGCCGGTTCCCGGCCGGCGCCTGCTGGTCGCCAGCGATGCCCCGCCGGCGCCCGCGAGGCCTTG
>CAVRYQ010000061.1:0-9053 GCA_963725375.1 uncultured Pseudomonadota bacterium | reverse complement strand
CATGTGTATGCTGGTCTGAGCTGAGCTACGTATTGCTCCGTGTTCTCCTATCGCCTGTCAGTGTTGCACTTCTGGGCGCTGACTTTCGGCTACGTCTGGCTGGGCGCTCACCACCTGCAATATACCGCGTTGCCCGACTGGACAGGCTCTCTGGGCGCCGCTGTCTCGCTGGCAATGATCATCCCATCCTGGGGTGGCGCAATGAACGGCATGATGACGATGTCCGGTGCATGGGACAAATTGCGTACGGACTACATCTTGCGCTTCCTGGTGGTCTCACTCGCGTTCTACGCGATGTCTACATTTGAAGGGCCGGTCATGTCCATCAAGACCGTGAACGCGCTGTCTCACTATACAGACTGGACCGTGGGTCACGTGCACTCAGGCGCTTTGGGCTGGATGGCGATGGTTGCTTATGGCGCGCTGTACCACATGGTGAAGAAACTTTGGGGCGTGAACAAGATGTACTCCGACAGCCTGGTTAACGTCCACTTCTGGCTGGCGACCATCGGCACCGTGGTGTACGTCGTTGCGATGTGGGTTTCCGGGATCATGCAGGGCCTGATGTGGCGTGATTACGATGAGTACGGTACGTTGACCTATACCTTTGTTGAATCAGTCTCCGCGATGCATCCTTACTACGCAATGCGCGCAGTCGGCGGCCTGATTTTCAGCATTGGTACCTGGATCGCCTTGTTCAACATCGTGATGACCGTGCGTCAGGCGAGCGCTCAACGCTCATCCGGCGCCGTTCCCGCCAAAGCCTAAGGAGTGAGACATGTCTGATCACGACAAAATCTATTCGACCAAGTTTCAGGACAATATCGAACGCCACACTATCCTGATGTTCGTGGTAATTGCGATCGCGGTAGCGGTCGGTGGCATCGTTGAAATTGTTCCGTTGTTCTACCTTCCCAATACCGCGATGAGTGGCGGGAACGGAACTTTCAACGGCACGGCCCACAAGGACAAGGAGGGTAACGTTGTTCCGATGGACAAGATCGTCTGGAATCCGGCGACGTCAGCGCACAAGACGTTGGAGGACTGGCAACCCGGTGATGGAGTTCGTCCCTATAAACCTCTGGAACTGGCAGGACGGGCGGTTTACATCCGGGAGGGGTGCTATCTGTGTCATTCGCAGATGATTCGCCCCTTCCGCGACGAAAAGGACCGCTATGGCCATTATTCGATCGCGGAAGAATCCATGTACGACCATACCTTCCAGTGGGGCTCCAAGCGAACTGGGCCGGACTTGGCTCGCGTCGGTGGAAAGTATTCGGATGAATGGCATCGCCGTCACCTGAGCTACCCGCGCGAAGTTGTGCCGGAATCTGTCATGCCGAATTTCTTCTGGCTGGCAAAGATGCCGGTGAATGTGACGGAAACCGTGCAAGCAATGAAGGTCATGACGATCATGCCGTTCAACCCGGTGCCGACATCCATTTACACGCCCGCCTACATTGACGGCGCAGCGGCACAACTGGACGGCAAAACCGATATGGATGCCCTGATTGCCTACCTGCAAGGATTGGGTAACCACGTCAAGTTCGAAGAGGGTGTGAATTACCGTGACTAAGCTAATGGAATATCTGGGCATGGATGTCGCTGCTATGACCGCCAACGATTGGCTGGGCGTCTTTTTTGTCCTGGTCGCTGCGTTTGGAATGGTGGCCGTCTATGTCATGGTATTCCGTCCGGCTAACAAGGCCACGTTCGAGTCCCAGCGCGGCATGGCGCTGGATGACGAAGACCCTATCAATATGGGAGAAAAAAGATGAGTGATAAACACGATGAAAGTGGCGTGACGACAACCGGTCACGTTTGGGACGACGACTTGGGGGATTTTACCAATCAGCCCCCAAAATGGTGGATGCTTGGCCTGACGGCCAGCGCAATTTGGTGTGTGGTGTATTTCCTGTTTTATCCATCTATACCGGTTTCGACCGCGCACAGCTTTTTCAAAGGGATCGGCGGTTGGACTGCGATTACCGAAATGGAAGCGGACAAAAGTGTGGTGGACGAGGTGCGCGGCAAATACGAAGCCAAGTTGAAAGACATGACGCCTGCCGCGATTTTGGCCGACAGCGACCTGACCGAGTATGTAACGCGTTCCGGCAAAGTGCTGTTTGGTGATAATTGCGCAGCCTGTCACGGTACTAACGGGGTGGGCACGGTGGACAAGCAAGGTTTGTTTGCTCCTATCTTGCGCGACGATGACTGGCTGTACGGAGGAAAGATCGATGATATCTACACCTCCATAGTCGGTGGTCGGCAGGGGGTGATGACCCCGCACAAGGGTGTGTTGTCCGACCAGCAGATCGACGACGTGGCGCAGTATGTCAAGGCAATGAGCGATGAAGGCAAGGATAAGGCGGACGCCGATTCGATCGTTGCGGCTGGCAAGAAAGTGTTCATGGAAAGCGACTGTACCGCGTGCCATGGTGCGGATGCCAAGGGTATGCAGGCAATGGGATCGGCTAACCTGACAGACAAGATATGGCGATTTGACGGGTCACTGGAAGGCATCAAGAAGACCGTTGCCTACGGGGTGAATGCCGGCCCGGATGCGCGGATCGCGGTCATGCCATCTTTCAAGGCGGCGGGCAAGTTGAGCGATGCGGAAATGAAGAAGTTGGCGGTATATGTGTACAAATTCGGCGGCGGTCAGGCCGATGCTCCGGTGACTAAATAAACCTGTCTCGATCTGCACGGGTTACACCGTTCAGACGTTTCCAAAAAAAGGAGTAAATGAGATGAATCATGATGCGGTTTTCTGGGGTGTGCTTATAAGCGTTGCTGGTTCCGCTGTTGTGGCTACTTGGTTGCTCTTCATGGCATTCCGTAACGCAACCAAGAGCAAGGACAAAAAATAGGTTCCTGGTTGTTGCGCATAAGGAGGAGAACTACGCTCTCCTCCTTTTTCCATAATTCGGAATGGTGTTTGCGAATCGACTCATCGGAAAGCGGCGAATCGATTCGGAAGTGCCTTGAGTGTGCTCAAATAAAAATTGACGAATGAAATTCCAGGAGAGTGGCGTGAATGATGAATCAGGCAGTAAAGAGATGATCGCTGTCACGACCATCTATCACGAATTCGAGTCTTGGCATGCCAACCTCGGAGAGAAAACAATTCACGCCAAGCGCATGTCAGGCTTCTTCCGTACGGTAAAAAATTATACCCAACTGGCTTTGTGGCTGCCGTTCTTCCTCGGCCCCTACCTGCGCTGGAATGGAAAACAGGCCATACTGTTCGATATTCAGAATCGGCAATTCCATTTCTTCAGCCTGACGGTGCTGCCGCAAGACATCTGGATGTTGTCCCTGGTGTTGCTGATGGCGGCGATGACGCTATTTGCGGTGACATCCGTCGCCTCGCGAGTGTGGTGCGGCTATTTTTGCTTTCAGACAGCATGGACCGACTGGTTTACCTGGCTGGAGGATAAAATCGAGGGCAATCCGGCTGCCAGACGCAAATTGGATGATGCGCCACTGAGCTTCGACAAAATCAGGAAAAAAGGGCTCAAGCATGTGTTGTGGATTGTGCTTGCCTTGCTCACGGGTATAAGCTTCTCTATCTGGTTCGTCGATGCGTATGCGTATTGGGATGACCTGATCCATTTCAATTTGCCCAAGGTTGGCTGGGTTGTGCTTGCCATGTTCCTGATGGGTACCTATATTCTTGCGGGCTTCTTGCGTGAACAGGCCTGTTTCTGGCTTTGCCCTTATGCGCGCATACAGGGAGTGATGACCGATGCGCAGACCATCCTGCCTGCATATGATATAAAACGTGGCGAACCCCGCGGAAAGCTGCGCAAAGGAGCCGGTGCCGCAGCTCCGCAAGGCGATTGCATCGACTGCTTTCAGTGTGTTCAGGTCTGCCCTACTGGTGTGGACATCCGTGAGGGCCAGCAACTTGGTTGTATCACCTGCGGACTATGCCTGGACGCCTGTGACGCCATCATGGACAAGATTGGCAAGCCGCGCGGCCTGATCCGCTATGCGTCTCTGGATGAATTTTCGGGCAAGCCGGCGCGGAAGATATATCAACATCCACGTACACTGGTCTACCTTGGGATCATTCTCATCGCTCTTTCCGGCATTGTGTACGGACTGACACACTTGGGCGCCATGACATTGAGAGTGATATCCGACCGCCAGCCATTGTTTGTTACCATGAGCGACGGCTCGATTCAGGACAAGTATGAATTCAAGGTACTTAACAAAACGGACAAGGACATTCATGTAAAAGTATCCGCAAAGGGCGGGGTGCCGGGACAGGTGATTATAGGCGCGGAGGAACCGCTGATGACACATCACGGGCGCGGCACTTCCTTCACTATCTTTGTGAAAGCGCCCGGGGCAAACGTAAAGGACGAAATAACACCTATTGAATTCAGGATAGAAGGGGTTGAAGATCCGAGTATCTCTGCCGAATACACCAGCAAATTCAATGGGCCGAAACTTCAATAGGAGAGATGAAAATGATTTCGCAAAACAACAAAACCGGTTTACGCAATCCCTGGGTATGGGGCATGTTGCTGCTCATCACCATCGTGTTGACAGTTAACGCAACCTTTGTGTGGTTTGCTACCAAAGGTACCCGTTCGACGCTGGTGGAACGCGACTACGAAACCGGGAATCGCACTTCGAACGAGGAAATGCTGAGCGAACTGAGCGCGCAAAAGCAATTGTCCTGGCAAACCGAAATCAAAAAACCGACGTCTGTTATTTTGGGAATACCTGCTGCTTACGAAATCTATGTAAAGGATCGTGAAGGTAATCCGGTGAGTGCGACTATGGATGTAACTGCTTATCGGGCGTCCGACGCCAGCAAGGATTTCACGATCAGTTTCAAGGAAGTCGCGCCTGGCCGTTATCAGGGGTACGTCAATTTCCCCCTCAAAGGATACTGGGAGCTGCATATTCGCGTCCAGCGCGGCGAAGAGCGCTTTGGTGTCGCAACGGATAAGTTCATGGTCGACGCGGCGTCGTAGCCGTTATTAAATTCGCATGACGTTGCGTAGCCATTCCGGGGCAGGCGGCTGCTTTCACTGCGGGCTGCCCATACCGCCCGAGGCTGATTTTCACGCTCGACTGGATGATGCCGAGCGGGTCTTTTGTTGTCTCGGTTGCCAGTCCGTGTGCGCTGCGATCTATGAGGCCGGATTGCAGGGTTACTACCAGCGCACGCCGGAAGGCGTGCTGCTTGCCCCCCCGCCCGAGCTTCCCAAAGACATCGAAATATACGACTTCGACGAAGTGCAGCAGGAGTTCACCTCTGCGTCCGGCGATATTCGGGATATACATCTTCTGGTCGAGGGAATACATTGCGCTGCTTGCGTGTGGCTGATCGAGCGCGGGCTGCAGCGTGCCCCGGGAGTACAGTCTGCAGATGTCAATCTGGCGGCGAAGCGCCTTCACCTGCGTTGGGACAATTCCCGCAGTAAATTGTCCGATCTGATTCGCGCGCTGGCGAAGATTGGGTATGCCGCGGTACCCTACGATCCGGAAAGTGCCGAGGGCGTGATCCAGAAATCCAATAGGGCCATGCTTTACCGCCTGTTCTTTGCGGGTTTCGCCATGATGAACATGCTGTGGATATCCATAGCGCTCTACAGCGGCGCAGATCACGATGAGTTTCGTCAATTCTTCCACTGGATCGGGCTGGCGGTGGCTACGCCGACTTTGCTGTATTCCGGCTATCCATTTTATCGCGGCGCGTTCGGCGGATTGCGTGGAGGCCATCTCACGATGGACATGCCCATCGCTATGGGCCTGAGCGTTACCTATGCCTACTCGCTGTATGTGACCGTAACTCAGAGCCCGATCGGTGAGGTGTATTTCGACACCGTTACCAATCTGATTTTTGTGATTCTGATCGGGCGCTATCTGGAGGGAATGTTCAGGCACCAGGCTGTTTCAGCAACCAAGCGCCTGATGGAATTGCAACCGCGCGTAGCTATTGTCATGCGCGACGGCCTGGAACAGATGACGCCAATTCGCGGCGTCAAATTGGGTGAACATGTACTCATCAAACCCGGCTACAAAGTGCCGGTGGATGGTGTGGTGCTTGAAGGCCACAGCGCAGTGGACGAGTCCATGCTGAGCGGAGAATCTGTTCCGGTCAGCAAATCTGCAGGCGCTCAGGTCTATTCGGGCACAGCCAATACAAACGGTGTACTGCTGGTGGAGGTGCGTACGCAATTGCAGGATACAACCTTGTCCAGGATCATCAGGCTGGTTGAAGAGGCACAATCATCGAAGGCACCCATACAGCGCCTTGCCGACGCCATCGTTCCGTGGTTTGTGCTGGTGACGCTTATCTGCGCAACGGTCACCTTCTTCATCTGGAGTGGACATGATTTCGAGAGTGCACTGATGGCTGCGACCTCGGTACTCATCATCACTTGTCCCTGTGCGCTCGGCATGGCCACACCGATGTCCATAGCAGTGGCATCCGGTCTGGGTGCCAAGCATGGCATCCTGGTCAAGAACGGTCTGGTGCTTGAAACCCTGTCCAAGGTCACGCATTTCGTGTTCGACAAGACCGGCACTTTGACCGAAGGCAAGATGAGCGTAGTGCAAGTGCACGCCGCGTCAGGTTGCAACGAACAGGAAATGCTGCAGTGTGCCGCCGCGGTAGAGCGCTATAGCGAGCACGGCGTTGCTGCGGCCATTGTGAAAGCAGCGGAGCTCAGGCATCTGGTGTTCCGCGATCTGGTGGCCGAGGACTTTCAGGCAACGGCGGGGCTGGGAGTCGAGGCCTGGGTCGGCGGACGGCCTGTGTTGCTGGGCACTGCGGAATGGCTGGCGCAGCACGGCATAGCGCAGGATGCAGCGCTGCAGGCGCGGGCGTATGAGCTTGAAGCACAGGCCATGAGTTGTGTATACGTAGCACGCGACGGCAGACACGTAGCGCTTATTGCGTTGGCAGACAAGCTGCGCCGCGATGCGCGGCAACTGATAGATGAGCTGCGCGCGGCGGGCATCGCGCTGACGCTTCTGAGCGGAGACCGCAGGCCGGTTGCCGAGGCTGTTGCGCGCCAGCTTGGCGGCATGGAAGTCATTGCCGAAGTGCTGCCGCAGGACAAGGATCAGGTCATTCGTCGCCTGCAGCAGAGCGGGGCAGTAGTGGCCATGGTGGGTGACGGAATCAATGATGCCCCGGCATTGATACGGGCGGATGTCGGTATCGCGCTGGGTTCCGGCACGGACGTTTCGGTGGAAAGTGCGGACATCGTGCTGATGTACAACGAGCTGGACAAGGTGCGTCAGGCGACACAGTTGTCACGGCGTACACTAATTACCATCAAACAGAATATCGGGCTGTCTTTCGTGTATAACGCGATCATGGTGCCGCTGGCGATGATGGCGAGGATAAACCCGCTGGTGGCAGCAATCAGCATGCCGATCAGCTCCCTGATTGTAATCGGCAACGCAGCACGCATACGTACATTATTCAATAAGCATTGAGGTGATTCCATGGATGTGATCTACAGTTTGATACCCGGCATGCTGTTTTTCGGCGTGCTGCTCGTGATCGTGCTCGTATGGGCTGTGAAGAAAGGACAATACGAGGACATGGAAGGCAACGCCAGTCGCATCCTGCTGGATGACGATGACGACATGTTGCGCTCCGACAAGCCCAGGGAAACGAACGTTGACAAGAAGTAGGCGTCAACGCCGGGAGCTATTTCAGAACTTCCCCGTTCGCAAGCAATGGTCGCGTCAGCAGGTCGAAATTTCTGGGCGGAACATATTGCAACAGAGGTTTTTCGCCATTACCCAGCGTGATGTCCAGGCCGTCCTGCGGATAAAGCCAGTGAATGAGGCCGCTCTTGTTTTCCTGCACGCGCTGTGCAGGCTGTCCGAAGCGCTTGAGAAATACCGCTTCATCCACGCTAAGGCTGGGCAGGTAAGTCAGGCTGCTTATCGGCCAGGTGCGCAAATGTGTAACGTCTTCCGGAGTCAGGGTGATTTTTTTTCCGCTTCCGGATGTCGCCATGCGCAAGCCGCGTTCGTACATTTCCTGCAACTCCTTCTCGGGAACGTCTATGGTCAGCACGATCTTGGAGCGCAACCCGGCCAGATCGACCTGCTCGAAGAATACTTCCGCGATCAGCTTGCCTTCAGGTGATTTGAACAGGCTTGGTACCGCCTGTTCCCTGAACCTGAGCTCTGCCTCATTGGTGGCAGATTCTCCGAGCGTCAGACCGAAGACGCGCACCGAATCCGGCGTCGGATGCTCGATGTGCCATGGCAAGTCATCGCTGCGCTTGGGTTCTCCGGGTATGAGTAGGGCGCCGATGAGAAAAAGAATGGACGCGATGCCGACGCCCCAGTAGATTTTGCTTTCAGATGACATGGGAGCCTTGGCTGGGTTAAGTAGAAGAGGCGGAATTTGACGCGACCTGATGCTGCTCGACGAAACGCTTGGGCAGCTTGCCGTGGCGGGCCTGGTACATGGATTCGTTGCCCAGCACGATCAGCACCAGCAACGACACCATGAACGGCAACAAGCCGCCTCCCCCCAGCAGGGCGATGGTTGTGATCTCCGACCACCCCATTGCTTTTGAGAGCAGGAAACCGGTACCGATGACGGTGCAGGTGATGGTCAAAAGTTTCATGAAATGGCCATTGCGCCTGTTGGCGATAATCCAGTGCGACTTGACGAACCAGGTTTCATCGCCCTTGGCGACCCGCTTGGCCTTGATGAAGATGTAACCGGTGATCGCGAAAGATGTGACCGGAACGATCAATACCATTAGCGGAAAGGTGCTGAACACGCCAAAAGTGGAAGCGAACACCAGAATATGATTGAAAACCAGATTGATCAGAAAAATCTCGTGCGGCCACTTGGCGCGGACCATCTCAGCGGGCGATATGGTGAAATGCTGGTGCATGCTGCCCTCCCTCGGCTGTCAGTGACGCAGGATACCAGTTTCGGTGAATTTGGTGAATTTACGGAATGCAACAACTAATGATGCATCAGGTATGGCTGACGAGGCTGCGCAGGCGCAGCATATCCGTAATCTCGACTTCGCGCACCCGCA
>CAVRYQ010000060.1:0-25491 GCA_963725375.1 uncultured Pseudomonadota bacterium | reverse complement strand
GAGAGTATTGTGCTCTATGCCGAAGACAATGGCATCGACCACATCGTGGTTGGCCATCGCGGCCATAGTCTGTTCGAACGCTGGCTGTTAGGTTCTGTAGCTCGGCAAGTCATCGCCTATGCCCCCTGTTCGGTTACGGTAGTACGCGTCTGAATATTGAACATGGAAGGATCGCAGCAAATCTGTCTGGCGTGTTTTCACCTGATTCCCGCAGGTGAACGGGTTTCTTTTCACATGTGCGGAGCCGATTTGGTGGCGTATTCCGCGCAGAGTTATAAGGTAAGGCTGAAACCCGCTATTGCATCCTCTGGCTGATGTCCGCATGCGGGCGATCATTGCCCTGGGTTGGCGGGGCGAATCGGAGACGGCGGATGACCTGGTCGCTTGTGCCCTGCGGCACCCGTCGGATGTGGTGGAGGGGCTGGAAATCGTCCATAGTCTTGCGCAAATAGGAAATGCAGAAGTGCGTAGAATCGCATTGTCCGACTTGCAAGCGCGCCATTCTGCGCACGCAGTCCGTGAAGGCGCCGGAGCAGCACTTGCCGCATTGAAATAGATCGCATCATTTTTGTTCAATGGGTAACGAGTAAACAACCAACAAGGAGGATCTATGTACACCTGCATCGAACGTATCCATGCCCGCGAAATTCTCGACTCGCGCGGAAATCCCACTGTCGAAGTCGAAGTCACCCTGGAAGGCGGCTCCTTCGGTCGCGCGGCCGTGCCATCTGGCGCATCGACCGGCGTGCATGAGGCGCTGGAATTTCGCGATGGCGACAAGAAACGCTACGGCGGCAAAGGCGTTAAGAAAGCGGTCGGCCATGTCAACACCGAAATAGCCGCCGCGCTCACCGGCATGGATGCGCTCGACCAAGGTGACGGTCGATCGCGCCATGATTGAGCTGGACGGCACGCCCCACAAGGAAAAACTGGGTGCCAACGCCATCCTCGGCGTGAGCCTGGCAACTGCACGGGCTGCGGCGGAAGCCAGCGACCTGCCGCTGTTTCGCTATCTCGGCGGTGCTGCTGCAAACCGCCTGCCGGTTCCGATGTTTAACATCCTTAACGGCGGCATACACGCCAACTGGCAGGGCACCGACTTGCAGGAATTCATGATCGCCCCGGTGGGCGCACCCAACTTTGCCGAAGCCTTGCGCTGGGGCAGCGAGATTTACCATACCCTGAAAACAGTGCTCAAAGACGCTGGCTACTCCACCGGCGTAGGCGACGAAGGCGGTTTTGCGCCTGCCCTGAAGCGCAATGTCGAGGCGATAGAGGTGATTCTTAAGGCAATTGAAAAGGCCGGCTATCGGCCTGGCGAGGACATGGTGATCGCCATCGACCCGGCCTCCAGCGGATTTTACGAGGATGGCCTGTACAACCTGCGCACCGAGAAACGCAAAGTGGATGCCGCCGAAATGGTCGCGATGTATGCCGACTGGGTGTCAAAGTATCCTCTCGCCGTGCTGGAGGACGGCCTTGCCGAAGACGACTGGGAAGGCTGGAAGATTCTCAACGCGAAGCTGGGTGACAAGATCGAGCTGGTGGGAGACGACATCTTCGTCACCAACGTGGAACGCATCCAGCGCGGTATAGACGAGGACATCGCCAACGCAGTATTGATCAAACTTAACCAGATCGGTACGCTCAGTGAAACCATTGCGGCAGTGCAACTGGCTAACGGCGTCAATTGGGGTGCGATGGTGTCGCACCGCAGCGGTGAGACGGTGGATAGTTTCATTGCTGATCTGACCGTGGCCTTGAGCACTGGACACCTCAAGACCGGCGCGCCGTGCCGTGGCGAGCGCTTGGAGAAATACAACCAGCTGATGCGCATCGAGGAATATCTGGGGGATTCAGCAGTGTATGCCGGGCGCAAGGCATTCGTGCGCTAAAGGTGAACCAGACATAACGCTAGTGTTCCTTACGGCAGCTCGGGCATACAAAACTGACTGTCTTTATGCAGACCATTCGGTCTGCTTTGTAGCCGAGGATCAGTAACTCCCCGAGTTACGTGTGGGCGTCTGGAAATGGCAGGTTGCGGTAGCACATGTGGCGAAATTGCCTTCGCGAAAGCGGCCCCTCATGACAGTCGGTTCGTTAGCCGAAAGGAGTCCTAGTTCTGCAATCCTGTCGCAAGGAAACTTATTTGTGAGTGGTGTCATTCGTGCGCCTACTCCATAACTGAAACGCAAGAAAACTGACCACGAAGACATTGCCGGCTAATACTATCCCGATTATGGCTGACGGTCGATGAATAAGATGGCCGACTTCGAAGGGTATATAGAGCCCGCCTGATAGCGTCCCCAGCCATTCGCCCCATGCGAGGTCGTTCCAAAGCCCGTAGCCTTCTAACAGGCGCACAAGAATGTAGGCACAAGCAAGGATTACCAGCGAATGCATGTCGGCGTTTGGGACGAGTTCCGCATAATGCAAAAGGATCGACGGATAGTGCGCATTTGGATCCAAACCAAACCGACCGATTAACTCAATCGCGAGGTGTCGGACATCGTGATACATCAGATCAAGCACTCCGACTAAGGCAGCGAACGCAGCAATCCCCTTGACAGCCTCAAAGACGGCTATTGCACGCAGGACACGCCGCTTTGCGACGGGATGTGTTCCTTTAATTACGCTTTTCAAATCTGAATCGATCATTAGTCAAAATCGGTTGGCTTGGACATTTTGCCTAAGGCTGCTACTGGCCGATTTTTGGCGGTTTATGACTGCAAGCACCACTGTCCCTTGCTCGCTTGATAACAGCCATTCACAACCCGTCGTTCTATGATTCCAAATTGAGCGATTAAATATGCCTAAAAAAAACGGGTATCCGGAACTTGTGATTGATACCAACTCAGGAGTTGGTGCTGAGAATAGTAACCTGAGATCGCTTTAGCAGCCTTTTAAAATCAGTGTCGAACGTGACGAGGTGTTCGCCCAATTGAATTACTGCTGCTGCCAGCCAAGCATCAGGAATATCATTAGCAAGCAGTTTTTTCTCAATACATAGTTGGCGCAGTATTGGCCACTCTGCGGCAAGAGATGGCATCTCAATGCCAGGCATTGCAGAAAGCGCATCAATGAACCCCACCGCATCTTCGACCGGTGTAGGGTGAACAAATATTTTTGGATTGGTGACCAGTCGCAAAAAGCTTCCAACAACCATGGGCATCAATTTCAAGCTTGCTCCATCAGCGCAA
Organism: uncultured Pseudomonadota bacterium; assembly: GCA_963725375.1. Taxonomy (GTDB): domain Bacteria; phylum Pseudomonadota; class Gammaproteobacteria; order Burkholderiales; family Gallionellaceae; genus Sideroxyarcus. The sequence goes on along the minus strand of CAVRYQ010000060.1, from coordinate 22,291 downwards.
GCAGCAATGGCTTCATTCAGGCTGGCATAGGCAACTTTGTGATGAGGATGATCGCTACGCGATGCAGCAATCAGCACATTTACATCAGGCGTCATAGTCGGCTGCGTCCAACATTGCTTTGTTGCTGACGGGATTCACTCCGGCAACCATCCCACCATGCCCCTTAAAAACAGGAAGCTTCCGTTTGCTTATTTTGGTTGATGGATGGGAAGAACGAAGTCTGAGTTGCAGACCTTCCTCAATCAAACAAGTAAGGCTGGTTTGTTGCTGTGCTGCCAGTGCCTTGGCATTAGCCAGCAATGAGTCATTGATGTCGAGAGTGGTTTTCATGGATTGACAATACAGATTTCTGTATAAAATGTCAATCACACGAATTGCCTCATCAAAAATCTGAGTGAAACCCATTCGTTGCCTCACGTAAGAAATCTGAGTGAAATGACCCGTCTAAAGATGTCCGACGGGAGGCAAAGTGAGGCTAACGATGAACGAGAAGAGGTCGATAATCAAGGCGTGGTCTGAGCGTTACCATCATTCGAGCAAGAAGGCGAAGGGACAGATCCTAAATGAATTGGTCGCACTGACAGGATATAACCGCTGGTATGCGGTATCACTGTTACGCGCGGACGGTCGGGTCATCCGGGTGAGTCGGCGGGTGAGACTGGTTGGAGATCTTCGCAAGAAGTTGAAGCGGATCAGGCCGAAGAAGTATGGTGATGAGGTGCTGCAACCGCTAAAGGAGATATGGACTATTCTGGACTATATCTGCGGCAAGCGCCTGGCGGCAATTCTGCCAGAGGTCATCCCGATACTGGAAAGGCATCAGGAAATCGTGTTGGACGATGCCACGCGAAACAAGTTGCTGCTGATTAGCCCCGCCTCCATTGACCGCCTGCTGGCTCCGGCGCGGCGTAAACTGATGCTGCACGGTCGCTCCGGTACCAAACCCGGAACCTTGCTCAAGCACCAAATTCCGATACGAACCTTTGCTGAATGGAACGAGAAGAAGGTGGGATTCGTGGAGATCGACCTGGTTGGACATGACGGAGGAGATGGGAGTGGTGATTTCTGCCAGACACTTGATGTGACGGATGTGGCCAGCGGCTGGACGGAGACCAATGCAGTCCCCAACAAGGCGCAGGTATGGGTTTTCGATGCATTGAAAGCCATTCGTTCACGCATGCCCTTTCCGCTATTGGGTATTGATTCGGATAACGGCAGCGAATTCATCAATAACCATCTGCTGGGCTATTGCAAACAGGAGCGCATCACGTTCACTCGGGGCCGTGCAGGCAAGAAGAACGATGGCTGTTTCGTAGAACATAAAGAACTACTCCATCGTACGCAGAGCCGTCGGATATGCACGCTACTTACGCAATAATTTAACTTTAATCAGTAAACTCATCTTCGGCAACGTAGGGAAATGTAAGTTTTCCGCACCACTCTGCTTATAAGATAACCTCTCCTTATCATGTACCAGAGATACTTAATGACATTAATTCGTGCGATTCGGGCTGACATAACGACATTGAATGTGGATGCAATTGTTAGTTCCGCCAATACGGTGGTAGTTGGGGGTGGTAGCGTAGATGAGGCCATCCATAGTGCCGCAGGTCCTGAGCTTAAAGAGGAATGTGACAAAATGGGGCACGGCGCTGTTGGCGACGTAAAACTAACGAAAGGTTATAGACTTCCGTCGAAGTATGTAATTCATGCTTATGGGCCATTTTGGGAGGGCGGCGATAAAGGCGAGAAAGAGCTTTTGGCGTCTTGTTATCGCAAATCCGTTAGGCTTGCAGCACAGAATAAACTAGACACGATTGCATTTCCCTGTATCAGTACAGGACTGTTCGGCTTCCCGCCTGATCTGGCGTCGACTATTGCAATTGCCGCTGTTAATACAACCCTAATAGATTTTCCACAAATAAAGGAAGTGATCTTTTGTTGTTATCTTAAGAATGACCTTGAGCTATATCATCCAATTCTTCTCGCTACCGGAATTGGTGGCAACCAGAACTGAACATCATTTAACTACGACTGTGTGTCGCGGCCTTGGTTGTGCAAAATAGCTGAGCCTGAGTAAAGGAAGCTGACCTTGCCGGTACTGCGAAGGACTACATTGGGTTAAAGGCGTCTTTCACGACCGGCAGCTTTCCGGCAAACAATTTAATTACTTCTAGTTCGGCTTCGTGCCATTACCGCGGTTCGAAGTTGTCGCCAATTGGAGGCGTTCGCGGTAAATATCAAACTTTCTAGATTATTTGGCATATTGTTCTTTTCAATTCTGTCAGTTAAAATAATTAACCTTAATATTGACATGGGTAAAAGTCTATGGGAATTGATTTTCCTGGATATTTCCGTAGGTTGCTACCGTTTCTTTTTCTTTTTCTTGCCGCATGCGGTGGTGGAAGTCCAGCTTCAACTGCGACATATTCGTTGGGCGGTACGCTCATGGGCTTGGCTGCTGGTAACAGCATAACTCTCACCAACAACGGCACGGACAATCTCACGCTTACTACCAATGGCATGTTCATTTTTGCTACAAAGCTGGCCAACGCGACACCCTACAAATTGACGTTGTCCGCCACGACGCCCACGGCTCAAGCATGCACCTTGTCGGATGGCGCTGGAGCCATCAATGCAACCAGCGTCAGCACCATCAAAGTTACCTGCGAAATGAATGTTGAAGCCGCCGGACTGGTACAATCTATTACCGGGGAAGTGCAACTGACCTCTCTGGCGGGGCAAAAGCGGGTGATACATAAAGGTGACGCGGTGAATGAAGGCGACACCCTGAGTTCGAGCCTACATTCCTCGGCGAGGATAAAGATGCGAGACGGCGGACTCATCACGATGCGATCCGATACCCAGTTCAAGATTGACACCTATAAATTCAGCGGCAAGCAGGACGGTAGCGAACAAAGTTTCTTCTCCATCATCAAAGGAGGCTTCCGTTCAATTACAGGCTTAATCGGCAAATTGCACAAAAAAAACTATCGCATTGCTACTCCTTCGGCGGTATTAGGCATACGCGGTACAGATCATGAGATTCTATTCGTGGCGCCGGGAAGCGATTTGGCGAAACTTTCACCCGTCGGCACATATGATAGGGTGAATAGCGGCGCGACAACCCTGACGAATGACAAAGGTACTATTTCGATATTGCCGAAACAGATGGGCTATGTAGCAGCGCCAGACCAGAAACCCCAGTTGCAGCCTGTTAATTCCAAGCTATTCATTCTCGACGTGAATTTATCGAATCCATTCGATGGTCGTTGGTCGGTGAAGCTGGTGTGTGATGACACAAGAGATAAGACAGGCTTGGTCAAAGGCTATACGTGGAAATTTGACGTCAAAGTTGAAAACGGAAAGTTGGAAGGTCAATACGGACAGGTAGGATCGCCGAGCTCGGGAACATTCGTCGGACAAGTTCAACGCGACGGGACTGCCGATATTGATGCGCATGGCTACACCGGCAAAGCTGATTACTCAATAGGAAGGGTGACCAAAGGCACCCCCTTCTCTTTCCCAATGACGGGAAAATTCTCAGGATCTGCTGGCCATGCTACGCGTACAAAGCTCAGACCATGTGAAGCCACGTTTGAAAAACAATAGGAAATTTGCTACGTCTGAAATGCTGCGTCACAGCAGTCCGTCCGGCTCATTGTTATTAGTCGTGGAATCAGGTAATTTTTTTTTAAACACTTGGGAGATGAAAATAATGAACCGAATATATCGTCAAATGCTGACAATAGGATTATCTGTTTTTGTAGCAGGCGCATTCGCCCAGGCAGCGGAAAACGATAATCCAGATGTGCATGTGGGTGATCGTTGGCTGTGGCAACATACGAACGGGCTGTCAAATGAAAAAGATTTCACACAGATCGAGGACGTCGTGGGAGTTTCCGATAGCGAAATCAGAACACGCAACCGGATAAAAGGTAAACCTGGCAGCGGAATTGCCGCTTATACCCGCGAATGGAATCCAGTCGATGTCATTTCAGCCAAATACGAACCTTATCTAAAGGATTTTTCTTTTCCTTTGCAAGTAGGAAAAAAATGGGATGCCGATGCTGACAAAATGCTTTTTTCAAACGGCAAGCATGGCAAATTCTTCCTGAAAGGAAAGGTTGTCTCCTTGGAGAAGATTACTGTTCCAGCGGGAACCTTTGATGCATACAAAATCAACGTGATTCTTGATGCCTCTGGCACTGACGAGGACGCGAATATTGGACATACCATTGAAACATACTGGTATGCGCCATCAGTTAAGCGCTATGTCAAGCTTATAAATGAGTTTAGCCGTGATGGCCGTGTAAGAAGCAACGATGTTTATGAGCTTCTTGAATTCAGCCTACGATGAACCGTCAGATGACGGAATATTTTACTCGTCCTGCAGTTGCGCTACTTTTCATGATTGCCGGCTGCGCATCGCAGCCGCAATCAGTTTCACCGCCCAAGGTATCATCGGTACCAGCGCCCGTGCACGAAGAGGCGCTATTAACCGTTGAGCCAGCTGCGAACGCGCTAGTTCACGAACCTAAACCGGCATCACAAAAACCGTCATTCCACGAAACTGAGGTGCGACCTCCAATCGAACCTGATCCATCGACCATTAATGCGGAGTGAAAACTCATGTTACAAAGACTTTTTCTTGCCTCTCTTCTAACATCGGCGATGTTTGGCATTGCCTGGGCGGATACCCCGGTGGGGGCACCCGATGTTCACGTCGGAGATATTTGGCACTATCGAACAATGGACGGATTTACGAACGAAACCAAGCTGGAATTCACGCATCGCATTGTTGAGGTAAATGATCGTGAAATTGTAGTTCAATTAAAAAATAAGAATTCAAATAATCTTGAGCTCAGGTATTTCAATCGCGATTGGAACTCGCTTGATGTTGGAAGTACAAAGTTTGATCCATATTATCCAGCTTACAAATTTCCGATGAGTATTGGGGTTGCCTGGAAGCAGGAGTTTCACTCGACAGCCACTAATGGACAGTCATATTCTGCTTTCATGAATGGCAGAGTTGTGGCTTTGGAAAAGGTGACTGTTCCTGCAGGAGTTTTCGATGCATACAGGATCGAGTGCGATGTCGAATCACAAAGCACAGATGCAAACGTCAATACCAGTAAGGGGAGTAAAACAATATGGTATGCACCTGCCATACGAAATTACATCCGCAGTGAAACAACCATTTCTTCCGAAGGACGGGTACGAAGCAAGAGTATCAATGAGCTTGTTGAGTATTCACTTTGGGACGAGTCTAAGCTAAAAAATTGACAGTATGTCCCTGTTGGGAACGGCTGCTTGGAGAGGATCGACTGGCCGCAATGAGCAGAGAAGAAGCGCCGTTGGCTTTAATGATGGTAAACATGCCGAAGTCGGCCACAACTGGAAATTGACGTTAAGGTTATAAAACGAAGCGCTAAGAATTCCATGCTGACAGAAAGTATTAACTTCAACGCTATACAGTGGCAGAGCACCATGCCTGGCGCTCGTTCTAAAATCTTTCAGCAAGATGGCAAACAATTGCGGCTCGTAGAGTTTACTAATGAATTTGTTGAACCTGACTGGTGCGTGAAAGGCAATGTCGGGTATGTCTTGGCGGGTACACTGGAGATCGACTTTAATGGTCGCCTTGTAACCTACCCCAAAGGCTCTGGGATATTCTTTCCTTCTGGCACCAAGAATGCTCACAAGGCAAGATCCATCACCCCGCTTGCTCAATTGGTTCTGTTTGAGGAATTGATATGATATGTCCGATATATGTGAAGGGAGCAGTCGTTGGTATATGTAAAGGCAGGCAGGCAAAAAACAGCCAGGAACGGATATCCAGAAAATTCTTGCATTGCGGTCAAAATAAAGGGAGAAAATTGTGTTCAAGATAAATGATGAGTGGTTGTTTGTTTCTCATCGCCATATTCATATTCACGACGGGTGCTGTAAGTGCTGAACAGGCAACGCTCGCAATGGACTCTCGTTACGTTATCAAAGGGGATACCGTCTACGACAAGAAGACCAACCTGACCTGGCAGCGTTGTAGTGTCGGACAGAGATGGGAAAGAAATGGATGCACTGGCAACATCGAAAGATTCACCTTTGACGATGCCCAGAAACAAGGAGATCGCACGTGGCGGGTACCGACGAAAGAAGAGCTTGCATCGCTGATTGACGAGAACCGCAGAGCCCGAGGACAGAAGCCAATGATTAACGTAACTGCGTTTCCGAATATGACTGAAGTGCTTTATTAGTCCAGCACAATGGATGGCCCCCGTCCACTTTTGTACGCGGTTGGTTAGTTCATTTCAATAGCGGCATTGTTGATCACATATTCCGTGGTGCAGCATGTGGCGTTCGATTAGTAAGAAGCGGTCAGTAATTTAGTACAGTGTCCGTCAGGTTTGGGTAGAGGAACGGACTGTGGTACAAATGATGGCGATCAGGTTCCTGTCGGGGCCAAGAGGAGTCATTCGAGTCGACTCACTAATTGGGGATAACAAACCCTATTTTCAGCATGCAACGTCAATAAAGCCGGCCTATAGATATAGGTCTAATTTTTTCAGATTGTGGATGTAGCAATTGTCAGGCACGATTCACCAATTTCGACGCAGGGGCTTATGACTTTGAAAATCGTTTCAACAAGGAATTGGGTTGAGATGCTCGTTCTAGTTACGAGTACCGCTACGTTGGCTTTGGCAGGATGTGGCGGAGGCGGAAGTAGTACCGGAAGTGGTGGCACCGCCACCGGCACTATTGCAAACCCAGCATCAGCAATTTATTTGGCTTCATTAAAAGCCTTTGCTCAGACCTATGTAGCTGGGTTCTACTTGTTGCCGTCGCTTTATGACCTAGCTAATGCCACTTTATACCAAGGTACAGCAAACGGCGGCGGTACCATATCTACTGTTAGTAACGGCGCTTCTAACACCACTACATTTGGTGGAGCAACTTTTCTGGGCGGAGTATCTACCGGTGTGAATATCAATACAAATCCATCCGGTTCAGGCACAACAAGCAACACCTACACTATGAGCGGTATTGTTACTACAGCTTCGAATACGTTTTCAAATAACAACACTGTACTCACCACCAATTATGCTGGTCTGGAGGGAAACGGAGTTGCAGTCTCCTCTCCTAGCAAGCCGTCTTTTACTATTGCGAACATACCTGGACTTACTTGTATTGTGACGTATCAGTTTCCAGATGATACGGTTTCACTGAGCAACTCAACCAATAACGCAACATTTACAATAGGATCAAGCAACTATCAGATTTCTGCTCTTAACGTCCAAGCATCTACACCTGCTCTTGGCACGTTCAATATTTCGACCACTGGTTCAAATTCTATTTACGCTGCAAACCTTCTATATCAGATTGCATATAACACCACTACGGCCTACAACGTAACTTTACTTAATGGGCCTTTAGTCATTAGTGGTCAAAACTCCGTTCCAATCAGTGGAGCTCAGCAAATTGGTGATGTTGCTTTACCATGTACGCCAATTACCGTCCAATACATTTCAGCAACACAATTCACTTTGGCTTGTGGTGGAAAATCTATTACAAAAAACTGGTCGGATGCTGATGTGGTTTCCGCGATAAGTTCAGCATCTCAATAAGTGTTGACCGGATTCAGGCGGCCTAGAACCCGCACGTAAATATGTATGTCGCTTCAATAGTGTCCCAACGTTAATCGAATAGGATCAACTGATTGGCGCAATCTGGAGAAACGGGCAGTTGCGGGATACGAGCAAGTAGTTGATCCAGCTGAGTTCTCTCGAACATGGTGAGGCTCAAGATTTGTAGCATTTCGTAGAGCGAGGCACCGAGATTGAGGCGCTTCTTGATGATGGCGACGAGTACGTAAACGGAGGCGGCGATCCATATCTGGGTCTTCACTGCATTCTCCGAAGTACCAAAAAAGGACTTGATACGAAGATGCTGTTTGATCCATTTGAAAAACAATTCGATCTGCCAGCGGCAGCGATACAGCTCGGCGATGGATCGTGCCGAAAGGCTGGTATTGTTGGTTAGAAAGATCAGCGTCTTGCCGTCCGCATCCTTGATTCGGATGCGCCGCAGTGTCTCGGGATAATGCCGGTTGGAATAGAACACGGTCAGGATTCCGATTTGATCGCAGATGATGCCGGATGTGCGGTCGCAGGGATTGGAGTATCGGCGCTGAAACTTGAGATTCGACTTGGCGCGGATCACGAAGAAGCTTCCGGCCTGATGGAAAGAATACAGTCGCTGGAAGTCCAGATAGCCGCGATACATGATGTAGAACGCACCCGGTTCCGGAATCAGCATGTCGAGGATGTTCACTTCGTGCACCTTCCCATCCGAGATGTGGATGAAACTGGGAATGTTCCCTCGCAGGTCCAACAGCGTATGCATCTTTACTGCGGCTTTGGCAGTACGAAACGGTGCCCATGGAAATACCGACAGGCACAAGTCGATGGTCGTGGCGTCCAGGGCGTAGACGGTTTCCGACAGGTCGACACCAAAGGGTTCGTTGACATAAAGCCCGCGCGCGATACCGATCAGACTCTGGGCGAAGTCCGCATAGATGCGCCAATCCCTGACCGCGTTCGCATTGGACAGCGTGTTGCGCGAAACCGTGCTGCGAAAGCCCATGTGGTAGAGCTTGGTCGACTGACTGCGCAGGCACGCTTCGATGTCGCGCAGGCTCTCGCGGAACGTCAGTTGTGCGAATGCCATGCCTGCGCCAGGAAGAAAAACAAAAGTTCAGTTAAAGCTGTCTTGATTGCCCAAAAATTGGACGTATCATTATTTGTAATTGGCTCATTCCAATAATGCTGTGGAAGGTATTTCTGTGGAAAGTTGTGGAAAATTTATTGTGGAAAAATCGTTATATCGCGTTATACGGAATGAAATATGGTGATACTAACTATATGTTTTATATGGTGCGAAAGGAGAGACTCGAACTCTCACGCCTTACGGCGCTGGAACCTAAATCCAGTGCGTCTACCAATTCCGCCACTTTCGCATTCGGAGCACTGAAGACCCCAAGGGGCGCGCATTATAACCGAGCGATTCCTAATTCGGAATGAATTCCACCACGGCGCGCCCGTGAGCCTCGCCTTTGATCAGTTTGGCACATGCCTCGGGAAGTTCTGAAAAACGGATGCGATGGGCGATCAAGTCAAGCCGGGGAATGCGCAGACCAGCGGCCATGCGTTGCCATAATTGCTTGCGCACGGGCATCGACGTCGCAGCGGAATCCACGCCGAGCAGCTTCACTCCGCGCAGGATGAAGGGAAAAACCGTGGTGTGCAATTCTGCGCCCCCGGCATTGCCGAAACTGGCGATAGCGCCTTCCAGTTGCATGGTGCTGGCAAGCCAGGCCAGCGTATCTCCGCCCACTGCATCCAGCGCTCCCGCCCACAAAGCTTTTTCCAGCGGACGCGCGCTCTTCACGTCAATCTCGTTGCGCGACAATATCTCGCTGGCACCGATTGACCTCAGGTAATCGTGTTCGCCGGCTTTTCCGGTCAGTGCGACCACGTGATAACCGAGTTGCGATAACATCTGGATGGCGATACTGCCCACGCCTCCCGTTGCGCCGGTAACGACCACCTTGCCTTTTTTGGGGGTCAGCTCGTTCTGTTCCAGACGATGGATCGCAAGGGCCGCAGTAAATCCTGCCGTCCCCAAAGCCATCGCCTCGAACAAGGTGAGGCCGGATGGCAACGGCACTATCCAGTCAGCCGGAACACGCACATATTCGGCGAAGCCGCCGTCATGAGCGACGCCCATGTCATAGCCGGTGACCAATACCTGATCGCCCACCCTGTAGCGCGCATCCCGTGACGACTCTACAACCCCGGAGACATCTATGCCGCCCACACAAGGAAAACGGCGGATGACCTTCCCTGCCCCCGTTGCGGCGAGCGCATCCTTGTAATTGACACCGGAATAATGCGTACGGATGACGACTTCACCGGTATCGAAATTGTCCTGCGACAACTCGACGAAGCGCCCGGTCGACTTGCCGCTTTCCTCAACAATCTGGTAGGCGCGGAATATCTTCATCTACAGGTCGAGCAGCACGCGCGCCGGGAATTCTTCCAGCACTTCCTTAATTGTAACGAGAAACTGCACAGCTTCGCGACCGTCAATGATGCGGTGATCGTAGGAAAGTGCAAGATAGTTCATCGGGCGGATGACCACCTGGCCGTTCTCTGCCACCGGACGGTCCCTGGTGGCATGAATGCCGAGGATCGCGCTTTGCGGCGGGTTGATGATGGGCGTGGAAAGCATGGAACCGAATACGCCGCCGTTGGTGATGGAGAAGGTGCCGCCGGTCAGCTCTTCCATCGTGATCTTGCCCACCTTGGCACGCGCGGCATACTCCGCAATGCATTTTTCAATGTCGGCGATGGACATCCTGTCCGCATCACGCAATATGGGCACAACAAGACCGCGCTCGCTGCCAATCGCCATGCCGATGTCGAAAAAGCCGTGGTAGATAATGTCGTTGCCATCGACGGACGCGTTGACAATCGGAAATTTCTGCAGGGCGATCACAACGGCCTTGACGAAGAACGAAGAGAAGCCGAGCTTCACGCCGTGTTTCTTCTCGAAGGCTTCTTTGTATTTGTTGCGTAGCTCTATCACCGGCTGCATGTTCACCTCGTTGAAGGTGGTCAAGATCGCGGAATTCTGTTGCGATTGAAGCAGGCGCTCGGCGATCCGCTGGCGTATGCGCGTCATCGGCACGCGCTGCTCCGGACGGTTGCCCGCAGGTGCGGGAACCGGCGCCATCTCAGCCGGGCTTGCCGCCGACTGCCGGGCTGCATCACGCACATCCTCCTTGGTGACCAGGCCGTTGCGACCGCTGCCCTGCAAGCCCGCAGTATCCACATCAAGCGCATGCGCCATTTTACGCGCCGAAGGAGAAACGGCTGCGGCCTGAACCGGCGCTTTGGGAACACCGGTTGCGGCAGCAGGCGCCTCAACTGCAGCTTGCGCAACTGCTGCCGTATCGATCTGGGCAATGACTTCACCGCTACCCACTTTCGCTCCGTCGACTTTGATGATTTTTACCAGAACACCGCTCTTGATTGCCGGCAACTCCAGAACCACTTTATCGGTTTCGATATCAATCAGGTTTTCGCCTTCCTGCACTGCCTGTCCGGCTTGCTTGTGCCAAGTCAGCAACGATGCTTCAGATACGGACTCGGACAGTTGCGGTACTTTGACTTCAATGATGCTCATGGTGCGCTCCTGGTATGTTCTTTACATCGAGGTCGGGACGGAATGCAGCTTCAATCACCGCTTTTTGCTGTTCAGTATGCGTGGCCAGATAACCAGCTGCCGGTGAGGCCGAAGAAGGACGCAACGCATAGTCGAGACGCATCTCTTTGCGCAAATGGCGCGCAAGGTAGTGTTGAACACGATGCCACGCCCCCTGATTGCCGGGCTCTTCCTGACACCAGACTACCTCGGTCGCCTGTGGATACGCTGCGATTTGTGTGGCGAACTCGTCGTGCGGAAAAGGATAGAGTTGCTCCAGCCGGATGACGGGTGTGTTCTCGATGTGTTTTTCGTGACGATACCGGATCAGGTCGAAGTACACCTTGCCGCTGCACACGATGATACGTTTTGCCTTCGAGGCGTCCATGGCTTCGACCTCGGGTATCACCGTCTGGAACGAGCCTTCCGTAAGCATTTCCAACGGCGAGGCGGCATCCTTGCTGCGCAACAGGCTCTTGGGTGTGAACACCACGAGCGGCTTGCGATAGGGACGCAGCATCTGGCGCCGCAACAAATGGAATATCTGGGCAGAGGTGGTCGGTACGCACACCTGGATATTGTAGTCGGCGCACAGTTGCAGGTAGCGCTCGATGCGACCGGATGAGTGTTCCGGCCCCTGCCCTTCGTAACCATGCGGCAACAGCATGGTCAGGCCGCACAGCCTGCCCCACTTGGCTTCGCCGGAAGCGATGAACTGGTCGATGACCACTTGCGCGCCATTCACGAAATCGCCGAACTGGGCTTCCCATATGGTCAGGGTATTCGGCTCTGCCGTCGCATAGCCGTATTCGAATCCCAATACAGCCTCTTCCGAAAGTATGGAATCGATCACGATGTAATCGGCCTGATCCGGAGCGATGTGCTGCAATGGAATATACAAGCCCGTATCCCATTGTTCCCGGCTCTGATCGTGCAACACCGCATGCCGGTGGAAGAAGGTACCGCGACCGCAGTCCTCGCCTGACAGACGCACCGGATAGCCTTCTGCGACCAGGCTTGCATAGGCCAAATTTTCGGCCATGCCCCAGTCCAGTGCCAGCTCGCCTCTGGCCATCGCAGCACGGTCGGCGATAATTTTCTCCACGCGCGAATGCAGCTTGAAATTCCCAGGAATCGCGACCAGGCGTTCCGCCAGTTGTTGCAAGCGTTCGAGCGGAATGCTGGTCACGGCAGGTGTGCGCCATGAAATATTGCCGGTGAATTTCGACCAGCTCACTGCAAATTCGTGCTTGAACCCCGTCAGCACCGGCTGTATGGGATTGCTGCCTTCGTCCATCGCGCGGCGGTACGCCGCAACCATGGCTTCGGGCTCTCCGGCAGCTAGCACGCCTTGCTCGACCAGCCGATTCGCGTACAGCGCGCGCGTACCTGGATGCTGATTGACCTTGCGATACATCAACGGCTGGGTGACCAGCGGTTCATCCTGTTCGTTGTGTCCCAGCTTGCGAAAGCACACCAAGTCCACAACCACATCCTTGCCGAATTGCATGCGATAGTCGATTGCGATCTCGGTAATCAGCAGCACGGCCTCGGGATCGTCCGCATTGACATGCAGAATCGGCGCATCGACCATTTTCGCCACATCGGTACAATACAGCGACGAACGCATGTCGCGCGGGTCGGACGTCGTAAAGCCGATCTGGTTGTTCACCACAATATGCACGGTCCCGCCGGTACCATAGCCGCGCGTTTGCGAGAGATTGAACGTTTCCTGATTCACGCCCTGCCCACCGAACGCCGAGTCGCCGTGCAGCAGAATGGGCAGAACCTGCTTGCCCTTGAGGTCGTGACGGCGATGCTGGCGCGCACGCACCGACCCTTCGACCACCGGATTGACGATCTCCAGATGCGACGGATTGAACGCCAGCGTGATATGCATGGGACCACCCGGCGTGGGGATATCCGACGAGAAACCCTGATGGTATTTCACGTCGCCTGCGGCCAGATGTTCGGTATGTATCCCTTCGAATTCGGCAAACAATTCCCGGGGCAGTTTGCCCAGCGTATTGATCAGCACATTGAGGCGGCCGCGATGCGCCATGCCGATGACGGATTCCTTGACGCCCTGGTTTCCGGCGCGCTGCAACAAATGATCCAGCATCGGAATCAGCGTATCGCCGCCTTCCAGGGAAAACCGCTTTTGTCCTACGTACTTGGTATGCAGATAGCGCTCAAGTCCTTCGGCTGCGGTCAGCCGCTCAAGAATGCGCTTCCTGGTTCCATCGGGGTAATGCGGCTCGCCCTGGGTCCTTCCAGGCGCGCCTGCAACCAGCGTTTTTCGACGACACTGCTAATGTACATGTACTCCGCACCGACGGTGCTGCAATAGATGCGGCGCACGCGTTGCAAGATGTCGCGCAGCGTCATGCGCTTGCCGCCCTCCAGCGATCCGGTGAAGAAGGTCGCATCCATGTCGGCTTCGTTCAGCCCGTAATAGGCCGGGTTCAACTCAGCCACTTCCGGTGCGGGATGGCGTTTCAGCGGATCGAGTTCGGCGACGCGCGCACCCAGGAAGCGGTAGGCATTGATGAGTTGCAGAACCTTTGCCTGCTTGCGCGACTCGTCGGCATTGGCCGGCGCCTCCGCCCGGTGTTTGTCCAACTCCAGAAAGCCGCGCCGGATCGGGCTGTGCGCCACGTCGTGCTGCAGGTTTGCAGCTTGCAGCTTGTCGAAATAGGCGCGCCATTCAGCGGGCACGGAGGATGTGTCCTGCAGGTAGTCTTCATACAGACCTTCAACGAAAGCGTTGTTTCCTCCCGACAGCAGGGAGGTACTTTGCATCAACTGCAGATAACTGTTTCCCGGAGCATTCATGTTCTACCTCGCTTCCCTCAGCGTTTTGCAAGCGGCACAAAATCGCGCCGCACCGCCCCGCGATACAATTGGCGCGGGCGACCGATCTTGTACTCCGGATCGGCGATCATTTCGTTCCATTGCGACACCCAACCGATGGTGCGCGCCACGGCAAAAATCACCGTGAACATGTTGGACGGAATGCCCAGCGCTCTCAGCACGATGCCGGAATAAAAATCCACGTTCGGGTACAGCTTGCGCTCGATGAAATACGGGTCGCTCAACGCCGTCTTTTCCAGCACCATCGCCAGTTCAAACAATTTATTGTTCTCCAGCTTCAGTTCGCTCAGCACCTCGTGACAGGTCATGCGCATCACGGATGCGCGCGGGTCCATGTTCTTGTACACACGATGGCCGAAACCCATCAGTTTGTATTTCTTGTCTTTCACGCCCTGCACATACTCTGCCACGCGCGACACGTCGCCGATTTCTTCCAGCATCTTCAAAGCGGCTTCATTCGCGCCGCCGTGAGCCGGGCCCCACAAGGCCGCAATGCCCGAGGCAATGCAGGCAAACGGATTGGCGCCGCTCGAACCGGCCAGACGCACGGTGGAAGTGGATGCGTTCTGTTCATGGTCGGCATGCAAAATAAGGATACGTTCCAGCGCGCGCACCAAGATAGGGTTAGGCACATAATCATCCGCTGGCGTGGCAAACATCATGTACATCAGGTTCTCCACAAAGCCAAGCTTGTTCTTGGGATACATGAACGGCTCGCCGACGCTGTATTTGTGTGTCATCGCCGCGATGGTAGGAACCTTCGCCAGCAGGCGTTGCGCCGAAACGGCACGATGTTGCGGGTCATTGATGTCGAGTGAATCGTGGTAGAACGCGGAAAGCGCCCCCACCACGCCGACCATCACCGCCATCGGATGCGCATCGCGACGGAAGCCATTGAAGAATCGGGCAAGCTGATCGTGCACCATGGTGTGGTGCGTAATCTTGTAGTTGAACTGGGCTTTCTGTTCTGCAGTCGGCAAATCGCCATTCAGCAGGAGATAACAAACTTCAAGAAAGTCGGATTTTTCGGCCAATTGTTCAATCGGATAGCCCCGGTAGTACAGCAGGCCGGCGTCCCCATCGATGAAGGTAATCTCAGAGGTGCAACTTGATGTGGAAAAAAAAGCCGGATCATAGGTAAACACGCCCAGCTTTCCCAACGCCCTGATGTCGATCACATCGGGTCCAAGCGTACCGGAAACAATAGGCAATTCAATGCTGCGACCATCATCCAACGTCAGTTTTGCGACACGCTTGCTTTCCATTTTCAACCCTCGCCTCGTTCAAACTTCTTTCAGCCATGCCAACACAATGCCGTGATGCGCATGTGTCGGCTCCTTTATTCCCGTAATCACATCCCAGAGCATCGTATCAGGATAGTCCAGCAATTCATCAAAAACCACGCGCTCGGCGTTGTTCATCGACGCGTACCGTTGCTCCATGAAACGCCCCAACACAATGTCCAGTTCCAGTAGGCCACGTCGGCAACGCCAGCGCACGCGCTCCAAAGCGACAGGATCGAGAACGCAGGATCCGGAATCCAGGACACCGGATTCAACCCTCTGCCCGGCTTCTGTATCCCCTATCCCGCCTCCTGCATCCTGCATGGTCATACCGTGCGTTTTACCATCATGTCCTTGATTTTTCCGATCGCCTCTGTTGGGTTCAGTTCCTTGGGGCACACATCGACGCAATTCATGATGGTATGGCAACGGAACAGGCGATACGGGTCTTCGAGGTTGTCCAGACGGGATTCGGTATCCTGGTCACGCGTATCGGCAATGAAGCGATACGCCTGCAACAGGCCGGCCGGACCGACGAATTTGTCCGGATTCCACCAGAACGACGGGCATGCGGTCGAGCAGCAGCCACACAGTATGCATTCATACAATCCGTCCAGTTCCAGTCGATCCTCGGGGGATTGCAGGCGTTCCGTCTCCGGCGGCGGATCATTGTTCACCAGATAGGGCTTGATCGAATGGTACTGCTTGAAAAATTGCGTCATATCCACGATCAGGTCCCGGATGACCGGCAAGCCGGGCAACGGACGAATCTCGATGGGTTGCGTGAGCGAAGACAGTGAAGTGATGCACGCCAGGCCATTGCGGCCATTGATGTTCATTGCATCCGATCCGCACACGCCTTCACGGCAGGATTTGCGGAAGCCGATGCTGTCGTCCTGTTGCCGCAACAGCATCAGCGCATCCAGCAACATGGCATCGCCCGCTTCCAGGTTCAACTCGAAGTCCTGCATGTAAGGTGCAATGTCGGTGTCCGGGTTGTAGCGGTAAATTCTGAATTTCATTGCCTAGCTCCTAATAACCAACCATGCGGCATGCTTCTTCAAGGGAATCGACCGCGCTGCCAACCTGTCGCCTGCCACCGTATTTCTGGCTGCCATCTCCATCAGTTGTTCATCAATACACGCGCGCCTTGAGCGGGAACGATTCCACGGTCAGCGGTTTCAAGTGCACCGGTTTGTAATCGAGCCGGTATCCCTCGCTGTAGTACAGCGAATGTTTCAGCCAGTTCTTGTCGTCGCGCTCCGCGAAATCCTCGCGAGCGTGTGCTCCGCGACTTTCCTTGCGGGCCTCGGCCGCCGTCATCGTGGCTTGCGCAACTTCGATCAGGTTGTCCAGCTCCAACGCCTCGATGCGCGCCGTGTTGAACACCTTGCTCTTGTCAGTGATCCCGGTATTGCGTACGCGCTCGGCCACTTCGCGTATCTTTGTCACGCCTTCTGCGAGCAGATCGGGGAAACGGAATACGCCGCAATGCGCCTGCATCACCCTGCGCATTGCATCACCGACTTCGGAAACCCGTTCGCCATTTTTCCGATTTTCCAGGCGCGCCAGGCGTGCCAGAGGACGATCCGCGGCATCGGCGGGCAGCGGCTTAGGATTCGGGTTGTTCTTCAAGTCCTCCATGATCTGCCGCGCCGCTGCGCGGCCAAACACGATCAGGTCGAGCAGCGAATTGCAACCCAGACGGTTCGCACCATGTACGGACACGCAGGCACATTCGCCCACCGCGTAAAAGCCCTGCACGACGTCTTCGGGTGCGGTACCGTGAGGCGCGACAACCTGGCCGCGATAATTGGTCGGAATACCCCCCATCATGTAATGTGCGGTAGGCACCACCGGAATGGGGGCCTTGGATGGATCGACATGCGCGAATTTGATGGCGATATCGCGGATGCCGGGCAGGCGATGGCGTATCACCTCATCGCCCAGGTGATCCAGCTTGAGCATGACGTGATCACCATGCGGCCCACAGCCTCGCCCTTCCTTGATCTCTGTCGCCATGGCGCGCGACACCACATCGCGGCTGGCCAGATCCTTCGCCGTCGGCGCGTAGCGCGGCATGAAGCGCTCGCCATCCTTGTTCACCAGATAGCCGCCTTCCCCGCGCACACCTTCGGTGATGAGTACGCCCGAACCATGCACCCCGGTCGGGTGAAACTGGAAGAACTCCATGTCCTCCAGCGGAATGCCGGCGCGTG
This sequence comes from uncultured Pseudomonadota bacterium, assembly GCA_963725375.1. Taxonomy (GTDB): domain Bacteria; phylum Pseudomonadota; class Gammaproteobacteria; order Burkholderiales; family Gallionellaceae; genus Sideroxyarcus. The sequence continues at coordinate 4,650 of CAVRYQ010000060.1, read as the reverse complement.
CCGCCATGCCGAGTCCGTCGCCAGTATTGATATAGGCATTGGTGCTTGCCGAAAAGATACGTCCGGCTCCGCCCGTTGCGAATAGCGTAGCCCGTGCCTGCAGTATCATCACCTCGGAAGTTTCGATCTCCATCGCCACCACGCCCAACACGTCGCCGTCCTCATCGCGGATCAGATCGAGCGCCATCCATTCGACGAAAAAATTGGTGTTGGCGCGCACGTTCTGTTGATATAGCGTGTGCAGCAAGGCATGACCGGTGCGGTCGGCCGCAGCGCAGGCCCTGGGCACCGGATTCTTGCCGTAATCCTGCATGTGTCCGCCGAACGGACGCTGATATATCTTGCCGCTGTCCAGCCGGTCGAAGGGCATGCCGAAATGTTCGAGTTCGTACACGACTTCCGGCGCGGCGCGGCACATGTATTCGATGGCATCCTGGTCGCCCAGGTAATCCGACCCCTTCACCGTGTCATACATATGCCAGTGCCAGTTGTCTTCGTTGACGTTCCCCAGCGACGCGGCGATGCCTCCCTGGGCCGCCACCGTATGAGAACGCGTGGGAAACACCTTGGACAGGACCGCGACTTTGAGTCCGGCCTCGGACAAGGTCAGCGCGGCGCGCATCCCGGCGCCGCCGGCCCCCACCACTACCACATCGAATGTTCTTTTCGCCAGTGCCATTAAAGTCCCCAAAGAATCTGCACCGACCAGATCGCGTATAGAAGCAGTGCAAGAATGACCAACACATGAATCAGCAGACGGATGCTCGCCGGTTTCACGTAATCCATCACGATGTCCCTCACACCGATCCATGCGTGATAAAACAGGCACAACAGGAACAGCATGGAGAAACTGCGCATGAGGTTACCGGAAAACAATTCGGCCCAGGTGTCATAGCCGAATGATTGTTGCAACAGCAGGTAAACGATCACCACCAATGCATATATGGCCATCACCACAGCGGTAACGCGCTGTACCAGCCAGTCGCGCAGGCCGTAATGCGCGCCGGTCAAGACACGATTCACCATAGCTTCACTCCCAGCAGGATGGTCAAGGACAGGCTGGCGGCCAACACCCATTTGCTGCTGCTGCGCGCCAGCGCGAGGGTCGGCAGCAGATGCAGATCAATCGCCAGATAGCGCAACCCGGCGCAGAAGTGATGCAGGAATGCCCACATCAGACCCAGCAAGATCAGCTTCATGGCGGGGTGCACCAGATATTCGGTCAGATTGGTGTAAGTTTCAACCGAGCGCAGGCTTTGATCCAGCAACAGCAACAACAGGGGCAGGGAAAGAAACAGCACCGCGCCGCTGACGCGATGAAGGATGGAGACATAACTGGGGAGAGGAAATTTAATCTTGTGTAAGGCGAGATGCTTGGGGCGGCGTTTAATTATTTTGTTCATTGATTTCTTCCACAACCAAATTCCAAGAGCCCGATGCTACACCTACGCCAGACGAGTGAAAAGTATTTAAGACTGCAAAGATTGCGGGGCCAACAAAATTTATAATTCATTCCTGAATATTTAATAATTCCTTGACAACAACTGCATTTATAATTTGCTTTTCAACTCCATCACGAGGTCACCATGAAAGCACCCATCCGCGTAGCAGTCACCGGCGCCGCAGGCCAGATCGGTTACAACTTATTGTTCCGCATTGCCAATGGTGACATGCTGGGACACGACCAACCCGTCATTCTGCAACTGCTGGACATTGCTCCGGCACAGCAGGCTTTGCTTGGTGTGGCCATGGAACTGGATGACTGCGCATTCCCGTTGCTCAAGCAAGTCATTACCACCGACGACCCGCGTGTTGCATTCCGCGATGTCGAGGTTGCGCTTCTGGTCGGCGCACGTCCGCGCGGCAAGGGCATGGAACGCAAGGATTTGCTCGAAGCCAACGGTGCCATCTTTTCGGTACAAGGCAAAGCACTGAACGAAGTCGCATCGCGCAACGTCAAGGTGCTGGTAGTCGGCAATCCCGCCAACACCAACGCACTCATCGCAATGAAAAATGCGCAGGATATCGACCCGCACAACTTCACCGCCATGATGCGTCTTGACCACAACCGCGCCGTCAGTCAGGTTGGCCTCAAACTGTCCAAGCCCACCATCGACATCAAGAAGATGGTCGTCTGGGGAAATCACTCCAGTACGCAATACCCGGATCTGTCGCACTCGGAAGTGGGCGGACGCAAGGTGATGGGCGAGCTGAAGGATCACGACTGGATCGCAAGCACCTTCATCCCGACAGTGCAGAAGCGTGGGGCGGCGATCATCGAAGCGCGCGGACTGAGCAGCGCTGCCAGTGCCGCCAATGCTGCCATCGCACATGTTCATGACTGGCTGTTGGGCACGCCGGAAGGCGATTGGGTATCCATGGGCATCCCGTCAGACGGCAGCTACGGCATCCCCGAAGGTGTGCTGTACGGATTCCCTGTCACCTGCAGCAAAGGCACCTACAAGATCGTGCAGGACCTGACGATCACCGACACCGGCCGCAAGCACATGATGGAAAGTTACAACGAGTTGCTCGGCGAGCGCGAACTGGTGAAACATTTGTTGGGCTGAACAGTCAGGTGCATTGTATCGACACCCGATGCAATGCGGGAAACCGACCCCGGTATCACAAACAATTCTGTAAAAATGCAAATGGCCGGATAACCGGCCATTTGCATTTTTGCTTCAGTACATCCGTCCTTGAATTCTAGATCGCAGCCAGCGCCGCATTGAAGGTGGCGCTTGGGCGCATCGCCGCGGTCGTCTTGCCGAAATCCGGCTGGTAGTACCCCCCCATGTCTACCGGTTTGCCCTGGGCGGCGATCAGTTCCGCATTGATCCTGGCCTCATTGGCCTTAAGCGCTTTTGCCAATGGTGCAAACCGAGCCTGGATATCCTTGTCCCGGGTTTGCGCCGCAAGCGCTTCCGCCCAATACAGGGCGAGATAGAAATGACTGCCCCGGTTGTCCAGCTCGCCGACCTTGCGCGCCGGGGATTTGTTGTTTTCCAGAATTCTGCCGTTGGCAACATCCAGTGTTTCCGCCAGAACCTGTGCCTGCGCGTTGTTGAACTTGCGCGCCAGATGTTCCAGCGAGACACCCAGCGCCAGGTACTCGCCCAGTGAATCCCAGCGCAAATAGCCTTCCTGCTGGAACTGCTGGACATGCTTGGGTGCAGAACCGCCGGCGCCGGTCTCGAACAGTCCACCGCCGTTCAACAGGGGAACGATGGACAGCATCTTCGCGCTGGTTCCCAGCTCAAGGATGGGGAACAAATCGGTGAGATAGTCACGTAACACATTGCCGGTCACCGAGATCGTATCCTTGCCGGCACGAATGCGGTCGAGCGAAATCTGCGTGGCTTCCTCGGGTGTCCTGATGCTGATATCCAGGCCTTTTGTATCGTGGTCTTTCAGGTATCGTTCCACCTTCAGGATGACTTGCGCGTCATGCGCACGATTTTTGTCCAGCCAGAAAATCGCCGGGGTGCCGGTGATGCGCGCACGCTCAACAGCCAGTTTGACCCAATCCCTGATGGGCACATCCTTCGCCTGGCACATGCGGAATATGTCGCCCTGCTCCACGTTCTGCTCCAGCAATACCCTGCCTGCGGCGTCGACGACCCGGATGCTTCCGTTCGCTGACGCCTCGAAAGTCTTGTCGTGCGAACCGTACTCCTCGGCTTTCTGCGCCATCAGGCCCACGTTAGGAACGCTGCCCATGGTTCGGGGATCGAAAGCGCCATGCTTCTTGCAATCTTCTATGACAACCTGATAAACGCCCGCATAGCAACGGTCCGGTATCATCGCCTTGGTATCGTGCAGCTTGCCGTCCGTACCCCACATCTTGCCGGAGTCGCGGATCATTGCCGGCATGGAGGCATCGACGATGATGTCGCTGGGAACATGCAGGTTGGTAATGCCCTTGTCGGAATTCACCATCGCCAGTTCGGGCCGCGTCAGGTAGGTCGCCCGGATATCGGCTTCGATCTGGTTGCGCTGCGCTTCCGGCAGCCTGGCGAGCTTCGCATACAAATCTCCAAGGCCGTTATTCACATTGACGCCCAGTTCAGCGATGACCGCCGCGTGTTTCTCGAACACATCCTTGAAATACACCGTCACGGCGTGGCCGAACATGATCGGGTCGGAGATCTTCATCATGGTGGCTTTCAGGTGCAGCGACAGCAGCACGCCCTGTTTCCTGGCATCCTGCATCTGCTCCTCGTAGAAAGCGCGCAGCGCCTTGCGGCTGAGGACGCAGGCATCGATGATCTCGCCCGCCTTGAGCGTGGTCTTTTCTTTCAGAACCAAGGTGTTGCCATCAGCGCCCACAAACTCGATGCGCACCGCGCCGTCTTCGGCAACCGTGACCGCTTTTTCGCTGCCATAAAAATCGCCCGCATTCATGTGGGCCACATGTGTCTTGGAGTCGGCGCTCCAGATGCCCATCTTGTGCGGATTTTTTCTGGCGAATTGCTTGACCGATGCCGCGGCGCGGCGGTCGGAATTCCCCTCCCGCAGCACGGGATTGACGGCGCTGCCGAGAACCTTGCTGTAGCGCGCCTTGATTTCCTTTTCCGCATCGGTTTTCGGTTCTTCGGGATAATCCGGAATATCATAGCCCAGCGCCTGCAATTCCTTGATGGCCGCTTT
>CAVRYQ010000059.1:0-16554 GCA_963725375.1 uncultured Pseudomonadota bacterium | reverse complement strand
AATTCCCATCCAGTCGCCTCCCGGCTTCAAAGAGGCAGGGCCGCCATCCACCATGAAGTAGACATAGATCGTTATGGCAATATTTAAAGCCAAGCCAGTCAGAACAATCCATTTGAAGTTGAAGATTTCCTTTATTGACATATTGTTTCTTAGCCCGTTTGTTGATCTTCCATTTGATTAATGATGGCAGGTCGAAACGAACACGGAAAGACCGAGCGCAAGCGAGGGGCGTCTTTGCCCTGCCTTCGCATCCTGACTGACCTTCCCCCGGTTTTTCGCCTGCCCGCAAGCGTGGTTCATGCTACCTGCTTTCCCCTCGATTGAGAATTGACCCGGCATCTCAAAAATCACATCGGCGACTTTCCCCCGGCGCCATTGTGTTGCACCGCCCGGTGTCATTCAGTTGCAACACATACCCTTAAGCCTCATCAACACAATCATCAGCAGATGCCGTCATGGGCGCTGAAACAGCCGCTCTACCTGTGACATGAATGTCTGATATACGCCCCATCACAAGCCGAGTCCGCTTACCGCAATCATCTTCATCGGTTTATTATTGATGCTCCCTAAAAACATGACACGCACATCCCGTCATCTCCACCCATCTCCCAGAGGGGCCGAGGGTGAGAGGAAGAGCGCGTGCGGAGGACTTGTCATGTATTTTGGAAAGTTCAATAGCCGCCGGCGCAACAAAAATTCAATGCCGGCGTGATACCAGCGCTGGGGCAAAGTGGTTGCGTCCATCGCCCCGGAGCCGGGAACCATGGTCGGCCGGATGCGGATTACGGTGACGGTCGGATAAAAAATCGGCAAAACGCACCTGACATGTGCACAAGGGGGCGATCGAACCGGTGGCAATGGCAACGACAGGTGGGGCGCACATGTACGGACGGCATCCCGCCCACCTGAGCTGAGTTCATCGCAAATTGCACTTCATACTAAAATCGCCTGATTGTGAAAAATTCCAAGGCTACTTATTTGGAAAGCCGATGGTAATTGAACCGTTTGAAACCTCTCTGAAGCAAAATTGAAGTCCGATTTTGGGAAGGCATTATGTCGGCCCGGGTTCAGGTTTGCAGGATGCCCGCCGACGATGAACCACCAATCGTGAATCTGCAGTTGCAGATGTCGTACATGCCTGAACCAAATCGGGCACTTTCAACTACGCGTGAGCGGCTAGGATATGGTCGGTTGAGAGCCCATTATCCACACAATGGCGAGCATGACGGTATCGGGAATTTGTAGCACGATCCGGACCCGAACCGATCATTAAAAATCCAAGGGATTTGTCCCGAAGGATACACACCAAAAAACATCTAACGATATTAATTATCAAGATATTTTCTGGTAGGCGCGATTGGACTCGAACCAACGACCCCCACCATGTCAAGGTGGTGCTCTAACCAGCTGAGCTACGCGCCTGCAAAAGGACGCGCATTGTAACTGAACAGATCGGGAGCGCCAAGAATCTAAGTTGCTGTTTGCCTAATACTGTGCCGGTGCAAAATTCTCGAACCGCGTGTATTCGCCGCTGAACGCCAGTGGCACCGTGCCGATCGGGCCGTTACGCTGCTTGCCGATGATGATCTCTGCCTTGCCCTTGTCGGCGGAATCGGGGTTGTAAACCTCATCGCGGTAGATGAACAGGATCAGGTCGGCATCCTGCTCGATGGCGCCCGATTCGCGCAGATCGGACATCACCGGGCGCTTGTTCGGGCGCTGCTCCAGGCTGCGGTTGAGCTGCGACAGCGCGATCACCGGCACATGCAGTTCCTTCGCCAGCGCTTTAAGCGAGCGCGATATCTCGGAGATTTCGGTCGCACGGTTCTCGCTCGCCTTGCCGGACGGCGACGACATCAACTGCATGTAATCGATGACGATCAGGCCCAGCCCGCCGTGCTGCCGCGCCAGCCGCCGCGCGCGCGAGCGCAGTTCCAGTGCGTTCAAACGCCGGCGTCTCGTCGATATAGATGGGGGCTCGTTCAATTGCCCCAGCGCGTGGGTCATGCGCGACCAGTCATCATCTTCCAGTTTCCCGGTACGCAAGTTGTGCTGGTTCAATCTTCCGACCGAACCGATCATGCGCATCACCAACTGCGTGCCGCCCATTTCCATACTGAAGATGGCCACTGCCTTGTTCGATTCCAGCGCGACGTTTTCCGCGATGTTGATGGAAAAAGCGGTCTTGCCCATACTCGGGCGCCCCGCCACGATGATCAGGTCGCCGGGCTGCAAACCGGAAGTCATGCGGTCCAGATCAGTAAAGCCAGTGGCGATGCCGGTCACGTCGCTGGCATTGTCTCGGCTGTAAAGCGTTTCAATGCGGCTGACAACTTCTGTCAGCAACGGCGGCATGGACACGAATCCCTGCTTTCCACGCTCGCCCTGCTCGGAAATCTCGAACACACGGCTCTCGGCTTCGTCCAGCAACTGGCCGGCATCGCGCCCGCCCGGATTGTAGGCGCTGGTCGCGATCTCGCTGCCCACCTCGACCAGTTTGCGCATAATGGCGCGCTCGCGCACGATCTCGGCGTAACGGCGGATGTTGGCTGCGGACGGCACGTTCTGCGCCAGCGTACCCAGATAGACCAGCCCGCCTGCTTTATCCAGTTCGGCGTGACTCTCCAGCGATTCGGCGACGGTGATTACGTCGATAGGCTTCGCATGTTCTGTCAGGCGACCAATGTGGCGCCAGATCAGGCGATGTTCGTTGCGATAGAAATCACTCTCGCTGAGCAGGTCGGCGATCTTGTCCCAGGCGCTCGTGTCCAAGAGGATGCCACCCAGCACCGACTGCTCCGCCTCGACGGAATGCGGAGGAAGCTTCAAGGATTCGAGCTGGGAATCGACGACGGGAGCGGAAAAATTTTGCATGGTGTGACCGCAAATTTCGGGAGGATGATTCTACACTTTTCAGGCAATAAAAAATGGCTGCTGCCATCAGGGGAATCAAAAAAATGATTGCGTGACCTCTACCAATCCGGGCCAGCAGTCGTTTGCCGGGTTTATCCGCTTTTCAAGATGCCGGCGGCGCCGAGTTCGCCTTCCCCCCGACGGGCACGTCAAGGCGGCCCATTGCCTTCAGGATTTCCTGTGCGCCGGAGAAATCATAATCTTCGATCAACCGCCCCAATCTGGCAACCTCAGGCGCGCCGATAACATGCTCCAGATTCGCCAGCACTTCTTGCCAGGTGGATTTTGCCTCGACATTATTTTCGGTCAGTTGCCGTTCCAGCAACGCCAATTGCGCTCGAATCCTGTCCATATCCATTTCGGGCGAAACCGTTTTCGGTGCATTCAGATGCATAGCCCCGATTTCCCTGCCCACTGACGTCAAGAGATCGTTCAATTCCTCGAGTTCACCTGACATTTCAATAGGGGTGACCTGGTTATGAATCTTGTGCTCCAGGATGAGAGCGATTTTGTTTACGGCGGTTATCCCCAAAGTGGCAGAGACGCCCTTCAGGGTATGGGCGATTCGCTCAGCCCGACCGTAATCGCCGGCCTCCAGTGCTTCCTGCAGCTTATCAACGTCAGATACATGTATTTCGGAAAATCGGCCCAGCATGTACTGATAATTTGCCAGCTTGTTACCAAAGAACTTCATTCCTGAATCAAAATCTATCAAGCTCTTGTTTTGGCCTTCCAGCGCTGCGTCACTGGCGCACTCCGGCGTCGCTTCGTCAGCGATGCTGCTACCAGGCTCTGGAATCCATCTGACCAAAGCCTGGAATAGCTGTTTCGGCTCGACCGGTTTTGCAACAAAATCGTTCATGCCGACATCAACACAGCGCTGACGATCTTCCGCAAATGCATTGGCTGACATCGCCAGAATCGGCACTTCCCTGCCTTGCAGCAACGCGCGCATGGTTCGCGTTGCTTCATAGCCGTCCATCACCGGCATCTGTATGTCCATCAGGATAAGGTCGTAGGATTTAGCCTTCACCATCTCAACTGCTTCGGCACCATTGTTGGCAATGTCCACCGAGAGGCCGTACGCCCTCAGGAGTTCTGACGCAACTTCCTGATTGATCTTGTTGTCCTCCGCCAACAGGACGGACGCATGGCTGCGGACGCGCGTATTCGACGTATGCGCCTCATGGCTTACGTCCTCTGTCGAACTGTTGCGCTTCAGGCAGACGGTGAACCAGAACATGCTGCCCTGCCCGAGGGTACTGATGACCCCTGCCTCACCGCCCATCATCTGTGCAAGCATACGTGATATCGTCAACCCCAATCCCGTCCCCCCGTATTTGCGCGTGGTGGAGATTTCGGCTTGCTCAAAGGCGTTGAATACTTTCGCCTGGTGCTCCTCACTGAGGCCAATGCCGGTATCCTGGACTTCGAAGCGCAATGTGGCGCTGTCCTCATCACCATTCACCAGATTGGCCCGAATCGTAACGCTGCCATGCTCGGTGAATTTGACCGCATTGCTGAGGTAGTTGACCAGAATTTGCCCCAGGCGCAACGAGTCCCCGAGCAGGTTCAATCCGGAAAGACGGCCGTCGATCTCCTCGATCAAAGTAAGTCGCTTCCTTTTGAAGCGCTCATTCATCATGCTGTGCACATGGTTCAGGACAGACACAACGTTAACGGGGCTTTCCTCCAGAATTAAACGGCCGGCCTCGATTTTTGACAGATCGAGAATGTCATTGATAATGCCCAGCAGATGCTTGCTCGACAGGATGATCTTGTCGAGCTTTTCGATCTGGCCTGAGTCGGTCATACCGCGTTGCAACAGGTGGGAGAAGCCCAGGATTGCGTTCATCGGCGTGCGAATCTCATGCGACATGTTGGCCAGGAATGCAGACTTGGCATGGTTGGCAGCTTCCGCTTCTTCCACTCGTTTTCCAAGTTGCCTGTTGAGCTTCTCTATCTCGCCCGCGCGCTCATTGACCAACTCTTCCAGGCGGATGCGATACTGACTAAGTCTTTGTTCGTCCTTTTTACGTTCGGTGATATCGACAAACGTCCAAAAGGACTCACCGAGGGACGCATCCAACATGATCGTTCTCAGATCAATCCAGATATGCCGGCCATCTTTGCGCACCCATTCCATTTCACCTTTGTAAATATTTCCCGAGAGAATAACGGGATATACGACGTCCTTCACATTGTCATAGGCCTTCTGGTCAATGTAGAGACCCCGTGTTCCCTTGCCCACCAATTCGCCGTGGTCATAACCCAGCATTTTTTCCACTGCGGCGTTGAGCCAGATTACAGTACGATTTTTGATCTTCGCAATTCCGATCAGGTCGCTTTCCAGCATCGATTTTTGTTCGTTAATCAACTCCCTTAACCTGCTGTCCGCCAACTTGCGTTCGGTTATGTCAACGAACGTGGAAACCGCACCTTGAACTGTGCCATCAATGATGATTGGTTGCGACCAGTATTCAATCGCGATTGACGTACCGTCCTTACGCCAAAACACCTCATTATCGATATGAACTGCCCGGCAATTGCGGTATGCGGAATAGATGGGGCATGCTGAAGACGGATAGGGCCTGCCATCCGGACGGGAGTGGTGAATCAGATTGTGGATATGCTTGCCGACAACTTCGTCGGCATGCTCAAAGCCAAGAATCTTCAGGAACGACTTATTTACGAACCTGCAATTGCCGTCGATATCGATTCCATACGCCCCCTCTGCCATCGAATTCAGCAGCGATTGCATTTGCTGATTTGCTTCCTGCAAAGCCGATTCTGCCTGTTTGCGCGCAGAAACATCAGTCAGGGTCGCCACATAATTGGTGACTTTTCCGGTTGCGCCCTTCACGGCGGTAATGGACAGGTGCTCAGGGTAGACCTCACCATTCCTGCGGGCATTCCATATCTCGCCTTCCCATGAGCTTGCGTTTTTCACGCACTCATCCCAGACTGCACCGGCATTTGCGGCAGGACCGCCGGAGCCCAACATGCCGGGATTCCTGCCCACGACCTCTTCAGCCGTATAGCCGGTGATATCGGTAAAGCCGGAATTCACCCGCAGGATCGTACCGTCAACATCGGTGACGATTTTTCCCTCCCTGGACTCAAACGCGGTGGCCGCAACTCTTAACTGATGATCAAGTTTCGAGAGTTGTTTGCCTATAAGGAGGATAGCCACTGCGGCAGATGCCGCCGCCAGGAATGTAGTGATTATGTGCGATGTCAAACGGCTCAACGTGTCGGCAAATATGAGCTCTTTTGCGGTTTCAAATCCGGCCATGAGCAAGGCCATGCAAACAAAGATGAATGCCAGCTTAAACTCAGTACGCCAATTGGAAAATCCGGTTTTCATGTGCATGCCTTTGTGATCGATCTTCACTCTTAACCTGATTCAATCAAGAAAACCTTCAAAAACCTACAACATGGGAACGGAGCACGCCCGTTTCAGGATGAGTATTTCGAGACCGCGAAGAGGAGGATGACTCAAGGCAACTGAATACTGCAGTAAATTACAGTCGCCACTATAAAAAATGCCGCCGAATTTCTTCGGCGGCATTCTTGATATTACAGATCGAAATATCTGATCTGCTTCGCAACTTACTGCTCGCTCACCACCGTCACGGTCACATTGGCAACCACATCCGGGTGCAGCGAGATCGTGACCGCATGGTCACCGATCTGCTTCAGGTGACCCGTCGCCATGCGAACCTGGCCCTTTTCGACCTTGTGGCCCTGGGCCTCCAGCGCCGTCGCGATATCCGCGTTGGTCACGGAACCAAACAGCTTGCCGTCAACGCCAGCCTTTTGCGCGATCTGCACGGTCAAGCCGTCCAGCTTCGCACCGCGCGCCTGCGCATCGGCCAGCTTGGCTGCTTCAGCTGCTTCGAGCTCGGCACGCCGTGCCGCGAAATCCGCCACGTTGTTTTCCGTTGCACGCTTGGCCTTGCCTTGCGGGATCAGGAAGTTGCGCGCGAAACCGTTCTTCACCTTGACCACATCGCCCAACTGGCCGAGGTTGACTACTTTTTCCATCAGAATAACTTGCATGTTCTACTCCTTAGTGCAAATCGGTGTAAGGCAGCAACGCCAGGAAGCGTGCACGTTTCACTGCCACGCTCAACTGACGCTGGAAACGCGTCTTGGTACCGGTGATGCGCGCCGGGATCAGCTTGCCGTTCTCGGAAACCATTTCCTTCAGGATGTTGAGGTCCTTGTAATCCACTTCCGCGATCTTCTCCGCAGTGAAGCGGCAGAACTTGCGGCGCTTGAACAATTGACGCGAAGCGTTGTTCTTCTTGTCATCTTTTTTCTTAAATACACGAGCCATGTTGTGCTCCTATCTCAATGTAACGTTATCAATGTGCAAAACCAGTTGCGCGATCTTCAGGCTGCGCTGCGCAAGGAATCCTTCGGCTCTCACCATCTGGCCGGATTGCAAGCGGCTGACCTGCTGTGCCGCTTCGCCCAGCGCCAGTGCCGGAATTTCACACTGAACTTGGCGCTGCATCCCCGCTTCCTGCTGCATCGAGGTGTGGCGCAATCTGAACGCCACTCTCGCCAATCCTGCCGGGGTGTAACGCAGGCCTTCCAGCTCGATCACTTCCCCTTCAATCACACAACGATTGCTGCTCAATCCTTGCTTACGCTGCCGCTGCCGGAGCGTCTGCCGCTGGTGCCGGAGCCGGCGCCGCGGCATCACTGCCGAATGAACGCGACTTCTCTTCCTTCATCATCGCGGAAGGCGTGACGACTGCAGCCTTGGTCTTGATGGTCAGGTGGCGCAACACGGCGTCGTTGAACTTGAACGCGTGCTCGAGCTCATCCAGCGTGGGCTGGTCGACTTCGATGTTCATCAGCACGTAATGTGCCTTGTGGATCTTCTGGATCGGGTATGCCAACTGGCGGCGGCCCCAGTCTTCCAGACGGTGGATGTGACCGTTCTTGCTGGTCACCAACGTGCGATAACGCTCAACCATCGCGGGCACTTGCTCGCTCTGATCGGGATGCACGATAAATACGATTTCGTAGTGTCGCATTACATCTCCTTGTGGATTAAAGCCCCCCGACATTAGCGGACGGTGGAGCAAGGGTTGAAACTCCCTTTTTCAGGGAGGGGCGCATTATAGGGATATTGCGCACCGCGTCAAGCGCCAAGCCTTTAATCCGCCGCAAGAATGCGCAACGGCGGACGCAAAACCAGGCGCCGGGTAGCCAGCCATCCGGCCAGCATCACCACCGCCATGCCGCCACCACAACCGATGAACCAGATGGAAGCATCTGGCCGGAAGGGGATATCCAGTACGAAACGCGCCAGTACCCAGCCCAACAGCACCGCGCCCGCCGCCGCGAACAGGCCGCTCAATCCACCCAGCACGGCGAACTCGGACAGGTGCAAACGCCGCAGATAACGGCTGTCCGCACCCAAAGTACGCAGGATAGCCGCCTCGTGGCTGCGCTCATCCTGCGTGGCCAGTAGCGCGGCGTACAGTACCGCCAAGCCGGAAAACAGCGTAAACAGGAACACCGCACTGACCGTCTGCGCGATCTGATCCATGATGTTGCGAACCTGCGCGATCACCGCGCCGGTGTCGATCAGCAGCAGATTGGTGAATTCGCGCGCCAGTTCGTCGCCGGCGCGCACCTTGTCCGGCGGCAGATAGAAACTGCCCAGATAGCTGGCCGGAAAATCCCTGAGCAGCTCCGGCGTAGCGATGACGAAAAAATTCACCTTCATCGAGTCCCATTGCACTTTGCGCAGACTGGTGACTTTCGCGGCAAATGTGCTGCCAGCCACATCGTAGGTGAGCGTATCTCCGAGGCCAATGCCCAGTGTCCTGGCGATGCCTTCCTCCACCGACAACTGCCCGTTTTCGCCTCGACCGCTCCTGCAATCAGCCGCCTGCGCCGGTAACGCGTCGCAACTGCCCCACCATTTCCCGCCCACCAGCTCATTCCAAGCCGGCAGCCGCTCCATATAGGAAAGATTGAATTCGCGATCCACCAGCGCCTGGGCGCGCGGATCGGGGTAGCTGTTGCCGTTGATGGCCCGGCCGTTGATGGCGATCAGCCTGCCGCGTACCATTGGCTGCAATTCAGGTATCGGCAACGCCCGGCGCATAAAAAAACCCTGCACCGCGCGGATCTGGTCGGACTGTATGTTCACCACGAACCGGTTCGGCGTATCCGGCGGCAGCTTGCCCTGCCAGCTTTCCATCAGATTGGCACGCACCATCGTCAGCACCAGAAGAGCCATCCCGCCCAGGCTCAATGCCACCACCTGTATGGCCGCACTGCGCCCATGCCGGGCAAGATTGTTGAACGCATGCCGCCAATGCGATTGAAAAAGATGTGCGTTGCGCGCCAGGCCATGAAGCAGCACCCAGGCCAGTCCGCCGAACATCAGCAGCCCCGCCAGCAAGCCTCCCAATACCGCCAAGCCCAGTTTCAGCGAGCCTGCATGCCACAGGAACAGTCCTGCCAATACCCATAACGCAAGGCCATAAACCAGCCAGCCGCTGGCTTCGGGCGACGCCATTTCGCGGCGCAGCACGCGTAGCGGCGACACTTTGCGCAACTGCAGCAAGGGCACGAACGCAAAACCGAGCAGCAACGCAAACCCGCTGACGGCGGCCTTGAACAGCGGCATCAGTCCGGGTTGCGGCAAACCTGCCTCGCGCATGGAAGCGATGCTCTTGATCAGCACCGCTTGCGTGGCATAGCCCAGCAAACCTCCGCACAGCACAGCCACCACGCCCAGCAGGACGAATTGATACAGGAACAGCCATAGCACCTGCCCCTGTTGTGCCCCCAAGCATCGCATCACCGCACAGGCATCGAGATGGCGCAGCACAAAGCGCCGCGCCGCCAGCGCCATCGCCGCCCCGGCCAGGATCGCCGCAGTCAGCGCCGCGAGCCCGAGAAAATGTTCGGCACGTTCCAGCGCCGTACGCATCTCGGGGCGCGCATCGCGCACATCCTCCATCTTTTCGTTGCCGGAAAGTTTCCCCTGCAGCGCCGCGCGCAGCGCAACCACCTGCCTGGCGTCCCCGGCAATCATCAGGCGATACGATATGCGGCTGCCCTCCTGCAACAGGCCGGTGGAAGCCAGGTCGGCATCATTCATCAGCACGCGCGGCGCAAAGCTGGCAAAACCGATGGACTGGTCAATGTCCTTCACGATGCGTGCCGTCACGATAAAGCGTCGTGAGCCGATTCCCGCTTCCTCCCCGGCTTTCATATCGAGGCGCCGCAGCAAACGCTCTTCCACCCAGACTGTGCCGCGCGCCGGGATCGCCTGCGCCACATGCACCTCACCATCGTCGATCTCGATCTTGCCGCGCAACGGATATCCCGGCTCCGCCGACTGTATCTCGCTCAGCAACACCTGCTCGCGGTGCGACACCATGCTTGGGAATGTACGACTCTCCACCACGCGCAAGCCCAGCTTCTGCGCCATTTCGCGATATTCGGGAGGAAAGGGCCGTGTAGAGGTGATGCGCAGATCGGCACCGATCAGACTCTGCGCCTGCTGCTGCAATGCCTGCCGCACCCGGTCGGCGAACAGGCCGACGGTGGCAAGGCTGCCCACTGCCAGCACCAGCGCCAGCAACAATACGCGCCATTCCCCGGCGCGCCAGTCGCGGCGCAGGAGATTGAGGGACAGACGGAACAGGTTCACGGCATCACCATGCCCGCGGCCAACCTTAACTGTTTCCTGCAACGCCGCGCCAGCGCTTCGTCGTGCGTGACCAGTATCAGCGTTGTGCCCTGCGCGCGGTTGAGTTCCAGCATCAGATCGATGACCTGTGCACCGGTGGCCGCGTCGAGATTGCCGGTAGGTTCGTCAGCGAAAAGTATCCGCGGCCGCGTGACGAAGGCGCGCGCTAGGGCAACGCGCTGCTGCTCTCCGCCTGAGAGATGCTTGGGGAGGTGGTGGGCACGCGCACTCAAGCCGACCTGCTGCAGCGAAGCTTCGGCACGTCGGTGCGCGTCTTTGTCACCGGCCAGTTCCAGCGGCAGCATCACGTTCTCCAGCGCATTCAAAGCCGGCAGCAACTGGAAAGACTGGAATACGAAGCCTGCAAGCTCGCCGCGCAAACGTGCGCGCCCGTCTTCATCCAGTGCGAACAGGTCGGTGCCGTTCAGCAACACGCTGCCGCTGCTCGGCACGTCCAGCCCGGCCAGGAGGCCCAGCAGCGTGGATTTTCCGGAACCGGAGGCCCCCACGATCGCAAGGCTCGCGCCCGCTTCCACCGCAAAGCTGACGTCGTGCAGGATAACCAGCGGCTGCTCGCCACTTAACACTTGCCTGGTAAGACCCACTGCCTGCACAATCGCCGCCATGAAAACCTTTCTCAAAATCGCATTGCTTGCCGCCGCACTGCTGCTGCCCGTCTGCGCTCGGGCCGCACAGAACATCCTGGTGTTCGGCGACAGTTTATCAGCCGGGTACGGTGTAGCACGAGACGATTCATGGGTGCATTTATTGCAGCTTGAGCTGAAAAAAAGTCACCCGCAATTCGCCGTGGTGAATGCAAGTGTCAGCGGCGAGACGGCTTCTGGCGGGCTGCGCCGCATCGGCAAGGCCGTACAGAAAAATCATCCGGCCCTGGTGATCCTGGAATTGGGGGCGAACGACGGACTGCGCGGGGCCAGCATCGCTGAAATAGAAAAGAACCTGGGCGAGATCATCCGGCAAGTGCAGGAGGCAAATGCCCGTGTCTTGCTGCTTGGCATCCGGCTCCCGCCGAACTACGGCCCGGATTACACCGCGCAATTCCATGCGCTCTACCCAAAACTGGCGAGGCAACACAATACCGCGCTGCTTCCTTTCATGCTGGCAGACATCCCGCCTGAACAGTTCCAGGCCGACAACCTGCATCCCGATGCAGCGGCGCAACCGCTCATCATGCATCGCGTCCTGAAATCGCTATTGCCCTTGCTGCACTGATACCTGATTATTTCTCGCTCGACGCCACCCCTGTGGTTGTGTCGCGGCATGCCTGCCAGATGCATCTATGCCTTGCGGGCAGAACCAACCACCGGCAACCGTTCTCTGGTTGACAGGCGGGATGACGAGTTGTTTCATCAACGCAGCGTCACGCCACCCATCTGTGCACCAAAGCCGGGAAACGCGCTCGCCACGCCCGCGCCGAACTTCTTGGCCAGGCGATCTGCAAGGCCTTCATGCGTGGTGAAGTCCACCACGTTCTCCACCTTGATCACGTCGCGCGCGACCGAATCCACACTGCCGATATCATCCGCGAGTCCCATCTGTATGGCCTTGTCTCCAGTCCAGAACAAGCCGCTGAACATATCCTCCGTTTCTTTCAGGCGCTTGCCGCGGCCTTGCCTCACGACATCGATGAATTGCTGGTGTATGTTTTCCAGCATGTCCCGGGTGAATTCTTCCTGCTTGGGATTGAGCGGGGAAAATGGATCCATGAAGCCCTTGTTCTTGCCCGCCGTCATCAGACGCCGCTCCACGCCCAGCTTCTGCATGGTGCCGGTGAATCCGAAGCCATCCATCAGCACGCCGATGGAGCCGACAATGCTGGCTTTGTTGACGTATATCTTGTCGGCTGCGGCCGCGATGTAATATCCACCGGAGGCACACATGTCTTCCACCACCACGTACAAGGGAATTTCCGGATGCAGACCGCGCAGACGGTGCATCTCGTCATTCACCAACCCGGCCTGTACCGGACTGCCGCCCGGGCTGTTGCAACGCAGGATCACGGCTGCCGTGTTCTTGTCCTTGTAGGCATCCTGCAGACTGTCAATCAGGTTGTCCGCGCTGGCATTGCTGTCGGCGGCGATGACTCCCGACAATTCGATCAGCGCGGTGTGCTTCCCCGTCAGCGAGCCGTCGACCTTGTCGCCCATCCACCCCATGACCAGGAAAAGCAGGTAGAACAGATACCCGAAGCCGAGCACCTTGAAAAATATCCCCCAGTGCCGGGCGCGGCGCTGCTCCTGAACGGCGGACAACGCCAGCTTTTCCAGCACGCCGCGTTCCCAGTTGTTGTTTTCCTCTGACATGGATAAAGCTCCTTAGATAAATTTCTTATGCGTTGACCCTGAACCAGGCCCTCAGTTCAGTAAAATCCTTCAGCAGGGCAAGCGGCTTCAATTCGCGCAACTGGTCTTCAGGATGCGCGCCATGTGTTACACCCACTGCATCCACCCCGGCATTGATCGCCATCTGCAGATCGTGCGTGGTATCGCCGATCATCAGGGTGCGTTCCGGCGCCGCACCCAGTTCTTCCATGATCTCCAGCAGCATCGCCGGGTGCGGCTTGGAGAATGTCCGGTCTGCCGTGCGCGTGGCATGGAAATACTCGCCCATGCCCGTCGTTTCAAGGGCATGATCCAGGCCATTGCGGTTCTTGCCCGTCGCCACCGCGAGCCGATAGCCTGCGCCGTGCAATTCGACGATGGTCTCCCGAGCCTGGTCGAAAAGGGGGATGGCTTCGTTCTGCGACAGGAAATGATGACGGTAGCGCAGCACCAGCGGTTCATACATCTCTTCCGGCGCATCGGGAACAGCGTGGCGCAAGGCTTGCACCAGGCCAAGGCCGATCACGTGCCGCGCCGTTTCGTCGTCCGGCACCGGCAATTTCAGGTCGCGGCAGGCAGCCTGGATCGACCCCGCAATGATCGCCGTGGAGTCCATTACCGTGCCATCCCAGTCGAACACAATCAAGTCGTAACGCTTAGTCATTCATGCCGCCAAAATAAAATAGGCGCGGATTCTACCATTTTGCTTGCCCATCCCCCCGGTAATCCCTACCATGCCGCGCCATGAATACCCTGAACAGTTGGCTGATCTACTGCCGCCCCGGCTTCGAACGCGATTGCGTGGAAGAAACCCAGGCCAAACCCGTCGAAACAACCGAGAACAGCGGCTTCGTCGTGCTGCAAGGTAAGCCGCGCCTCGCCTACAGGCAATTGACCTTCGCCCGCCAGTTGCTGCAGTTGCATGCAGAAGTGAACGAATTACCCGAACGTGACCGCCTGACCCCATTGCTGGCGGCGATCCCGGCATCGCCGGAACGATTCAGCGCTGTGTATCTGGAAGTGCCGGATACCAACGACGGCAAGACGCTGTCCGGCTTTACGCGGCGCTTCCAGGCGCTACTGGAGGACGAGTTGCGCAAAGCTTCGCGCCTTGCGGAAGACCCTGCCCTGCCGCGGCTGCATATCTTCTTTCCGGACAACCAGCGTGCATTGATTGCCAGCGGCGATCCGCACAACAGTTCTGCCGCGCTCAACGGCATCCAGCGCGTCAGCATGGCGAGCGATGCGCCTAGCCGTTCGTATCTCAAGCTCGCGGAAGCGTTCGAGGTGTTCCTCGACAAAAAGGAACAGGCGCTATGGCTGAAACCGGGCATGACAGCGGTCGACCTCGGTGCCGCACCCGGCGGCTGGACATGGCAACTGGTGCAGCGCGGGCTGAAAGTCACCGCCGTGGATAACGGCCCGCTCAAGGGCGCTGCGGCAGCACATCCGTCCATCAAGCATCGGCGCGAGGACGGTTTCCGCTTTCGCCCGCAACGACCGGTGGATTGGCTGGTGTGCGACATGGTGGAACAACCGCAGCGTGTCGCGACCCTAGTGACCGAATGGATCATAGGCGGCCATGCCCGGAGCGCCATCTTCAACCTCAAGCTGCCGATGAAGAAGCGCGTCATGGCGCTGAGCGCTGCGCTCGACGGCATACGCACAGCGCTCAACAATAAGGGCATCCGCTACCAACTGGAAGCAAGGCAGCTATATCACGACCGGGAAGAAGTAACGATCTATTTAGCGCGCAAACGTTAGCCCACCATCACACAGTCTCGTCGATGTGTTCGGTAATGTCGCCCTCGCGCAGATTGTGACGGCGGCGCTCCACCCCCGAGCGCAACTCAACCAGCACGGGCAAATGGTTCACGCGGCGACGTGCTTTGCGGCGATCTTCGAAGACAACGGTACGCCGTTCCTGTTCCGCGGCTGGCGCCACGGACTCATGCTGAGGCGCGGTTCGCCCGCCGGAAGGATGGTCAGACTGCGCGCGCGGAAATACCGGTTTCACCGCTGGTGCCGCGGACAAAGCCCTCACCTGGCGGGTGGTCGTACTCGCCGTCGTTGACGAAATAGTGGGCACATAACGCATCACACCTCCTGGCCGGTCGCACCGGATGGCCTGCAACCCTGTTATCGGCAAGGATTGCCTGAAACTTAGGCAGCGGCAACATCCAGCTTGTTCAGGAAATTCTGCAAATCAGGTGGCAGCGGCGCGCTGACAACCAGCGGCTCACCCGTCAGGGGATGGTTGAAGGCAACGGAATGGGCATGCAAAAACATTCGTTTCAGCCCCCGTTTCATCAATTCCCTGTTGCGCACAAAGTCTCCGTACTTGTCGTCACCCGCGATGGGAAAGCCCAGGTGCGAGCTGTGCACGCGTATCTGGTGAGTGCGACCGGTCTTGAGCTGCGCTTCCAGCAGGCTGAATTCCGGCCAGCTCTTCAACAGGGTAAAGACGGTATGCGATGCCTGCCCGTCCTCGCGCACCATCACGCGCTTCTCGCCCTGCGGCGTGTCGAACTTGTGCAGGGGCAGCTTTACATGCTGTTTTGCATTCCTCCACTGCCCCAGCACCAGTGTGGAATAACGCTTGTCGCTGTTCCCCTCGCGCATGATCTCGTGCATCCCGGTCAACGCAGAGCGCTTTTTCGCCACCAGCAATACCCCTGAGGTTTCTCGGTCAAGTCGATGCACCAGTTCCAGGAACTTGGCCTGCGGACGCGCGCTGCGCAATTGTTCGATGACGCCGAAACTCACCCCGCTGCCACCGTGGACCGCGGTGCCAGCGGGCTTGTCGATGGCAAGGATCGCTTCATCCTCGTACAGGGCGGGGAATTACGTGGCCGGTATGAACTCGCTTTCGGGCTTTTCTGCCACGCGGATGGGTGGATCCTTAGCACTTCGCCCATTTGCAGGCGATAGGTCTGGTCGATGCGTTTCTTGTTTACCCTTACTTCGCCGCGCAGGATGCGATAGACGTGGCTCTTGGGCACGCCTTTCAGGTGACGGAACAAGAAGTTATCGATGCGCTGGCCTTCGCTGCACTCGTCGATTTCGATCCAGCTCACGGATTCTTTGCTCAAACCACTCATTTTGAATATACTCCGCCCTCGCGTGTGCGCCTTCGTGAAACGGGATACATCATTTTCCCGTCCAACCTAAGGCAGGCAATCAAGCCGCCTACGAAGCAGCCCAGCCCGGTTATCTCGCTCACCGGAAACAAGCAGTGATGGTAATTGATTTGCGCGCTCTAAGCACCAAAGCAGATAAATTTTGGCGTGTCGCCCTCTTTAAAATACTGGCGGCATGCAGATACAGACAAGCTAAAACGAGAATAATAATTTTGAACCACCGTCGTCATCACAACTCACTTAACAGTTTGCACGACCCAAATTCTCGCGCGCCAAGCGGCGCGTAGCTTCGTTCTGCCCGTGTAAGAGCGCGGGAGAAAAATATGAAACGCATGTTATTCAATGCGACGCAGCCGGAAGAACTCCGCGTCGCCATTGTGGATGGTCAGAAACTCGTTGACCTCGACATTGAAACCGCCGGCAAGGA